>JAZRIQ010000012.1:0-15622 GCA_045645405.1 Eubacteriales bacterium
AGGTAGTCATTGTCCTTTGTAATTATGGGGTTATCAAGCCAATCCCTATGAAATTTTATCCAGCCTCGTGTCATTTTTTGCTCCTTATATTGTTATCTTCAAGCTAATAATAACATAAAAAAACCGGAGGTAAGCGGTACAAGTTTGAGTGAGGAGTGAAAAGTGAAGAGTGAAAAGTAAAGAAGGAGCAGGATACCGCTTGCGCTGAAAATTAACCGCTTGCGCCAAGGATGTTGAAAATAAGCGGTGATTTAGATAAAATGAAGGTGTAAATCACTTTTATGAAGGGAATTTTAGTATGAAAAGAATAATTGCTATATTACTTATTGCTGCTATGGTGCTTGGTATGAGTGTTATGTTGGCAGGCTGTAAGACAAAAATTGATTCAGGCACGGAGGCTGCAAAGCTGCTTTTAGCCAATGAAAGGCTTGATGAAAACGTGCTTGCCAAAATTGATTTGGGAATTGACGGAACAAAGGTTGCTAACCTTAATTCTGGCACGCCTCTTAAGATGGCGGACACGGAAAAATATATGCGCCTTTCCGATTCTCTCGGCGTTCATTACACTTGGACGGAGTTTGAACAGCATTCTCACTCAATGGTTGAGTTTACGCAGTTTATGAACTCTATTGAATTAACCGTTGAGAACGTGGCAGGCGACATTGAACGAATGAAAAATAAGGTTGGCGTTACTGATAAGTGGGTCGATAGCGGATTTATACAGAACGAGGAGCATTTGCTTCGCGTTTACGAAAACAAAGACGTGCTAATGATTAAAAAGCTCGACCACAATGCGCTTTACGTTTGCACACGCTATACTGACGAAAGTGCCAAGAACGTGTATGAAATCTTTAGCTTTTATCAGTATGACGACGGGGATAGCGCAAGAATGAGGCTTATTTACGTTCCCGGTGAAAGGTACGAATGGGCAAGCAGTCACGCAAACGGCTTTGGCGACTATTTTATAGCGGAAAACAGCCGTGGATATTGGATTGCAACACGGTATGGCATAATGGATCATTCAGCGTCCTTTTGGCCTCTTATCATTAAGGACGGTCTTGGCTACGGAAGCTCTATTGATTTTAACAATATAGCATACGGCGAAAGATATGATAGCTACGAAAATGACATCAACGAGACTGATGAGCTTATGAAAACTGTTTCATACAGCGTGTTTGACCCGAATAACAATCGCGAGCTGTTCAGAATATACGAGGAAGAAAGCAGAGCAACGCTGGAGCTTTACTTTACGGGAATTAAAGACGGCTTTGTTTCGGTTTCAACAAACGACGCAAGCTACGATAGCGAGGATAAGGTATATCAAACGGGCTTTCTTGATAAGCTTGTAACTGAAAACGGTGAATATTTCGCTAAAGCAGAATCGGCTGATGTGGGTAAGTTTTTCTTTAGCGGAGGCTACGTTCAGCATTATTACGGTGATAATTTCGATTACGGCAATATAGCCTTTAGCATAAATTATGAAAGCGGCAAGAGTCTTGACGATTATATTCTTGATTTTAATGATTATTTAAAATCCTTGGGGCTTTCCCTGTATTGCGATATGAACACGGTTAAAGATTCTCTGTACCACGCAAGACTGTACAGTCAAGAATTTGCAACGTCGTTTATATGGAATAATATTGAAATGTCAAGCTATGAAAACGTAATTAAGGCAAAGCAAGCGTTTATTGACGCTACTGACGATGCGTTAAATGAGTACGAAGAGGTTAAGGATTTCCCAAAAACAAAAACAAAGCAAAAGCTTTCAAAGGAAGCGGATTTTGCAGATATTAACGATATTGTAATGGGTGAAAACACCTACACAAACGGCAAAATTACCGTGTCCGGCATAGGAATTACAATCACAGATACCGCCCTTTTTGAAAACGGACTTGAGTACGTGTTAAAATTAGGCTTATCGCTATGCGACAGCGATAAAAAGCCCATAAGCGTAAATACGGTTGCTTTAAAGTCGGATAATGAAAGCGTCATAAGATACTCCGGCTCAGACGCAATCCTTACCGCAAGCGGAGTATATGACGTTCCGAAAAATTTATCCCGTGGTGAATACGTATTGGTGGTTTATGCGGCAACGAAGGACGGAATCCGTGTAAGCAAAATGAAAGAGCTTGCATTCGTATCAATAGAAGAAGGCAAGCTTGATTCAAGCGCTATGGACGTTGAAATTTCAAGTTCAAACGAAAATTTACACGCAACCTATAAAATTAAAAACGTTCGTTATATTAAAATGAATGGAATAAAGGAAAGCTATTCCTATAACGAAATAAGACGTGTTATTATGCAGGAAATTTTAGCGCACGGGTATCCCGATTCCGATGCTGTTTTGCAATATGAAAACGGCAGCGAGGTAGGAAAAAACGACACGTTAGGCAAGGGAACCTACAAAATGACCGCATATCTTATGACAGAGGACGGCCTTGCACAGAGCTATGTTTATTTGATTGTGGAATAGTTCTTAGCAGTCAGCCGCCAGCCGTGAGCCGCCAGCCGTGAGCCACCAGTCGTGAGCCGCCGGTCGTGAGCCGCCAGCCGTGAGCCGCCAGCCGTGAGCCGCCAGCCGCCAGTCGTGAGCCGCCAGCCGTGAGCCGCCAGCCGTGAGCCGCCAGCCGAGAAAATGGTAATAATTCATAAATTCAAAAAAGCGTAGTTTTTCAATATAATAAAGTAGCACTCCCTCAAAATTATCGAGGGAGTGCTTTTAATTATTTATAACAATTCTACGAAGATTTCTTTAACTGCGTTGTCGTCAGCTTTTTCTTCAACCTTTGGAGCGTATTTGCTCTCAAGGAATTTTCTTGCAACCTGTGGGAATAATGCCAAGGATAAAACGTCCTCGTCGCATTTTGCAAGGTCGCCTGCTTCCTCTCTGTACTTTTCAAGCTCCGGCTCAAGTAAGTCTGCAGGACGGCAGGTAATAACCTCGTCGCTACCGATAGCCTTGCGTCTTACGTCCTCGTTAACCTCGCCGGGAAGCTTACCGTATTCACCGCGGAGAAGACCCTTGGATTCCTTGGTAATCATCTTGTAGCGTTCGCCTGAAAGAACGTTAAGAACAGCCTGTGTGCCGACAATCTGGCTTGTAGGAGTTACAAGAGGTGGATAACCGAAGTCCTTTCTTACTCTTGGAATTTCAGCAAGCACCTCGTAGTATTTGTCCTCTGCATTAGCCTGCTTTAATTGAGAAATAAGGTTGGAAAGCATTCCGCCCGGTACCTGATAGAGAAGGGTGTTCGGATCTACGTTTAATACCTTCGGGTCAAGGCTGCCTTGCTCCTTAAGCTTCGTAGCAACCTTTCTGAAGTGCGCCGCAATATCGGAAAGGTCCTCAAGCTTAATTTCGGTATCGTATTCTGTACCGCGAAGAGTTGCAACAATAGCCTCTGTTGATGGCTGTGACGTACCGTTAGCAAGTGGAGAAAGCGCGGTGTCGATAATATCAACGCCTGCTTGGATTGCCATTAAGTATGTCATATCGCCGGTACCTGTGGTATTATGAGTATGTAGATGAACGGGAACCTTCAATTCAGCCTTTAAAGCCTTTACAAGCTCGTAAGCGTCGTAAGGGAGCAAGAGGTTAGCCATATCCTTGATACAGATAGTATCAGCGCCCATTTGTTCAAGCTGCTTTGAGAGATTTACGAAATATTCCTTGTTATGTACAGGGGACTCTGTGTATGAAATTGCACATTCAACGTGTCCGCCGTATTTCTTTGTTGCCTTGATTGATGCTTCCATATTTCTTGGGTCGTTTAGCGCGTCGAAAATACGGATAACGTCAATACCGTTTTCAATAGCCTTCTTTACGAACGCATCAACAACGTCGTCAGCGTAGTGCTTATAACCGAGAAGGTTCTGACCGCGAAGAAGCATCTGGAGCTTTGTGTTAGGCATAGCCTTCTTCAAAGCGCGAAGTCTTTCCCACGGGTCCTCGTTTAAGAAACGCATACAGCTATCAAACGTTGCGCCGCCCCAACACTCAAGTGACCAGTAGCCCGCCTTGTCAAGCGCTTCACAAGCAGGAAGCATATCCTCAATTCTCATACGGGTTGCCGCCTGTGATTGGTGAGCGTCTCTTAATATTGTGTCTGTAATTAAAATTTTCTTTGCCATTTTATTTTCCCCCTATTAGCCTAAAAGCGCGATAAGGATACCTGCAGCGATACCTGAGCCGATAACACCTGCAACGTTCGGTCCCATAGCGTGCATTAAAAGGAAGTTGCCCGGATCCTCCTCCTGACCAACCTTTTGTGATACACGAGCCGCCATTGGAACTGCGGATACGCCTGCTGAACCGATAAGTGGATTGATTTTCTTGCCCTCGGGTAAGAATACGTTCATAAGCTTCGCAATAAGAACGCCGCCTGCGGTTGCAACACCGAATGCAACTACGCCCATTACGATGATGATAATTGTCTTGAGTGATAAGAACGTTGTAGCAGTAGCAGTTGCACCAACAGAGATACCTAAGCATACTGTTACGATATTCATAAGCTCGTTTTGAACAGTCTTTGAAAGTCTTTCGCAAACTCCGCATTCCTTCAAGAGGTTACCGAACATTAAGCAACCAACAAGTGCAGTAGCGGAAGGAACGATAAGAGAAACTACGATTGTAACAACGATTGGGAATAAAATCTTTTGTGTTCTTGTTACAGGACGGAGAGATGTCATTCTGATTGCTCTTTCCTTCTTGGAGGTGAGCATTTTCATAATTGGCGGTTGAATTACAGGAACGAGAGCCATATATGAATATGCCGCAACTGCAATTGGACCAAGTAATTGTGGAGCAAGTAATGATGTTGTAAAGATAGCGGTAGGACCGTCAGCACCGCCGATAATACCGATTGAAGCAGCTTCCTTAAGAGTGAATATGATTTCATCAATTCCTGCGGCTTGGCCGATTGCGCTAACTCCCATAACGCCTGCAACAGTTGCAAAAATACCAATTTGTGCAGCAGCGCCGAGAATTAAGCTCTTTGGATTTGCAATAAGCGGACCGAAGTCTGTCATTGCACCAACGCCAATAAAGATAAGACAAGGATATACGCCAAGCTTAACGCCCAGATATAAGATATCAATTAAGCCTGCCCCGCCTGCGCCAATCATATCCCAATGAACGTGACCACCTGCAAAAAATTCCTCGTGGAATATGTCTGCGCCGGGTAGGTTGGTAAGAAGCATACCGATAGCGATTGGTAAAAGAAGTAATGGCTCAAATTTCTTTACGATAGCAAGGTAGCAGAGAAGACATGCAATGGCAATCATTACAATGAATTTCCAGCCGCCCTCCGTAAAGAAACCAGCCACACCTGTGGTTCCTAAAAAGTTTTTTATGCCTTCCATTGTAGCCTCCTACGATTATGCAAGAGTGCAAAGGACTGTGCCTGTTTCAACAGAAGCGCCTGAATTTACGTTTACGCTTGATACGGTTGCGTCGCATGGAGCCATGATTTCGTTTTCCATCTTCATAGCCTCTAAAATCATTAAAACGTCGCCCTTCTTAACTGCTTGACCGTTAGATACGTTTACCTTAAGAATTGTGCCCGGCATTGGAGCAGATACTGTCTGTGCGCCTTGTGCAACAGGAGCAGGAGCTGCTGCAGCCTCTGCCTTAGGTGCTGCCGGCTGAGCCTTGATTTCTGATTTATCAATAACCTCTAATGTGATTTCATATACGTTTCCGTTAACGTTTACTCTGTAAGCTTTCATTATGTAATTCCTCCAAATAATTATACTTTCTTAAATGATAAAACGCGGATTGCCGAAATATCCGTCTTTTCTTCTTCCGCTATTGCCGCAACAACTGCCGCAACGATTTCCTCACGGTTTTGAATTTGCGCTGTCTGAACAGGTGCAGGCGCTGTTTGCTGCTTTGGTTGGGGTGCTGCTTTAAGGAATTTATCGCAAAGATAATTCATTAAGTAAACAAGACCGATAAGAATTGCAAGACCGCAGAATACGACTGCAATTCCAAAGAAGCATACAAAAGCCAAGCCCGGCTCACTTGCTGCTAAAAAAGTGTTTGCCATTTCACTTCTCCTTAACTTATTTTTGGAATGCGGACACAATATAACTAAAAGACAAAATTCGACGCTTTGCAGGAAAACTCCATAAGCGTGTAGGGTAAATGAACACGGAAAATCTTTATCATTTTACGCACCGTTTACCGTTTTGTTACGCCTTTCGGTTTAATTAAGCCCATATTATCCTATTTTACACTATTGTACCATAATATTCTATAAAAGTAAAGACCAAAGACGAATTTATTTTAAAAAACAACAAAAATACCAAAAAATAAACAGCACTCGGGAATAAGCTAACCAATCCCTCGGGTGCTGTTTGTTTTAGGTTTATCAATTTGTGGCTGAACAGACGTTATACGTAGTATAATTTGGACTATCCGACGAGCCGTTTGCATTCAGGTAGTAAACGCCGTTTGCGTCAATAAGGAAGCCTGCCATATATATTTCAATATCCCTTATATCGGTTTCGGTGCCGTTTACGTCAACGGTGCCATTCTCAAAGCCCGTTAGTATCATTTCTGCGCCGTTGTATCTGACGTCATCTTCAAGAGATGATGATTCGTTCCAAATAACGAGGGGAATCTTGGATACGTTTTCCGCGGCGTTACCGCTTTGGTCAATCAATTCACCGCTTACTAAATGCTTGACGGCTATTACGAAGCCAAGCTGCACGCTATCCTTATTTATCTTTGCGTATTCATCAAGAGCCGTATAATCAATTAAGTAGCTTATTACCAAGCCGTCGCCGTTGATTTTTGTTGAAAATCCTTTAAATTCAATAATTATGGGAGCAGCCGTGGCTTTTGAGGTTACGTCGCATTTTGCACACTTGATTGTAGCGTTGCCCTTTGCAAGATAATTCACATAAGTGATTTTTACCTTTGTCGCTCCCTCTTCCAAATTGAAATTGTGGTTAGTTTTCGTTCCCTCGACGGTTACGTTGGTTTCAATCGGCACGCCACAGAAACAGAAGGTATTTATCAGCATATCCGTCACACAGTCGGGCAATTTTGCAATTTCATTGTTTCGTGGGCTTGATATGTGACAGGAAGCGTCCTCTACAAGCTCCGTTTTCAACACAGGATAGGTGTTTAAGCTATCCGAGCCCTCAAAGGAGAGCTTGTATTTAGCTCCTGCGCTATTGTTGGCGTAGCAGAAAACTGCATACATTTCGGTTTGATTTGAATAGGTTGCGTAGCTTGTGTCATAGCTTGTGCCTATTTTTGTGTTTTCAAAGCCTGTGTTGGCAGGATTTGCGAAAACGTAGGTGGTATATTGGGATTGACCGCTCCTTCCCATAGAAACACGGTCTATTTTGCCTAAAAATACAACGGTTAAGGGGTTCTCTTCGGTTCCGCAATTTTGAAACAATCCGCTTTCAATAGTGTCGCCTCTGAAATCGGTAAATTGTGCCACTTTCCAGCCTGACGTGGAGAGTTCTCTGTCGTCGTAGCCTTGATAGGATTCGGGTAAAACTAAAACGGAATTTATGTTAGGCAGATTGTAAAAGCCACAGTCCTCCAGACCCGTATTGGTTACCATACCGCTATCGTCCATTTTAAAATTTTCGTTTGTGTTGTGATCACCTGTAATCGCCTTCAGATTTTCGGGAAAATAATACACCTCGGGCTTTTTTGGTGGAACGAAGGTGCTTGCGGTGTAGAAATTACCGTTTTCGTCACGAACGCTGAATTTTTCGTTTACAAGATACATTTCGGGAGAGTTACCAAAGGCAGGACCGTCCCACGCCCATTTGTTTCCTCTGACAAACTCTAAATTCGACGGTAAATACACGGCGGTAAGCGCGGTTGCGTTAGTGGCAAACTGGTCATAAATTGCAGTTAATCCGTCGGGCAAGCACAGCGCCTTAAGGGAGGTGCAATTTCTGAAAATACCGTAAGCGTTTGCAGTGATTTTGTTTTGATTATCGTTAAAGTCAACGAAAACGAGATTTTTGCAATCTAAAAACGCAGCCTCACCGATGCTTGTTATCGTTGCAGGCAAGGAAATGTACATTAAGTTTAAATTTCCGCGAAACGCTTCTTTACCGATAGCAGTTACGGTGTATTCGTTTCCGTCCGAGCCTGTTACCTTTTCGGGGATGATAACCTCGGTAAGATAGCAGTATTTGTTTGCGCTTGTTACGGTTGCGGTTTTGTTTCCTGTGTTAAGGTCATAAGTTACTTTGTTAATGGTTTCGGTTGCAGCGCTTGCTGAAATAGCCATAAGGCAAATTAAGACAGCGGTTATAGCAACGAAAAAGACAAATTTTCTTTTCATAAGCCTCTCCTTCCGATTTTTAACTGACTTTACAGTATAATTTTAACACACAACCGCGCCTATTACAATTATTATAGCTTCATTTTATGGGATTTTGTTATGTTGCACAAAAAATGGAAAATAGTGACAAAGCGAAAAAAAGAATTGTTGTGCAAAATGTAAAATTAAGGAGTGGTCGGTGGTCAGAAATTAGCAGCCAGCCGCCAGCCGCCAGCCGCCAGCAGTCAGCAGCCAGCAGTCAGCAGCCAGCCGCCAGCAGTCAGCAGTCAGCAGCCAGCCGTTTGCTAAAAGCAACTTTTATAGCCTCCCTTGTGTAAAGGGAGGGGGACCACGTAGTGGTGGAAGGATTGTACGTTAATGGTCGGTGGTTAGAAATTATCCGTTAGCAGGCACACCGCGGCAGAAAAGCTCAATAAATTAAAAGCAGAAGCTCCGAAGAGTTTCTGCTTTCAATTGTGATTTATCGTGTAATTATTTAATCAAGGACTGTACGAGATTAAGCGCCTCTTGGATTTTTGAAACGTCCTTGCCGCCGCTCATTGCGCTATCGGGACGTCCGCCGCCCTTACCGCCTGTTACCGCGCTTACCTCACGGAGAATATTGCCTGCGTGAGCGCCCTTTGCAACTGCTTCCTTACCGCATACTGCGATAAAGTTGAGCTTTTCGCCCGAATGAATAGCAAATACAGCCACAGCTAAAGGATTTTTGTCCTTAATAGTATCGCCCAAGGCGCGAACTGCGTCAACTGCCATATCCTTAAGGTCAGCAGTAATTACAGACACGTCGCCCACCTTTTTAGCATTTTCAAGAAGCTCGTTTACTCTTGAGCCTGCCATTTTGGAGTTAAGCACGTCTATTTCACGCTTCAACGCTCTTACCTCGTCTTGAAGTGAGGAAGCGCGCTTTGCAATATCGTTAGCGTTTTGTACCTTTAATTCCTTTGCGGTTGTGTCAATTAAACCTTGCTTTTCGTTAAGGAGATTGATAACTCCAAGTCCTGTTACAACCTCAATTCTGCGTACGCCTGCCGCAACGCCGATTTCGGTAATTATTTTGAAAAGACCTGCCTTGGCGGTGTTATCAAGGTGTGTTCCTCCGCAAAGCTCGCAGGAGAAGTCACCCATTTTAACCATACGAACAACGCTTCCGTATTTCTCTCCAAAGAGAGCCATAGCACCGTTTTTGCGGGCGGTTTCGATGTCTGTTTCTACCGTGTCAATTTGTGTACCAAGGAGAATTTGATAGTTTACAAGCGCTTCAACCTTACTTATTTCCTCGCTTGTTAATGCTGCAAAGTGGGTAAAGTCAAATCTGCCGATTTTTTCGTCAACGTAAGAGCCTGCCTGCTCAACGTGTGTGCCAAGCACCTTGCGAAGAGCTGCCTGAAGCAAGTGAACTGCGGAGTGATTGCGCTTGATTGCCTCGCGTCTTGCTACGTCAAGGACGCATTTTACCGTGTCACCAACGGCAATTTTGCCGGAATCAACCGTGCAAATATGAATATATACGCCGTCGCTCTTTTTTGTGTCGTTTACTGTAAGAGAGCCGCCTTCGTTTTCCATTGAGCCGCTGTCACCAACCTGACCGCCGCCTTCACCGTAAAATACGGTTTTGTCAAGGATAACGGAGCATTCGCCCTCGTTGATTTCTTGAACGTTTTCGCCGTTTTCGTCTAAAATTGCAAGCACCTTGCCACTGCATTCGTAGCTTGCATAGCCTGCAAATTCGGTTTTTGCAATATCAAAGGATTTTGCCTTGTCGCTCCAACCGCTGATGTTTGCTCTTGCGCTTCTTGCTCTTTGCTTTTGCTCCAGCATTAAAGCGTTGAAGGTATCCATATCGGTTGTAAAGCCGTTTTCCTCTGCAATTTCTCTTGTTAAGTCGATTGGGAAGCCGAAGGTATCGTAAAGCTTGAATGCGTCTGCGCCCTCAATAACCGTTTTGTTTTCAGCCTTTGCCTTTGCAATAATATCATCAAGAATTGAAAGACCTGCGTCAATTGTAGCGTCAAATCTTTCCTCTTCAAGAGCTAAAACCTTCTTAATGTAGTCAGCCTTTTCGCCAAGCTCTGTATATGCGTCCTTGCTCTCTCCTATGGCAACCTCACACATTTCAACGAGGAACGGACGGTCAATGCCAAGTAACTTACCGTGACGGCAGGCTCTTCTTATAATTCTGCGAAGAACGTAGCCTCTGCCCTCGTTTGAAGGAATAACGCCGTCGGAAATCATAAACATAGCGCTTCTCGTATGGTCGGTAATTACACGGATTGAAATATCGTTTGCAGCGTTGTCGCCGTAGTTCTTGCCTGAAATTGCGCACACGTTATCGAGGATTTTGCGAACGGAGTCAACCTCAAACATATTTTCAACGTTTTGCATAACGCAAGCAAGACGCTCAAGTCCCATACCTGTATCAATGTTCTTTTGAGCAAGCTCTGTGTAGTTGCCGTTACCATCGTTGTTAAATTGTGAGAATACGTTGTTCCAAATTTCCATAAATCTGTCGCAATCACAGCCAGGCTTACAGTCAGGTGAACCACAACCTCTTTCTATTCCTCTGTCGAAATAGATTTCGGAGCAAGGACCGCAAGGACCGCTACCATGCTCCCAGAAGTTGTCCGCCTTGCCAAGTCTTACAACGTGTGCAGGGTTTACGCCAATTTTGTTTACCCAAATATCGTACGCCTCTTCGTCGTTTTCGTAAATTGACGGCCAGAGCAAATCTGCGGGGATTTCAAGAGTTACGGTTAAAAACTCCCACGCCCAAGTAATTGCTTCTTCCTTAAAATAGTCACCAAAGGAGAAGTTGCCGAGCATTTCAAAGAAAGTGCCGTGACGGGCGGTGTGACCAACTCTTTCAAGGTCAGGGGTTCTTATGCATTTTTGGCAGGTTGTTACTCTGTTTCTCGGAGGAATAACCTCGCCTGTAAAGAACTTCTTCATCGGGGCCATACCTGAGTTGATAAGCAAAAGCGACTTGTCATTTTGAGGTACGAGAGGGAAGCTGTTTAAGCGGAGATGTCCCTTTGACTCGAAGAATGAAAGATATTTTTCTCTTAAATCGTTAAGTGATGTCCATTTCATATTTATGTTTTCCTTTCAAACTGAATAGTAAAATTTTAACGCATATATTGTAGCACCAACTGCCTATTTTGTCAAGCACTTATATTTCACTTGACAAATATTTAATAAAAGTATATAATTTTAGTGGTCAGTGGTCAGTGGTCAGTGGTCAGTGGTCAGTGGTCAGGGGGTTAGATTTTTATAATTTTAGTGGTCAGCATTTGCCATTAGAGAATAGCATACAACTAAAGACTTTACAAACCTTTTGATTTGGCAAAATGTTAAATTCTTTAATGTCGTCATTAACAGTGTAACTTCTGACCACTGACCACTGACGGCTGACCACTTTCGCGCGACTGAAAGGAGCGAAAAATGATAGATTTACTTGATATGCACAAATATTTTATATTATCTCACCTTAAAGAGGGGGACGTTTGCGCCGATTTTACTATGGGCAACGGACACGATACCGCGTTTTTATCAAACATAGTTGGCGAAAACGGCAAGGTTTACGCCTTTGATATACAAGAAAAGGCACTTGAAAGCACAAGGGAAACGTTGAAAAAGGAAAATTGTCCTGATAACTGTGTGCTTATACATGATTCACATCACAATTCGAAAAATTACATAAATGAAAAAATCAAGGCGGGAATGTTTAATCTCGGATATATGCCGGGAAGCGGTAATAAAGAGTTAACCACAAAGCGTGAAACTACCTTGCCTGCTATAAAAAATGCTATTGAGTTACTTGACAAGGACGCTATTTTACTTGTTGCGGTTTATCCCGGACATGAGGAGGGCAGACTTGAGGGCATTGAAATTGAGGAATATCTAAAGACAATTTCACGAAAGGAAATGTCAATTTCAAAATTCCAAATAATAAATTCGCCAACTTCACCGTTCTTTTTCATCGTGGAGACACGGTGAAAAAAGCCGCCAGCCGTTAGCCGCCAGCAGCCAGCAGATTTGATTGATGCATTTTTAAGTTAAAAAGTGGCAAGCGGTCAGCAAGGTTAGATTAACGGAACAAAAATAAAAGGAGACAAGGTCTTAAATGTTAAATAATAAGACAATAGCAGCCATTTCAACCGCGTACGGAAAAGGTGGAGTTGCTATGATAAGAATAAGCGGTGATACCGCTTTAGAGGTTGCTTTGCGTGTTTTTAAGACGAGCGCAAAGGAAATAAAGCCAAGATATTGCTATTACGGCAGCATACTCCGTGACGGAGATATAATTGACGATGGCACAATGACGTTTTTTAAGTCGCCTAACTCCTATACGGGGGAGGATGTGTGCGAAATTTGCTGTCACGGCGGCGTATATGCAACGAAGGCTGTCCTTGAAAGCGTTCTTGCAAGTGGCGCTACCTTGGCAGGGGCGGGAGAGTTTACACGCCGTGCATACTTAAACGGCAAGCTCACCCTTTCAAGAGCCGAGGCGGTAGGGCACGTAATTGATGCTAAAACAGATTATCAGCTTCGCCTTTCGTCATCACAGGCAAGAGGCGTTTTGTCAAATAAAATTGGCGCAGTTCGTGAGGAAATCATTTCTCTTATCAGCCGCTCTTATGCGACAATAGACTATCCCGACGAGGATATTGAAGATAATACAAGACAGGATATGATTGACACCTTAAGCTCCGTTTACAGCTCCGTATCAAGCTTGAAGAGAAGCTATAAGGCAGGCAGAGCAGTAAGCGAGGGCATAAAAACCGCCATTATCGGCAAGCCGAATGCAGGCAAAAGCTCCATTTACAACCTGCTTTTAGGAGAGGACGTGGCGATTGTTACCGATATTGCAGGCACCACGCGTGACGTTATTGAAAACACAGCGTCAATCGGCGGTGTTACACTCAATATTGCGGACACGGCAGGTATTCACAAAACAAGTGACGTTGTTGAAAAAATAGGAGTTGAAAGAGCAAAGAGTAAAATTGAAAGCTCCGAGCTTGTTCTTTGCGTTTTTGACAGCTCAACGCCTGAAACACAGGAGGATGTGTTTATAATTGACTGCATAAGAGGTAGGAGCGCTATTGCTATCATAAATAAAAGCGATACGGAAAATATGCTTTCAGGCGAGTTTGAAAGCAAGATAAAATCAACGTTTGAAAACGTAGTTTATATGAGCGCTAAAAGCAACGAGGGCTGTGATAAGCTGGCAAACGTTATTAAAAATATGTACGAGCTTGGCTCAATAGATATTTCCAACGACGCGGTAATATCAAGCGCAAGACAGTTTAGCGCCGTTTCGTTAGCTCTTGAAAGCATAACGCAAGCTAAGGAAGCGCTCGAATTTGGGGAAACTCCCGATATAATTTGCTTCACACTTGAAAAAGCTCTTTCCGAGCTTGATATGATTGATGCAAGAGAAACAAGCGAAGAGATTGTGAATGAGATTTTTTCACGCTTTTGCGTGGGAAAATAGCGACTTGTCGCTATTTTCAGTGGTCAGTGGTCAGTAGTCAGGAGTTAGATATTTGCATTGAAAACTCTGGAGTTACCAGTGGCTGACCACTAATTCGACCGAAGGGAGAACTTATGATTAAAGATTTTAAAGACCTTTTAGTTTGGCAAAAGGGAATGGATTTAGTTTGCGAAATTTATAGCATAACAAAACTTTTGCCTAAAGAAGAAACTTACGGCCTATGCAACCAAATGCAAAGAGCCGCCGTTTCCGTTCCCTCTAACATAGCAGAAGGACAATCACGAACATCAACCAAGGAATTTGTTCAATTTCTTTCCATTGCAAAAGCCTCAAACGCAGAGTTAGAAACTCAACTGTTAATCTGCAATCGTTTAGATTTTCTTTCAACATCGCAAACGCAAGTCGCTTTGTGTTTATGCAAGGAAATTGGCAAAATGTTAAATTCTTTAATGTCGTCATTGACAGTGTAACTCCTGACCACTGACCACTGACGGCTGACCACTTATTCGACCGAAGGGAGAAAACAATGGAAACGAAAAGATTCAGCAAGAACGATAATAGTTTTATCTGCGAAAACTGTGGATTTGAGGTTAAGCCTCTTGGATATTCATCAAGAAACCATTGTCCTAAATGCTTATGCTCAAAGCACGTGGACGTAATGCCCGGGGACAGAGCCAACACCTGTGGCGGAGTTATGGAGCCTATTAAGGTTGAGCTTGACTCCAAAAAAGGATATGTAATTTTGCATAAATGCCGTAAGTGTGGCGAAATCAAGCGTAACCGCACCGCCCATGAGGCGCCTGAACAGCCCGATAATATGAAGCTAATCATAAAATTAACCGCAGGCGGTTGATTTTATAGCCGCCAGCCGTTAGCTGTTAGCAAAATTAGATTGTTAAGGAGAAAATTATGAAAAAATTCGGCATTTTACTTTTATTACTTGCTGTTTTTGTAGCAATGACAGTTTTAGTGTCTTGCAATAGCGAGAAGCCAACAGACGAGGACTGCTTTATATTTTATCCGCTTGATGACGGCACTTACGCCGTTGAATGTAATGCAACTCTTGCCCAACATTTAACAAAAATTGTTATTCCCAAAAAGCATGACGACAAAAAGGTTTCAACCATAGTAAATCGTGCTTTTTACGGTTGCGATAATGTTAAAACTATCGTAATTCCAAATAGCGTTACAAGTATTGGTGACTTTGCGTTTAGTGATTGTTCAAACCTTACAAGCATTGAAATTCCAAATAGCGTTACAAGTATTGGTAGTTCTGCGTTTTCTGGTTGCTCTAACCTTACAAGCATAACATTACCATTCGTAGGCAATGGTAGCGACCAAACACATTTGGGCTATGTTTTTGGTGCTCTATCTTTTTTAGATAATAATATTTTTGTACCAGCAAGTTTAAAGTCTGTCACTATAACTGGTGGCACATATATCAGTAGATATGCATTTGCTGGTTGCTCTAATCTTACAAGTATTGAAATTCCTGATAGTGTTACAACTATTGACAACTTTGCGTTTATGAATTGTACTAACCTTACAAAAATTGTAATTTCTAACAATGTTTCAAGTATCTATAACTGTCCATTTTATGGTTGCTCTAATCTTACAATCTATTGTGAAGCTGAAAGCAAGCCGAGCGGCTGGGACAGTAGTTGGAATCCTGATAACCGCCCTGTTGAGTGGGGATATAAGAAATAATGCGAGCATTATCCTAGTGGTCAGCCGTCAGTGGTCAGTGATCAGCAGTTAGATTAACGATTTAATAGATTTAAGGAGTGCAATATGAAAAAATTCGGCATTT
>JAZRIQ010000013.1:0-14195 GCA_045645405.1 Eubacteriales bacterium
AAATCCAACGTATAGCTTACAGCTACTCGAAGCAAATGACGTAATAACCGAATCTCCTTTTGGTGGCGATAACGGCACAGGCGGCGCAACACTTACAGAAACAGGCGAAAACCAAGCCGAGGTAAGCGTAAACGCAAGCGATGTTTTGTTCTGATATACGTTAAAAGATACATCTGAATTGGCGTAATGCTCCATAAGAGCATTACGCCAATTCTGTTTGTCTAACTCCCTTGTTTAGATGTAAAAACGAAAAATAGTTTTTGAGAAAACAAGAGAAAACGAGAGAAAAACGGAGAAAAAGCGAGTATTCACCCTGAAACAAAAAATATTTCAAAAAATGTATTGACATTACAAATCTAAAATGCTATAATATGTGAGCAATAAAAAAGATTCACAAAGTCTAATTATGGAGGAAACAAAAATGTCAACATTTATGGCTAACAACACCATTGAACGTAAATGGTATGTTATCGACGCTGCTAACAAGCCTCTCGGTAAGACAGCTGTTGCTGCTGCTAACATTTTAAGAGGTAAGCACCGTCCTGAATTCACACCACACGCTGACTGTGGCGAATTCGTAATCATCATCAATGCATCCAAGGCTATCTTAACAGGTAAGAAGCTTGAGCAAAAGTACTACCGCCGTCACTCCGGTTACATCGGTGGTCTTAAGGAAGTTCAGTACAAGACACTTATGGCAACTCGTCCGGAGCTTGCTATGGAGCTTGCAGTTAAGGGTATGCTTCCACACAACTCAATTGGCGACAAGTCAATTACAAGACTTAAGGTTTATGCAGGCGCTAACCACAATCAAGCTGCTCAAAAGCCAATCAACTACGAAGTTAAATAATCAGGAAAGGATAGAAGAAAATGTATACAAGTGCTAAACCATATTTCTACGGTACAGGTAGAAGAAAGAAATCAGTAGCTCGTGTTCGTCTTTATCCGGGTACTGGTTCCATTACAATCAACGGAAGAGACGTTGATGACTATTTCGGTCTCGAAACATTAAAGCTCATTATGAACCAACCATTTGACGTAACAAACAATATGGGCAAGTTTGACGTTGTTGCTAACGTTGTTGGCGGCGGTATTTCAGGTCAAGCTGGCGCTATCCGTCACGGTATTGCAAGAGCTTTACTTGTAGCTGACGAAACAACAAGAGGTGCTTTAAAGGCTGCCGGTCTTCTCACACGTGACCCACGTATGAAGGAAAGAAAGAAGTACGGTCTCAAGGCTGCTCGTCGCGCACCACAGTTCTCAAAGAGATAATCTGCTTTATCTCATATACAAAAAGCTCTGCGATGCAGGGCTTGTTGTTTTTATAGGGCGGGTCAATTTGTAAAAACCCCGCCGTCCTATTTACTTTTGTTGAAAATTATGGTATAATACAATTGGTGCATAAACTTGAACTAAAAAGGAGAAACAATTTATGAAAAAGGTATTATCATTTATATGTGTCTTGTGTTGTCTTTTGTTTCTCGTCGGTTGTGACCCGGGATCAAATCATATTGATAGAGATGAGCTGTTCGCTAATACGGTGAAAATTGAACTCTATGATTACAAAAATGAAAATCCCGAACTTCTTCGCATCAATGGAAAGGAAAAACCAAGATTCGATTTTAACAAGGCAACTTTAATTGCGACTCTGGATGAATCTGATTTTGAAAATATTTTGAATGATATAGCAGATGATGAATACCTAGTCTTTGGAACTGCCTTGAACGAACCGATGGGAAAAACATTAGTCTTACATCAAAGCAATGGCAATATGATTGTTTTATTTGGATGTACCTATACAGACGACAATAACAAAACCTTTTATTATGGAGATTGCAACGTGTTTGACTCCGAGGGGGTGTTTGTTGAGAATGTAGGTGATGTTGGACATCAGTTTGGTGATATTATAGAATCCAAATATTTTCAAGCTACACCATAGACAAATATGATTTTTTGCCAAGCTACAGCGTTAACTGTTGGTGTGATTTTGGTGCAAATTTGGTGCAACACTTTATAGGGCGATACTCACGATATTCACGATATCGCACGAAATCACACGATAAAGCTACGATTTCAAACGATATCACACGATATTCACGATATCAAACGGTACTCTCAAAACTCCAAGAGATAATTTCTTATCTATATTCAAAAAACTCTGCTTTTGCAGGGTTTTTTGTTTATTTAGTTTACATTTATATAATTATATGGTACAATACTTTTATAAATAACTGTGAGAAAGAGCAATCATCATGGACTTTAATGAAAAATTGCGAGATTTAAGAAAGCAAAGAGGACTAACTCAAGAGGAGCTTGCAAAAAAGCTGTATGTTTCAAGAACTGCCGTTTCAAAATGGGAGTCCGGAAAGGGCTATCCCGGGATAGATATGCTAAAATCAATAGCTAAATATTTTTCCGTTTCCATAGACGAGCTTTTGTCGGATACGGAGATATTTGACGTAGCGGAGCAGGATGTAAAACGCAAGGAAAACAATATCAGTAGCTTGGTTTTCGGGCTTCTTGACATAAGCGTTATAATGTTCCTTTTTTTACCTTTTTTCGGACAAAGTGTAAGCGGTATAATTTCCGAGGTATCACTTTTGAATCTTACTGAAATTGCTATGTGGTTAAAGGTGCTTTATATTTTCGTCGTTACGGCAATTATACTTGTTGGTGTGTTAATGCTTGCATTACAAAATTTAAATCTATCCTTTTGGGAGCGAAATAAGAACAAAGTATCCTTAATTTTAAATGTGCTTGGTACATTTGTCTTTATTATAAGCACACAGCCCTATGCTGCTGCATTTTTATTCGTATTCTTAATTATCAAGTCATCTGTGGCTATAAAACGTCATTGACACTAATAGTGTCATCTTTGTGACGCATCGTTTCTTGCTTTTTATTTAACCTTCCATTAAACTGTATTCAGACAAACGTCAACAAAAGGAAGGAAATAAAAATGAGAAAAGAAAACAAAAGAAGCCTCTTTATTGCAATATCGCTCCTTGTAACCTTTGCTTTATGGACGGTAGCAATCAGCACGATTGATACAAAGCCAATAGGACCAAAAGACTCAATCGTTGGCTTTGCCACCCTCAATGGCTATATTCACGACTTAACGGGCGTTAATATGCTATTATATACTGTTACGGATTGGCTGGGGCTTGTTCCGGTTGCTTTTATGCTTGGCTTTTTTCTGCTCGGCGTTATCCAATGGATAAAAAGAAGAAGCATTTTTAAGGTCGATTACAGTATTATTGTCCTTGGCGGATATTATATAATAGTCACGTTAGCCTATATTTTCTTTGAGGAAGTGGTGATAAATTTCAGACCCGTTTTGATTAACGGCTATTTGGAAGCGTCATATCCATCCTCTACAACGTTGCTTGTTTTATGTATAATGCTCACTACAATAATGCAGCTAAGCTCCCGTATTAAAAAACGTACGTTGAAACGAATAACGTCATATATTTTAAGCGCATTTTCCGTATTTATGGTAGTAGGTAGATTCGTATCGGGAGTACACTGGCTGTCCGATATAATAGGCAGTATTTTATTAAGCCTCGGTCTTGTTATGTTATATAAGGCGATAATCAATTCATTTAATCCGTAATGTCAACCGCAGGTTAGCATAAAGCAACCTGCGGTTTGCATTTTCTACCTGTGGTTGCTTTACAAAAATACAAAAAAGTGCTATAATATAGTTATATCAATTAAGGAGAATAACATTATGAAATGGTTAATAAAAAACACGAAACTGATCAAACGCTTATTGCTGTTAGTTTTTGTTACAGTAGCGTTTGCGCTTGCCTTCAACGATGTAAAAGTAATTTATATGTTTTTAATATGCTTTTGCATATATGCTATTCCTGTTCTTATAATTTCTTTTTTACCAAGAATTTATTTTCAAAATGTAATAAAGAGATTTGAAGAAACCTGCAACCCTGAGGAATACGTTGAATATCTTACGTTATACTATAAAAGCTATCCGAAATTACCGCTAAATCAAGCAAACTACGCCGTTGCCTTAATGCTGGATAGAAGCAAGCTCCGGGAAGCTCGAATGATAATGGAAACTCTTGATATGAATAAAATTTACGGTAACGCCTTAAATTTCATTCTTTATAATAATTTGTGTACCTTATATATTGATTTAAACGAGCTTGACAAAGCGGAGAGCGCGTATATAAAAGCGCTGGAATATGATGCAAGTATAAAAAACGAAGCCCAAAGGCTCCGTAATAAGCATTATATCGCAAGCCTTGCCTGTGACCTTGCAATAAAGAAAAACGACCCCGAAAAGGCTCTTTCTTATATTCCCAATATGAAAAACGAAACGTTATTGGACAAATCTCGGAATGCACTTTTTCTTGGAAAGATTTATCTTTTGCAAAATGAAACAGAGAAGGCAAAGGAACAACTTGAGTTCGTTATAAAAAATGCACCAAAAATTAACTCCGGGCAGGAGGCAAAGGAGCTTTTAGAAAAAATAGAGCAATAAAATAAAGAGGCTGTTGCATTAGCAACAGCCTCTTTTGTTAGTTTATTTACATTATCGTGTAAAATTAACCAATCTTAGCAGAGTTAACCTTAATGCCGGGGCCCATTGTAGAAGCTACTGTGCAGCTCTTAATGTATTGTCCCTTTGCAGCAGCTGGCTTAGCCTTGATAATAGCGCCTAAAAGTGTAGCGAAGTTTTCGCCAAGCTTTTCAGCACCGAAAGAAGCCTTACCGATAGGACAGTGAATGATGTTTGTCTTATCAAGACGGTACTCAATCTTACCTGCCTTAGCTTCTGTTACAGCCTTTGCTGTATCCATTGTAACTGTACCTGCTTTTGGGTTAGGCATAAGTCCCTTAGGACCGAGAACCTTACCAAGACGACCGATAACACCCATCATATCAGGTGTTGCGATAACAACGTCGAATTCAAACCAGTTTTCTTTTGTAATCTTTTCAACGTAATCAACGTCACCAACGTAGTCTGCGCCTGCATCTTGAGCAGCCTTAGCCTTGTCACCCTTAGCGAATACAAGTGTACGAACAGTCTTACCTGTACCGTGTGGAAGAACAACAGCGCCTCTTACCTGTTGGTCAGCGTGACGGGAGTCAACGCCAAGACGAACGTGAACTTCGATAGTTTCATCAAATTTAGCCTTTGCTGTTTCGCAAACTAATTTCATTGCGTCAGCTGGATCATAGAGCTTTGAAGCTTCAATGAGCTCTGCACTTGCGATATATTTCTTTCCCATTTTCATCTCAAATTACCTCCTAATCCTTATTCCTCAACAGTAATGCCCATTGAACGAGCAGTACCTGCGATCATGCTCATAGCAGCCTCTAAAGAACCTGCGTTTAAGTCAGGCATCTTTGTTTCAGCAATCTTCTGAACCTGTTCCTTTGTGAGCTTAGCAACCTTTGTCTTGTTAGGAGCTGCAGAAGCAGTTTCGATACCTGCAGCCTTCTTAATGAGAACCGGTGCCGGTGGAGTCTTTGTGATAAATGTGAATGAACGGTCAGCGTAAACTGTAATAACTACAGGAATAATGTAGCCGATGTCGTTCTTTGTTCTTTCGTTAAATTCCTTTGTAAAGTTAGGAATTGAAACACCGTATTGACCAAGAGCTGGACCAATTGGTGGTTGTGGTGTTGCTTTACCTGCAGGGATTTGAAGTTTGATATAACCCTGAATTTTCTTAGCCATAATTAAAAACCTCCTAAGTGGTACTGTACGAGAGAATTAGAAAAGATTTTTCTCTCTCCCACTGATTTGTGACACTCATAGCTGTCACGAGCTATATTATTTCTTTTTGATTTGCTTTGCATCAAGACTAACGGGCATTTCACGTCCGATAGATGATACGATAACGGTAACTTCCTGTGCATTTTCTGAAATTTCACTGATTTTACCGCTGTGACCTGATAAAAATCCATCTATGATTTCTACCTCGTCACCAATGTTGAACGCATTAAGCTCAACCTTTTCCTCAACCTCAATTGCAAGGGCTTCCTCATCGGTAAGTGGAACGGGGCGAGATCCGGGACCAACAAAGCCCGTAACTCCGCTGATGTTTCTTACAACGTGCCACGTTTCGTCATTCATAACCATCTTAACAAAAACGTAAGCAGGGAATATCTTTTCCTCAACGATTTTTTCTTTTCCCTTTGAATCTACTGTTGTGGATGTGATTACCGGGATTTTTACGTCAAAAATCAAGTCCGAAAGATTTCTGTATTCAACAGCCTTCTCAATGGTTGCTTTAACCTTGTTCTCGTAGCCTGTGTAGGTATGTACGACATACCACCTTGGCCCTACGTTAAGCTCGTTAAAATCACTCATCGTTTCACCTCTTTATAGAGAAAGAAGCCATTTGAACAATGAACCGAGACCTAAATCAATAAGACCGATTGCAGCACCAAAAACAATAAGACCAACCAAAACTATTGCAAAGCTCTTGGTGGTTGTTCTTAAGTTAGCCCAAGTAATCTTTCTGAATTCGCTTTTGAGCCCCTTGAATTTCTTTGCGAGTCTGGCAAAGAATCCGGGCTTATCTGACTTTTGCTTTTTTACAACTTCTTTGTCTGCCATACTCTCACTCCTTACTTAGATTCCTTGTGCAAGGTGTGCTTACGACAAAAACGACAGAACTTGTTCATTTCAAGTCTATCAGGGTCGTTCTTTTTGTTTTTCTTTGTGTCGTAATTACGTTGCTTGCATTCTGAGCAAACAAAAGTAACCTTGACTCTTGCTTCATTAGCCATTTTTGCGGCACCTCCTAATTTTGATTTGGGTTAAACCCATAGATTTGCACTTGCGTGCATTTTGTACCTCCCTCTTACAAGAGGATTTACCTTTTTTTGACGCGCAAAAAAAGAACCCCATACAAGAGGTGCTATCATTGTAGCACAAGAAGACAGGCTTGTCAAGTCTTTTTTTAATATTTTTGTTATTTTTTTATATTTATAAACCTTGATATTTACTTAATTATGTGATAGAATATATCTTGGTATTTTATAACCATGGCATAGATTGGAGAAAATATGATACATAAATATCTTGAATGCGGACAAATTGTCAGAGCCCACGGAATTAACGGTGCTATGATAGTAAATCATTTCTGCGACAGCACAGAGGTTTTTGAGGCTCTCAAATTCGTTTACTTTAAAAACGGTGATGATTATAAAAAGGTTAAAATTATAAAATCTGCGCCATATAAAAATTCCGTTATTCTCACTCTTGACGGTATAAACACACCCGAAGAGGTTGTTGCGATAAGAATGCAAACGCTTTATGCAGACAGAAACGATATATTAACTGACGAGAATGACTTTTTTATCGTGGACCTTATCGGGCTTGACGTTAAGGATGCCGTAACCGGTGAAAAATACGGAGTTCTTAAGGATGTTATAAACCAAGGCGCTCAAGACATATACGTTGTAAGACGCAAGGATAAGGCAGATGCCTACGTTCCCGCTATTGGCGAGTTCGTTGCAAAAATATCTCTGGATGAGGGAATATTCATAACACCTATTGAAGGACTTTTAGATTAAAATGAGATTTGATATAATGACACTTTTTCCCGGTATGGTGGAGGCGGTTTTAAGTGAAAGCATAATAGGTCGTGCAAGAAAAAGCGGTCTTATTACCGTTGAAGCTCACGATATTCGGGATTATACGGAAAACAAGCACAAAAAAACAGACGATGCTCCTTATGGTGGCGGAAAAGGAATGCTAATGGCAACGCAACCTATTTGCGATTGCTTTAAGGCGGTATGCGATAAGCAGCCCGAGGGGAAAAGATACGTAATATACGCATCTCCAAGAGGCAGAGTTTTCAATCATCAAATTGCTAAAGAGCTGTCTCAATATGATAATCTTATCATACTTTGCGGTCATTACGAGGGAGTCGACCAAAGAGTCATTGATGAAATAGTTGACGAGGAAATTTCCATAGGCGATTACGTTTTAACAGGAGGCGAAATTCCTGCTTGCATAATTGTCGATGCGGTAGCAAGACTTAAGGACGGAGTTTTGTCCGATAAGGAATGCTATGAGAAAGAAAGCATAGCATCCGGACTTCTTGAATATCCTCAATACACACGCCCCCCTGTGTTTAACGGCAAGGAGGTTCCGCCCGTGCTTCTTTCGGGACATCACGCTAACATAGAAAAGTGGCGTTTGGAAAAATCTCTCGAGCTTACAAAGGAGCGTCGCCCCGACCTTTACGAAAAATATGTAAAGGAACATAAATAATGCGCCCTGTGTGCGGATTTACATATAGTCTAAGCTCTTTGGGCTTTTGAATGGATGTGATATATTGGATAATAAGCAAAAAGTAAATAAGCAAAGACATTCAATCTTTGACATAATAAGCCAAAAGATTTTTTCACTCTTAAGGAGCGGAATGTTTGGATATTTCTTCACGTCTTACGATGATGTGAACGAGAGATATTTAAAAACCGTAAAAAGAAAAAAAGGCGGCTCGCGCAGAGGAAGAGTGTGCAGAGGAGTTGCAGGTCTTATAGAGAGAAGCTTTTTCGTAAACGCAGCACCTAAAATTACAGAGCTTCTTCTAAGGCTCACCTTAAAGGATTATGGAATAATGACCTTTGTAATGGGTGCCCTTATTGCAGTTTTGTATTTTCTTAACGATTACGTTACCTTCTTAAACGTTTCTATTGAAATGTTTATATCCGGTATGGCGGTATGCGCTTGTGCGGTACCTATGTTATTTTCATCGAAATCGTTATCGCATAACGTGTATTCGAGTAAACTGTGTAACCGATTGCTTTTCAAGTTTTTAGGCTTGAATAAGGAAAAAATGAGAGAAGCGTCCGAAAAGGATAAAATAAGCATACCTAACGGAGCTATATTCCTTGGAATTGCTTTAGGCGTTTTCGCGTGCTTTATACCACCGCTTCAGTTGGTTGCTTTGATAGGTTTTGCGGTTTTATGTTACTGCACTCTTCGCACCCCTGAAATTGGTATTATAGCTGTAATTTTGTCGTTACCGTTTGCCTCAATTTCGTTTATTTGCGGACTTGTTACTTATGTGTTTATATGCTATGTAATAAAGTGTTTAATTGGCAAGCGTACCTTCAAATTTGAATATTTTGATATTTTTGTAATTCTTGTTTTTGCTGTTACCTTGATAAGGGGCGCAATTTCTCCTGACTATATTCAATCCTTGAAGAATGCTCTTGTGTCATCAAGCTTGATTTTATTCTATTTCGTAGTTACTAATCTGATTCGCTCAAAGGCGTGGTTCAGACGCTGTCTTTTAGCTTTCGTAATAAGTGGCTCTATAGTATCGACTATAGCGATTGTACAGATTGTTATAGGCAAGTTAAGCTTATATTTCCCGGATTTGAGTAGGTTGTTTACTAACGGACAGAGCGCAACGTCGTTGTTTTCTGATTCCGAGGTGCTGGCTCACTTTTTGGTTTCTATAATACCGTTTACGTTGGTTCATTTAATTTCAGAGCGAATTTATTCTAAAAAATTTATTGGCGCGCTAACGGGCTTGTTATTACTTGCAGCTATGGCATTTACCCATTCCATATCGGGTATAGTGGGCTTGGTTTTTGCAACACTGCTTCTTCTTACTATTTACAATAGAAATTTCGCATATCTGTCTCTTGTGGTAATAGCCGTTTGTCCGGTGCTGTATTTTACTCTTCCGGCAAAAGCTCTTGAAAAGCTTCTGTCTATGAAAATGCTTGAGGGATTGACTGTCAGCGGATTTGTTGAAAATCTAAGGAATGGCTTTAAAATGGTGCTTGCAAATCCGTTAGGCATAGGCTCAAGCGAAAATTACTTCAAGGAGCTGTTCGGAGTATCCTACGGATATTTTGATAACCTGCTGATTCAAGCGCTTATAGAGTACGGAGTGGTCGGTCTTGTAATTTTTTCGGCTTTTGCCTTGATGCTCATAAGACTTACGTTCTCCTATTGCATAAAGGCTAAAAATCAATACAGAAAAATCAACTGCTGTGCAGGCTTCTGCTCTTTAACAGGTTTGGTTATATCGTGTATGTTAAGCTATACGTGGCACGACAAAGGCATATATCTCTTGTTCTGGATTTTAGTGGCTCTTTCATTTGCATATATCCGTATTGAAAGACAGGACGAGGAGCCAAAGGGCGCTTTGAAGGACTTTACCTCGGCAACTCTTGAAATAACGCTGACAGGAGACAGTTATCATGATAACGTGCCTGTAAGAAGATACGTTCGCGCCCATAGGTCTATGCTGGATATGGATGATTTAGAACTCGAAATTAAAGAGTTTGAAGAAACTTCAGGCAATCTTACGGCAGTTAAGGAATTTGAGGAGGCAGAAAATCAAGAATATGGCGAAACAGAATAAAAATAAAAAATTCACCTTCAATATAATCGACGCATTGATAATTTTACTATTTATTGCCTTGATTGCTTTGGTGATATATGTGTTTATTTTAGGCAAGAATTTAAGCGAATTATTTACACATCAGCCACAAAATACACAAGAAACAAAAACGGTTGAAGAAACAAAGGACGAAAAGGCAGATATATCCGTAATTGATTTCGAATTCGATGAAAATGTAGGTTACGTCTTGCTTTAACGCTCGGGAAAGGAGCAAGCAATGTTTATAGATAAAGTTAAAATTTATGTAAAGGCAGGAAATGGCGGTAACGGTTGCGTTTCCTTCAGAAGAGAAAAATACGTGGCAAAGGGAGGTCCCGACGGAGGCGACGGTGGTAACGGTGGTAACGTTATATTTTCCATAGATAAGGGTACAAATACGCTTTTGTCCTTCCGATATAAGAGAAAATTCGTAGCCACAAACGGCGGTGACGGAGCAGGAGCTAAATTTCACGGCAAAAATGGAGAGGACATAATAATCAAGGTGCCTGAAGGAACTTTGATAAAAGATGAAAAATCAGGAAAAATTCTCAAGGATATGTCAAGCTGCGAGGATTGGATATGCGCAAAAGGCGGCAGAGGTGGCTGGGGAAATAAGCATTTCGCAACACCAACACGCCAAATACCGATGTTTGCAAAAAGCGGAACCAAGGGGCAGGAATGGGAGCTGACGCTGGAGCTTAAAATGCTTGCCGATGTTGGACTTGTTGGCTTGCCCAGTGCAGGAAAGTCATCTTTACTTGCTGCGGTGAGCGATGCAAGACCAAAAATTGCAGATTACCATTTTACAACCTTATCGCCAAATTTAGGTGTGGTAAGAGTAAGAGAGGGACACGGTTTTGTAATGGCTGATATTCCGGGACTTATCGAGGGGGCGTCCGAGGGACTCGGCTTGGGTCACGCATTTTTAAGACATATTGAAAGATGCAGACTTTTGGTGCAGGTTGTTGATATATCGTGCTTTGAGGGCAGAAATCCTATTGATGACCTTGAAGTAATTGACGAGGAACTTGATAAGTTTTCAAAGGAATTATCCACACGTCCCCGTATTATTGTAGCAAACAAAGTGGACTCTCTCGATAAAAGTGTGGTTGATATTGATACTTTTGAGGAGTATGTTAATAATCGCGGATGGGATCTTATTTACGTTTCAGCTTATACGGGAGAGAATACTGATAAGCTGATTGAAAAAATAGACAAAATGCTTGAGGAACTGCCACCGTTAACGATATACGAGGCGGACTATGCTCCCGAGGATGCTATATTATCTGATGGCGAGGATCACCCAATTACTATCACCAAGGATGAAAAGGGAACTTACGTTGTTGAGGGTGAATGGCTGTTTAATTTGGTAGGACAGGTTAACTTTTACGACAGAGAATCTCTTATGTTTTTCCAAAGAGTTCTTCTTAAAAGCGGTGTAATAGATAAGCTTCGCGAGGCGGGATGTAAGGATGGCGACGCTGTGTCTATATACGATTTTGAGTTTGATTTTGTTATTTAATGAGCTTTTAGGCATAGCAACAAGGAGTAAAAATGAAAATAAATATCGGTTGTCATTTATCTGTCTCCGGCGGATATACGAATATGGGCAAAACTGCCCTTTCAATTGGTGCAAACACCTTTCAGTTTTTTACAAGAAACCCTCGCGGAGGCGGCATTAAAATACCGTCCGATGAGGATATTCAGGGCTTAATCTGTATAATGGAGGAAAATAATTTCGCCCCTATTATCGCTCATGCCCCATATACCTTTAATCCTTGTGCTGCAGACGAGGGGATTCGTGATTATACAAAGCAAACTATGGCGCAGGATTTAAGGCTTCTTGATAAAATTCCAAACGTCCTGTATAATTTTCATCCGGGTAGTCACGTTTCTCAAGGCGCAGAAATAGGTATTATCAAAACTGTTGATACTTTGAACACTATTTTGAAAGAAAGTGAAAGAACGCCCGTGCTTATCGAAACGATGGCTGGAAAGGGTAGCGAAATTGGTAAAAGCTTCGAGGAAATTAAAGCTATAATCGACGGAGTTAAAGACAATGCGCGCGTAGGCGTGTGCCTCGATACCTGCCACGTTCATGACGGCGGGTACAAAATAGCCGAAGATGTGTATGCGGTAATTGAGGAGTTTGATAGGATAATCGGAGTTGACCGATTGAAAGCAATTCACCTAAACGACTCGAAAAATCCGTTGGGAGCGAGAAAGGACAGGCACGAAACGATAGGTAACGGCTATCTGTCCTTGGACGCAATAATTAAAATCGTTTCTCATCCTATAATTTCCAAGCTCCCTATAAACTTGGAAACACCAAATGAGCTTGACGGCTATGCGAAGGAAATCGCTCTTTTGAAAAAAGCCGTAGCTGATTTGTAAAAAATATACTGTAAAAACCACGCATTAATCAAGCGTGGTTTTTACAGTATATTTTCGATGCTTAATTTTTCGTGTGACTGTATCAGCTTTATATAATTTATAAGTAGAGATTTTTTCTCCTCCAAGCCTAAAAAACTGCTTTTTCTGTACATTGACTCCAGCGAAGCAAGCATATCCTCAATTTTATCGGTTTCCTTTGTTGATGATGATATACCGATAACGAAACTGTTCTTATCCCACAATTCCCGAATTTCCTTCATTACGTCGTAGCTGTTGTAATTTAGCGTTTCTATTTTATCAATTAAAGAGCCGGTGATTCTTTTTACGTACACGGAATTTAATGCAACTAATATAAAGATAAATGCAATTATGCAAACCGAAAAAATAAAGCCCTTCATTTTTTATCCTTCATTATTATATTTATATCGTTTGCGTCGTTTACTGTCAGAAGAAAAACATCTTCTTTTTTTATTTTGCGACATTCAAGAAGCTTGTTAAGCCACGCTTCGTTTTTTTGAGAAACAGTCAAATTGCTTTTGTTTGTTTTACCGTCGACAATTATTGCGTGGCAAACTCCGCAATTTTTTTGAACGGCTCCTAAATCAGCTAAGGTAATGGGTTGATTTTCACTTTTCAAAAACACCGATAGCTGTCCGTCCTGTTCTAAAATGGCGTAATCCACCTGTGAAATATCACTTACGTCCTTTGTACGAAGTTCACCCAAAAACTCGCTTATGCCTATTCTTGATTTTTCAAGCTCCTTTTGATTTAATTTTCCTTTCATTATTATTATGCTGGGATTTCCTGTGAATAATTTTTTTAAAAAATCAGATTTTGTTATAGAAAAGGAAACTATTATTTCATAGCATAAAAGTAACAATATTGGAAAAAGAGAATAAGATATAGGAATAGAAAGATCTTGTATGGGAATAGTGGCAAGCTCTGAAATCATAAGGGTAATAATAAGCTCTGAAATTTGAAGCTCACCGATTTGTCTTTTTCCTGTCATGCGCATAGCGCCGATAAGTAAAACGTATATAAGCGTTGTTCTGAGTAGTACGGTAGCCATAGATTTTCCTCCAAATTATATAATTATCATTCCAAAAAAATAAAAAAATATACCAAAAAAGACAAATGTAAAATAAATTTGCAAAAAAATACATTTTTTTCAAAAAAACTATTGACAATGTAAAAAATATAATATATAATAAAACTCCACCTGTAAAGCACCCTTGAGTGCAATCCCGAAATTTTTAAAAATTTTGAAAAAAGTTTAAAAAAGGTATTGACAAAGGGAGAATAAGGTGATATAATAGCTGAGCGTTGCGGATAGCGGCGCGAAAGATCCTTGAAAATTGAACAATGAAAAAATTAAGAGAACTTAATGTACAAAGACGGAACTCTTAAATTCTTTTA
>JAZRIQ010000014.1:0-2457 GCA_045645405.1 Eubacteriales bacterium
TGACTTGGTTTTATGAACATTACAAAGTAAATCGGGAGATAAGTCACTTTTCCTGTGCTTTTGATCTCTCTTTCATTTGACAGAACGTATCCGCATTTAGCAGGATATGAATCGTTGTTCAGAAAATGATTCAGCGCGCTGATTATCCGAGGAATAACGAGCGTAAATTACACCTGTCATACTCCTATGACCTGCTTTCTCATTTCTATGGGAGTGAAACCGTAATTTGCCCATTTTCTCTTCCTATGTTCTTTGTGTAAATCAAGTAAAAGCAGTTTCAGTCAACTGTGAGTCAAGCAAAAACGGAACGAAAAACAAGCGTAAAACCCGATAAATAGCCATATTTTGAGGTTTTACTCTTGTGCCCAGAGCCCTCAGTCAACTATGAGTCAAGTAAAAATCATGCCCAATAAGGAAGATATTTTCTGTTCTTGTCTGAAGTGGATTCTTCGGATATTTTAATTAATCCCGCATCGCACGCCTCATTTAACAAACGCGACACCATAGAACTGTTTTTGGTATCGATTTGGAATCTTTCACGTAATGAAGAATTAGTCATAAAATCACGGTTAACACGCTTCAAGCAAGCATGGAGATAACAAGCTCTGAGTCTATCAGATTTGCTCATTTTTGCATATTCGGTATGCGCAAAAAGCGTTACCTTCGTGTGATTTTCGTAAAGCTCTATATCTGGAGCCGGAAGCTGATATGCTTCCGTCTGTGCAACGACCTTGTCGTATCCGCTACCGCGTTCCTCGCATACACCTATTCTTCTCATAAACGAAGCTAATTTTTCATTTCTCGAAACGGGAGGATGGTCCACGAATCTAGATTTGTCTATAAGAGGAATACCGGGGTTTGTAATTTCCATTCTATCATTGAAAATCTCTATCATGGGACTCGTGCCCTTCATAAAGAAATTCTGATGTATAATAGCATTTGCAACAAGCTCGCGTATTGCCATTTCCGGATACATCGGTACAACCTTACGAAGCGCCTTTCCCAGAATTTCGTTGGATGGAAGAAGGTTGTTTATATAATCAATAAGACCTTCGAATCCGCTTGCGTAACCTTTGCCGCCTACCTGTTCTTTGCTTGCCGAACTTATTCTATCGTTACCTTCGTATTTAATTACTCTTATAGCTTTTCTCTCGAGCGCAGGGAACGCAGAAAGATTTTTTGCAAAGAGAATAGCGCCAAGATTCGTGATGTTATAATTGTCAGCTTCGTTTTTTGCAATCATTCCGTCGGCAAGAAGTGCTTCAAGAATACCGTCCTTGTTGCTCGGGAGATCAAGTGATAACATTTCAAAATATGATGAATAATCAAGATAGCGAAGTGCAAGGTCACCGGAAACGTTTTCAAGTGCTATTAAAGATTCAAAAGGCTTTCTTGAAAATACCGCCCAAAGCTCTCTTTCCGTGTCGGGATAGTCCTTGAGCTTCTTTTTATGAGAGTCAATACGAATATAATCTATTGATTTGAATTTTATAGGACTTGATTCAGCTCTGTTGATTTCGAGCAAAACCAAATCTTTTCCGTCTATGTTTGTTTTGTGGAAATAAAACTGAATTTGAGGTTCAAGTTGTGTGCTGATCCATAAATCAAAGCCTTGATTTCCGACCTTTTCTTTTTGCGGATCGAACTCAGTACCTACTATGTCGTGAGTTTCGTCCTCAATGCCCCAAATCATAAAGGCACGCTCTTGATTAAACAATGCAGCGGTATTAGACAAAGCGCTTATATATTCACCGATGTCCTGTGCACTGTAGTCGTTTACCTTGAATTCGATGTAAGGCAATTCGGCAGAATTTTTTCTTACAGCTTGTATTATTTCATTGACGTAATTATTTTCGTACGGCATATATACCTCCCGAAGTTTGTTACTGCCATTATACCATAACGTTTAACATTAGTCAACTATTTATTTAGTTGTAATCAAGTAAATATTTCGCAAAAACCGATATATAATGTAACAAAACAGCATCAGATATCTATTTTTTTACTTTTTACACCCAATTAACGCGCTTTTTCAGTCAACAAAATATAGAATTAAATATCTGAATAATTTATTATCAAGTTATTATTCACTTTATTCTCAACTTTAATATGTTGATTTTGAAAAATCACCATGCTTAAAGCAATGAATAGCGACTTGCGTTGGTAAAAATTTATGCAGCCTGAAACAAATCAGAACCCCAAACAAGCGGGGTTCTGATTTTTAATGATAATTTACTTATATAGCTTTATAAATTTTACGGTATTAACATCCTCTTTCTTGAAAAGATACTTGCGATAATTTATATCTACTATAGTACCCTTGGACAAATCTTCAATAGTAATTTCCTCGCCACAACAGTCCTCAAGCTTGCTTTTACCATCGATTCTAAAAACAAAATCTCCGGCATCGTCACTTGCGGCAAAAAGTGTTACAATGCCGTCCTCGGACACGACAAC
>JAZRIQ010000015.1:0-164900 GCA_045645405.1 Eubacteriales bacterium
TCGCTATACTTGTCAAACCCAAAGGTATTGAACGCATCCAAGGTATTTTCAAATGTAAAGAACCAATTCTGATTGAATCTGACTTTTTTCATAACCATTTCTCCTTCCGCTCAATATATCTAAATAGTAACATATCTTCACGCACCTGTCAAGGGACAAGCACAAAAAGGACCCCCTTCATCAGAACGGTGATTCCTTCCATATACAGAACAAGATGGCACGGAAGAACTGCACAATCATAGACCGATGTAGGCACCGTTTTCCCTTATGGGTGCCTTATAACTCTTTTCCGCTGATTCAGCGCAGGTAACAACCCAATGGTTGGTATGACTGTTGCAGTTGCTGTTGCAGTTGAAGAATCAAATAAGTAATTTATACAAAACAGTATAAACAAAAGGGATTTGCAATAAAATGCAAATCCCTTTTAACTTTTTATGGTGCTGTTTGTCAACGCTTAATTTTGATAAAATTTTCTATTTAGCAATATTGTTAATTACGTTTGAAACTTTATGTATAAAATCAGCAGCCTCTGAACCGCTAACCGCGTTGCATTCACCTAAGAAAACCTCAATTTTGTAAGGTGAGGAGAACATTTTATGGGTGCAGATAGAAATAGCAAATCTTTTGATTTTATCCGGGCTTATATCGCTTGGTAGCGTATTGCCGACGTTCTTTTCGTTTATGGAAATTTTTACTGCTTTTATATCCTTAAAATCAAAGCGCGTGGTGTTTCCCTTTCCGAAGGAGTATATTGCGATTTGTTTGTTGTGATTGTCAACGTAAAAATCGAATGATATATCACTTGAACCGGAAGTGTTGAATAAATCAAAATGTTGGTCGATGCTAAAGCCGCTTTTTTTCAAATTAGCCTGAGTTTCTTCTTGAATACGAAGATGTCTTTCGCCTAATTTCGTTCCGCTTTTGAATGCAAAAAAGCAAATGACCGCGAGTATAGGAAGACCTATCAATGCGAGTACTCCGAGTATTATAAGAGGTGTGAAAAATGATAATAAGCAAGGTGAATAAGTCATAAGCTGAAATCCTTTCAAAATGATTTTGGTCGCCGAAAAGGCGTTTTTAGTAGTGTCAATAATACAAACCGACACAAATATTATAACATAATGAAATTGCTTTGTAAATATTTTACAGTAAAAATATTTTCAAAATACGTTACTACTGTAAAAAAATTCCTACTTGATAAATATTGCGGTTTATAGTAAAATATAATAAATAAAACCTTTGAAATGGCAGGGCGAAGCTGTGCTTGATAAAATTTATTTGGAAATTACTAACGTGTGCAATTTGGAATGCTCCTTTTGCCATAAAACGTCAAGAACAAAGAAATTTATAACCGAGGAAGAATTTAATATAATTTTAGATAAAATAGAAGGCAAATCAAGATGCTTATATTTTCATTTAATGGGTGAACCTACTTTGCATCCGTTGCTTCATCGGTTTATTGATTTGTCAAAAAACAGGGGATTTTTACCTTGCGTTACCACAAATGGCTCGCTCTTGCTAAAATGCAAGGAAAATTTGCTTTCAAGTCCACCGTACAAAATAAACGTATCTATACACGCCCCTAATGCTAACCCCGCTTTTTCTTCTGAAAATTATCTTTCATCCTGTGTTGATTTTGCTAAAGAAATAGCAAAAAAAGGAACGTTTGTTGTTTTGCGTTTGTGGAATCTTGGCTCAGGTGCAGACAATACTGAAACCCTTGATTATTTACACGGGCAATTTCCAAACGAGTGGTGTGATATTCGCGGTGGAAAAAGTCAAAGGTTATGTGAAAGAATTTTTCTTGAGTGGGGTGAACAATTTGATTGGCCCGACGCTTCACTCCCTGAATGTAGTCCCGATGAAGATATGTTTTGCTATGGACTCCGCGATCAAATCGGCATACTTGCAGACGGAACGGTTGTACCTTGCTGCCTTGATGCTGACGGAAATCTTGCTCTTGGTAATCTTTTTGATTCAGCGCTTGATGAAATTCTTTCGTCCCAGCGGGCAAAAAATATTTACGACGGCTTTACTCACCGCCGCGCTAATGAATCCTTATGCCGCAAGTGTGGCTATGCAAAACGCTTTTCTAAAATGAAATAATACAAATTGAAAGGAGCAACGTTATGAAAAATACTATAAGAATACTGTTTTTAATTATGCTTATAATGGTTACTTTTATTTGCTCCTGTAACGTGGCTTCAACTGATACTGACTCTTCAAAAGATAACTCTAAAGAAAATTCAGAAGAAAATTCACGGGAAAACGAGACTGTAACACCCGCCACCTTTGGAATACTGAAAATAGGTAAAGCAGATTGCATTGTAATAAATACCGGTACGAAAGTAGTAATGATTGACACAGGGGAGTCTGAAAATATATCCGATATAGAAGAGTATATGGAATATAATAATTACACTCAAATTGACACTCTTATTCTTACTCATTACGATAAGGACCACATAGGTGGAGCAAGTGAGATTATATCACGTTACGACGTAGATACGGTAATCGAAACTCGATATACGGATAATACAGGCATCTATATGAATTATCACAACGTAATATCTCAAAAGGGCGTAACGCTTAAAAAATTAACGCAAGATTTTTCTTTTAAATATGATAGCTGTGAATTTGAAATAAGCATACCGCAAAAAACAAAGTATTCAGAAAAGAATGATAATAACCTTTCCCTCATTGTTTCAATGAAATGCGGTGAAAAGCAGTTCCTTTTCTGTGGCGACGCTATGGAATTAAGGCTTGATGAATTTATAAATGAAAATCAAACGACTTATGATTTCATTAAATTACCGTATCACGGAAATTATTTGGATAACTATGAGAAATTTTTGAATTCGACAAACCCATCAAGCGTAGCCATAACCGACTCCAAAAAAAATCCTGCATCGGGAGAAACACTCTCTGTGCTTTACCAACGCGATATTCAAATTTACGAAACCCGTGACGGCGAAATACAAGTATTCACCGACGGTAAAAAACTGCAAATATCTCAAAAATAAAAATCCCTGTGGCAGAAAACTTATCCTGCCATAGGGATTTTTAACTATAACTTAAAGTCCGCCTAACATAATAAGCATAAATGCAACGTATAAAACAGACAAAATAATGCTTCCGATTACGCTTATAACGAAAGCGATTATCCAACCCTTAAGGAATGTTCTTCTGGCAACGGTATTGCTTGGATACATTAAAATTCCGATAACAAGTCCGATTAAGCCTAAAAGTAAGCCGAGAATTACACCAACTATGGTTTTAGAGGTTTGATGCTCGGGATTATACGCATTACTTGATGATTGAACGCCTTTTGTAGAAGCACCGCAGTATTCGCAATGATTTGCGTTGTTTGATATATGATTTCCGCAATTTGAACAGTACATAACTATCTCCTTTTATGTCGTTTTTTGTTATATAAAGTTATTTTATCATATATTCTAAAAAAAATCAATATGTTAGCGACACTTTGAAAATTAGCCGTTCGGAAAAGCACATTTTAATTCTTTCAAATAGCTTTCCGGTCTGTGGGCATCGACCTTTGTGTATTTTCCTTTTTCACCGATTTTTAATAAATTCCCCGCGTGAAAGTATCCTAAAATAGTAGGGGGAAGGTGTGTGATTAAGTCGTCAATGTTTTTGATAACGGTAAAATTATCCCATCTGTATGCGATTTTTTGTGCATTTTTACCCCAAAGAACCCGGGGAGAACCAAATGCATATCCTTTCAAACACTTGCGCAAATCCGGCCTGTTATACCATACGTATTCGTGACATAAAACTGCAAGAGCGGCTCCGTGTGAAAAACCGGAGATTACTATTTCGTTTAAGCTTGTGTCCATAATTTTTTTCGTTAAATTTGGCTTTATACTTTCCCAAACTCTCAAAAAGCCTCTGTGACATCTGAATGGAATATCATTTTCTCGTTTGTTGAATTTTATTGGAAAATCAAAATTATTTTTCCAGTCCTCATTACCGTTTGAACTTTCAAGAAAAATATAAAGAGAATTCTCAATTTTCTCCGTAGCGTAATCTCCGGAATTTTCTACGTGTATATAGTTAGCGCTTAATGTTTTATCAAATAACCAATATAAATCCATATAATATGCCTCAAATAAAGAAGCCTTTACTCAAAAAGTAAAGGCTTTTATTTATAGTATATTCTATGAAAAACTAATTGTTCGGGATAATTATGCTGGCGCTGTCACCGGGCATAACCTCCGGGAGCTTGCCGTCCCATTTAGCAAGATATTCTATATATTTTAAGTAATCTGTAATCAACTGAATTTCGTCTGCGCTCTTGCCCTCAAAATCAATAGTATATTCCAATGACGTGCTTCCGTCCTCGTTGGCTATCTCGATTTCATTAATTTTGAAGCCTAACGCTCTTGCAGCTTCGATAGACTTGAGCTGTAATGACTTTGCCTCTGCCTTGGCAATTTCAATTTGAGCCTTTGCATCGGCAGACGCGGTTTCGAGCTTGGCTTGAGCCTGAAGCTTGGCAACCTCTAATTCCTTTTCTGCGTTTACAATTGCGGTTTCTTTTTCATATTCCGCCTTGAGCTTTTCTTGCTCGGCAATCATCTTATTTTCGACGGTAGCTTCAAAAGCGTCTGAAAAATCAATATTAACAAGAACAACTGCAACGATATTTACGTAATAGTTTTCGTCAATAGCGTTTTTAATAGCTTGTTCAACCTCCGGAGAGATAGTTGAACGTGTTTCAATGATGGACATAGCAGAGTAGCTTGAAAGCACAGATTTTGCTTTTTCCGTAGCTACGCTTTGAATGCGGTTTCCTAAAATAGCAAGTGAACCGTATTTATTTGCAATATCAATGGCTTTTGTGGTATCAATTTGATATTGGATAGTCATAAGAATGTCCATAGTTTGCGCATCTTTCGAGTATGCAGCGGTTGAAATTTCCGCGTTTTGAACCTTTGCGTCGTAATATTCATAAGATTCAGTTAACCAAAAATCAAAATAAGTGCCTGCGCTTCGTACGGTTCTTGCCTCGCCAAGATGCTTAACAACAGCAACCTCACCGGTATCTACCGTATGAAAGCTGCCGGGAATTAAAATAAGAGCCACCACAAACACCAACCCGGTGTAAAGCGCAATTTTGCTTACAAGAGAAAGCCCTTTTTCTTTCATTTTATTCTTGTTGTTTTTGCTTTGCTCGTAAGCTATCAAACTTATCGAAACGGCAATACCGATAATTAACAGTACGGCAATAATTCCTGCGATATACATAAATATTCCTCCTTAACCTATTTTATTTTATTATAAAATAAGAACAAATAAAAGTCAATACTTTGGAAACTTTTATATGTGATTTTGACGAAGAAAATATTCATTTTCGGCTTTTGCCTTTATTCAATATTTTTAGAAAAAAATATTGACAAATCAAGCAAATCTGTTATAAATACTAACATAATTTGTGCAATATGCACAATTAGGATAGACAGCTGTATAAAATGCCAAATATCCACGCGTCAACAGTTAAACGGGGCGAAAACGTGGAAAACTCCGTGGAAAGTGTGCAAAACTTCAAGCAAACTGTATCATTTTTCCACTTTTCCACACCCTGACACCGTGGAAAAGTGGAAAAGTCCACGTTCAATTTACTCAAATGTCAAAAATCGACTTGTAGAATTTTTAAAAAAATCAAAATTTACCTTGACAAAAAAATATTCATCAAAGAGGAAAATAAACTCCTTTTTGATGAATATAGAATAGCATATTGCACAAAAAAATTATGCATATTTAAAAAATAAAAAAGTAACCCCGTTTAAGATTAAAACAGAAGCAACTATGGCATCAAGCATATACGTAGCATCAACTTGATCTCTCAAAACTTCTCCTCTATAGACACCTAATTCCAGCTTTAGCGCCAAAAGGGAGCATAGGATTGTGAATATGTATAAAAGCTTAATGATGGCTAAAACTGTTTCCTTTTCTTTTTTCTTCATATTTGTTCCTCCCTTCACAAAAATTTTATCATATTCCTAATTAAAAATCAATCTGCAATATATGGTAAAACGTTGTCAAATAACGTAACTATTTGTAAAGACGGTTTAATAATTGAACGGCGAAAAGCTGCGAAGCCTTATACTGTAAGCCTTTAAAAAATTCTGTACATTTTAAAAATATTATGATAAAATTCCATTATAACAATTGAATTTACGGAGAAATAAGATGAACGAAAAGATTTTGAAAAGGGAGATAAGGTATATAAATGAGTATTTCAGAGAAGAATATGAGCTGATAGTAAAAGATTATTGCTATTACATAAAAGCAACAGAAAGGCATAATATGATAAATACGTCCGATATAGAAATGGTATGCTTGCATACAGTTGATTATGAAAAAGCGGAGCGTTTATTCTCCTTAATCGTAGATAACGAATGCTGTGTCGGCACTATAAATGACGTAATTATTGACCAAATGTGTTGAAAATCTGAAGAACCGCTGAAAAAAGCGGTTTTTTCTTTTATTCTCTTGCAATTTAATTTGTTTTATAGTATTATATATAATGCATTTTTATAGGTAAAAATACAATGATTTGAGGAATACGATTTGGAAAACAAGATTGAAAAAGCTATCAAGCAATACGGAATGGAAAATATTTACGACGGTGCGATAATAGGCTTTTCCGGTGGAGCCGATTCAAGCGCAATACTTCATTATCTATCAAAGAAAACTAAAAAGCTTTTAGCCGTTCATATCAATCATCTGATAAGAGGCGAGGAAGCGTTAAGAGATGAATTTTTCTGTAAGAACGTGTGCAAAAAATATGGTGTTGAGTTTTTATCGTATAGGGTAGATATTCCGTTACTTGCCAACGAGAGAAAGCAAGGTCTTGAGGAAACCGCTCGTCAAGAGCGCTACAAAATTTTTAATAAAATTATTTCACAAAACAGTGACTACAAATGTATTGTAACTGCTCACAATGCAAACGATAATGCAGAAACGATAATTTTTAATCTTTCCCGCGGAAGCGGAGCAAAAGGAATGTCGGGAATTAAGCCTGTAATAAATAATGTTGTAAGACCGTTAATATACTGTTCAAAGGAGGAAATACTTGAATATTGCAAGAAAAACTCCATAAGCTACGTTAACGACTCAACTAACTTCGATACGGATTACACGCGTAACTATATACGCCACAAAATAGTTCCGATGCTGGAGAAAATAAATCCGTCATTTTTAGATTCCTGCATAAGAATGGGAGAGCTTCTTCGTGACGATGAAAAATATCTCCAATCAATATGCGATAAGATAATCGAAGAAAACAGAATAAAATCAAGAATAAATACAGAACTGTTTTTAAATCAAGAAAGCCCGATTGCATCAAGACTTCTTATGCATATTGCTAAGGAAACACTTGACAGAAAAGCAATCGAAGCCTGCTTAAAGCTTGCAAGAAACGGCAAGGTAGGGCAATATATAAATCTTCCTAATAAGCTATCCTTTAAAAAGGAAAGAGGCTACGTAAGATTTGTTAAAACAGAGCTTTTAGTGAAAGCAAAGTTTAATTTTCCACTAAAGAACGGCTTAAACTATATAGACGAAGCATATACAGTAATAGCAATAAATACTGAATCTCAGCCCGATAGCCGATACGTGCTTGTCGAGGAGCTTAAACTAAAGTTTGAGGGCAGGCTGTATGTAAGGAACAAGATAGACGGAGATAAAATTGTATGCGGAAAAATGAGCAAAAAGGTAAAAACCTTGTTCTGCGATAAGCATATACCGTCTCATCACAGAGATAAAATTCCGCTAATATGTGATGATAACGGCATTTTATACATTCCAACAGTAGCTACAAGGGACGGAGCAAAAGAAAAAAACGCTGACACTTTAATAAAGATTTATAAAAAGGTCTATACTCAATCAGGAGGCATGAATGAGAAAGAAAAGTAACATATTAACCATAGTAATTTACTTTATTCTGATAAGCGCGATTATGATTTCAATATACGCCTTGTTTACAGAACAGAGTAATGATGAAGAAAAGCTCACCTATGATGATATGGTAGCTATGTTCAAGGAGTTCGTTGAAGTAAAGGTTGATACAAACGGTGACGGTACGACGGATACAACCGTAAAAACAAGAAGAGTTTACGGTTATATAAGAAACATAAATAAGTATACCGTAACTGTTTTTGAAAACAAAGAGGACTGGGATAATTATTTCGACGGCGATAACAAAAATAACAAGGGACTTGATAAGAAAATAAAAAACTTTGCCCTTACTTACGAGGAATATATGCAGTTCTTCGGTATTAACGTGGGATATACCGATAGTGTTTTATACACAGCTCAGCAGGAATTGAATGAGGCAGGAGTTGACAGTAACTTTAAAACTAACACCAAGGCATTAAAGCAACAGTCAATGTTTATGCAGTATCTGCCGGTAATTATAGTAATTGTAGTTTTTGGCGTAATTATGTTCTTTATGATGCGTCAGCAGGGTGGCGGCAAAATGGGCGGCTTTGGTAAATCAAAGGCGGTTCAAACGGCTATAAAAACCGTAACCTTTGATGACGTTGCAGGCGCAGAGGAAGAAAAAGAAGAGCTAAAAGAGGTTGTGGAATATCTTCGCAATCCATCCAGATTTACACAGTTAGGTGCAAAAATACCTCACGGTGTGCTTTTGGTAGGTCCTCCAGGTACAGGTAAAACTCTTCTTGCAAAGGCAGTTGCAGGTGAAGCCGGCGTTCCGTTCTTCTCAATGTCAGGCTCTGATTTCGTTGAATTATACGTAGGTGTTGGTGCATCCCGTGTAAGAGACCTTTTTGACCAAGCGAGAAAAACACCTGCTGCAATCATATTTATTGATGAAATTGATGCTGTGGGCAGACAAAGAGGTGCAGGCTTAGGCGGCGGTCACGACGAAAGAGAACAAACGCTTAACCAGCTTCTTGTTGAAATGGACGGCTTTGGCGGACATTCCGGAATAATTGTAATGGCTGCAACTAACCGCCCTGATATTCTTGACTCCGCGCTCTTAAGACCGGGCAGATTTGATAGACAAATCACAATAGGCTATCCTGATCTTGTAGGCAGAGAAGCAATTTTGAACGTTCACGCAAAGGGTAAGCCCTTTGAGGAAACCGTTGACCTTCATAAGATTGCTCAAACGACGGTAGGATTTACAGGAGCCGACCTTGCAAATCTTCTTAACGAAGCGGCACTTTTAGCGGCAAGAAACGGAAAAACCTTAATAGGCATGACCGAAATTGAGGATGCTATGATAAAGGTTACCGTGGGTACGCAGAAGAAGGCAAGAAAAATGAGCGAAAGAGAGAAGCGCAATACGGCAGTTCACGAGGCTGGTCACGCAATTCTTTCTCACGTTCTTGAAACACAGGACCCTGTACGTCAAATTTCGATTATTCCAAGCGGCAGAGCTTTGGGCTATACGCTAACTCCGCCTACTGAAGATAAATACAGTGAATCTAAAAAGGAAATGAAGGAAAGAATCGCTATGATGCTTGGCGGACGAGTTGCCGAGCAAATAGTATTTGACGACTATACCGGTGGTGCCTCGAACGATATTATGCGTGCAACCGATACTGCCAGAAAAATGGTTACGATTTACGGTATGAGCAACGAGCTTGGTACAATTCATTTTGGCTCAAATCATAGCGATGAAGCAGTGTTCTTGGGCAGAGATTTTAGCGCTACACCAAGCTATTCCGAAACAACCGCTTCAAAAATTGACGCAGAAATCAAGAAAATTGTAGATGAAGCATATAATCTTGCATACACAACTCTTGAACGTTACAGAGAAAAGCTTGATTTTGTTACCGAATTCTTGTTAAAGCACGAAATTATGGACGATGAGCAGTTTGCTCTTGCTATGAAGGAAGGCGTAACAATGGAGGAGGTTGAATCGCTCGTTACTGAAAAGAAACGCAGAAGCGAGGAGGAAAACAGAAGAAGAGCTGAAAGATTAGCTGAGGAAAAGCGTCAAGCAGAGGAGGAACGCAAGCGTCTTGAGAGAGAGCTTGGACTTCTTGACGACGAAGAAGCACCTCTTGCACTTGAAGAGGCAGACGATGAAAATAAAATAACGGAAAATGAAGAAACCGTTAGTGATGAAATTTCAGAAGATGAAGTGAAAGAAGACACCTCGGAAGAAAAAAGCGAATAATAAAAAAGGCAGAATTTCATTTTGAAATTCTGCCTTTAAATTTATTATTAATATTCCATATTCAATTGATAATTTCCGCTTTTTAAAATGTCAATCAATTGACTCATTTCCGTAATTTCAACCTCTGTTAAAATTCCTCCGTTTGCAGGAGAGGTGATATAATGAAAATCCGTTCCGGATGTTTTTATCAAATTGTATTTTTCTGCCCACATCGCTGCAATGTCATTTCTTGAATCGTGACCGAAGTGACCGTTGAATACCTCAACACCGTCAACAAGCTTCGGGTCTATTACCATCATCCAGTTTCTGAAAGGGTGCGCTTGTATGAATAAAATGTTGTTTTCTTTAGCAAGCTCATGGAATCTTTCTGCGTGCAGCTTGAAAATATCGGGATGCTCATATAAAAATTCTTTGGTTAAGCCGAACACAAGATAGTCGTTATTATTGCCCTCAAATCTTAATTCTGCACCGAATAAAACGTTAAGCTTTCCTTCAGCCTCAGTCTTTAATTTTTCGTAAGCTCCGTAATATTTATCAACAAAGCCAAGCCAATCGCCGGGGCAATGCTCGTTCATAGTAAAATCAGATAAATGGTTAGATAAAACCAAGGTAGAATATCCTTTGTTAACAAACGTTTCTATAATTTCTGTGGTGTTCACTCTTGCGCAAAGGCTTATGTCATTAGAGTGACAGTGTAATTCTGTTTTAAACATTTCAGCCTCCAAAATTTTAATTACCCACTTATTATAAACCGAAAATATAAGAAAATCAATACAAAAATAAAATCTGCTCATACTTTTTTGTATGAGCAGAAATCTTTATAGAGTATCATAAATCAAAGCATTAGATAGAGGCTTAGCGCTACTGAATGTAAATGCTTTTTCAAGCTTATTTTCACAAGCCTTAAATAAATTTTCGTCTGATGAGTAAAGAACGCAAAGCGTATCGTTTTCATTTATGAAATCGCCATATTCGCATTTTAATTCTATGCCAGCCGTATAGTCAATTACGTCATCCTTTTTAGCACGTCCCGCCCCTAAAAGCATTGACGCTATTCCAACGTCCTCGGCGTTTATTTTAGAAACGTATCCGCTTTTTGTTGATTTGAATTCCTTTTTGTATTTTACATTAAGAAGCATTCTGGGCTCAAGCAGTAAAGAAATGTCGCCGCCTTGTATTTTTATCCATTCTTTCATTTTGTCAAGAGCCAAGCCGGTTGAAATTGCATCGTTAACTTTAATTTTTGCCTCATCAATACTTATATCAAATGCAAGGGAAATCATATTTGAGGCAAGAGAAATGCAAATTTCCGTTAAGCTTTTTTCACCGTTGCCTGAAAGCACCTGCACCGCCTCATAAACCTCTAAGGAATTTCCCACAAAGCGTCCCAAAGGCACATCCATATTTGTAATTAAAGCACGTACACGCCTGCCGAATTTATTTCCGATATCAATCATAGCTTTTGCTAAATTCTTGGCTTCGGCTTCGTTTTTCATGAAAGCCCCGCTTCCGCATTTAACGTCTAAAACGATTGAATTAGCGCCGGAAGCCAATTTTTTAGACATAATACTTGATGCAATAAGCGGAATGGAATCAACAGTTGCAGTTACGTCTCTTAAAGCATAGAGTTTTTTATCGGCAGGGGCAAGGTTTCCGCTTTGTCCCGTTACAGCAATTCCTGTTTTTCTGACTTGGTTTAAAAACTCTTCGGATGAAAGGGAAGACTTGTATCCTTTAATTGACTCCAGTTTATCAACAGTACCGCCTGTATGTCCAAGTCCGCGTCCTGACATTTTAGCAACCTTACATCCAAGTGAAGCAACGATAGGAGCAACTATAAGTGTTGTTTTGTCTCCTACGCCACCTGTGCTGTGTTTATCAACGGATAAGTGTCCGAATTCGCTTAAATCAACGGTATCGCCTGATTTTATCATAGCGTCGGTCAGATAAAAGGTTTCAAGCTCATTCATTGAATTGAAGCAAATAGCCATAAGCAGAGAGGACATCTGGTAATCGGCAACGTCACCGCGCATATATCCCTCTATGATAAAATCAATTTCCTCTTTTGAGAGGGGAAGTCCTTTTCGTTTTTTGTAAATAATATCGTACGCTCTCATTTTATACTATCCTTATTAAAGCCGTGAGGCAGAAGCTCATCGAGAGTGTGTACGCGTATTTCTTTTCCGTTATATAGCACGATTTGAAAATCCTTGTCGCAAAATTCCTTCATAAATTGCAAGCAAGTGCCGCAAGGATAACAGAAATCGGTGATTTCGTCTATACCGCCAACTATGCAAATAGCTTTAAATTTTCTTGTACCCACAGAAACCGCTTGCATAAATGCTCCTCTTTCTGCGCAAATAGTTGCAGAGTAGGATGCGTTTTCAATGTTGCAGCCGTAATAACATTCGTCATTAGCATCCAAAAGGTATGCACCTACCTTAAAATTTGAATAAGGAGCATAAGCTCTCTGTCTTGTAAATATTGCCAGCTGAACAAGCTCGTTGTAATTTATATCCATTTATAAAACTCTCCGTCATTTCAATAGATTTGCAAAGGAACTGCCCTTGCATTCGTAGTCAAGCGAAAATACGTCACTTATCGTTTTTGCAATAGAGGAAAAATATTCAATTTCTCCAAGGTTTTGGGCTTTTATGTTATTACCAATTACTATCAAAGGAACGTATTCTCTTGTATGGTCCGTGCTTATATCTCCGGGGTCACAGCCGTGATCGGCGGTTATGATAAATATATCATCATTTCTTATTTTGCTTATTATGTCAGGTAAAGCTTTATCGAACTCATTAAGTGCCATAGCGTATCCGTTTATATCGTTCCTGTGTCCGTAAAGCATATCAAAATCAACTAAATTAGTAAAGCAAAGACCGCAAAAATCCTTATCCATAATTTCGAGCATTTTTTCTATTCCCTCATTGTTTGAGTGCGTAAGATAATACTCGCTAATGCCTTTATGAGCAAAAATATCGTATATTTTACCTATGGAAATAACGTCATAGCTCTTTTCGCGCAAAGCATCAAGAACTGTCTTGTCGGTAGGCTCCAAGGAAAAATCCCGTCTGTTTGCAGTTCTTTTAAAATTCGGATATACCCCTGTAAACGGTCTTGCAATAACTCTTCCGACACCGTGCTTGCCTTTAAGCATTTTTCTTGCAATTTCGCACACAGAGTATAGCTTGTTTAAAGGAACAACGTCCTCGTGAGCAGCTATTTGAAATACGCTGTCGCTGGAAGTGTAAACGATAAGCTTACCTGTTTCAATATGCTCCCTGCCGTAATCTGCGATTACCTGTGTTCCCGAGTATGGCTTGTTGCACAAAACACCGTAGCCTGTAAGAGCAGTAAATTCTTTAATTACTTCATCGGGAAAACCGTAAGGATAGGTAGGTAAAGGTCTTTGCGAAACCACACCCGCAATTTCCCAGTGTCCTACAGTTGTGTCCTTGCCAAGTGATTTTTCCCGTAGTTTTCCGTAAAGACCTAATGGGGTGTCGCAATTTTCAATGCAATCAACTCCGTCAATATTGCCAAGACCGCATTTTATTAAATTTGGAATGTGCAATTTATTTGACTTTGTAACACTTTTCAGAGTATTTGCACCTTGGTCTCCAAATTTGTCTGCATCAGACAAATATCCTATACCGAAGCTGTCAAGCACCGTTAAAAATATTCTTTTCATTTTTTCACCGTAAATTATAATCTTATTGCAGTTTCAAGGGCTAATTTCATCATTTCCGTGAAGGTTGACTGTCTTTCTTCGCTTGTGGTTGCCTCTTTCGTTATAATGTGGTCTGATACAGTGCATATAGCAAGTGCGTTTTTATTGAGCCTTGCCGCATTCATATATAGTGCCGCCGCTTCCATTTCTATTGCCATTACTCCCATTTTTGCCCATAGCGCATTAGGGTCAAATTCCTTGGGAAGTGTGGATAAATCACTGTAAAACGTGTCTGATGACAGCAAATTTCCAACGTGGTAGCTATACCCAAGCTCGTTTGCAACGTTAACACACGTCTGAAGCACCTTATAGCTTGCAATAGGGGCAAACGTACCGGGCAAAGCATATTGGTCGCCATAGCTGGAATTTGTACATGCACCCATACCAAGTACAATATCTCTTATTTTTATGCTTTCCTGCAAAGCGCCTGCTGAGCCTACTCTTAAAATGTTTTCAACACCGAAAAAACTAAATAATTCGTAAGAATATATGCCCATAGACGGCATGCCCATTCCGCTTGCCATAACGCTGACGGGTACTCCCTTATAAGTTCCTGTGTAGCCTTGAATACCTCTGACGTTGTTAACTAAAACAGCATTGTCTAAAAAGTTTTCTGCGATAAATTTAGCGCGTAAGGGGTCTCCCGGCATTAAAACGGTTTTTGCAAAGTCACCTGCTTTAGCGTTAATATGTGGAGTTGCCATCGTTTTTTACCTCGCTCTTTAATATTTTTACAATTCTGCTTGTTCCAAGGCGTGATGCACCCAGGGAAATGAATTTTTCCGCATCGTCAATAGAAGAAATTCCCCCTGCCGCCTTTATTTTTACGTCCTTGCCTACGTGTTTTTTGAAAAGCTCTATGTCCTCAAATGTCGCACCGCTTGTGGAGAAGCCGGTTGAAGTTTTTATAAAATCTGCTTTTGCGTCAGTTACAATTTCGCACATTTTGATTTTTTCATCATCAGTCAATAAGCAGGTTTCGATAATGACCTTTAAAACCTTATCGCCGCAGACTTCCTTTAACAAGCTTATTTCATTTTTAATATTGTCGTATTTTTTACTTTTTAAATCACCGATGTTTATAACCATATCGATTTCATCGGCACCGTTTTCAATAGCGTCCTTTGTTTCGTATAACTTTGAGGCTGTGCTTGAATATCCGTTGGGAAAGCCGATAACGGTACAAAGTTTAATTCTATCACCTACGTATTCCTTGGCTTCCTTGACAAAGCAGGGAGGAATACAAACAGATGCAGTTTTATATTCCATACCATCGTCACAGATGTTCTTTATATCCTTCCACGTAGCATCCTGTTTCAAGTAAGTATGGTCAACTAAAGATAATAAGTATTTTATATCCATTTTTTATACCTCTTTTGAGTAATTTGTTCTTGTAATAATTCTATCATATAAGTGATTTAAAATCAATAAAAACTATTCTTTAAACGGAAATAATCGGTGCATATATGATATGAAAAGGCACACCCTTTGGGTGTGCCTTTGATAAACGAAAATTATAGCTCGGGAACGATTAAACCGTATCCTCCGGATTTACGCTTATAAACCACACAGGTTTCATTATTTTCAGCATCCTTGAACACGTAGAAATCGTGACCTAACAGATTCATTTGTAAAATAGCTTCCTCAAGTGACATGGGCTTGAAGGAGAATGATTTTACTTTAATTTCATCAAGCAAAATTTCTTCTTCGTCAAGATAAGGATACTGCTCATCTACAATTGCATAGCCCTCTTCCTTAATGCGCTTTTGCAGTCTTGTTTTATTCTTTCTTATTTGTCTTTCAAGAGCCTCGCCTGCACGGTCGATGGCAGTAGCAAATGTTTCTGCAGCTTCTTCAGCACGAAACATCATTCCGTTGGAATAGATGGTAATTTCAACCTTTTCAAGATTTTTCGGCATAGAGAAGGTAATATCCATTTCCGCACCTTCATCGAAAAATTTGTCGAATTTTGCCAGCTTTTTTTCAGCAGTATTTTTAACTGCATCATAAACCTTCATTTGTCTTGCCGTAAAATTCATCTTCATAAAATCACCTCTTGTAAGAAAATCAAAGGATATTCCTTTGTCACTTATATTATACCACACATTTTAATAAAAATAAATAGAAAAAATAAATTTTTCTCAAAAAAATTGTGCATTTTAAATAAAAATATGAGAAAATATAAAATTCATCTATAAAATGGCGGCAAAGAACAAAAAATAAAATATTATAAAATTTATATCATAATGTTTGACTTTTTTTAACTGTTATGTTATACTTTATTTTGTGATTTGTTGAGGAATATTATGGGTGCTTTGTACGGAAATGCAGTTGTGGGACAGTCCGGAGGACCGACTGTTGCTATAAATGCAACGCTTGCAGGAGTTATTCTGGGAGCGATGGGTTCTGAAAACATAAATAAACTCTACGGTATGCAAAACGGAATAGATGGTTTTTTACAGGAAAAGCTGATTGATTTGAGCTATATGTACGGTGATTATCAAGCGCTTGAAAAGCTGTCGCTAACGCCCGCATCTGCATTAGGCTCGTGTAGGAAAAAGCTACCTGACGTATTTAGTGCCGACGTGTATAATAGGATAGCTTGTATTTTTGAAAAATATAAAATTTCCTATTTTTTCTATATAGGCGGAAATGATTCTATGGATACCGTGGATAAGCTTGACAGATATTTCAAAGAAATCAATCGCAGCGTAAAAATAATCGGAATACCTAAAACAGTAGATAACGATTTAACGCTGACTGATCACACGCCTGGCTACGGCTCTGCATCAAAATATATTGCTACCGTAGTGCAGGAAATATCAAGAGATATATTGTCGTATAACGAAAAATCGGTAACTATTGTTGAAATCATGGGAAGAGATTCGGGCTGGCTTACTGCTGCTTGCGGATTGCCCTCGTATTTAGACTCTTGCGGAGCTGATTTGATTTATTTCCCGGAAATTCCTTTTGATGATGATAAATTTATCAGGGATGTTGAAGAAAAGCTGGAAGAGAAGCCAAACGTTTTGGTGGCGGTAAGCGAAGGTATTTGTTATAAAAACGGCGTATATGTGTCCGAAAAATCCAAGAAAAAAGAGATAGATGCCTTTGGGCATAAATATTTAACAGGCACTTCGGCGGAGCTTGAAAAGCTTCTGAAAAGCAGAATTGGCTGTAAGACTCGTGCGATTGCTCTTGATTTACCGCAAAGATGCGCTTCGCATATTGCTTCCTATACGGATTTGAAGGAAAGCTGTACTCTTGGTAAATTTGCTGTGAATAGCACCAAAAAAGAGAATATAAGCGGTAAAATGGTTAATTTTATACGGGTAAGAGAAAATTACAAGGTAATTCCGTCTTACGTAGAGGCAAGCAGAGTAGCGAACAAGATAAAGCGTATGCCAAAAAGCTTTATCAATGAAAAAGGAAATTATGTGACCGACGAGTGTATGGAATATTTATATCCCCTCATTCAAGGAGAGGTAAATACAAAATACAATCACGGCATTCCCATACATTTTAAGATAACAGATAGAAGAGGATGAAAGATGTATAAAATAGGCTTTGATAATAACAAGTATCTTAAGACCCAATCCGAAAAAATCAAGGAAAGAATAGCACAATTTGGTGGCAAGCTATATCTTGAATTTGGCGGTAAGCTTTTTGACGACCATCATGCGTCAAGAGTGCTTCCGGGTTTTGCTCCGGACAGTAAAATAAAGATGCTTGCCGAATTAAAGGAGCAAGCCGAGGTAATTATCGTTGTAAATGCTCACGATATTGAGAAAAACAAGGTAAGAGGAGATCTCGGCATAACTTATGATTTAGAGGTGTTTCGTCTTATTGATGCATTCCGTGGCTGCGGATTGTACGTTGGAAGTGTAGTTCTTACACGATACGATTCAACAGCAAGCGTTGAATGCTTCAAAAACAAGCTCGAAAGTCGCGGCTTAAAGGTTTATAAGCATTATCCTATCAAAAATTATCCTTATGACGTTGATTTTATCGTAAGCGATGAGGGCTATGGCAAAAATGAATATATAGAAACGGAACGTTCGTTGGTTATAGTAACCGCTCCCGGTCCGGGAAGCGGAAAAATGGGAACCTGTCTATCTCAAATTTATCACGAGCATAAGCGCGGTGTTAAGGCGGGATACGCTAAATTTGAAACCTTCCCTATTTGGAACATTCCTCTGTCTCACCCTGTTAATGTTGCTTATGAATCTGCAACAGCGGATTTAAATGATATAAATATGATTGACCCATTCCATTTGGAGGCTTACGGTACAACTGCAATAAATTACAACCGTGACGTAGAAATTTTCCCTGTTTTACGCGCTATGTTTGAAGGAATTATGGGGCAGTGTCCTTATAAATCTCCTACCGATATGGGCGTCAATATGGCGGGGAATTGCATAGTTGACGACGACGCAGTCAGAGAAGCCGCAAACAACGAAATCATAAGAAGATATTACAACGCATTGTGCAACCAAAGAAAAGGTAGTGAATGTGAGGAAGAAATTAACAAAATAAAGCTTCTTATGAACCAAAGCGGAATAAATATAAAACAGAGAAAATGCATACATGCTGCACTGGAAAAAGCCAAAGAAACAAGCGCACCTGCGGCAGCTATAGAACTTTGTGACGGAAGAATAGTTACCGGAAAAACCTCATCGCTTTTAGGCGCATCATCTGCCGTTCTTATTAACGCAATTAAAACGATTGCAGATATTGATATGGAGCTTGACATAATTTCTCACGAGGTTTTAGAGCCTGTACAAAAGCTAAAAATCGAAAATTTGGGAAATCACAATCCGAGATTACATACAGATGAGGTTCTTATTGCTCTTGCAATAACAGCGGCAACGAGTGAACCGGCAAAAAAAGCTATGGACGCTCTTAAAAAGCTAAAAGGAGCGGAGCTTCACTCTTCCGTGATACTCAGTCCCGTTGATACAGCTACGTTTAGAAAGTTAGGCATAAACCTAACGTGTGAGCCTATGTATCAGACTAAAAAGCTTTTCCACGGCTAATTTTTGAAGGCGATAAGCTGCGTTATGCTGCGTTGCTACTCGCTGACAACCTTGACAATCGAAAGATTGCCATCGCCTGTCAGCTGTGTTGCGCCTTGCCTAACTTGCTTCTAACCTCCAAAAAGCTCAAGATTTTGTTTTGAAAATGGCGATAAGCTGCGTTATGCTGCGTTGCTACTCGCTGACAACCTCGACAATCAAAAGATTGCCATCGCCTGTCAGCTGTGTTGCGCCTTGTCTAACTTGCTTCTTAACTCTCAAACGGTAAAGAAATAAGCGTCGTTATACTGCGTTGCTACTCACTGTCTATTGAAAAATCGAACAATTAAAAATAAAAAGCTACTGTATTGGCGTAATACTACAATAGAAGTATCACGTTAAATACGGTAGCTTTTTAGTTTATAGTATTTGATTTTTCAGTGTATATTTTTTGCACTCTTTGACGCAGGAGCTTATGCTCGTCCAGTGTTAAGGTTGGGTCACTATTTAATACGCTTCTTGCACATTCGAATGATAGCATAACAAAATCGTTATCGGTGCATTTGTTTGCAATGTCAAAGGAAATTTGACCTGATTGACGAATAGATGAGCCGGACGAGAAAAAGTCACCGGGACCGCGCATTTGCAAATCTTTTTCTGCTATGGAGTAGCCGTCGTAAACAGTGCGCATAATTTGCAAGCGTTCTTTGGCGGTTTCTCCTTTAGAGTCGGAAACGAGAACACAGTAAGACTTGTGTTTTCCCCTTCCGACACGCCCTCTTAATTGGTGTAATTGAGAAAGGCCAAAGCGCTCTGCGTTTTCCACTATCATAAGTGTAGCATTCGGAACGTTAACTCCAACCTCTATTACGGTGGTGGAAACAAGAACGTTAATTTCGTTTCTTGCAAACGCCATCATTATAGCGTCCTTTTCTTTGGCTTTCATTTTGCCGTGTATAAATTCAACGCAAAAATCGGGAAAAACACCTTGCTTTAGCTCGTTGGCGTAATCTATTGCCGCCTTTAGGGGCGTTTGCTCGTTTTCAAAAAATGATTTGAAGGGATTATAGTCGACTGTATTATCAATGTCGTCCTTCTTTTCTTCAACAGAGGGGCAAACAATATAAACTTGATTTCCGGTTTCTACCTGCTTTCTTATAAAAGCGTTTAGCCTGTCTCGATATCCCTCGTCAACGACAAACGTATCTACACGCTGTCTGCCGGGGGGCATTTCGTTAATTACGGAAATATCAAGGTCGCCGTACATCATAAACGAAAGCGTTCTTGGAATAGGAGTAGCGCTCATTACAAGGGTATGAGTACCATTGTTTTTTTCGGAAAGAGAAGCTCTTTGCATAGCACCAAAGCGATGCTGCTCGTCTGTGATTGCAAGAGCTAAATTTTGAAATTCAACCGATGATTGAATAAGAGCGTGAGTTCCTATAACAAATTGTATTTTTCCATTTTTTAAGCCGTTAAGTATCGTAGCTTTGCTCTTTGCCGGAGTTGCTCCTGTTAGTAGCGCACAATTGATGCCAAGCTTTTCAAAGGTATGATGTAGATCCTCGTAGTGCTGAAAAGCTAAAATTTCCGTAGGACACATAAGCGCACATTGATAACCGTTTTTGCATACTATGTATGCGGCGGCTTCGGCACACAGCGTTTTTCCGCTTCCTACGTCTCCCACCACGATTCTGGACATCGGCTTGGTTTTGATATAAACTGCGTTTTTGGGACCCAAATCATAACAAATTTCGTTGATTGCTTTCTTTTGAGCGTTAGTAGGCTCATAGCTCAATAGAGAATAAAGAGGAGATACGTCCGTGTCATTCATAATAGGAGCATTTTTTCTTACGGTGGCATTTTTCATACTTGAAACCGCTATGGCAAACGTGAACAGCTCGTCAAAGGTTAATCTTTTTATGGCTCTGTCAAGAGCATCCTCACTCTCGGGAAAATGAATATTACGCAGTGCGTAGGGAAGAGTACATAAGCCTGTTTTCTGACGTATGCTTTCGGGTAAATAATCTTTAAGCATTAGAGGAACGTTTGCTATGATATCCTTAAGCAGCTTCGAAAGATATTTTTGATTTACTCCGGAAAAAAGCGGGTAAACGGATACAAGAGGAGCCAGGTATTTTTCGGGAATAACAGCATCGTAAGAAGGAGAATTTAAAAACAGCGTATGTTTTTCTTTAGTTACCTTACCCCAAAATCTAAATACGCCTCCGGTACGAAAAATATCTTTTAAGTAATTTTGATTAAAGAAGGTAATATTAACAGCGCCCGTATCGTCATAAGCCTTGAATTTCAGTAGCTCCATGCCTCTGCGTATTTTGGCAATTTTCGGCTCGGTAGCGACGGTGAGAACGTATGAGTGATATTGGTCATAAAATTCACTTTGGTCAAGATTTTTTATGTCGCCTCTGTTTTGATATGCTTTTGGCAAATAGTACAGTAAATCTTCAACGGTGTGCAGATTGTTTCTTGTAAAAGATTTAAAGTGCTTATCACCTACACCGTTTAAATTTATGAGTGGTGTATCCAAATTCATACCGTCACCTCCTTTTCTGAATCGTTACAAAATTAGCCTCTCACGATTTATGAGAGGCTAAATGAATTATAAACCTAAAACTGCAGCTCCAACAATACCTGCATCGTTGCCCATTTCAGCAATCTTGATTTCGGTTTGTCTGGAACCTTCTTTTGTATATGTTTGCTTGAAAATCGCTTCCTTAAGCGGTACTAACAAATAATCCTTTTCGTTACAAACTCCACCGCCGATAGAGAGAACGTTCGGTTGGAAAATATTTATTACGTTTGCAATTCCGCAAGCAAGGTAAGAAATAAATTCGTCAACGATTTCTTTACCAACCTGGTCGCCCTGCTTCATAGCCGCAAAGGCAACCCTTGCGTTAGCATTGTTTAAATCACCGTTAATCAAGTCCTCGATAAGAGTTTTTCTGCCTTCGTTACGAGCCTTTATAACGTGTTCCTTTGTCATGTTTGTAAGACCGGTAGCAGAGCTGTATGTTTCCCAACAACCCTTTCTTCCGCAAGAACATTGCTTGCCGTCTTTTTCTATTACTATGTGACCAAGCTCAGCACCTGCGTGATTGAAACCGGAGTAAACCTGACCGTCAAGAACTATACCGCCGCCAAGACCTGTTCCAAGAGTAATCATAACGGAATATTTAGCGCCTTTTGCTGCGCCTGCAATAGCCTCAGCCTTTGCTGCTGCATTAGCGTCATTTTCTATGTAAACCTTTTTGATACCCAAATATTCCTTGAGTAAGTCAGCAATAGGAAAATTTACAAACGGGAGGTTGTTTGCATACTCAACAATACCGGTATCTGAGTTAGCCGTACCGGGAGTTGCAATACCTGCATACTCAATATCGTCAATAGTAAGACCGCATTCTTCAATAACAGCCTTACATACGTTTGCCATATCCTTTATAATTAGCTTACCGTCGCGGTTTGCCATAGTAGGAGTACTTTTTTTCTTAATAATCTTGTAGTTTTCATCAACTACGCCAACAGCAATATTGGTGCCGCCAAGGTCAATACCTAAATAGTACATAAAATTACCAGTCCTTTAACAAATTTTTACTATACTAATTATACATTTTTAACCTGCAATTGTCAAGTGTGATTTGTTCCAAAAATTACTGTTTTGCACAAAAAATAATAATTTTCTCGACGTTGGATATGTTGCACAAAAATGCATAAGCGTTTTTGTGAAATATAACCAAATGGTGGCGACGCTGTAAATAACTGTAAAAACCCTGTAAACCCTAATGCTACAAGGCTTTGTGCGGAATTATAACGGTATATCATTTGTGCGCATACAATAATGTTTGCGTGCAAAATTTTATAATACAAATAATAACGCAAAAATATTGTTCTTGACATTTATTGGCGGTTTGTGATAGAATAGGCTGTACATTATATATATGCGTATGTGCGCATATACATGTATCTACTTAAATGTGCGATAAAAAAACGGAGGATTTCTTATGAGAAGAAAAGCAAGAAAGTTATTAGCGTTGCTTTTGTGTATTATCATGCTCGTCTCAACTATGATAATTCCACTTTCAGCCGCTAATAATAATGGCGCCGGAAGTATTGCTGACGTTGGTGAAATTTTGAATGCACTCACTTACGCAGAATACAGAAAGAGCTATGTTGACGCACCGAAAGGTGAGGGAGAAATTGTCATTTTTGCAGCTGATGACAAGTACCTTGTAAAAAGTGAAAAAGGGGAAGAAAATTATCAGATTGTTAATTGGCAAGGAAAGGAGAATGTTTTATACACTCAAGGCTCAGGTTCAGTAACCTGGAAATTCAATGTGGAAAACGCAGGTAACTACGTTATTGCAATTGAATATTGCCAAGCCGACGATGATAAAACAAACTCTGTAGAAAGAATATTCTATGTAAACGGAGAGGTTCCTTTTTCAGAGGCTCGTTCCATTGTTCTTTCAAAAATTTGGGAGTACAATTATACGATTGATGAAAACGGAAACAAAACATTTGAAAAAGATACGAACGGAAATGACATTCGTCCGGAGGTTATCCCATCTCTTGGTTGGTTGGAGTATGAGCTGATTGATTCCAACGGCTTTTATACAAATCCGTTTGAGTTCTATTTTGAACAGGGCGAAAACACCATTACCTTTGAAAGTGTAAGAGAGCCTGTTTACATCAATAAAATAACGCTTCGTCCACAAAAGAACGTTGTTTCTTATTCAGACTATCTTAAGGAGCACGGAGTTGGTACAACTGTTAATATCAATCCTATCAAGATAGAAGCTGAATCACCTAATAAGGTTTCAAACGTAACTATGTATCCTGTAAATGACAGAACGTCACCTCTTACAACAGGTGTTACAGGAGAGCAATCTGCTCAGGTTACAAAATATAATACGGTAGGTAAAGAACAATGGCAAACTGTTGGAGAATGGATGACTTATGAGATTGAGGTTCCCGAGGACGGATACTACTCAATCGTATTAAGATATAAGCAGGATCTTCTTAGCGGTATGTATGTTTCAAGAAAGATATATATTGACAACGAATTGCCTTTTGCGGAAGCAGCTAACTGCCGTTTCCCATTTACAAGCAGCTGGGAAACTGTTAAGCTTGGTGATGAAAAGAATGAGTTTAAATTCTATTTGACTGCAGGAAAGCATGAAATTAAGATAGAGGCTGTTCTTGGTGAAATGTCAACTATTATCCAGCAGGTTAATTCAACGCTTTCTAACATAAACAGCTGTTACCTTGAAATTCTTAAGCTTACAGGTAGTGACCCTGACGAAAACCGTACGTATAATTTCTCAAGAGTTATGCCTGATGTTCTTAAGACAATGATGATTGAATCTGAAAACCTTAAGAACGTTTATAATTACTTGGACGTTCAAGTAGGTAAGGGTGAAAAAACTGCAACAATTCAGCAGCTTTACCTCCTTTTGAATAAGATGGCAAGTGACGAGAAGCAAATACCTGGAAATCTTGCTACCTTAAAGACTCAAATCGGTTCTCTCGGAACTTGGATTAACAGTGCTAAGACACAGCCGCTTCAAGTTGACTATATTTTGGTACAGGACTCTGAGACAGCAGTTCCAAAGGGAGAAGCCGGCTTCTTTGCTTCATTCTGGTATCAGATTAAGCTTTTCTATTACAGCTTTACGACAGACTATAACTCCTTAGGCGCGACAAGCGACGAGGTTAAAAAGGATCCTGTTGAGGTATGGGTAACAACAGGTGCAAGCGCAGGTCGTGAAGAAGCTCAAATCATAAGAAACCTTGCAGATAATAGCTTTACTCCAAAAAGTAACATAAGCGTTAACCTTAAGCTTGTATCCGGCGGTACACTTCTTCCGTCAGTTTTAGCAGGTGTTGGTCCTGACGTGTCACTCATGGAAGGAAGCACAACGATAATCGACTATGCTCTCCGTAATGCGGTAGTTCCTCTTAACACGTTCGTTGAAGAGGATCTTAAGAACGGAAATGACGTACTTTCAGCATTCCCTGAAGCAGCTGTTATTCCTCTAACGTTATACAACTATGACGTAGAAACAGAAATAACAGAGCAAACGTATTATGCGCTTCCTGACTCACTTACGTTCTCAATGATGTTCTATCGTAAGGACGTGCTTGCCTCTCTCGGTCTCGAAATCCCTAAAACATGGGATGACTTATTAAGTATCCTTCCCGTTCTACAATATAATAATATGGAAATAGGTATTCAAAACGATATGTATACCTTTATCTATCAAAGCGGTAATGAGGCGTATGCAGACGAGGGCATGCGTATCAACTTTGATGATCCCGGTGTATTAAACGCATTTACAAAGCTTTGCAATATGTACACACAGTACTCACTTCCATATACATACGATTTTTCAAACCGTTTCAGAACAGGTGAAATGCCAATCGGTATCGCAAGCTATACAGCTTGTAACCAATTAGCAATATTTGCATCTGAGCTTTCCGGCTTGTGGTCATTCGTTCCACTTCCGGGTTATGAGATGGTTGATGAGGAAACAGGCGAAAAATATATCAACAACTGTTCAATGGCAGGCGTTACCGGATGTATAATGCTTGCAGGAAGCGAAAATCAGCAAAACGCTTGGGAATTTATGAAATGGTACACATCTGCTGATTTCCAAATTCCTTATTCAAACGATATTGTATCAATTAAGGGAATTGCGGCAAGACCTGCAACGGCAAATACAGAGGCTTTAGCAGAATTGCCTTGGACAAATGAGGAAGCAACAAACATTCTTGCACAGTTTGAAAATCTTGCAGCGGTAGAGAACCATCCGGGAAGCTACTATCTTGCCCGTTACGTAAGCTTTGCATTTTTAGCGGCTTATAATGAGGGTAAGGATCCTGCAGACGCTCTTATGGATTACGTTAATACAATCAATAAGGAAATTATCAGAAAACGTCAAGAGTTCGGCATGGACGTTCTCGAAATCGGACAAACCCTTGCAGACCTAAAAGCAAATCCTGCTTTAAACGATAAATAACACTGAAAAGGAGAGAAATGTAAATGGAAGAATTAAATAAAAAAGAAGCCATCGAAGCTGAAGAAGCAGTAGAAGCTCAAGAAAATTTACATAACGACAGTGTTATTGAGGCAGACTCATCTTCAAAAGATGCAGAAGAAGCGCTTTCAAAGAAAAAAGCGGTATGCCGTAAGGATATGACAAAAGCACAATGGACATGGAAAGAGATGAAAAAGCATAAGGTTGCTTATATTATGATAGCGCCGTTTATGTTCGTGTTCTTACTCTTTATTGCTTTCCCTGTTGGACTTTCGCTCATACTCAGCTTTACTAACTTCAATATGCTTGAAATGAACTGGGATATGTTCGTTGGTATATCAAACTATACAAGACTGTTCTTCGATGACGATATCTTTATTTTGGCTTGTAAGAACACCTTGATCTTTGCAGCAATAACAGGACCTGTTTCGTATATGCTCTCATTCCTTGTGGCTTGGTTTATTAACGAGCTTTCCCCAAGATTAAGAGCTCTTGTAACACTTGTATTCTATGCGCCGTCAATTTCCGGTTCAGTATACCTTATTTGGGGTATTATGTTCTCAAATGACTCTTACGGTATTGTAAACGGTATTTTGCTTGACCTTGGCATTATAGATACACCTATTCTTTGGTTCTATGATGAAAAGTATGCGATGACGCTTTGTATCGTAGTTGCGCTATGGATGTCACTTGGTACAGCGTTCCTTTCATTCATCGCGGGATTACAGACAATTAACAAAAGCTTGTTTGAAGCAGCAGCGGTTGACGGAATTAAAAACAGATGGCAGGAGCTTTGGTTTATTACCTTGCCAATGATGCGTCCTCAGCTTATGTTCGGTGCCGTAATGGCAATCACAGGCTCATTCGGCTTCGGCGGTGTCGTAACAGCACTTTGCGGTTTCCCGTCAGTAAACTATTCATGCCATACAATCATGCACTGTCTTGAGGACTATGGTAGCCAGCGTTGGGAGGTAGGATATGCCTCTGCTATCGCGTTTGTTTTGTTCCTTATTATGATAGGAGCAAACACAGTAGTAAATAAAGCACTATCGAAGGTAGGACAATAATATGAGAATTAGAGAGCAGAAAATGCGCGTAAGAAATCATCAAGTCGTCCTTAACCGTTCGGTAGGAGGCGACACTGGAATATTTGTATTCCTTGCAATAATGGGAGTATTTATGTTCCTTCCTATGTACTATACGTTTATACAATCCTTAAAGCCTCTTGATGAGCTTTGGATGTTCCCACCAAGATTTTATGTATCAAAGCCTACGTGGAAAAACTTTACTGACTTGTTCAGCTTACTTAATACCTCATGGGTTCCATTCTCAAGATACATATTCAACACAGTATTCATTACAGCAGCCGGTACGTTCGGTAACCTGTTCTTCTCATCAATTGCAGCGTATGCCCTTGCAAAGATTCCTTTCCCGGGAAGAAAAGGCATATTCTGGCTTATGCAGAAGTCACTTATGTTTACCTCAACCGTAACAGCTATTGCAAACTTTTTAACACTTAAAACCATTGGTCTTATGGATAATCCCTTTGCAATTATCATTCCGGCATGGGGCTCAACAATGGGACTTTACCTTATGAAGCAGTTTATGGATTCATCAATTTCCGACGACGTTCTCGAAAGTGCGCGTCTTGACGGTTGTAGCGAGCTTCGTACGTTCTGGCAAATTGCAATGCCAATGGTTAAGCCCGCTTGGCTGACTCTTATTATCTATTCATTCCAAGGCTTATGGCAGACAGGCTCATCACCGTATATTTACAGTGAACAGTTTAAAACACTTAACTATGCAATCGCACAGATTACCGCAGGCGGTGTAGCTCGTGCAGGCGCTTCGGCAGCAGGTACGGTTATTATGATGATTGTTCCGATTTTAGTATTTGTAATAACACAAAGTAACATTATTGAAACAATGGCAACCAGCGGTATGAAGGATTAAGGAGGAATTATGAAAAAGCTAAACAGAATAATTTTAATAGTATTAGCACTCATGATGCTCCTTTCGTCCGTTGTAAGTGCAACAGTACCTTATTCAACCTATACCTATTCCATTGACGGAGAGGTTCTTGATTCACCTGACGCGTACGTTCCTGACAAAATTGTTGATTCAATGGCGTTAGGACTTGACGTTAAGCTTAAAGCTCCTTCCGATATTGAAGCTGACAATAAAGGCAACATTTATATTACAGATAAAGGTAATAACAGAATAGTTGTTCTTGATGAGTATTATGAGCTTAAATATATAATTGAAGGATTTGTAAACCAACACGGCGTTGACGATACCTTTAGTAATCCAAGCAGCACATTCGTGGTTGATGACGGTGATTTTAAAGGTCTTTACGTATGTGATACGTTTAATGCCAGACTTCTGGTTTTCGATCAGGACACCGGTGAATTTGTAAGAGAAATCGGCAAACCTGAATCAGAGCTTTTTGGTGAAAATCAGGGCTACGCTCCCGCAAGCTGCGTTGTTGATAAATACGGAAGAATTTATGTAGCGTCAAACGTAACAACACAGGGTATAATCGTTATGACGTATCAGGGCGAATTTATTAACTTTATCGGCGCACCAAAGGTAACAATCAGCGCTCTTGATGCGTTAATTCAAAAATTCAGCAAAACCGCAGGCGATAGATTGATTTTCGTTCCTACCGCCTACAACACTCTCGACCTTGATAAAACAACAGGCGAGTTTGTATATGCAACAATTATGTATTCTTCCGAAAATGCGGAGGATATGGCTTCACAAACCGCCCAGCTTACGTCCAAGGAAACAACAGGCTCACCTGTTAGACTCCTTAACGCTAACGGAACTGATATTATGAATCGTAACGGCTTCTTTGCTCCTTCCGGAGAGGTAGATATTGATGCTACAAAAGTGCTTACCGGACCTAATGCAACAGCGCCGAAGGGACCGTCACAGATTTCAGATATAGCCAGCGGACAAAACGGCGTATGGTCAATTATTGACCAAAAGCGTTCAAAGATTTATACGTACGATAGAGACGGTAACCTTCTTTACATTTTCGGCGACAGAGGTTCACAGCTCGGTAACCTTACACAAGCCGTTTCAATTACGTATCAAGGTTCAAATATAATAGTTCTTGACACAACGGTAAATGCGTTTACTGTATACAGAAGAACAGAATATGCGGTTCTTCTTGACGAGGCTATTCAATTACAAAACCAAAGAGAATACGATAAGGCTACCGAAAAGTGGGATGAGGTTCTTGCAAGAAACAATAACTTCGATACCGCTTACGTTGAAAAGGGTAAGGCTATGTACCGTAAGGGTGATTACGAGGAAGCACAGCAATACTTCAAAAATGCATTCGACGTAGAAAACTATGCGTTAACGTATAAAGAACTCCGTAAGCAATCAATGGAAAAACTCTTTATTCCAATGATAATCGGTATCATAGCAATTATATGGTTAGTATCATTGGTATTTAAGAAGGCAGGAAAGATAAATAAGGCGGCAGCTACCAAGGCAGGACCAAAAACCTTCAAAGAGGAGCTGACGTTTGGATTCCACTTAATGTTCCATCCGTTTGACGGCTTCTGGGATTTGAAGCACGAAAAGCGCGGTTCAGTAAGAGCATCAATCGTATTTATCGCCGCAACAATAGTTGCGTTTATGTACCAGTCACAGGGACAAGGATATTATTACAATCCTCAGGGAAAAACAGGCTCAATGTTTGGACAGATTTTCTCAGTTCTTATCCCGTTTGTACTTGTAATTATAGCAAACTGGTGCTTTACAACACTATTTGATGGTGAGGGAAGCTTAAAGGACATATTTATTGCCGCATCATATTCATTGTTCCCGGTACCTGTATTAGTAATTGTATCAACAGTTCTTACTAACTTCTTAGTTGGTACAGAGGGACAAATTACCACGTTGATAGTTTCCGTGGCATATATATGGATGGGACTTTTATTAGTTCTTGGTTTACAGGTAACTCACGATTACACATCGGGCAAAAACGTTCTTACAGTAGTAGCAACTCTTGTGGGAATGGTGTTCATTATGTTTATTGCTGTATTGTTCACATCACTTCTTACAAAGATGTCAACGTTTGTAACTACAATAATCAGCGAAATAAGCTATAGGTAAGGGAGGACGCATAAATGAAAAACAGAATATTAGCGGCGTTCCTTGCCGTACTTATGATTGTACCAATGATGATTGGTGTTGTTTCAGCAGACGCTAATCATTTAAAGGACGTCTTTGAAAACGAGGAAGCCAAGCTTGCAACAATGAAGCTTGCTTCAACAAGTGAAAACGGAGAAATTGAGCTTTACTATGATGAGGTTTCTTGTGAAATCGGCGTAAAGAACAAGGTAACAGGACAAATTATTTTGTCCAATCCTTACGATGTTGCATCAATGTCAGTAACAAACGATGTTAAAGGACAGTATTTGTCACAGGTGTTCTTAAACTATGTAACAATAGGTGTTGCAGGCGAAAAAACTTACTACAGCTATAACGACTGCATAACCTATGAAAATCAATTAAAAATAACACCTACAGAAAACGGTATTTCCGTACAATACACCTTAGGTGATGCAAGAAAAGAACTTCTTTTACCATTGAAGATAGAGGTTTCAAAGCTTGATGCTTTACTTGAGCCAATGTCCTCAAGAGATAGAAAGAGTGTTCTGGGCTTATACATTAAGTATTATCCTAACGAAAAGAAAGAAAATGGCGACTTTGTTAACTCAGAGCCAAAACGCAAGAGTATGATACAGAAATACCCTATCTGTGAAAACACTCCAATCTACGTAATCAATCTTGACGCAAAAAATATAGATGAGTGGACGAAGGCAGCAGATAAAATTGTTAAATATACTGATTATACTTTTGAACAGCTTCATATAGATTATGAAGCAGTAAAGGAAGAAAACGACGGTGATAAGTTTGTAATGGACGAGCAACCAAACTTTACTTTCGTTGTAGATTATACAGTAAGCAACCAAGGCTTTAAGGCTTCTCTTGACGCAAGCACAGTATCATACAACAAGGATAAGTATTACATATCATCACTCACACTTCTACCTTATATGGCAGCTGCAACCAGAGAAAGTAAGGGATACACATTCCTTCCTGACGGAAGCGGAGCGCTTGTAAGATTTGAGGATGTTGTAGCAAATAATATTTTTGATAATGTAATAGGAACACTTTACGGAACAGACTATGCTTTATATCAAATTTCCGATAGAAACGTTGAAAAATATTCAATGCCTGTATTTGGATTAAACAATGCAGATAAAAACAGCGGATATTTTGCGATTATAGAGGAAGGCGATGCACAAGCAACCATCTCATCTGTTCACACAGTATTTTACCATACTGCATATCCAAGCTTTAAGCTTATCTCAACTGATAAGTATGACCTTGCAGATGCATTCTCCAGCGGTACTACTACAAGTAACATAATCAGCGTAACAGCAGATGAAATTTACAAGGGCAAATTTACAATTAGCTATGCAATGCTTTCAGATAAGGATGAAAAATACGATTCTACGTATATGGGCATGGCAAATTATTACAGAGATTACTTGATAGCAAACGGAACACTTGATAAAATCAAGGCTGAAAACATAAATGATTTTACAAAGCTGTTTATCGAGGTGTTCGGTTCAATTCAGGTAGACGACAAATTCCTTACCTTCCCTGTAAAGGTACACAAGGCTCTTACGACGTTTGAGGATATAAAGACTATTCATAAGGAACTTTCAGATGCAGGTCTTGGAAATATGTCCTTCATTCTTAAGGGATTTGCAAACGGTGGTCTTAATTCTACGTATCCTACGTCAGTTAAGTGGCAAAAGGTACTTGGCGGCAAGGATGGATTCAATGCTTTACTTGATTATGCAAAGGGAGCAGGCGTTGAAATAGCACCTGACTTTGAATTTACATATTCTCAAGGAATTAAAAAATTCAGCGGCTTTAGCTATAAGAGTAACGGTGTAAGAACTCTTGATAACAGATATTCTACAAAGCGTGAATATAACGCTTCTACACAAACCTTTGAAAGAACGGGCGGCGTTGCTATTTCCAGCGCATCCTATGCTTTAGCTTATGAAAAATTCTATAAAGATGCTTCAAAATATCAGATTTCAACAATTGCCGTAAGAACACTTGGTTCGGACCTTAACTCAGACCTTGATAAGGAAGATTATTACGACAGAGAAGCATCTAAGCTTAAGGTTGTAGAAATGCTTCAGCTTCTTTCAGGTAAAAAAGAAAACGCTACAAATAAGGGATATAATCTTATTGTTGATTCCGGAAACGCTTATGCAATACCTTACGCTTCATCAATTTTGGGCGCATCGCTTGACTCAAGCCGTTTCTTGATTCAAAGCGAGGCAGTACCTTTCTACGGCATCGTTTATCACGGTTCAAAGGTATTTGCAGGCAATGCTATCAATATGGATGGCGACAGCGACTATATGTTCTTGAAGGCTCTTGAAAACGGTTCATCGCTTTATTTCACTATTGCTATGCAAAATACCGAATATCTGAAGTTCGACAAGAAATATAACAAATATTATTCTGTAAAATATTCTATTCTTAAGGATGACATTATTTCTCTATACAAAGAATTCAATGCGCTTATGAAGGATAAACAGGATAAATATATCGTTGAACACGAGTTTATGAACTGTGAATACGGCTACGATGTAGTTCGTAAAGCTGATAATGTAAGCATAAATAATTCAAACGTTGTTTTAGTAGTTTATGAAAACAACAAGGGCTTCATTCTTAACTATAACTCCTTTGACGTAGTAGTTAACTATGAGGGCAAAACTTATGAAATCAAACCGTTTAGCTATGCGGAATATTCTAAATAAGGAGGGAAAAACAAATGAGCTTAAATGATCAAATAAGAAAAAACTCTTATGAAGCTACGCTTACCAGTAATTCCTCCGATAATAAGGAATACGAACTCAGCGTAAAGGGGCTTGATTATGCAAAAACACCTAACATAAGAAGCCAGATTCCAAGAGGTGGAGTAAGAAAAAGACTTGCTGAGCAAGAAATGGCTCGCAAAAAGAGAGGAAAACTTTCTCTTCTTCAAAGAAGGTCCTTGTCGGGCTGGATATTCGCTCTTCCGTTTGTACTTGGTATCTTCTTCGTATATGCACCAATCATTTTCATCTCGTTGAAGGTTACGTTTTCTGATATTGCTTCAAACGGCACTATGACCTTTGTAGGCTTTAAGTATTATCAGCAGGTGCTTACAACGGACCCATGGTTCCCGATTACGATTGTTGACGGTCTTGAGGATTTGATTCTTCAAATTCCTGCAATAGTTATTTTTGCATTATTTATGGCTATCATACTTAATCAGAAAATGACAGGCCGTGCGGCATTCCGTGCTATATTCTTCTTGCCGGTTATTTTGTCAACGGGTATTATTGACAGAATTAACTCAATAGATGCATTTGGTGACGCCGTAAGCGGTTCATCAGGCGCAATTGATACGAATACCGGTGAAGAAGCAGCGGGAATTGTATCTGCTCTTGATATTCAACAGCTTCTTGGCGGAATTAAGCTTGGTGCAGGACTTGTTGAATACGTAACAAATCTTGTAAATAACATTTTCGATATTGTAAGCCGTTCCGGTGTACAAATGCTTATATTCCTATCAGGCTTACAGTCTATATCTCCGTCAATCTATGAATCCTGTCAGGTTGAAGGCGCTTCAGCTTGGGAAACGTTCTGGAAAATTACGTTGCCAATGATAAGCCCAATGATTTTGGTTAACGCAGTATATACTGTTATTGACCTGTTCACCTGTTATGATAACAGAGTTATGGGACTTATGAAGAGCGCTCTTAACCGTAGCGGTGACTACAAGGATCCGGGTGTCGGCGGTCCTTCGGTAGCAGGAACGATGGCGTGGATTTACATAGGCATAGTATTACTGTTTATTGTAATAGTGGCACTGATACTTAAGACCTTTGTATTCTACCAGAGAAGAGACTAAGGAGGGGGAGAAGATGGATAGTACCACAAAAATTAAAAGAGAATCAAAAAACAAGATTCGTGTTGATTTTGAAAGAGCTCCTCTTTCCGAAAGATTAAAGGCAAAATTTATAAATAGCTTCTTCTTTAAAAGGGTAATCTTTTTAATATTCAAGCTCGTATTACTTGTAGGTGTATCCTACGTAATACTTTATCCGTACATTACGAAGATATTCGCGTCATTTATGTCAGGAAGTGACTTTAAGGACGTAACGGTAGTTCTTATTTCAAAAAATCCAACCATAGAGCAATACAAATATATCATTTTGGAAAATGGTTATTTAAGAGGACTTTTGAATACCTTCTTAATATCGATATCGACAGCGTTGATACAAACACTCGTTTGCGCACTTATAGCATACGGACTTGCAAAATTCAAGTTTAAGGGCAACAATCTTTTGTTCTTCATAGTTATTTTCACTATGATGGTTCCTCAAGAGAGCCTTCAATATGCTATGCAAAGATATTTCCAACGTTTCAGCACAAGCAATCCGGCAGGCTACATTTTAAATGCTCTTGGTATTTTTAAGGGCGGTATTGTAAATTCACTTGCACCGTTATACATTTTCTCTATAACCGGTCTTGGATTTAAAAACGGCTTGTTTATCTTTATGTTAAGACAGTTCTTTAAGGGCGTTCCCGATGAGCTTGAGGAGTCAGCTTACGTTGACGGCTCAAGTACGTACAGAACATTCTTCAATATTATTCTTCCTATTTCCGTGCCAATGCTTATAACAGTATTTATATTCGCATTTGCTTGGCAATGGACGGACGAATTCTTTATTGCAAGAAATTCAGTATTCTATACACCTGCTTATTGGAAAAGCGAGGACGCTATAAAACTGATAAACGACATAGCGGAAATACCTACGTCTCTGTCACAGTACAGTAAAATTCCAATGTACGAATCTGCTATTAAAGGAACAGCATCTATACTTATAGTAATGCCACTTATTATTGTATATCTTTTCGTACAAAATAAGATTGTCGAAGGCGTTGAAAGAAGCGGTATCGTTGGATAAAAACAAAAAGCTCCCGAATTTCGGGAGCTTTTTTACAACTGAATTTTTCGAAAAAACAACCACAGGGGCGTCCCTGTGGTTGTTTTTGATTATTTTATAAGCTCTTCTGCAATTTGTATAGCGTTTGTAGCAGCACCTTTTCTTACCTGGTCGCCACAGCACCAAAGAGTGATAGCATTGTCAAATACAAGGTCCTCTCTTATTCTGCCTACGTAAACGAGGTCTTGGTCAGAGGTTACAATTGGCATAGGATATTCTTTAGCCTCGCCGTTATCATAAAGCTTGCAACCTTTGGCGTTTGCAACAGCCTCTCTTACTTGCTCAACAGTTAATTTGTCCTCGGTAAGAACAGTTACTGAAATTGAGTGTGAACGAACAACAGGAACTCTTACGCAAGTGCATGTTACCTTAAGATCAGGTAAGTGGAGGATTTTTCTACCCTCATTTTGCATTTTCATTTCTTCTGCGGTGTAACCGTTTGCTCCAAAGGAACCAATATGAGGGATTACGTTTTCAGCAATTTGGTGAACGAAAACCTCATTTTTTATTTCTCCGCCATTTAAAAGCGCGTTCATTTGGTCGCGAAGCTCAACAGGACCTCCTGCTCCCGCACCGCTTGTTGCTTGGTAAGTGGAAGCTACCATTCCCTTGATTTTTGAAAGCTGATTTATGGCATTAACAGCAACAAGTGTAATGATGGTAGAACAGTTGGGGTTAGAAATAATACCGTTGTTTTTCTTAACGTCCTCACCGTTGATTTCAGGAACTACAAGAGGAACGTCGTCGCACATTCTGAATGCGCTTGAGTTGTCAACAAAAACAGCACCTGCTTTAACAATATCAGGAGCAAGCTCCTTTGCTACTGCATTTGAAGCAGCGCCGAGAACAATGTCAAGACCCTCAAAAGCGCCAACCTCTGCAAGCTTAACCTCAATTTCCTCGCCTTTAAATGATATTTTCTTTCCAACGCTTCTTGGGCTTGCAAGCAATCTTAATTCGCCAATAGGAAAGTTTCTTTCTGCTAATATATTCATCATTTCACGGCCAACAGCACCTGTTGCGCCTAAAATACCTACGTTATACTTCTTCATTATTCGTTTACCTCGCTTAAATTATAAAGAACCTTTATTGTTTTCTTAAAGTTGATATCATCAACGCCGATGATAATGTTGATTTCGTCAGCGCCCTGTTCAATCATTCTTATGTTAATATCGTTTTCACCGAGAGCAGTGAATATTTTTCCTGCTATACCTATGTTGGAAGCAAGCTTTCTTCCAACGATAGCAATTAAGCTGATTTCGTTTGCGATGTTTATGCTGTCGGGCTTTAATCTGTCATTTAATGCAGATATAAGCTCGTGCATAATGCCCTCAATGTGACTTGAAGCAACAACGACAGAGAAAGAGTCGATAGAAGAAGGAATATGCTCAATTGGAATTTGGAAGTTTTCAAAAACCTCAAGCGCTCTTCTTACGTATCCGATTTCCTCGTTCATTCTGTTTTTTGCTATAGTAATAATTGAATAATTCTTTTTGCCGGAAATACCTGTGATAAAATGAACGTTCTTATTTTCTTCATCCTCGTTAAAGGATTCCATAATAAGAGTACCTCTTGCATTCATATCGTTTGTGTTCTTAATGAAAAGAGGAATGTTCTTTTGTCTTACAGGGAATACAGTTTCCTCGTGTAAAACCTCTGCACCCATGTATGAAAGCTCACGTAACTCTGCAAACGTAACGTTTTCAATCGGTCTTGGGTTTTCAACTATTCTTGGGTCGGCAGTCATAATACCGCTAACGTCAGTCCAGTTTTCATACATATCAACGTTCATGGCAGCAGCGGCTATTGCACCTGTAATATCAGAGCCTCCGCGTGAGAATGTTTTTACGTTTCCGTCAGGAGTTGCACCGTAGAAGCCGGGAAGAACTACCTTTGAATAGGTTTCCATTATTTTAGCGAGGTTTTCGTAGGATTTTTCAAAATCAACCTTGCCGTTATAATTGAATATAAGCCATTCAGCACTATCTACAAACGTATAACCAAGATATTCAGCCATAAGCTTTGCATTTAAATATTCGCCTCTTGAAACAATATAATCAACGCTTGTTTTCTTAGAAAGTGTGGAACGGATTTTTAAAAATTCTGTTTCAATATCCTGTGTAAGACCGCAGGATGCGTGAATTTCTCTGTATCTATCCTCAATTTTTGAAAGAACGTCGTCAAATGGAGCGTTATACTTAATATGTGCATGGCAGATATAAAGTAAATCCGTTACCTTGGTGTCACCGCTGAATCTCTTTCCGGGAGCAGACACAACAACGATTCTTCTGGAATTGTCGGCTTCAATAATTTTCTTTACCTTATTAAACGTTTCACCGGAAGCCAATGATGAACCGCCAAACTTTACAACCTTTAACATAAATTAGTCCTCAATTCCTGCATAGAAAGAAGCAGGATCCTTTTCTGAAATTACTTTTGCTATTTCGTGCATATAAGAAACGGAAATTTTACTTGTGATGATATATCTTGCTCCGTTAATTACTTCTTCATTTTCGAAGCAAGGATATGAAACGTTACTGTTAGTTCTTATATAATAGTTCTTCTCAACAAGACTGTTATCAACAGGGAGTGACTTGTTGTCAAATCTTACCGAACGGGCACCGTTTACAATATCAATAATATCTTGAGCTAAAGCATTACCTGTCGGATATTTACCTGCGCCTTGACCGTAGAAGGAAAGGCGACCAACGCTTTCTCCGAAAAGAGTTATCATATTGAAGTTTTTATTAACGTTGGATTCCAAAGCGTTATAAGAAAGCAGGGTCGGCTCAACAAAAGCGGAAATGCCGTTCTCACTCTTGATTCCAAATCCCAAGTATCTTACCGTTTTATTAAGCTTTTCTACAATATATTCTATGTCACATTTTTTAATTGTGCGCATAGTAAATATTGAAACGTCACTTTCCTTGACAACTGAGCTGAATGCAATTGATGATGAAATAGCTGTTTTTCTACCTGTATCCAGTCCGTCAACGTCAGCAGAAGGATTAGCCTCAGCATATCCGAGAGCTTGAGCTTCCCTTAAAACGTCGTCAAAGTCACGTTTGTCCGTAATCATAGCGTCAAGAATAAAGTTGGTAGTGCCGTTCATTATTCCCATGATTTTAGTGATTTCATCACAGCGAATACTTCTTTTTACGTTATACAGCCAAGGAATACCGCCACCCACTGCAGATGTGAAACGAATAGTAACTCCGTTTTCCTTTGCGAGAGTGTGAAGCTCCTCGTAATATTCACAAATTAAATGCTTGTTGGAGCTGACAACGTGCTTTTTAGCCTTAAGAGCCTTAACTACAAAGGTGTGTGATGGCTCAAGACCGCCGATCGCTTCAGCAACAACCTCAATTTCCTTATCATTTAATATATCGTCGTAATTTGAGGTAAGCTTGTTACCTAACTCGGGGTGAGGACGAATATCAAGCACCTTTTTAACGTCGTAGCCATATTTTGTAAGCACTTCCAAAGCGCCTGAACCGACCACTCCATAACCGAGAATTGCGATTTTCATAAAAAATTTACCTTTCTTGGTGTCTTTATTTCAAAAACACTTGTATTTTGTTGAGAAATAGTGTATCATATATAAAACAAAAAATCAAGAGGTATTTTTAAAAAATGTGGTATTTAAGTACAAGAAATCAAAAAATTCAAAAAACTCCGTCTCAAGCGGTGCTTCAAGGTATAGCAGATGATGGCGGATTGTATATGCCAAAGAGCTTTGATGGTGCTGAATTTCCTATGGAAAAGCTTTCATTATTATCTAATAAGGAAATTTCAGCAACAGTCCTTTCCTTGCTCTTTAGCGACGATAAAATGTTTAACAACAATTTTGACGAAGCGTTGGCTGCAGTTTCTCGCGCTTATGATGGCAAGTTTGAAAATGAGGATTTTGCACCGCTTTCAAAGGTGGGCGACGCTTACGTTATGGAATTATATCACGGTCCAACTTGTGCATTCAAGGATGTAGCGTTGCAGCTTCTTCCACAGCTTGTAGCTTGTGCAAAGAAAGCAACGGATATGAAGGATGAAATTGTAATTTTAACTGCTACAAGCGGCGATACGGGAAGCGCAGCTCTTTCCGGTTTCTCAAACGTTGACGGCGTTAAGATTATCGTTTTCTATCCTAAAAAAGGTATTAGCGCAGTTCAAGAAAGACAAATGGTATCAGTTGACGGCAAAAATACCTGCGTAGTTTCAGTAAACGGAAACTTTGACGATGCTCAAAGCGGCGTTAAAAATATTTTTGCAACTCTTGACTTACCAAACGGAGTTAAGCTTTCAAGCGCCAACTCTATAAATATAGGAAGACTTGCTCCACAGGTAGCATACTATTTCAAAACCTATCGCGACCTTCTTTTAAATGGAGCTATCAAAATGGGCGATAAGGTAAACTTTATCGTTCCAACAGGTAACTTTGGTGATATTTTGGCAGGTTACTTTGCAAAGAAAATGGGACTCCCTGTTGGTCAGTTGGTTTGCGCATCAAACGAAAATAAGGTCCTTACAGATTTCTTTGAAAACGGTGTTTATAATAAAAACAGAGAATTTCACGTAACTAAATCTCCTTCTATGGATATTCTTATTTCTTCTAACCTTGAAAGACTTTTGTATTTGACCTGCGGAGCGGAAAAGTGCGCTCACTACATGGCGGAATTAAAGGAAAAAGGAGAATATAAGCTTTCAAAAGAAGAACTTGATAAAATCAGAAGTGAATTTGACGCTGGCTTTACCGATGATAAAGAAACACTTGAAACAATTAAAAACGTTTATGAAAATCACGGCTATTTAATGGATACCCATACAGCGGTGGCTTGGAGCGTTTACGAAAAATGGGTTAAGGAAACAGATAACAAGGACGTTAGCGTTGTTCTTTCTACTGCGTCACCTTATAAGTTCTCATCAAGCGTTATGAATGCTTTAGGCAAGGAATATGAAGATGAATTTGATGCAGTAAACAAGCTTAACGCATATACAGGCGCAAAGGTTCCGGCATCTCTTGTTGATATTGAAAATAAACCGATTGTACACAATGTAACCGTTGAAAAGGACGAAATGCTCTCCTTTGTAGGCTCTATGGTGGCAAAAAAGATTTGGAGAGAATAATTAAGGAGGTAATACAGGATGCAAAGTAAATACTTACTTGTGGATAAAAGTATTCTCCCATCTTGCTTCGAAAAGGTAATAGAAGCAAGAACACTTATAACAAGCGGCAAGGTTAAGGATGTAAGCGAGGCGGTTAAGCAGGTCGGAATTTCAAGAAGTACGTACTACAAGTATAAGGACTACGTTTTTTCTACTAATACCGATACCGAGTGCAGAAAAGCAGTAATTTCTTTAATGTTATCTCATAAGGCAGGACTTTTGGGCGAGGTTTTGGGAATTTTGTCCTCACATGGCGCCAATATTCTTACTATCACCCAAAATTTACCTGTAAACTCCCGCGCTCACGTAGTATTGTCAATTGATATTTCTCAGATGAAATGCGATATAGATACCACTCTTATTCGACTTAATAAGACTGACGGTGTTTCAAATACAAAATTGATTGCAATAGAATGATAAAAAGCTCCCACAGGGAGCTTTTTATCTTTTAACTCTTGACAAACACAATACTTCGTGATATGATGTATTATGCGAGGAGGAGTATTATGGACATTCAATTGAAACGAGGACTGCTTGATATTTGCGTGCTAACCGCAATAAAAAATGAACCTTCTTACGGATATAAAATTATAAAGGACATAAAGCCGTATATAGAAATGACAGAGTCAACTCTGTATACTATTTTAAAACGGTTAGAAACCGCAAAGCTTCTTACCGTAAGCACAATGGAGCATGATGGCAGACTAAGAAAATACTATCACATCACCGAAAAGGGCATAAAGCGTATTGACGACTTTAAGGAAGAATGGCGAGAGGTAATGACAATCTATAAATTTGTAACGGAGGGAGAAAATGAATAAGCAGGAATTTTTAAATCAGCTAAAATCAAATCTTGGTAAACTGTCTAAAAAAGAAAGAAATGAACAAATCAGCTTTTATACCGAAATGATTGATGACCGAGTAGAGGAAGGGCTTTCCGAAACGGAAGCAATAAAGCAAATCGGAACAGCCAACGACGTTGCAAGGCAGATAATAGAGGAGTCGAAAAAATCAGACGATAACGTAAAGAAAAAAGGAAAGCTCACTTGGTGGCAAATCACACTTTTAGCACTTGGCTCACCTGTATTGATTTCTCTTATAGCATCCGCCTTCGCGGTGGCAATAGCCCTTTATACGGTGCTGTGGTCAGTTGTAATTTCCTTGTGGGCAGTAGAGCTATCATTTTGTGTAAGTGTAGCTGCAGGAATATTAGGTGGCACTATGTATGCGTTTAGTAATGGTTCACTTGGATTTATCTTAATTAGCTCAGGAATCCTTTTAGGTGGACTTTCAATATTTACCTTTTACGGTTGCAAGTATGTCACAAAATTTTCCTCATATCTTACGATTAAGATAACAAAATTTATTAAAAATAGCTTTATTAGAAGGGAGAGAATATAATGAGTAAGTATCTTAAAATAGCAACAATACTTGTGATCCTTGGACTTGTTATATTTCTTGCAGTAATGATTTTTAACGGCTTCAATTTAGGAAAAATATTTAAAAAGGATTATCAAACTAACACACATAATATAACCGATGACTTTAAAGATATTTCACTGTCAGTGGATACAGCAGATATTTCATTCCTTAAATCCGATGACGGAAAATGTAAAATTGAATGCTATGAGGATTCCAATAACAAGCATGCAATTACAGTTGAAAATAATACTCTTATAATTAGGGTAAACGAGAAAAAATGGTATCAGTATTTATTTGATTTCGGCACTCCTAAGTTAATAGTATATCTACCTGAAAATGCATATAAAAATATGTCCATTGTATCAGATACAAGCGATATTGAAATCCCGGCTGACTTTTTCTTTAATTCTATTGATATTGACCTTTCCACAGGAGATGTGAAAAATTACGCATCTGCAAAGGAATATATAAAAATCAAAGCATCAACAGGTAATATTCAAAGCTATGGTTCGGCAGAGGAAAGCATAAATATAACCACATCAACAGGTGATATTACGGTTGATAATATTTCAACGACCAAAATAAGCCTTATAGCCTCTACGGGAAAAATAACAGTATCAAAAATAAATTGTAGCGGTAGATTTGAAACCGAGGTGGATACAGGAAGAACAATCTTAACCGATGTAAAATGCGGAAGTCTGAATTCAGTAGGCACAACAGGGAAAATCAATTTAACAAATGTAATTGCTGATGAAAAAATTTATATTGAAAGAGATACTGGAAACGTGACGCTTGACGGTGTTGACGGCGGAGAAATTCAAATAATAACCTCAACGGGCGATGTTAAAGGAAGTTTGCTCTCTGATAAAATATTTATCGTAGATACCTCGACAGGCAAAAAGCAAGTACCTGAAACAGTAAGTGGAGGCAAGTGTAAAATTACTACCTCAACAGGAGATATCATAATAAATATTAAATAGTAGAAATTAAAAAAATCACCTAAATTTGAAGTGAACTAAATGGGGTTCACTTCAATTTCAGGTGATTTTTTATTTTTAGCAAAATGAATAATATTCATAAATATTCACCCAATATTCGCTTTGATTTGTGTTGAATTCTGATAAAAAACAGGATTGAAATCCCTCTTGTATATATAAATAAAAATAAATTCAATTTTTTTTAAAAACCCTCTTGACAAATGAATAATAAAGCATTATAATAACATTCGTTAAAAATGAATAAATTTTCATTCGGAGGAAAAGAAAATGGATAAGACAAAAATCAAAAAGGTAGTACTTGCATATTCAGGTGGACTTGACACCTCAATTATTATTCCGTGGTTAAAGGAAAACTATAACAACTGTGAGGTTATCGCAGTATCGGGTAACGTAGGACAGGCGGATGAGCTTGAAGGACTTGAAGAAAAGGCTATTAAGACAGGCGCTTCAAAATGCTATATTGAGGATTTAACAGAGGAGTTTGTTGACGATTACGTAATTCCTACAGTTAAAGCAGGCGCTTTATACGAGGAGTATATGCTCGGTACGTCGTTTGCACGTCCTGTAATCGCAAAGAGAATTGCTGAAATTGCAATTAAAGAGGGTGCAGATGCAATCTGTCACGGCTGTACAGGTAAGGGTAATGACCAGGTTCGTTTTGAGCTTACAATAAAGGCTTTCGCACCTGATATGCCAATTATCGCTCCATGGCGTGAATGGACTATCAAGTCCCGTGAGGAGGAAATCGAGTACGCAGAGGCGCACAACGTTCCACTTAAAATAAATCGTGAAACCAACTATTCAAAGGATAAGAATCTTTGGCACTTAAGTCATGAGGGACTTGACCTTGAGGATGCAGGTAATGAGCCTCTTTACGAAAAGGACGGCTTCCTTGAAATGGGTGTATCTCCATTACAAGCACCAAACGTACCAACCTACGTTGAGCTTGATTTTGAAAAGGGTATTCCAACTGCAATAAACGGCGAGAAGATGAGCGCAAAGAACATTATCTTAAAGCTTAATGAGCTTGGCGGAGCAAACGGTATCGGTCTTCTTGACATCGTTGAAAACCGTCTTGTAGGTATGAAATGCCGTGGAGTTTATGAAACTCCCGGTGGAGCAATCCTTTATTTTGCTCACAATTACCTTGAAACAATTTGCCTTGATAAAATGACAATGCACGAAAAGCAAAAGCTTTCAATTACCTTTGCGGAGCTTGTATATAACGGTCAATGGTTTACACCTCTTCGCGAGGCGCTTTCCGCATTCGTTGACAAGACACAGGAAAACGTAACAGGTAAGGTAAGAATCAAGCTTTACAAGGGCAATATGATAAAAGCCGGCGTATGGAGCGATTACTCACTTTATTCTGAGGAAATCGCAACCTTTGGCGAGGATAACGTTTATAATCAAGCGGATTCCGCAGGATTTATTAACCTCTTCGGCTTACCGATTAAGGTTCAAGCTCAGGTTAACGCAAAAAATAAAAAATAACTTGCAATATTTGCGGTGGGCTTTTGCTCATCGCAATATGGCTTTATAAAAAGATAAGCTTCTCTTTGAATGAAAGGACAAATTATGGATAAAATGTGGGCGGGAAGATTTGAAAAGGCTCTTGATAAGCAGGCTGACGATTTCAATTCTTCAATTCATTTCGATAAAAAAATGTATAAGCAAGATATTCGCGGCTCCTTGGAGCATGCGCTGATGCTATCAAGCTGCAATATTATTTCCCAAAGTGAATATGAAAAAATTGCTGAAGGCTTAATCTCAATTTTAGACGACTTGAATAACGGTAATCTTTTGTTTGACGATAACGCCGAGGATATCCACATGTTTGTCGAGGCGGAGCTTACAAAGCGTATAGGTGATGACGGTAAAAGACTTCATACAGCAAGAAGTCGTAATGACCAGGTTGCTCTTGATTTGAGACTTTATATGCGCGATGAAGCAAATAAGATTATCCTTATGCTTAAAGAGCTTATCGGTGCATTAAGAGAGCAGGCGGAAAAAAATCAAAACTCAATTATGCCGGGATATACACACCTCCAAAGAGCGCAACCCATAACCTTTGCTCACCATCTGCTTGCATACTGTATGATGCTTATGCGTGACGTCACGAGATTAGAGGACGCAATAAAGCGTATGAATTATTCTCCTCTTGGCTCTTGCGCATTAGCAGGCACAACGTATCCAACAGACAGAGATATGGTTGCTAAAGCTCTTGAATTCGACGGTATATGTCTTAATTCCATCGACGGTGTATCCGATAGAGACTATTGTGTAGAATTTGAAAGTGCGTTTTCCCTTATTATGATGCACCTGTCTCGCCTTAGCGAAGAAATTATTTTGTGGTCAAGCTGGGAATTTAAATTCGTTGAGCTTGATGACTCTTATACAACAGGCTCATCAATAATGCCGCAAAAGAAAAATCCCGATATGGCAGAGCTTGTAAGAGGTAAAACAGGCAGAGTATACGGTGACCTTATGGCAACCCTTACAATGCTAAAGGGAATTCCTCTTGCTTACAACAAGGATATGCAAGAGGATAAGGAAGCGATTTTCGATGCAACAGAGACCGTGCAAAAGTGCATTGAGGTGTTTATCCCAATGATAAGAACTATGAAATCACTTCCCGAAAATATGTATAACGCCGCAAAGCGCGGTTTTATCAACGCAACCGACCTTGCCGACTACTTAACCAAGAAAGGACTTCCCTTCAGAAGTGCCTATAAAATCGTAGGAACAATAGTTGGTGAGTGTATTAAAAAGAACGTTACGCTTGATGAAATGTCACTTGAGGAATACAAGGCTCATTCTGATATTTTTGAAAGCGATTTATATGATGAAATTTCACTTGAAAGCTGTGTAGCTAAAAGAATTTCAAGAGGCTCAACGGGTTATGAATCCGTTAAAGAGCAGTTAGATTATGTGGCGGAGTTTTTGAAATGAGTAAAAAGAAGATTTTTATAGACGGAAAAGCAGGCACTACGGGACTTAGAATTGAGGAGCGTCTTTCAAGTCGTGACGATATCGAAATTATTACCCTGCCTGATGAATTGAGAAAGGACCCTGAAGCCAAAAAAAAGGTGCTTAATCAGGTTGATGTAGCATTTTTGTGTTTACCGGACCAGGCCGCAAGGGATTCTGTTGCTCTTATAGAAAATCCTGACGTGGTTGTAATAGATACTTCCACAGCTCATAGAACAAATCCCGATTGGGCTTATGGATTTGCCGAGCTTGATAAATCCTTTGAGGATAAAATTAAAAACAGCAAGCGCATAGCCGTACCTGGCTGTCACGCAAGCGGCTTTATTGCTCTTATATATCCCCTTATTAAAAACGGAATTATCTCTGCCGATACCCTTTTGACCTGCCATTCAATCACAGGCTTTAGCGGCGGAGGCAAAAAAATGATTGAGGAATATAACAGCGATGAAAGAAGCGAACTGTTAGACGCCCCAAGACAGTACGGTTTAACTCAAACCCATAAGCACTTACCTGAAATGAGCAAAATTACAGGACTTGAAAATTTACCGATTTTCTGCCCGATAGTTTCTGATTTTTATTCCGGTATGGAGGTAACCGTGCCACTTTTTAAAAAACAGCTTTTAAAGGGAAGTATAGAAGAAATCAAGGAAATATACAAGAATACGTATAATTCAAAAATCGTTTACTATAACGAACAAGCAAGTGAGGAAGGATTTTTGTCCGCTAATGCATTAAGCGGAAAGGATTCAATGCAAATTGCGGTTTTCGGTAACGATGACAGAATTTTACTTACTGCAAGATACGACAATTTAGGCAAGGGTGCATCAGGCGCTGCGGTTGAGTGTCTTAATATAGTATTAAATCAAGAAAAAACCAAAACGTTAGAGGTATAGTATGAAAATTATTGAAGGCGGAGTATGCGCAGCAAAGGGCTTTTTAGCAAGCGGCGTACATTGTGGAATACGCAAAAATAAGGAAAAAAGAGATATTGCTCTTATTTATTCCGAGAAGATTGCTTCAGCGGCGGCAGTATATACAACCAATAAGGTTAAGGGTGCGCCACTTACCGTAACCAAGAATAATATATCAAATGGCTATGCGCAGGCCGTAATCTGTAATAGCGGAAACGCAAATACCTGTAATGCAAACGGTATTGAAATAGCGGAGCAAATGTGTGCGTTAGTGGGCAAAGAGCTTTCCATAGACCCCACCGACGTTGTTGTGGCATCTACTGGCGTTATTGGTCAGCCTCTTAATATTGAGCCTATTGCAAACGGTATTCCTGTTTTAAAGTCTCAGCTTTCCCGCGACGGAAGCAAAAACGCCGCAGAGGGTATTATGACTACCGATACAAGATTAAAGGAGCTTTCCTTAAGCTTTGAAATTGACGGCGTTGAATGTAAAATAGGCGGTATTGCCAAGGGCTCAGGTATGATTCATCCCAATATGGCAACAATGCTTGTTTTCATTACTACTGACTGTAATATATCAGCTCAAATGCTCCAAAAGGCATTAAGCACAGATATTCAAAGCACTTTTAATATGGTTAGCGTCGACGGAGACACGTCAACTAACGATATGGTAACTATTCTTGCAAACGGTATGGCAGGCAATAAGGAGATAACCGAGGAAAGCGAAGCATACAAAACCTTTATGAAGGCTCTTAATACACTTACAGTTTATCTCTGCCGTAAAATAGCAGGTGATGGAGAGGGCGCAACAAAGCTTCTTGAATGTGAGGTTGAGGGAGCATACGACGAGCAAAACGCAAAAATTATCGCAAAAAGCGTAATATGCTCATCTCTTGTAAAGAGCGCTATGTTTGGTTCAGATGCTAACTGGGGACGTGTTCTTTGTGCCATCGGTTATAGCGGAGCTACTGTTGACGTAAATAAGGTTTTTGTATCCTTTAAATCAAGCAAGGGCGTAATTTCTGTTTGCGAAAACGGTGCAGGCGTTGAATTTTCAGAGGAGATAGCGAAGGAAATCTTGCTCCAAGAGGAAATTACAATTAAAATTAAATTAGGTGACGGAAACGGTAAAGCGGTAGCTTGGGGCTGTGACCTTACTTATGATTACGTAAAAATTAACGGAGACTACAGAACATAATGGAACTTAACAATTTACCACTTGGAATTACAAACGCTCAAAGAGCGCAGGTGCTAACTCAAGCCCTTCCTTATATTCAAAAATACTACGGCAAGGTAGTTGTAATTAAATATGGCGGAAACGCTATGATAAACGAGCAGCTTAAAGAGCAGGTAATGGAGGACATCGTTCTTTTACACCTTACGGGCGTAAAGGTAGTGTTGGTACACGGCGGCGGTCCTGAAATTACTGATACGTTAAAGCAGATTGGCAAAGAAAGCGTTTTCGTTGACGGATTGCGTGTAACTGACGAGGAAACAATCAGTGTTGTGCAAATGGTGCTTGCCGGCAAAATAAACAAAGGTCTTGTAAACAAGCTTCAGATAAAGGGCGGAAAGGCTATCGGTATATCCGGTCTTGACGGTCACATGATTGAAGCTGAAATGAAGGACAGTCGACTTGGCTATGTTGGAAAGATAACCAAGGTTGACGTAAAGCCAATTTGTGACCTTTTAGAAAAGGACTATATTCCTGTTGTATCAACAATAGGCTGCGACAGCGAAGGAAATGTGTATAATATAAATGCAGATACAGCTGCAGCGTACATAGCAGGAGAAATGAAGGCGTCAAGACTTATCACCATGACTGATATTGAGGGGATTTTAATGGATAAAAACGACCATTCCTCAATTATTCCTTGTATTGATTTGAAAATGGCTGATAAGCTCTTTAAGCACGAGATAATAAGCGGCGGTATGATACCAAAGGTTGAATGCTGTATTGAGGCTATTCACAAGGGTGTTAAAAAGGTAACCATTCTTGACGGCCGCGTTCCCCACGCATTACTTATTGAAATGCTTACCGATGAGGGCGCGGGTACAATGTTTGTAAAAGATATGGACGAGGATTGCGATGAGCTTTAAAAATATAGATAAGGAATTTGTTGCCAACACTTACGGCAGATTTGATTTAGAGCTAACACACGGAAACGGTTCTTTAGTTTACGATATAAACGGTAAGGAGTACGTTGACTTGGCAACGGGTATTGCGGTAAATACCTTTGGCATATCCGATAAGGAGTGGGTAAACGCAGTAACCGAGCAACTAAACAAGCTTCAGCATACCTCTAATCTTTACTACTCTGAGCCTTGTGCTGTTCTTGCAAAAATGTTGTGCGAGAGAACAGATGCAAAAAAGGTATTTTTCTCAAACTCCGGCGCAGAAGCCAACGAGTGCGCAATAAAAACCGCAAGACTTTGGGCTAACGAAAATAAAGGTGAAGAATACTATAACATTATTACTCTAAAAAACAGCTTCCACGGAAGAACGATAACAACGCTTGCAGCCACGGGACAAGATGTTTTTCATAAGTATTTTAACCCATTAACTGAAGGCTTCCTTTATGCTGAAGCTAACAATATTGATAGCGTTTGCGAGCTTGTTGAAAGCAACAAATGTGCCGCTATTATGATGGAACTCGTTCAAGGCGAGGGTGGTGTTATGGCGCTTGACAGAGCGTTTGTTGACGGTGTTGTGGAAATTGCAAGAAAAAACAATCTCTTGATTATAATTGATGAGGTGCAAACGGGTAACGGCAGAACGGGCGAGCTTTACGCTTTCCAAAGCTACGGAATTACACCTGACATCGTATCAACTGCAAAGGGACTTGCGGGAGGCTTACCTCTTGGTGCAACCTTATTCTTTGATAAAACTGAGTTCACACTTAAAGCGGGACTTCACGGTTCAACCTTCGGCGGTAACCCTATCGCTTGCGCAGGTGCTATAAATATCTTATCAAGACTTGACAGAGAAATGCTTGATAGTGTAAAAGCAAAATCAAAGTTTATTTTTGATAGCCTGCAAAACGCAGAAGGCATTAAGAGTGTAAGTGGCTTAGGACTTATGATAGGCATTGAAACAGAGGGAGATGCATCTGTAATTTTAGCAAAATGTATGGAAAAAGGTATTTTACCAATCAAAGCTAAAAATAAAATCAGATTGCTTCCTGCACTCAATATTCCAATGGATTTACTGGAAAAATCTATTAACGTTATTAAAAAAACTGCTATGGAGAATAAATAATGAACTTTTTAAAAGGAAAAGACTTTTTAAAATTACTTGACTTTACACCAAGTGAAATCGGAAAGCTTATAGATTTAGCCGCTGAATTAAAGGCTAAAAAGAAAAACGGCGAAGCTCACGACTATTGCAAGGGCAAAAATATTGCTTTGATATTTGAAAAAACAAGCACGAGAACAAGATGTAGCTTTGAGGTTGCCGCTCACGATTTAGGTATGGGTGTTACATATCTTGATCCAACAGGCTCACAAATTGGCAAAAAGGAAAGCATTGCCGACACCGCAAGAGTTCTTGCTTCAATCTATGACGGCATCGAATATCGTGGCTATGGTCAAGAAATCGTTGAGGAGCTTGCCAAATATTCTAAAGTGCCTGTATGGAACGGCTTAACAAATGAATTCCACCCAACACAAATCCTTGCTGACTTCTTAACAATCAAGGAGCATTTCGGCAAGCTAAAGGGAATTAAGCTTGTATATATGGGCGATGCAAGATACAATATGGGTAACTCCTTAATGGTAGGATGCGCTAAAATGGGACTTGACTTTGTTGCTTGCGCACCAAAGAAATACTTCCCGAACCAAGCATTGATCGATGAATGTGAAGCAATCGCAAAGGAAACAGGCGCAACTCTTTCCTTTGAGGAAAATCCTGAAATTGCAGTTAAAAACGCTAACGTAATCTATACAGACGTATGGGTATCTATGGGTGAGCCTATCGAAGTATGGCAAGAAAGAATTAACGACCTTGCTCCATACCAAGTGAATAGCGATATAATGTCAAAAGCCGACAAAAACGCAGTATTTATGCACTGTCTCCCTGCGTACCACGACCTTAAAACAGGCGTAGGCAAGGAAATGGGCGAAAAATTCGGCAGAGACTCAATGGAAGTAACCGATGAAGTGTTCGAAAGCGAGCAATCAATCGTATTCCAAGAGGCAGAAAATAGAATGCACACCATCAAAGCAGTAATGCTTTCGACTCTATAAACATCATAATACTTCGTTGTTCCTCACACACGACCTCAACGAACACAAGTTCGCTATCGTCCGTGTGTTGCGGTACGCCTTGTCTTATTTCCTTTATAGAGCCGAAATTAAGCTTCATATAGCGTCGTTGCTCCTCGTTGACAACCTCAATGTACGCCAAGTACATTATCGTCTGTCAACTGCGGTGCGCCTTGTCTTACTTGTTTATACTGTCGCAAGTGGCAACACTCTAAACTGCGCAATACAGCGTTGCTTCTCGTTGACAACCTCAATGTACGTCAAGTACATTATCGTCTGTCAACTGCGGTGCGCCTTGTCTTTGTTCATTTTAGATAAGAGATTAAGTTTTATAAAGAATCAGCCACGTAAAGCGTGGCTTTTTTGTTGAAAAAACAATAGGTTTATGATATAATTTATATATATGATTTATATGAGGTGACGATAGTGACTGACAGAATAAAAAAATTAACCAACCTTGTTCTGCAGGGAGAAATGTATGTAAGCACGGTTAAAACTGAATACGAGAACGACGTAACGTTAACCGAAAGCCAAAACGACGTTAAGCGTCTATGCAAATATATTTTGAATCAAGAACCGAAAGTTACGGAATATTCGGCGCTTACGGGTAATTTCCTTTTTGATGGAAGCGTAGTAGGCGATGCCTTTAAGCGTGGCGGACACCGATACAATCAAATGGCGCTTGATAAATATTACTTGAAGCCACAAGAAAATCTCTCAACAATGGAATGGCAACACGCCACGGCTGATTTCAAAAAGGTGCTTGAAAAGGGCATAATGGGCATAATAAGGGATATTAACCATTCTATTGAGTTGCATACTGAACCGAGCGAAATTGAGTTCTTACAGAGCTTAAAAAAGGTAGCGGTGGCACTTATCAGATGGACGGAAAAGTGTGTAAAAAGAGTAAAAGAGCTTGCAAGAAAAACAAAAGACAAGGAAGCACGCCAAAGGCTTAAAAAGCTTGAAAATGCACTCATTTATTCACCTAAAAATCCACCGAGAACGTTTTATGAGGCGGTTTTGTCAATCTATGTATGCTTTAGCGCAGATCCCGATAGCGTAGGAACACTTGACAGATATTTGACTCCGTTTTACGAAAACGATATAGCAAACGGCACTTTAACCGAAGACGAAGCAAAAGAGTATTTGCAGGAGCTGTTTTTAATGTTGCAATCTTGTACTCATATATCATCTCCTCATTTTACAAGAGGGGGAGAGTCTCATTTTTGTATAGGAGGCTACCTGCCAAACGGAGAGGATGGATTTAACAATCTTTCAAGACTTATTGTCGAGGCTTTAATTGAGCTTCCATCGTATATTCCACAAATAACGTTCCGTTGGACTAAAAAAACGCCAAAAAGCGTACTGCTTTATATGATGGATAAGGAAAGACAGGACCCTCATAAGCGCATAGCATTTACAAATGATGAAAAGCGTGTTAAATGCTATACGGAAATATGCGGTATTCCTTATGAAAGAGCTGTTTCTTATACAACAGTAGGCTGTAATGAGCCTGCCTTTTTAGGCGCAATTACAGGAAGCACGTCAAAAGGCAATATTCTGAAATGTATCGAAACAGTATTTCACGAAAAAAGTAAAGAAATTGAAAATATTGACACATTTGAGGAGTTTTACACCGCTTTTGAACGCGAGCTATATTCTGACCTTGGTAAAATATACGCTTATGATGATATGTACAATCTTGAAAGAAGCAAGGATATAAACTACGTATCAAGCCTTTTCTTTAACGATTGTATAGAAAATGCAAAAAGTCTTACTCAAGGCGGAGGAGACTGTGTAATTGCATCGCCAATGCTGATTGGTATAACCAATCTTATTGATTCTCTTTGTGCTGTTAAGCAATTTGTTTATGATGAAAAAATCATTACGCTATCAAATCTCATAAACGCACTTAAAGCAAATTGGCAAGGATATGATGACTTGCGTCTTTTAATAACAAAGAAATGTAGCTTTTTCGGTAATGACGATATACTGTCAAACGAGATGGCAAAACGAGTGTATAATAGCTTTTACAGTTATCTTAAAGGCAGAAAAAATATTTTCGGCTACCAATGGCTAATCGGTGATCTTCTCGGCTATAACGAGCATCACAGATGGTTTGGAGATAACACAAGGGCAACACCCGACGGCAGATATTCGGGGGATATGTTGAAATTCGGTATGGGACAAAGTGAGGGTAAGGATAAAAACGGTCTTTGCGCACTTTTAAGCTCTATTGCAAAATGTGATGTAAATGGAATTTCCTGCGGTTCTACCGTTACTAATATTTCGATAGATAAATCTTTTATAGAAAATGAGGACAACTTTAGAAAATTGGTTTATTTAATGGAGCAGTATTTCAAAATGGGAGGCACTCATTTTCAGTTAACGTACGTATCTAAAGAAGACTTGATAAAGGCAAAAGAAACCCCCGATAATTATAAAAATTTAAGGGTTAGAGTAACTGGCTTTTCCGATTATTTTGTAAAGCTGAAGCCAAGCATTCAAGATGATATTATAAAAAGGACAGAGCAAAAATGATAAGCGAACTAATACATAATTATATTGAAGCGCATAAAGAGCAAATATTAAAGGATTTCGTGGATTTTTTGAAAATACCGTCAATCAGTGAAACCGACGAGGCTAAAAACGCCTTGGTTTATGTGAAATCACTGTATGAAAAGAACGGATTTGAATGTGATTTGCACGAAGACTATCTGTTGTCACACTTTAAAAATGGAGCAAAAAATATAGGACTTTTTGCACATGCTGACGTTGTTCCCGTGGATGATAAGTGGACGGTAACAAAGCCGTTTGAGCCTAAAATAGTAAATGGTGAGCTTTTTGCAAGAGGCTCAAGCGATGATAAAAGTGCCGTTATTATATCTCTTTACGCTTTAAAAATATTAAATGAACTTGACATTCCTTTTGATTCATCTTTGGTGTGCTTCACCGGCGCTAATGAAGAAGCAACTATGAGTGACATCAAAAACTACGTAAAGGAAAATACTCTTCCGGATTTTTCGCTTGTTATAGACTCGGGTTTTCCTGTTCATTATGGTGACAAAGGATTGCTATGGCTTATTTTAAGCTTTGACAACGTTAAATTTGATACCCTGTTTGATTTAAACGGAGGAAATGCATACAACATAATTTTAGGGGAAGCAAACGCTGTGGTAAAATATTCCTGTGAGTTGTATGATGAGCTTTTGAAAAACGAAAAAATTCAAGTAAGAAAAAATGAAGATGTTATAGAAATATACGCAAAGGGAATTTCAAATCACGGAGCCGCTCCGTGGGGAACTGTAAATGCAGGTGGCGTTATTTTGGAAGCGCTTTTTAATTCATCTGCATTTAATAAAAAGGATAAAGAAAAATTAGAACTGCCTTTAAAACTTCTTACTACCTATGACGGTGATGCACTTGGAATAAAATCTTTTGATGAAATATATAAGGATACAACGGTAACTAACGGAGTGGTAAAAATTGAAAACGGTAAATTAAAGCTATCCCTTGACATTCGTTATGGATGTACGTTTACAGAAAAATCACTTATCGCGCGTTTAAATGAGATTTTTGAAAGAGAAGAAATATCTTATGAAATCGTTAAAAACGGAGAGCCTCATCATACCGATGTGAATAATAAATACGTGCAAGCCTGCATAAAAGCGTACAAAGAGCATACCGGGGAAGCGAACGCAACGCCTCGTATATGCGCAGGAAGCACGTATTTAAGGCATTTAACTAACGTGATAGAAACCGGAATGACCACCAAATACAATAGCTGTGATTTGCCCGTTGGACACGGAAGCGCGCATCAACCCGATGAGCATATAAATCTTGACGGTTTTTTTGAGGCGATTGAAATCATAGTGAAAATGCTTATTGAAATTGATAAGATTGATTAAAAGAAAGGGGAGTGATACCGTGAAAGCAATAATATTTGATATCCAAAGAAGCTCTTTCGTTGATGGAGACGGAATAAGAACCACCGTGTTTTTTAAGGGATGTAATTTAAAGTGCAAATGGTGTCATAATCCCGAAAGCGTACAAGCAAAAAAACAGCTTCTTTTCTATGGCAAAAAATGCGGTGGCTGTAAAAAATGTCAAACCGTCTGCCCAAACGACTTGGAAAAGTGTGATTTTTGCGGCAGGTGTGCTTTATATTGTCCCAATGATGCAAGAGAAATTTGCGGCAGAGAATATTCTGTGAATGAGCTTTTTAATGAAATAATTAAGGATAAATCATATTATGATGAATTAAACGGCGGGGTTACCTTTTCCGGCGGAGAATGTATGCTTCAAATTGATTTTCTTGAGCAAATTTTAAAAAAATGCAAGGAAGCAGGAATAAATACTGCCATTGATACCGCAGGTAACGTGCCGTACGAGTATTTTGAAAGAATAATACCTTATACCGATACGTTTTTATATGATATAAAATGTATAACCCCCGCTCTGCATAAGGAATACACCTCCGTTTCAAATGAGCAAATTTTATCTAATGTAGAAAAGCTATCAAATAGCTTTAATGGCAATATCATAATAAGAATTCCGATAATAGGGGGATTTAATGACTCGGATATAGAGCTTTTAAAGATAAAAGATTATTTAAGCACCCTAAATATAACAAGAACAGAGCTATTGCCGTATCATAATATGGGTGAGCATAAATATGAAGCTTTGAATAAGGAATTTATAAGCTTTTCAAAAATTACCGATGAGCGTATGGATTATATAAAGAAGCTTTTAGCAAAGAAAGGGTGATGATATGTATTCCGGTAAGCTGTTTTCAATTTTAGGCGATTCTGTAAGCACTCTTGAAGGATACAGTCAACCCAAGGATGCAGAATATTATAGCGGTGTGCATAAGCTTGTATCCGAGGTGTATAAGCCGGAGCATACGTGGTGGGGAAAGGTAATAAATAGTCTTAACGGCACGCTTTTAGTGAATAATTCCATATCAGGCAGTATGGTGTGTAAGCATTCTCTCAGCGCATTTCCGTCACATAGCTGCAGTGATGAACGTACGTCATCTTTGTCGGACGGAGATAAAACGCCTGATATAATTATGGTATATATGGGAACTAATGACTGGGGACACGGTATGTCGCCTTATGAAAAAAACGGTGAAAATGGACTAACAATCTTTTCGGTAGCATATAACACAATGTTAAAAAAGCTTAAAGAAAATTATCCAAAGGCGGAAATCTGGTGCTTTACACTTGCGGTAAGCGGTTATAAAAACGGCAAGGAAATAAAATTTCCTTATGAATTTGGCGGATATCATATAGAGGAATACTGTAATGTTATTAGAAATTGCGCCAACGAAAACAACTGTCGCATAATTGATCTTTATAAATTTGCAGAGCCTTTTGATACCGTTGACTGCTTTCATCCCAATGCAAGCGGAATGGAAAAAATAGCTAATGCAGTTTTAGTACAAGTTTGAAAAACAGTATGAATTTTCGAAAAATCAACAAAATTACATTTTATGAATGAATAAACAAATGAACAACTGAACATATATAACGAATAAAAAAGCGGAATTTGGTTAAAATTCCGCTTTTTATTTATTTTTTAATGCTATCCCAATATGCTTTTGCTGCTTGTTCATTTTTGTTTTCGCCGTACTTGTAATATTCTCTGCCAACTAAATCGTTTGGTAAATATTGTTGCTTGATATAATGATTCGGATAATCGTGCGGATATTTGTATCCTTTAAAGAGCGGCGCTTGTAAATGAATAGGAAAAGTTGTTCCTTTACCGCTTCTTATATCTGCGAGTGCCATATCGATAGAAGCTTCAGCGGAATTGGATTTTGGTGCGGTAGCAAGCATTATTGCACAATTTGCAAGTGGAATTCTGGCTTCCGGCATACCAAGCTGCTTTGCTGTTTCGCAAAGAGCGTACGCAATTTGAGCTGCTTGCGGATAAGCGGGGCCAATATCTTCGCTTGCGATAACTAAAAGCCTTCTGCATGCGGAAAGTATATCTCCACCTTCAAGTAATCTTGCTAAATAGAAAATTGCTGCATCAGGGTCAGAGCCTCTTATGGATTTTTGTAATGCTCCAAGCAGACAGTAATGGGTATCACCGTCTTTATCAAAAAGCCCTGCTGAAACAGATGGAATAAATTCCTTTGCAATTTCAACTGTAATTTCATTATCGCTTGCGATATATGCTCCCTCTAAAAGTGTAAGCGCATGTCTTACGTCACCGCCTGCGCATGAAGCTAAAAATTCCAAAGCCTCATCGCTTGCAGTTTTAGAAGAATTATTTTCTTTATTCAATTCCATAATCGCTTTTTTTAGCACAGGCAGAATTTCTTTTGCACCGATATGCTTGAATTCAAAAACAGAGCAACGGGACAAGAGAGCATCATAAATATAAAAGTAAGGATTTTCAGTAGTTGAAGCAATCAATGTAACTCTGCCGTCTTCTATGTATTCAAGTAAAGATTGCTGCTGCTTTTTGTTAAAATATTGTATTTCGTCAAGATAAAGCAAAATTCCACGGGAGGAAAAAACCGAGCTTGACTGAGCAATAACGTCCTTTACGTCTGAAAGAGAAGCAGTTGTTGCGTTTAATCTGTAAAGCTCCATGTCGGAATTTTTAGCAATAATATTTGCCACGGTCGTTTTTCCCGTACCGGGAGGACCAAAGAAAATCATATTTGTAATACGCCCCGCATTAACCATTCTTCGGATAACGCCTTTTTCGGAAACAAGGTGCTGTTGTCCTGCGATATCATCAAAGGTTAATGGGCGCATTTTGTCTGCAATAGGTCTAATTACCATAGTTACCTCACAATAAATGTCCGTCAAGTATAATTATATTTTAACATATAAAATTACCAAAATCAATATAAATGTACAGGAGGTGTATATGAAAACGGTACTTTATCAAAAAGAGAAAAAAGAGGAAGGAAATATAAAAAAATATTTTGATGTGATTCTCTTGGTTTTTACACTCACAATAATAACTGTAATTTTAATTTTAAGTAAGCTTGATGAAATTTCAGAGGAACAGATGAAGAATTCGACGGACTATGTGTCTGTATTTAAAGAAAGTGAGCTTTATAACGTATTATTTCCCGAAGAAAATGAAAATTAAAACTCTTAAAGAAAAAATAAGCATAATTACGCTTTTATTTTCGATATTGAGCGTCAGTATATCAAAAAATCCTATTATGCTTTTTTTAGTATATCTGCTACACGAGCTGGGGCATATATTTTTTGCAAAAATCGCAGGAGCGAAAATGCTGAAAATACGAGGGGGAGTGTTTCATTTAAGTATGTCCTACAGCACAGAATCGCTGTCATATATCAAGGAGGCGCTTGTGTGTGCGGGAGGTGTTATATTTAACCTTGCTTTTGCTGCTGTCGTATATGTTATAAATGTGAAAAAAAACGATACGTTGTCCACATTTTCAATGCTTAATGTTGCTTTAGCTCTGATGAATTTGTATCCTGTTGATATTTTAGACGGAGGAGGTATTCTGAAGTCCCTGCTTTTGATAAAAATCAGTGAGGATGTGGTTGAAAAAATAAGTCTCGGAATATCTTTTACCTTTGGAATAATAATGTGGTTAATATCTGTGTATTTGCAAATCGTTTTTTTCTCGGATGTGTCCTTGTTTTTTATATCGGTTTTGCTGTTGATTCAGCTTTGTTTCTCTATATAATAAATAATTTAAAAAATTTCCCCATAACTATTGCACAATAGATTAAATTCTGCTATAATGCAATTGATTTACTATTTTTGACGCTAAAAGAGGATTAGCGTCAAGGTATGTCGAATCTATGAAAGAACGGGGATAAAAATGAACGAAAAAAAGATCATTGAGCTTAAGAATGTAGCAAAATCCTATGACGGCGAGATTATTCTTGACCATATCAATCTTGATGTTCACGAAAAGGAGTTTATGACTCTTTTAGGACCGTCAGGCTGTGGTAAAACAACCACATTGCGTATAATTGCGGGATTTGTTACACCGGATATAGGAGACGTAGTGTTTGAAGGAACAAAAATCAATGATGTTCCCGCATATAAGCGTCACGTTAATACAGTTTTTCAAAAATATGCGTTGTTTCCGCATCTTAATGTTTATGAAAACATTGCTTTTGCTCTTCGATTGAACAAGGTATCAGAAGAAGAAATTTATAACAGAGTTGAAGAAATGCTCGCAATGGTAAATCTGCGCGGCTTTGAAAAGAAGGATGTTAATCTTCTTTCAGGCGGTCAGCAGCAAAGAGTTGCAATTGCACGCGCCTTAATAAATAAACCCAAGGTGCTTTTGCTTGATGAGCCACTTGGCGCTCTTGATTTAAAGCTTCGTAAGGATATGCAGAACGAGCTTAAAAATATACAAAGAAAAACAGGCATCACCTTCATATACGTTACTCACGACCAAGAAGAGGCACTCAGTATGTCTGACACTGTGGTAGTAATGGCAGACGGTAAAATTCAGCAAATAGGCTCTCCTACGGATATTTACAACGAGCCTGAAAACGCATTTGTTGCTGATTTTATTGGTGAAAGTAACATAATTGACGGCGTTATGCTTGATGATTTTAAGGCTAAATTTTCAGGTCAAATTTTTGATTGCCTTGACAAAGGCTTTGAAAAAAATGAAGCTGTTGACGTTGTAATAAGACCTGAGGACGTTGACGTTGTTTCTCCCGAAAAGGGAATGCTTCAGGGCGTTGTTGATTCAGTAACGTTTAAGGGCGTACACTACGAGATAATTGTTACAATTAACAATTTTAAGTGGATGATTCAGTCAACCGATTACGTAGCTCCTATGCAAAAAATAGGCTTGTTTATTGAGCCTGATGCTATTCATATTATGAAAAAATCCGAATATTCCAATATGTTCGGTGATTACTCATCCTTCAGTGATGAGCTTGAAGCTCTCAGCGACGTGGATGCATTAGAGGAGGAAGAGTAATATAATGAACAAAAAGAGCTTACTTCAAAAGGCAGTAGCGGCACCGCACGTTGTTTGGTCCGTGCTGTTTATTATCGCACCGCTTCTTTTTGTTGTTTATTATGCTTTTACCGACAAGGAAGGCGATTTTACTTTTGAAAATATAACGGAGCTTGTTCAGGCAAGCTATCTTGAAATTTTCTTAAGATCTCTTTGCTTTGCATTTTTGGCAACGGTGATTTGTCTGATTGTCGCATATCCAATAGCGTATTTTATGACTAAGGCCAGTCCAAAAGCTCAGAAAATTTTTATAATGCTGGTTATGCTTCCTCAATGGCTTAACTTTCTTATCCGTACGTATTCTTGGATGGCAATTTTAGAGGATACTGGCATTATAAACGGTCTTCTTGAATCATTGGGATTTGAGCCTATTCACATGATAAACACATCGGGAGCAGTTATTTTAGGTATGGTTTATAACTACCTGCCTTATATGATTATTCCTCTGCACTCTGTAATGAGCAAAATTGATGTTCGCTTGCTTGAAGCTGCGTCAGATTTGGGATGCAGTTATTTTAAGGTGATTACAAGGGTTGTAGTTCCACTTAGTATGGCTGGAATTATATCGGGTGTAACAATGGTATTCGTACCGTCAATCAGCACTTTCTATATTTCACAAAAGCTGGGTGGCGGAAACTTTGACTTGATAGGTGACACTATCGAAAGACAGTTCCAAACAGCATATAATTACAATTTAGGTGCCGCTATGTCGTTTGTGCTTATGATAATCATTATGATAAGCATGGCTGTTATGAGTAAATACTCAGGCGAGGATGACGGAGGTGTAATAGTATGAAAAAATCAAGAAACATTTACACAACCCTTGTCTTTGTGTTCCTTTATATGCCGATTTTCGTGCTTATTCTTTACTCCTTCAATTCGTCAAACAGTACCAGCACCTTTGAGGGCTTTTCACTAAAATGGTACAGAGAGCTTTTTAGCGATTCAGCTACACTTGACGCGTTGAAAAATACGCTTATTCTTGCAATTTTGTCTGCTCTTATTTCTACAGTTATCGGCACTATGGCTGCCTACGGAATAAATAAAATGCAGAACAAATACGTAAAGGGTGCGCTTATGTCCGCAACCAAAATACCGATGATGAATCCTGAGATTGTAACCGGTATTTCAATGATGCTTTTGTTCGTTTTTGTAGGCGTTATGCTTGGCGGGAAATCGTCCCTTGGCTTCGGTACGGTTCTTATAGCTCACATAACCTTCAATCTGCCTTATGTAATTTTATCTGTAATGCCAAAGTTTAAGCAGATGGATAAAAGCTTACCGGAGGCGGCACTTGATTTGGGCTGTACACCGATTCAGTCGTTTTTTAAGGTTGAGCTTCCGCAAATTATGCCGGGTATCATTTCCGGCTTAATTATGGCATTTACTCTATCACTTGACGATTTTGTAATTAGTTATTTTACAATAGGCAGCGGATTTGAAACGCTTCCCATAAGAATTTATTCTATGACTAAAAAGCGTGTTACTCCCGATATGTATGCATTATCCACGCTTATTTTCGTTTCAATTCTTGTTTTGCTTGTCGTATCAAATCTTGTTTCTGATAAAAACAAGAAAAAAATAAGCAAGAGTACAAAAAAGATGACTAAAATAGTAGTCGGCTCCGTGTTCGGTGTGATAGCCGCTATTACGCTTATTGTATTTATTGCTTCTGCCGGAAAGGAAACCGTTACAGTAAACGTTTATAACTGGGGTGAGTATATTTCCGACGGTAGTGAGGATTCTTATAATACCAATTTAGAGTTTGAAAAGTATTATGAGGAAAAATTAAAAGCACAGGGCAAAAACGTGCAGGTGCGAGTTAATTACACCACTTATGCATCAAACGAAGACCTATACGCAAAATTAAAGAGCGGAGCAGGCGGATATGACGTTATTATCCCTTCCGATTATATGATTGAGCGTCTTAAGGCCGATGGCTTAATTCAAAAGCTTGATTTAAGCAAAATTCCTAACTATTCAAACGTGTTGGAACAGTTTAAAAATCCGTTTTACGACAATAATCCTGATGAAAAATATTCTGTAATGTACACCTACGGTATCATTGGTATCGTTTATAACAAGGACAAGCTTGATGAAAGCGACCTTGAAAAAATTGAAAGTGGCGAAACAGGCTGGGAAATTCTTTGGGATGAAAAATACAAGGGTCAAATTCTTCAGTTCAATAACGCCCGCGACGCATTCGGTACTGCTATGTACGCTCTCGGCATTGACGTAAATAATGTAACTGATGATGATTGGCAAAGGGCTTATAATAAGCTCTTGGAGCAAAAGCCGCTTGTGCAAAGCTACGTAATGGATGAAATTTATAATAAAATGGAAAGCGGAGAAGCAACTCTTGCCGCATATTACGCAGGTGACTGTCTATCAATGATTGCAAATAACGAATCTCTCGGCTTCTTCTATCCAAAGAATGAAAATGGTGAATACGTTACAAACATTTTTTCTGATGCTATGTGTATCCCGTCAGGTGCTGAAAACGTTGAACACGCCTACGAGTATATCAATTTTATGCTTAGTGAAGAGCCTGCAAGAGCAAACGCAGAGTACATATACTATGCTTCACCGTATTCCTCTGTTATAAATAACGATGAGTATAAGGATTATTTAGGCGAGGACTATGAAACCATATACGACCCTGATTTCAATAACGTTGTTACCTTTGAAAATGAAAACGGTGAAACGGTAGAAGCGACGTATATAGAATATATGTTTAACACCTATGCATACAGAGATTTAAGCGATGAGAGTCGCGCAAAGCTCAACAGCAACTGGGAATCGTTAAAGGTTGATTCTGCATCCTTCGGTAGCGAAATTTATATTATTTGTGCAGTAATTTTGATGTTGCTTATTGCTTTTATAGTTTATAAGTACGTTGAAAGAAGAAAGCATAGAAAGCTCTATTGGAATAACGCAACTCAGCCAAAGGTTGTGGCTTCAAGAAACGATTTTGCTTCAACAGCTATATATAATGCTGTAAAAGCGGAGCTTGAAAAGGATGAATAAAAGGAATTTCATGATAACGAAAACGTTTTATAAATAGACGCTAAAGACGTGATTTTTGTCCTTTCCAAAGCTGATTTGCTTTAATAAAAATTAAAAAATAAGGCAAAATAAGCCTCTTGCTTTTGCAGGAGGCTTATTAGGTGTATTATGGATACAATTGAAATTATAGCGCAGACAGTCGGCATTTTCGGTATGATTGCAAACTTCCTGTCCTTTCAACAAAAAAAGCAGAAGGGAGTAGTGACTTTCCAATTTTTTGCCGCCTTGCTTTTTGCGGTAAATTTTCTGATGCTGGGCGCATATATCGGTGCCCTTCTAAATGTAATAGGAGTAATAAGAGCGGTGGTGTTTATAAACCGCGAAAAACTAAAAGCAGAGCATCCTTTGTGGTTGATTTTCTTTATTTTAGCTTTTTCAAGTGCTTACCCTTTGGTGTTTACCGTTTTTGGAAAAGAACCGAATTTGAAAAATTTTATTATAGAGCTTTTGCCTGTGATAGCAATGATTTTATCAACAATCAGCTTCCGTTTAACAAAGGCGAAGGATATAAGACGTTTCGGATTATTCAGCTCGCCTATGTGGCTGATTTATAACGTTTTCTGCTTCTCGATAGGTGCAATTGTAAGCGAGATTTTAAACCTTATTTCAATTGTTGTGGGAATCATTCGTTTTGATTTGAAAAAGAACAAATAAAAAACGAAAAATTTCAACGGTGCATTAAAATACAAAAAGGAAGATTAGATAATAAAAGAAAATTGTCTTAATATAATTAAAGGGCGCAATGTTGCGCCCTTTAATTATTACTATCTTGCTTTTTTGCCCTTTCCTCTTTGCGTCTTTTTTTCTCGGCACTATCAAGAAAATCGGGGTGGAAGCCATCAACCTCACCACGTTGAATAGCTCCCATTATTCTGTAATATAATCCGGAATGCTCCTTATCGAAAAGAGCTAAATAATCCTTCATTTTTGCCCTTTCCGTATTTCCGTCTGCAGGACATTTACTTTTAACTACAGGAAGAGAAGCGCCCGAAGCGAAAGCTTTTACCTCTTTTTCGTGAGTGTAAATTAAGGGGCGAATCATCGTAATATCCTTTCTTGAAAGATATGTAATCGGAGAAAAAGCACCGATTCTGCCTTCAAAGAAAAGATTTAACATAAAGGTTTCAATAACGTCATCAAAATGATGTCCCAACGCAATTTTGTTACAGTTAGCATCTTTGGCGGCATCGTGTAATGCTCCGCGTCTCATTCTGGCGCAGAGAGAGCAAGGGCTTTTTTCTTGCCTTACGTTGAAAATTATCTCGTAAATCTCCGTTTTTATTATTCTGTATTCGATTTCGAGACTGTCACATAACTCCTTAACGGGAGAAAAATCCATTCCTCCAATGCCCATGTCAATAGTTATCGCTACAACAGTATAGTCTATTCCAATAACTCTTTTCAGCTTTGCAAGTGCGCATAAAAGCGCAAGTGAATCCTTTCCGCCAGATACACCGACGGCAATTCTGTCACCGTCGCAAATCATATTGTACTCCTCCACAGCTTTTCTTGTGTGGCTTAAAATACGCTCAATGTTGTTAAATTCTATCATAGTAACCTCTAAGTAAAAATAGCATAAAATATATAGTAAAGTCTTATCAAAGGAGTAGGTATGGCGATAAAAATTTACATAGATCAAGGGCATAACCCAAGCCCTCCAAATACAGGAGCTGAGGGTAACGGTGTAAGAGAGCAGGATATTTCCTACGAGGTAGGAACGAGATTAAGTGCTTTGTTAAATCAAAATCCAAACTTTGAAACACGCTTGTCACGACCTACACGTCAAACTCAATTAGGCACGTCAAACGCTTCCAGTCTAAGTGCAAGAGTAAATGAAGCAAATAGATGGGGAGCCGACTATTTTATAAGTATCCATACGAACGCGTCAGTTTCACCAAATGCAAGTGGTACAGAGGTGCTTGTTTATCGTTCACCTTCCGTAGCTGCCGATTTAGCCGCTGATGTTTTGCAAGGTGTTATTGACGCTTCAGGGTTTCCAAACAGAGGGGTAAAGCAGCGCCCGGGATTGTATGTTTTGCGTAAAACCAATATGCCGGCAATTTTGGTTGAGCTTGGCTTTATATCAAATCCACAAGAGGCGGCTCTTATGTCAAGTAATCCGTCTCTCTTTGCTCGTGGAATTTATAACGGAATACTCAATTATTTTAATTTATAATACCATAAAATGCTAAATATTTCAATAAAAAATGCACACTATCAAAAAATAGTGTGCATTTCCTTATCCCTCAAATTGCTTGCCTAAAAAAGAAGAGGCGGTTTGTATCAGCTTGCATTCTGCTGAATCGGTATCAACGTTTGTGTTCTCGTCGTTGCAAATCATAGCAATAGAACCGATAACGTCTCCCTCTGAAATAATAGGCATAGCGTATTTGACGTATCCGCTGGCTCCGTCACAAACTTCAATACACTCTCCGTTATTTTTGTAGTAATAAAGACCTCTTTGTTCCATTATGCTTTCGTATTCATCACTGATTTTCTTTTCGTTATATTCCTTTTTTGAAACGCCTGCGGAAACAATAACAGTATCTCTGTCAGTTACCACAACGCTCATACCGCACGTTCTGTTCAAGGTTTCCACATATTGCCCTGCAAAGGAAGCGAATTCCCCAATAGGAGAGTATTTCTTAAAAATAACCTCTCCCTCTTTATTTGTAAAAATTTCAAGAGGCGCGCCATCTCTAATTCGCAGCGTGCGTCGTATTTCTTTCGGTATAACAACCCTTCCCAGATCATCAATTCTACGTACAATACCCGTAGCCTTCATAAAAATCTCCTTTTTAAATAAAAAATGCTTGTGCTTTAATATTGTTTGTAGTTTTTTACTGTTTATACAGCTTTTTATTTTAAAATAAATCTATTCATAAATTTTACCTATAATCTTGAAAAAACAGTAAATGTGTGATATTATATAGATATATATAGTAATACTGGTTATTTTAAAAATAATGGGAGGGATTACCGTCGTGATAGAAATAGATGTAGGTGCAATATCTGCAAGTATTATTATCGGTATGATAGCTATAGGCATAGCAGGATTTTTGCTTGGATTTTTTAAAGGCACGTTTCGTTCGCTTTTAGATTTAGGATTTCTTATTCTTAATATCTTTTTATCTGTTTTTGTTTCATCGTTGATAGCAAAAAGTGTAGTAAATGTTGAACTTGTTTCTCAACAATTACCTCAAATTGCATCTTCATTTGGGCTTAACGAGGAATTAGTAGATGAAATAAGTATATATTTACAAAATCCGGAACTTGCTTCCGGAGTAATAGCGCCTCTTATAACGTTAATTACGGTTATAGCTATGCCGATAATTTTTATGGCAGTATTCTTTGTGCTTGGCATAATTTTATTTATTCCAAAAATTATAATTCAAATTGTAATTTTACCCAAAGCAGACGGAATAGGCTTAAGATTGGGCGGTGGCGCAATCGGTACCGTTGTTAAGGTAGTAGCATTGGCTGTATTTCTTATTCCGTTGGTAGGTTATGCAAACTATGCAAACGACACCATTAAGCAGATAAACGGCGAAATGCAAGCAGAGGAGATTGGCGAAGTTGATGGTGTTCTGGAGAAAATAACTGATTCCTTTGTAATTAAATCAATTTATACTCTTGGTGGAGAAGCATTGTTTGATAATCTTACAACAGCAACGGTTAATGATATTACCGTTTCATTAAGAGCTGAAACAAATTCAGCTGTCGGTCTTGTAAATGAAATAGATTATTTCATTACTGTTACCCCACAAGACTACGGTCAAAATCAAGTAGAATCTATTGAAAGAATAGAGCAGATTATAAATGAAGCGGAGCTTGTTCCTACCTTGCTTGCAAATACAATATCCTACGTTGCCAGTGAGTGGAGCAACGGAAATGCAGCATTCGGAATAGAAGTACCTGATGTTGGCGCAGACCTGCAAGAAGCATTTAATAATACTATGAATACGCTTTCAACTACAACAGAAGATACCTTTAAGGAAGATTTATGTACCGTAGCGGAGATAGTTAAGTTTTCTATTGAGGACGGAATGATTCAAGCGGTAATGAGTGAAAACGGAAACATTCTTTACATTCTTCAAACTACAGATATAATAGGCAAAATCCTTGTGGAAATGCACGCAAACGATAGAATGCGCCCAATACTACCGGCTCTTACAAACGGAATAGTAAACTATATTTACAGTATTTATGATGAAGTAAACGGTACAACAACCGAAAAACACGAAATGATAGATTTTGATGCTTTGTCAGAAGAGACCGTGAGACAAGAGGGTAAATACATATCTGAAATAATAGTTGAGCTTGATACTTTCCTTAAGAGTATAGATGGCAAAATGGACGGCGAAATTATTGAACTTTTAAGAAGTGGAGATTTTGCTGCTTTAGGAAGAGCGTTTAACAAAATTAAAAAGAGCTATCTGTTTTGTGACAGCTATGAGTTTTTGCTTAAGACAGTTCTTGAATCCAAGGGCTGCGCAGAGCTTGGCATTTTGGATGAACAGTTTATTGTAAACGCAATCAAGCATGAAAGCGATATGGAAATGATGCTTGTAGCAAGACAAAAAATCACTCTTATGGTTGTATCTATGCACGATAAAGAGGAGCTTGACTACGATGAAGCCATAGAAGTAATACTTTTGAATATCACGTCAGGAGATGCTGATTCTATTAAGTCAATTGTAAGTGAAGAAAATCTAAACAGTATAGGAATAAAAGGCGAGTCTGCACATACAATTTCCGGACTTTTGACGTCAATGGTTGATTCTATCAAAAATGAAAACATTGAAATAAACAGTGAAAATGTAGAGAAAGAGGCTCAAAGCGCAAGCAAGGTTATCACCGCTATGAACTCTGCACTCGAAAATGCGGATAAGGATAAAAACGTTTTTGTTAACGATGGCGACGATAAGGAAGCGACCTCCAATATTACCGCTTCGGAATTTGTTTCAACCACTCTTGAATCCGAGCTTGTTTCTTCAATGGTAATAGGAGCAACTAAGGATGAAGAGGGTAATGTTGTTGAAGACCCTTATAACGTAAAAGAGCATTTGAGCGAAAGTGATATTTCAGAAATTGAAAAGGCTCTTATAGATGAATACTCAAAGACAGAGGAAACAGACGAAACAAAGAAAGAAAAGCTTGATGCAATCGCACATATTTTCGGTGTAGATGTTTCTCAATTTCAATAAAAAAGGGCTGACACATAGCATTAACAAATTGTGTACACAATGTGCAGCATATACAAAAAATCAAGGACTTCTTTTCGGAAATCCTTGATTTTTTTGTTAGTTTTGTACATCTGGCAATCACAAAAAGTTAATTTGTGTAAGCCCCTTTTATTAACCCTCAATTAAGCTATTTATAATAGCACGTCTTGCTTCAAGCACCATCGCTGCCTCGTCCTTATTTGTACCTCTTACAGAGTAATAAACCTTAATTTTAGGCTCTGTACCTGATGGACGAATAGCAATCCATGAGGAATCCTTAAAGATGAATTTCAATACGTCGGCCTTTGGTAGTCCGTCAAGACCCGGGGCGTAGTCATTTACCTTGTCAACACCCTCAAATAAAGAAGCACCGTTTTCTCTCATTTCCTTCATAATAGCTTGGATTTTCTCTACACCATCAATTCCCTTAAGAGTGTATGAATCAAGCTTATCAAGGAAATATCCGTATTTAGCGTAAATTTCTTCCATTACGTCATCAAGGGTTTTACCTTGATTTTTATAGTATGAAGCCATTTCGCAAATTAACATTGAAGCAACAACCGCATCCTTATCTCTTGCATGAGTGCCAACTAAATATCCGTAGCTTTCCTCGTAACCGATTACGAAATCACCACAGCCGGTAGCATCAAAAATATTCATCTGCTCGCCGATAAACTTAAAGCCCGTAAGTGTTTCAATAACCTTACATCCGTTCATTTTTGCAATAGTAGAGCCAAGCTCACTTGTTACGATAGTCTTGATTACGGTTGATTTGTCGTTTAGCTTATCCTTGTTCATTTTGATTACGTAATCAACCAAAAGCGCACCAACCTGGTTGCCCGTAAACAGCTTCATTCCGTTTTTGGTATTAACAGCAATACCAACTCTGTCACAGTCAGGGTCTGTACCGAATATAATATCAGCACCGATTTCTTCACAAAGCTTAACGCCCATGCTTAGTGCCTCAGCATTTTCAGGATTTGGAGAAACAACCGTTGGGAAGTCTCCGTTTTTCATTTCCTGCTCTTTTACGATAGTAACGTCATATCCAAGCTCGGAAAGAACACGTCTGACAGGAACATTTCCGGTACCGTGTAATGGAGTATATACTATTTTTGCACTTTTTTCACCAATATCGTGAGCTTGCTTTTTTACGTTTTCGCAAAAGCTATCAAATACCTCTTTTGGAACACTTTTTAAAATTCCGCTTTCTCTTGCTTCCTTTTCGTTTGAGACAGGAATAGCAGAAATATCCGTAATATCATTTACGTAAGATATAATTCTGTTGGCATCATCAATAAGTACTTGACAGCCCATATCGTCGTATACCTTATATCCGTTGTATTCCTTGGGATTATGGCTTGCCGTTACAACGATTCCACCAACGCAGTTTAATTCTCTTACCGTAAAGGAAAGAACGGGAGTAGGCATAATTTCATCGTATAAGAACGACGGAATACCGGCAGCAGCCATTACAAGAGCTGCTTCCTTGGCAAAAGCGTCAGAATTGTTTCGGGAATCGTAAGCAATGGCAACACCGCGCTTTACGTTATCGCCGAATTTATCTAAAAGATAATTGGCAAAGCCACGGGTAGCTTTTCTTATGATATACTTATTCATTCTGTTTGTGCCTGCACCCATAACACCGCGAAGACCGCCTGTGCCGAATTCAAGGTCACGCCAAAAACGGTCCTCAATATCATTATCGGACAAGCCGCTATTTAATTCATCGCGCGTTTCTTTATCAAAAAGCTCATTCGTACGCCAAAAATTGTAAGTGTCTAAAATGTTTTTTGAAAGCTGTTTCATTTTTATCTCCTTAAAACTGCTTATTTACTTTTCAACTTTAATTATACCGTGAAAAAGGCTAAAAAATAACATTTGTATTGAAATTTGCTTAATTATTCACCTTTAGTATAGGCTAAAAGACCGCCTGCCATTAAAATGTCAATTTGACGCTTTGTGTAATTGCAATTTAACGTAGCCTCACCGTTTTTACCCTTCAAAGTGATTTTGCCGTTTTTCATACCGTCGAATACGTTTTCCAAGATAAGAGCATCGTCTTGATCAAATTTTTCGTAATCATCTGGGTTTTCAAATGTTAAAGGCAAAATACCTGCGTTTATAAGGTTAGCGGCGTGGATTCTTGCAAAGCTCTTGGCTACAACAGCTTTAACGCCTAAATAAAGCGGAACAAGAGCTGCATGCTCTCTTGAAGAGCCTTGACCGTAGTTGGAACCGCCAACTATAATGCTGGAGCCGTTCTTTAATGCACGCTCTGCAAAGCTCTCATCGCAAACTGCAAAGCAGAATTTTGATAAGAAAGGAATATTTGAACGGTAAGGTAAAATTTTCGCACCCGCAGGCATAATATGGTCAGTGGTGATGTTATCGCCAACCTTGAGGGTTAATACAGCCTCAATTTTGTTATCAAGAGGCTTTGTCGTTGGGAATGGCTTGATGTTTGGTCCTCTTAAAATTTCAAGGTCTATAGCCTCTTCCTCGCTTGCAGGTAAAATGACAGCACTGTCATCCACCTTGAACATATCAGGCATTTCAACCTCGGTATATTCACCAAGTGTTCTTGGATCGGTAATATATCCTGTAAGAGCAGAAGCAACCGCAACCTCAGGAGAAACAAGATAAACCTGTGCATCCTTTGTTCCGCTTCTTCCCTCAAAGTTTCTATTAAACGTACGAAGTGAAACACCGGCAGAGTTAGGGGAGAAGCCCATACCGATGCATGGACCGCAAGCACATTCAAGAACTCTTGCACCGGAAGCTAAAATATCGGATAAAGCACCGCAGTCAGCAAGCATAGAAAGAACCTGCTTGGAGCCGGGGGAAACTGAAAGGCTTACGCTATCGTGGATTTTCTTGCCCTTAAGCATTGAAGCGACTCTTAACATATCGCGAAGAGATGAGTTGGTGCAAGAGCCAATGCAAACCTGGTCAACCTTGATTTGTGAAAGCTCTTCAGCGGTTTTTATATTGTCAGGGCTGTGAGGACATGCAAGAAGAGGCTTTAATTCTGATAGATTGATGTCAATAATTCTATCGTAAACAGCATCCTCATCACTCGCTAAAGGAGAATATGCATCGCCTCTGCCTTGTGCCTCTAAGAATGCTTTTGTAATTTCATCAGATGGGAAAATAGATGTTGTAGCACCAAGCTCTGTACCCATATTTGTAATTGTAGCTCTTTCGGGAACGGAAAGAGTTTTAATACCCTCGCCACCCCATTCGATAATTGCGCCAACGCCACCCTTAACGGAGAGTATGCGAAGAATTTCAAGGCTTACGTCCTTAGCGCTTACCCAAGGCTGTAATTTACCTGTAAGGTTTACCTTGAACATCTTAGGCATGGTGATATAGTACGCGCCGCCACCCATAGCAACGGCAACGTCAAGACCGCCTGCACCGAATGCAAGCATACCGATACCGCCTGCGGTAGGAGTATGGCTGTCAGAGCCGATAAGTGTCATGCCGGGAACGCCAAATCTTTCAAGATGAACCTGATGGCAAATTCCGTTACCGGGACGTGAAAATCTTAAACCGAATTTTTTAGCCACAGATTGAATGTATCTATGGTCGTCAGCATTTTCAAATCCTGACTGTAATGTGTTATGGTCAATATAAGCAACGGAAAGCTTAGTTCTGACTCTTGGAATACCAATAGCCTCAAATTCAAGGTATGCCATTGTACCGGTGGCATCCTGTGTTAACGTTTGGTCAATTCTTAAAGCAATTTCGTTTCCTGCAATCATTTCGCCGGAAATTAAATGCTCTTTGATTATCTTTTGTGCAATAGTAAATCCCATTGTCGTTCTCCTTTAACATGTCCAATAAAAATAATATATAAATTATAACAAAAACGCGCGCGGATGTCAAGAAAAATAAGTGCATTGCTACAAATTTTATTATATTATAAAATTTACCTTGAAATAGATTTTTTTGTTTGTTATAATTATATTGTAAAGAATAATATAATTAAAAACAACCAACAAAAAATGGCTGCTTTTTTCATATAGATAGGTGGTGCGTAATGCTCAAAAATTTAACACATTTAAAGGAGAAGCTGAAGGAATCGCTGAAATCGGTTTTGCCGGTTTTCGTAATTGTTTTGCTTCTTTGCTTTTTAGTGCCGGGAATTAACGTTTCCGTATTGACCTCGTTTATTTTCGGTACAGTTTTGGTCGTTGTAGGCACAGGCATATTTAACCTGGGCGCAGATAACTCCATGACACCAATGGGTGAATACGTGGGTGCTAAAATGACTAAATCAAAGAAAATTTGGCTTATTACAATTCTATCGTTCATCGTAGGCGTTTTAATTACAATGAGCGAGCCGGATTTGCAGATATTAGCGCAAAACGCGTCAATCAACCCCGATATTCTTTTAATAATCTCCGTATCCTGCGGAGTAGGCGTGTTTTTAGTGGTAGCGATGCTTCGTATAATCTTCGCTATTAAGCTAAGATACCTCTTAATTGTTTTTTACATAATCACATTTGTATTAGCCTTTTTCGTTGATAAAGGCTTCTGGGCAGTAGCCTTTGACTCCGGCGGAGTAACAACAGGACCGATGACCGTGCCGTTTATATTAGCCCTTGGCGTAGGTGTTTCCTCAATCCGTTCCGACTCCCAGGAAAACAATGACAGCTTCGGCTTAGTTGCATTATGCTCAGTAGGACCAATCGTTTCCGTTTTAGTTTTAGGGCTTATTTTGGGTGGCAAAACAGGTGACTATTTACCCCCTGTGCAAAATATATTTGATTCATCACAAGCGTTAGGCTTTAGCTATCTTGAGGCGCTACCTCATTATCTTTTAGAGGTTTTAAAATCAGTTTTACCGGTAGCGTTATTTTTCTATGTGTATCAATTATTTACTGGCAGAATGAACAAAACAGGACTTATTAAAATTTCAATCGGTCTTGTTTATACGATTGTAGGTCTTGTACTATTCTTAACTGGCGCAAACGTAGGCTTTATGTCCGCAGGAAGCGCATTAGGACAAATATTTGGCAACAGCGAATACGTATGGGTGGTTATTCCAATCGGTATGGCGGTAGGCTTCTTTATAGTAGCGGCTGAGCCGGCAGTACAGGTGTTACAAGCACAGGTTGAAAATGTAACGTCAGGTGCCATTCCTAAAAAAGCACTTGCATTTGCTCTTGAAATCGGTGTTGCTATTTCGGTAGGAATTGCCATGCTAAGAGCCATAACGGGAATATCAATTATGATACCCCTTGCAATCGGATATTCCATAGCACTTATTTTAACGTTCTTCGTGCCGGAAATCTTTACGTCAATAGCCTTTGACTCGGGCGGAGTAGCGTCGGGCGCTATGACGTCAACATTCCTGCTGGCATTTTCCGTAGGCGTGTGCTTCGGCGTAAACAATGGAACGGATAGTATTATGACAGATGCCTTCGGAACGGTTGCTATGGTAGCAATGACGCCTTTGATTGCAATCCAAATTTTAGGTATTGTATATAAGCTTCGAATTAAGAGAATTGAACAGTCTAAGCAAGCTCAAGAAGAAACTACTGCAAAAGAGAAAATTATCTCTGTTGTCGAAGAGCCTTTTGACGGAACACTTACAATTCCGATTCCGCTTGATGTTAAAGACGAAATTATTGATTTTTAGAAAGGAGAGAATAATATGCAAAAAATGTATTTGATGCTAACGATAACTCAAAGAGATCAAAGCGATGAATTTACAAATTTCTTTGAATCTAAAGAAGTTCCTGTAATTTACAGTACCCCCTGTGAAGGAACTGTAAGACAAAAAACACTCTCTCTTTTCGGTCTTGAAAAAACAGAGAAAACAGTTCATTATTGTGTAGTGACAGCCAATAAGAAGAACGAGTTAATTAAAACGTTAACTCACGAAATGGCAATAGACCTACCCAACAGAGGAATTTCAGTTGCAATTCCATTAACAAGTATGGGCGGCAAAAGAGCTCTTGAAATGTACGCAAACGGACATGAAAACGATAACAAGGAGGAGCAAATTATGCAAGATAAGCAGCAAATGGAGCTAATAGTTGCTATATGTGAAAAGGGATATACAGAAACCGTAATGGATGCCGCAAGAGAAGCAGGCGCAAGAGGTGGCACGGTAGTTCACGCAAAGGGTACTGGCTCGAAGTATTCAAGCAAATTCTTCGGAATTTCAATTGCCGAGGAAAAAGAAATGATTTATATTGTAGCCACACAGGATCAGAAAAAATCAATTATGCAAGGCATTATGGATAATGCGGGTATAGATAGCGACGCGCATACAATAGTGTTCTCACTACCCGTATCTGATACCGCCGGCTTACGCTTGTTTGAACAAACCATATAATGAAAAAATTCAGCAGAGTAATCTGCTGAATTTTTTACATTAGATTTTCTTTAAGGTGAAGCTGTCTGCAATATGCAAATAATTTGCAAGCATCTCAACACCGTTTTCGTTAAGCTCATTTTGACAAACGGTAGATTTTTCTCCGTTATATGTAAGCTCATACGTACTGTTTAATCCGTTATCAAAGAAAGGATATACGGTAGCATACTCTTGAATAGGATGCTCCGTATAAGAGTAAACCTTAATTTCATTAAATTCCTTATCGTTAAATTGAAGCACCAAAAGCGTAGGAGTATCGCAAAGTATATGACATTCGCTATTTGCCCAAAACTCTCTTTCACACTTATATGTGTCGATAAAAGCACCTAATTCCTTAATTGTATTATCTGAAACCTGCGTTAAATCACAGCTAACGCCAATAGGACCGCCAACAAGCGCCTTCTTAATAAAGTCAAGACTTGCTTCCTCAGCTCGTTGCCAGTTAGCGGTAGAGCTTAAAAGTATCTTTTCCTCTTTGTCGCCAACAGGATACGTGGGAGTAAAGCTTTCGATAGAACGAATAGTCGCCCATCTTTCAAGCATTGATGAAGGCATACGCTTTATAGCGTTTTTAAATATCTCAAGCTGAGTGTAAATACCGTGGCTGTCACTCATCCAAAATGAATCAAAGTAAGGCGCGTTGGAGAGGGACATTCTGCCACCACCGCTTGCGCAGCACTCTAAATGTAAATTAGGATAATCAGATTTAATTTTGCCAAGGAAGTAATTATATCCTTCATAATACTTGACAAAGGAATTTCTTGTCTTATCGTAGTATAAAGGAGCGTTTAAGTCAAATTTTATAAACTCAACGCCATATTTGTCAATGTTAGCTTTTAAAATTCCGTATATAAAATCACAAGCATCTTTGTTTGCAAAATCAACAAAGCAGTGCTGACCCTCAGTTAAATAATATTCAGGATGTAATTTAACGTTTTCGCATTTTGGATTAGCTCTTTCAATCTCAAACCAAAGACCGAATTTTAAACCCTTGGCTCTTACAAGGTCGGCAAACTCCATCAGCTTGCCTCTCATTGCGCTTTCCTTTGACTCTTGCCAATCTCCAACCACATCCCACCAAAGCTGTGTCTTACCAAACCAGCCTGCATCTACAGTAAAGTATTCACATCCAAGAAGCGCGGCTCTGTCAAGCTGGCAAATCAAATTATCATAATCAACGTAGTCAAAGTGGCTCATCCACGTGTTGTAAATAATAGGTAAGGAGTGTGGATGCTCCTCATTCCAATATCTATGTAGCTTATATGCGTCCATATCAAGCTTTGATTTGAAGCTGTAATAGAGAATAGTCGGAAGCTCAAGCTCCTCATTAGGCTTAAGTACGTATCTGAAATCCTGCGTTTTTATACCAAGCTCCACAGTTGCAACCTTATGGTCTAAAAACTCTCCGTGACGGCTTACTCTGTATTCAAACCCGGAATTACACATAATGTGATAAGCAATACCTCTGCCGTTTTGCTCATTGTATAAAGCCAAGAAAGGATTTACGTCTTGATTTGTACGGATTTCATCACTCATACCAAACACACCGGACACAAGCGGTTGCCACGCACCTATGCCCTCTTTTATATGCTTGCTTGTCTGTGTATAAACCTGATATTCGCCGCCGTTTAGCGTAAATTTAGATAGAGCAGTGCTAATTTCAATGTTTCTTTTTGAAACGTTTTTTATTATGTCCTGTCTTTTTATAACACCGCTTGAATGCTCAGCTGTTTTAATTACAATCTCAATGTCATTGTTTTTGTAGCAAAGCCCATCATCACATTTAACTGTATCGCCTAAAGCTCTTTCAAAATCGCCGTAAACCGTTAGTAAATCTGTAATTTTATTGTATTTCATTTTTAGCCCTCAATATATACAAAGCTGTTTCTTTCAAGACGCATTGTAACTGTGTTATTTTCTATCTTGTAGGTTGTTATAGGAGCATAAGTGCTATTTTCATCAACCAAATAGAACTTTAATTTTGTAGCATCATAGCCCTCAATGCTAAGTGAAATTTTCTTAGCTCCCTCATTGTCATTTTCAGTATAATATGTAATCGCAATACCGCACTTGCCATTACCAGAAGATGCAACCACGTAAACGTCCTTGTCCTCACAAACGGATTCTACTTGATTGCCCATCTCATAAAGATTTGCAAACGTATAGAATGAATAATATCCCTTTAACGTCTCATAGGTGTACATATTCCAAAGACCGTTAAATGCAGTAGGCCTTGCATCATAGTACATAAGCATATCAATATCAGGGCAATTCTGAGCCGCGCTCATACAAGCAAGATTAAAAGCCGCACCCTTCATACCGATAATTTGCTTAATTGAATAAACAAATTCATCAGTCCAGCCACGAACGTAGTTCCATTCGTTAAGGTTAGTTGTGGTATTTTCATAACCGCATCTGTCAAGCATTTTTCTTACTCTTGTGCATTTGTCGGTCATATCGTAAGGCTGTGTCCAATACCAATGATAGCTGAAAAAGTCAAGAGGAGTGTCTAATTTCTTAATTTCCTTAAGAAAAGCCTCACTCCATTCCTCATCACCGCAGGATGCAGGACCGCCAATTTTCAAGTGTGGAAAACGGTTCTTTAAATGCTTGGCGGCAATAGAGTAGAACTCCACAAACTCCTCAAATGTACCTTGCCAGCATCTCTTGTTTTTTTCCTCGTGGGCATCAAGGTCAGGCTCGTTCCAAATTTCCCAATATTCCATATCATACTTGAAGCCGTTAGCCCAGCCTTCGGTATAGTGGGCAATAATATGCTCACAAATTTCCGCCCATTTTTTGAAATCCTTTGGTGGAAACGTGTTGTATTTTTTTATCTCATGCTCAATTCTTGAGCCAAGACGGAAAAATGGCTTTGTACCGTAGTCAATTATCTGCTTCATATACTTATCAGTACAAGCAAAATCATAGCTGTTAGGGTCATTTACGTCTGCATCAAAGTTAGTGAAAATAAAATTCACGTCAACAGTATGATTTCCGCCATATCCAGCATGGAATGAAGCATCATGCGTTCTTGCATAAGGAATACGGCATGCTTTAAAGGTGTCTTGATTTCCTCGTGTTTGCTCGCTTCCGCTAGCAACACAAGGGCCATTATTTACCGCATGCATTACCTTAATTTTGCCAATTTCTTTATTAAAATTTACTTTAACGTTACTCATATTTTTCCCTCCATATATACAAAGCTATTTCTTTCAAGTCGCATTGTAACGGTGTTGTTTTCGATTTTGTATGTTATAGGCGCATAAGTGCTTTTTTCATCAACTAAGTAGAACTTTAGCTTCGTAGCATCAAGCCCCTTAATATCGAGCGTTACAATCTTAGTACCCTCATTGTCATTTTCAGCATAGTATGTTACTGCAATACCATACCTTCCATTACCGGTGGCAGCCACCACGTATACGTCCATATCATCACTGTGTGCTTTCACCTGTGTCCCCATTTCATAAAGATTAGCAAAGGTGTAAAAGGAGTAGTAACCCTTTATAGGCTCCAAGGAATAAAAGTCGAATAAACCATTCCATTCACTGGGCCTTGCATCGTAATACATCATCATATCAATGTCAGTACAGTCTTGCCCTGCACACATACAGGCAAGATTAAATGCAGCGCCCTTTATACCGTTAATTTGCTTAATGGAATAAACGAATTCGTCGCTCCAACCACGCACGTAATTCCATTCATTTAAGTGCGTTTCAATGCCCTCATAACCGCACCTATCAAGCATTTTTCTTACTCTTGTGCATTTTGCAGTCATATCATAAGGCTGTGTCCAATACCAATGGAAGCTAAAAAAGTCAAGAGGAGTGTCGTTTTTCTTAATTTCCTTAAGAAAATTTTCGCACCATTCCTCATCTCCACAGGAGCCGGGACCGCCAATTTTTAAATTAGGAAAGCGGCTTTTTAAATGCTTTGAGGTAATGGTGAATAAATCCACAAACTCCTCAAACGTGCCTTGCCAAAGACGCTTGTTAAATTCCTCGTGAGCATCAAGGTCAGGCTCACCCCAAATTTCCCAATACTCCATATCGTAGTAAAAGCCGTCAGCCCAACCCTCTGTATAGTGTGCAATAATATGCTCGCATATCTCTGCCCACTTTTTAAAGTCCTTAGGTGGAAACGTATTGTACTTTTTAATTTCATGCTCAATTCTTGACCCAAGGCGGAAATAAGGCTTCGCCCCATAATCAATAATCTGCTTCATATACAAGTCAGTACAAGCAAAATCATAGCTGTTAGGGTCATTTACGTCCGCATCAAAGTTAGTGAATATAAAATTCACGTCAACAGTATGGTTTCCGCCATATCCCGCATAAAACGAAGCATCATGAGTTCTTGCGTAAGGAATACGGCACGCCTTATACGCATCTTGATTGCCACGCGTTTGGTCTTTACCGCTAACACAAGGCCCATTGTTAACCGCGTGCATCACCTTGATTTTGCCGATTGTCTTACTAAAATTTACTCTTACGTTACTCATTTTCAATATATACAATACTGTTTCTTTCAAGTCTTAATGTGATTTTTCCGTTGGCAAATTTGTTAACTAAATTTTCGCCCATTGTTTGGTTTACATCAGTTATGTAAATTTTCGCATTGCTAAAATCGTGTCCGTTAACGTTTACAGTAACAAGCTTAGGAGTATTTCCATCATCCTCACTGTAATATGTAATCATAATTCCTGCCTTGTTACCATTCTTAGCAGAAACAACGTAAATATCCTTGTCATCACTTACGCTCTTTACCTGATTACCCATTTCATAAAGATTAGCGTAAATGTAGAATGGATAATATCCCTTAAGAGGTCGCATAGTGTAAAAATCAAACATACCATTCATAGCGCAAGGTCTTGCATCATAATACATAAGCATATCAATATTAGGATTTTTTTGCGCCGCCGCCATACAAGCAGAGGTAAAGCAAGCACCCTTAATTGAAATCATAGTTTCAATGCTATATACAAACTCATCGCCCCAACCACGCACGTAGTTCCATTCATTTAAAATGCTTTCCGCATCTCCATATCCGTAACGCTTTGCAATCTTTGAAATTCTTGTACCCTTTTTTGACATTTCATTAGGCTCAACACCGTACCAGTGCCAAGACAAAAAGTCCATAGGCGGGTGAGCGTCCTTAATTCTTTCAAAAAATCGCTCAAGCCAATCCTCATTCCAAGCAATGGCAGGACCACCAATTTTTAAATTAGGAAATCTATTTTTTAAATATGTCGCCGCCACAGTATAAAACTCCGCAAACTCAGCCTCTGTGCCTTGCCAACAACGCTTGTTAGGACTGTCATCGGGGTCAAGGTCAGGCTCATTCCAAATTTCCCAGTATTCTAAATCATACTTAAAGCCATCAGCCCAGCCCTCGGTATAATGGGCGATAATATGCTCACAAATCTGCGCCCACTTTGTGTAGTCCTTAGGTGGAAACGTGCCATATTTTTTTATGTAATGCTCAATCTTTGAGCCAAGACGGTAAAATGGCTTTGTGCCAAACTCATATATTTCGCTTATATACTTGTCAGTACAAGCAAAATCATAGCTTTGTGGGTCATTCACATCCGCATCAAAATTAGGGAAGATAGCTTGAATGTCAACACAATGCTCACCGCCGTACTGCGCGTGAAACGCCGCATCGTGCGTTCTTGCGTAAGGAATACGCGCCGCCTTATAGTAATCTTGATTACCTCTTACTTGATCCCCTCTTGTTACGTGAGGACCGTTGTTCACAGCGTGCATAATCTTAATCTTGCCCGATGTTCTTGAAAAATCAACATTTATATTGCTCATAAAATCCCCTTAAAATTTTTAATATTATACATTATCATTTTAATACAGCAACGCAAAAAAGTCAATATGTATATTTATTTCTAACCGTTGGTTGACAGATGTAAACCACAGGTTGCTTGACTTTTGAATTAAGACAGAGTATAATGTAAGTGTAATCGACGTAATGGTGCGGAGGAAAAGCTATGAAAAGAACTTTAATTAAAATAACAACTCTAATATCGTTCGTTATTTCAATGCTTATATTATCATCCTGCTTCGGATTATTGTCAGGATGTGCAAGCTGTGTTAGCTGTACTGTTTCGTCGTGCAACTCATGCACAGAAGAGTACAAAGGTACACGCGAGGATTATCCAACTGTGTTTTACGGAAGAAATATTTTGGAAAATGATAAGTACGTGCTAATAAGTGAATTATCAAACACCTTTGTGCGTCAATCGTATTGCTATTTTATCAATAAAGAAAAGAAAGATATATTTGGAATAGCCTACAATAGCCACTATGATGCACATAGCTTTCAAAAATTCACCTATAAATTTGAATTTATAGAAAACGGCTTTAAGCAATATGCAATAGACAGAGTACCAAAGTATAACGTTGATACCGGAAAGGTTGATCATTATGAATACTATAAAGTGGAAATATCGTTTAATGATGAAGCAAAGGAAATTGACAGAACAAGAGACAACGAGCTTTTAAGCGAGGAGCAAGCCAATGCAATTATGGATTCCCTTGTTATCTCTAACACAGAAGATGGTTTCGATATATACGATGGCTTTTGGCAACCTGATTACGATATTGATACTATGAGCGAGTCAAAAAAAGCCATATATGAGTACGGTGAAGAAACTACAAACGCAGCACAAGAACATCAATACCGTACAAGCATAGTAACGAAAGAAATTAACGGAACAACCTATTTTTCTATTTCTTATTGCAATAAGAATATTTTCTGGACTGACAGAGAAGATTTTAGAGGCGTATATAATTCCTCCCTCGGTTATTATGATATCGTAAATAAGAAAATTGAAATTTTGCATACTGTTGAAAAGGAAGAAATGATAGTTTTCTTTAACGAAAAAAGCATAATAACGCTGAACAGTAACAATCAACTTCATTTTTACGATGCCAAAAGCTACCAAAAAAAGTTAATAGGTACTTTTGAAAACGAAAAAGAAATTAAATACGTTATACCGCTTGAAAACGGTGTACTTATGTATAATGAGGAATATCTATCAAATTCAGACAGCCATGTAAGACATTACGTTTACGTAAGCGATACAGGAGAAATACTTTTTGAACAAACAAAGCAAAAAGCAGAATTTGAATATAAATAACAAAAAACGGAACAGATAAAATCTGTTCCGTTTTGCATTATAAATTTAATTAAGCCTTGTTTACAGAGCCGAATAACTCCATCTTTTCCTTAACAGTTGCCTTGATAGCCTCAAAGCCGGGAGCTAAAAGCTTTCTTGGGTCAAAGCCCTTACCGCTTAAGTCCTTACCTGCTTCAACGTAAGCTCTTGTAGCAGCAGCAAATGATAATTGACATTCTGTGTTAACGTTAATCTTAGAAACGCCAAGAGAGATAGCCTTCTTAATCATATCCTCAGGAATACCTGTACCACCGTGAAGAACAAGTGGCATATTACCAACCTTCTCAGAGATAGCAGCTAAAACGTCGAAGTTAAGACCTGCCCAGTTTGCAGGATACTTACCGTGAATGTTACCAATACCTGCAGCAAGCATTGTAACACCAAGGTCAGCAATTTGCTTGCACTCATCTGGGTCTGCACATTCGCCTGCGCCAACAACGCCGTCCTCTTCGCCGCCGATTGAACCAACCTCAGCCTCAAGAGAAATACCGAGAACCTCACAAGCGTTTACAAGAGCCTGTGTCTTTGCAATGTTTTCTTCGATTGGGTAGTGTGAACCGTCGAACATTACGGAAGAGAAGCCTGCGTTGATACAAGCCTTTGCGCCTTCAAATGAACCGTGGTCTAAGTGAAGAGCAACAGGAACTGTAATGTTAAGGCACTTGATCATACCCTTAACCATACCAACGATTGTGTCATAACCGCACATATACTTACCTGCGCCCTCGGAAACACCGAGAATAACAGGAGAGTTAAGCTCCTGAGCAGTTAAAAGGATAGCCTTTGTCCACTCAAGGTTATTGATGTTGAACTGACCTACGGCATATTTGCCTGCTTTTGCTTTTTCAAGCATTTCTTTTGCTGAAACTAACATTTTAATTTCTCCTTTATATTAAACAAAATTTTTACCGCGTATATTGTACACTATTTTAAGCGAAAATGCAATACTTTTTTAGATATTTATAGTTATAATATAACCGTTTTCTATTATAGTAGAACAATTTTCCTTTGTTGAATCAATATTTATAGCTTTTATAACTCCGCAACCGAGCCTTTTTCCGATTGCTTCCTTGCAGGTCCAAATCCTTAAAAGCTCCTCTGATGAATAAGAGCATTTTTCCATAAATGAAATTTCTTCCTTAGTAAAATATCTTTTGCAAAATTCCTCGCACCTATCCCTTGGAACAATTTTTTCGCAGTCGATTCCACACGCTTTATCTGCCACAACACAGCAAACAAGTCCATCTGTATGTGCTATACTAAAATGCGCGTTACTGTTTTCAATGTAAGGCTTGCCTGAGTCGGTTTTTTTGATTTTGTAGTCTGAAACTCCAATATTAACGAGCATACTGTCAAGCAAGGAATAAGCCTCATTATGAAGCAACGCCGATTTTTCTTTGACAGTTAAATTTTCATCATAATCAACAAAACGGTATTCGATTTTTAACACAAAATCACCTTCTTTTAGATAATTTTAGCATATTTTCATAAAAAAATCAAATTTTTATTGATTTTTTTGTAAAAATAGTATAAAATAGAATAAACAAAAATAATGACCGACATAAGACCTTGGTCAGATAAACAAGGAGGCTTTATTATGAGTGATAGAATTATAGTAACTATAGCACGACAGTTTGGTAGTGGAGGACATGCAGTAGGACAGCTGGTAGCAAATAATTTCGGTATGGTGTATCATGATAAAAGCCTTATTGAAAAAGCTGCGCAAAAATTAGGCGTTAGTGAGGAAATGTTAAAGAGTGCCGATGAAATGGCAACTCCAAGCTTTTTGTATTCTATCGCAACAGGTAATTATGACGTGTATCCGTTATCAATTAACTTTGCTCCTTATGAAATGCCTATAAACGACAAGCTTTTTAATCTTCAAGCAGATATAATAAGAGAGGAAGCGGAGAAAAATTCTTGCATTTTTGTCGGCAGATGTGCCGATTATATTTTAAATGGAAAACCAAGGCTATTAAAAATTTTTATCTATGCTGATATGGACTCAAGAGTAAAAAGAGTAAGCGAGCATTATGGCATTAGCGAGCAGGACGCAAGAGTCTTGATTTACAAAACAGACAAAAAACGTGCTAACTATTATAATTATTATACCTCGCTTAAGTGGGGGAAAAGCGACAATTATAACCTTATGCTTGACACAGGCAAGATTGGTGTTGAGGGCGCAGCCAAAATAATAGGCGAATATATAAAGCTCTTGGAAAATGAATAATAAACAATAAAAGCTACCTAAATGGTAGCTTTTCTTGTTGCATAATTATTTTGCGTTAGCCTCAATGTATTCAGCAACGTCACCAACGGTGATAAGCTTATGAATATCATCTTCAGAAAATTCAATGCCAAATGTGTCCTCGCAAAGAAGAACAAGGTCAGCAAGCTCAAGTGAGTTGATTCCAAGGTCGTTTGCAAGCTCAGCGTCAGGTGTAATTTCATCAGCGTTAAGTGAAAGCTCATCAATAAGAATATTCTTTAATTTCTCGAACATAATAAATCCTCCAAAAATTCAGTAAAATAATCGTTTATACTATTTATTTGCGTTTGATTCAGCTCTGTTTTACTTATACTGCTCAAACTATAGTGTTTTCTGTATTTGCGCCTTAATAATTATATATGTTTTAATGTTCTATGTCAATAGTTAAAATGCACAAAAAATAGCATCTGATTTTGTTGAAAATGGTCAAAAAATCGCGTGAAAGTTGACAAAATTAACTTATTTTTCTTCCTTTTTAACCGATTTTATATTAGCTAACGGATTGTTGTTGATAGCGTCCTCCATTCCCTTGTTTGATACGTGAGTGTATATTTGGGTGGTGTTTAATTGCTCGTGTCCCAAAATTTCTTTAAGCACTCTTACGTCAACCTTTCCTGTTTGATACATAAGGGTCGCCGCTGTGTGTCTTAGCTTATGAGTAGAATAATGCTTGTAATCAAGACCGGCTAAGGATAAGTACTTATAAACTAACCATTGTACCGTCTTATTGCTTATTCTTTTATATTGCTTGCTGATAAACAAAGCGTTGGTGTTTAACTTTTTGTATTTGTCCGCTCGTCTTATATCTAAATATTTTTGAAGAGCGTCACGGCAAGCATCGTTTAAATAAACGATTCGCTCCTTATTACCCTTACCGATTACACGCAGAGAGCGAAATTCTCTGTCAATGTCATTAAGATTGATTCCCACAAGCTCCGAAAGACGCATACCGCAATTTAAAAAGAGAGTGATAATAGCGTAGTCACGTTCCTTCGTTTTAGATTCTGTGTCACCTTCAACCGCATTTAAAAGCGCAATGCTTTCTTCCATAGATAAAAACTTAGGCAGGGCTTGCTTTTTTTTTGGGGCCTCCATATCAATAGCAGGATTATTATCCATTATTTTTTTCTTTTGACAGGCATACTTGTAAAAGGCTTTAATGGCAGATAGCTTTCTTGATTTTGAAGCTGCGTTATTTCTTCTTTCCGTAGAAACGTAAATAAAAAAATCATAAATCTCATCTGTCGTTACAGAACAAATAAAATCGTTATCTAAATTGCTGATATTTATTTTATCAAACTCATCAGAGCAAACACCGATGCCGTTTCTTTTTCCGTAAACAAATTTAAAAAACAGACGAAGATCGGAAAGATATTCGTCAACGGTTTTTTGTGAACAGCCTTGAATTGTGAGCTTATATGCAGCAAAATCCTTTACAAGATGCGGCATTGTCTCAATAGGAAAACGAAAAGCCATTTTATACCCCCCCTTTTTGCGTACTACTTTATCATTCTATCATAAAAATATGTCTTTTTGTATCAAAAAGATAAATTTTTTATAATAATGTTGAAATTTTCTGCTCAATATTATATAATTATTAAAATCGAAACGAGCAGTTAATGGAGTGCAAAGCTATGATAAATGAAAACAGAGGATTGATAAGCAAGCTTATCGTAAATCATATTGCTATGTCTATATTCGGACTTATAATGGCAATAGTAACACGCTTTTTTGCCGAATTAAACGGTGGAAATATGATATTATATTATATTGTGGGAATACTTGCCGTACTACTTTATGCTGTAATTTTATACGTTAATTTTTGGGAAAAGGGAGCAAGCGACAAAATAAAGATAGAAAGCGGCAGAATAAGCTTGAATTTATATAAAGGTGCTTTAATATCTCTTTTCGCTAATATCCCAACAATAGTTTTCGGCATTTTTGCTACAATCAACTGTTATGTTGAAAGCAATATAACGGGCTATTTAGCCGCACTCTCTCCGCTTTATAACGGTATGTACACAATGCTTACCGACACAGAGGGATTGGGTCTTGGAGCGCATTTTCCGCCTGTATTTATTTTTCTTTGCGTCCCCGGCATAGCAGTTAGCTGTGTATCTTATATTCTTGGAGTGAAGGGTTATAAATGTCTTTTTCCTGAACCGAAAAAAAGTCAAAACAGAGAATAAAAGAGATATTATTAAACCGATAAAAATGACACAAACAGCAAAATGCTATCTGTGTCGTTTTTTTATTTTGTTTTCTTTAATCTGATTTTGATAGAACCGTAATCAACCAGGTCATTCCAGCCGCTGCTGTCAGTATCGTTCCATTGGAAAATAACAGTCTCTTTTGTACCGTCCCACGCAGCAGTATGCTCACCGTGCTTATAGCCAACTATTTTTTTGTTTTCAAAAATGAAATTTTCAGCTAAAAGCTCCTCGCTTTTATGGCTGTATTTTACGTCATCGATACCGCCGTCATTACGTGCCTCTAAACCGTAAGCAGAGGATGTAAAAATCTCAAATTCAGTTATAGCCTTATTTATCTTTTTTAAAATAGCTTCATTCATAGTTAATTGACCTCTTTTTTACAAATTTTATTATCTATCTTTCTGAAAACAGGAAATAAAAGCGGATAAACGCATACAGCAAAAACAACTATAACCATATATCTGAATGCATCTAAGCAAGCGTGAGTACCAAATATTGAATTTAATACAGGCTTCAGCCCCGCCTTAATTCCAAGCACCAAGGCGAGACCTAAAGTAACCTTGATAACGTTTATATACCATTTATCCTCGGTCTTGAACTTTACGAATTTTATTTCGATAGGATAAGCTATAAGCATTCCTGAAATTGCGCCAAGAAGCGTGTAGGCGTTTTTCAGTCCGGAGGAGTAGTTGTGCGTATCTATATCTGCTGGGAAATTGTATAGTTCAACGTACAATAGATATGCGACGGATAAAGCAAGCATACTGCCAAGAAAAATATACATAATAAAGGCATTTTTCTCTGCTGATTTTATAATAGGACGCATGGCAAAAACCAAAATCAGCGCAATTCCAACAGAAACGCCTACGTCAAGAGGCGTATGAACGCCTAAATACATTCTTGAAAACGGAACCAAAAAAGCAAAAGAAATACAGGTAATTCTCAACCATTTTTGCTTAAAGGCGTAAGCAATACTGCTAAAGGTGCCAACGGAATTTTGAGTGTGTCCCGAGGGAAATGAATATCCCGTAGCGGCCTCTCTTGCGCTTTCTACAATAGTGAATGAGGGATCCTTAATCCAAGGTCTTGGTATTCTGAAAGCCAACTTTAAAAATTGATTTATAACAGTTCCCACAAACCCAACTGTCAAAATATAATACCCCTCTTTTTTGGAAACGCACCAAAAAAGAATTATAGCAATAGCCATAAATACTATTTCATCACCGCAATAGGTTATCGTGCTGAAAATAAAATCAAAAAAAGGATTGCGTATTTTTTCGAGCATCTTTAAAAATTCCATTTCATCACCTCAAGTTAATTTTAATACATTTTTATAAAAAAATCAAGTCATAACTTGACATATCTGAGCATTTAAAGTAAAATTAAATTAGACCAAACCCGTGTATTGAGCGGACTTAAGAAAGGATATTTATGTATAACTGGATTTGGATAAAAGAGAATGATTATAAGCCTTCTTTTTGTATGGCTGAATTTAAAAATACGTATGAACTGTCAGAAAAAACAAAAATTAAAATTTGCGCTGACACACGCTACGAGCTGTACGTAAACGGCAATTTTGTGGGTAGAGGCCCATCATCACCCGGCGGTGACTTTTTGCCTTTAAGCCTTACGTATTCCTACTATGACGAATATGAAATTAACGACACAGGTAAGGTGGAAATTAAAGCCGTTGTAACATCCTGTCCAACTGTAATTAACGAATATACCTTTAACTACCCGGGGCTTTTTGTGGAGCTTTCTCAAAACGGACAAGTTATCGCCAAAACCGACAAAAGCTGGCAATGTCGCATTTTGCAAGAAAGACTTGGCGTTTCAAAAAGCGACTATACCGTTAAACCGAACGATTATACAGAGCCTGCTTATATCCCAAGCGTTCACAAAATGCTTCCTACTATGATAGAGCATCTCGTTGAGGAGAAAATTACGCCCAGCACATTTCAAATAACAGAGATAAAGCCAAACGAAAAAATAACGCTTGATTATGATTTTGATAAAATATATTCTGCATTTACGCAAATTTCCGTAAAGTGTAAAGGTGCAGTTAAAATTGAAATTGAAAGCTGTGAGCTTGAAAACATCGGATATATAAAAGAGGAAATAATTACCGATAAGAACGTTGTTCATACAAGTCAAAGGATGTACAGTATAGGACAGGCAAAGGTAACAGTAGAAAACACAAGCGATACAGTGTGTATAATTGATGACTTTTCTATTATTTATTCCCATTATCCTGTAAAAAACGAAGCCTTGTTCACTTGCTCCGATAGCTTTATAAATAAGCTATATGACGTGTGTATGCATACGCTTAAAATATGCCGTCAAAATACACATCTTGACTCTCCTACTCACCAAGAACCCTTGGCTTGTTCCGGAGATTACTACATACAAGCGTTAATGGAATATTTCAATATTTATGATCCTGCCTTAACTGCATTTGATATTTTCAGAACAGCACAAATGCTGGAGCATCAAGACGGCAGAATGTTCCACACCTCATATAGCCTTATGTTCCCAATGTGGCTATATGACTATTATATGTATTCAGGGGATAAATCATTATTGGAAAAGTCTCAAAAGGCTCTTGCATATCTGTTCAATCGCTTTGATACGTACGTTGATAAGGAAAACGGACTTTTAGAATATGCTCCCGATTATATGTTCGTTGACTGGATAGTAATGAAGGATGCGCCAGACCCTTACGGAGATGCTAAGGATATGATGTCCCACGGTAAGATTGACGGCTTTAGCCTGCACCACCCGCCAAAGGTGCTGGGACAGAGTGTTCTTTGTATGCTTTATTATCAATCGCTGATTTGCGCAAATAAGCTTTATTTGCTTCTTGATGACGAAAAAAGAGCCGATATGTGTCTTGAAAAAGCTGAAAATATAAAAAATGCAATAAACGAGCATTTATACGATAAAGAAAAAAATCTGTATATTGGCGGTCTTAATACCCCAAATAAGGTAGAACCGAACGATTGGCTTCCTGAAAATATAGAAAGAGTTTTCTATTTGAAGCAAGCAAACGTATTAGCTGTTCTTTTTGATATTGCCCCAAAGGAACAAAAAGCGACAATTTTAGATTATGTCGTAAAAGATTTAAGAAAAGAAGAAATGCAACCATATTTTTATCACTTTTTGTTGGAAGCAATCTATAAAGAGGGACTTTTCGAAAAATACGGCTTTAAAATCATCAATTCATATAAGAGCATAATTGATAAATGCGAAAAAGGTCTTGGAGAAGCTTGGGAATATATAAACTGTGATTGCTCACACGCGTGGGGTGGCACTCCTGCCTATATTCTCAAAAAAGCATTATCCGGCTTTGAAATGATAGAGCCAAACTATAAAAAAATAAAATTGTCACCTAATCTTTTTTCACTTGATTTTGCTGACTTTGCTATATCAACGCCTTACGGCAATATTGACATAAAGCTCGAAAAAAACAAGGAACCGATTATAAAAGCGCCAAAGGAAATTACGATAACAAAAAACACCATCTGAGCATCTGCAAAATTAGCGGTAAAATGAAATTAGCCACCACGTTTTTCGTGGTGGCTTTTGATATGCAGGAAACAAAGAGTAGTCAATGAAAGAACCCCTCTAAATTAATTGCGTGTCTAATCATGTTTGTTGCGATTTTCGAGGCTGGATTATTCATCAAATCTATAACCATTCTTGTCTCTTCTTTCGCTGTTTCTTCACAATAAAATTCGATGGGAACATTATTTTCATCCAACAGGTCATGCACCTTGTGGTCTTTAAAATGTAATAATCCTCTTTGATGACACTCATCAAGATAAAAAGAAAAATTAATGCCAAAGGATACGGGTTGGCAAAGATAAACGCCTGCTCTTCCGTTGTAGTCTCCTTGCACCTTAATGATTCCGATATCGTGATTTCCCTTGGGGGCTTTGCGTAAAAGCAACCAAATTGCCGTAAGAGCGGTGGCATTTAGGACGTCTTCAATATTTTTAGGGACAACCGATATTTTTTCGGTTATTGCGAGAAGGCGTCCTTCATATACGGCATCTAGGACAACAAATCCATAATATCCGTCATCAGCCTCATAATATGACACAGTCCCCTTAGGCAATCGCTTTAGCCTATTGCAAGCTGATATTTTGCGCTTTCTCGGAACTTTAGGCGGTGTTTGCAATAACGCTTGAAATCTTAAAAGGTTTCCTTCTCGTTCTTTTATGTCTTGTTCAGAAAAGCCAAGCGAACGATAGTATCCTATATTTTCACCACTGTCAATTATTTGATTTGTTTTCAAAAAAACGCTCTCTGAGCTGAAACCCAAATTCCATTCGGCTTTCGCAATCGCAAAAAGAACATTATGCGGAATATTTTCAAAGCAATACCGATTGAGAATTTGTTGGGTAATTGCACTCGGTTCGAGTCCGATATCATATAGATCCATATATTCGTTATATATTTCGCAAAATTCATCAGATTGGTTTAAGTCCATTCCCCAAAATGCCATAATACCCTCCAATTTTCAGATACATCAAGCGTGCTTTCAATTCATTATATCATAAATCTGTCAAAAAGTAAATAGATTTTAGAAGCATTTACATAGTTTCCCGACGCTTGCATCTGGGGCAAGCATAGCGCGTGGCAGTCCACGCACCATCGGGCAGAAGCCCGAACCCACTATACGCAGAAGAACGGCGCACCAAAGCCTTCCTCCGGGAGGAAGGGGGACCGCGATAGCGGTGGAAGGAGCCCGCGTGACTTTCAGTTTGCACGGATTTTATTGTAACGCGCTCTCCCTCAGTCGCCTACGGCGCCAGCTCCCTCCCGGAGGGAGCCTTTCATAAGTTCGCTCCAACACAAAAAACACCACCAAAGAAAAATTCCTTGGTGGTGTTCGTTGTTTCTCCGCTAAAGTTGCAGAGGGGATGATGGTGTTTTTTATTACTTAAGTAATATGGGGCATAATTATAAGCTCTCTTATAAGCGTACCGGTAGTAAATGCAAATATGTGCGCTCCTAAATGAAAAAGCACGTACTTATACATTTTGTAATTGAAAATTTCAATATATCCCGCGCTCATATACGCAAGTAAAATTGAAATAGTAAAAAATGGAAACCAAGGAATAAACCATAAATATCCCCCCGGCACAATCAAAGCTACCAACGAGATAATATATACAGGAGCAAAGCTCATTATAAAGCCTAATTTAACAAGCTGATGATTAAAATCAAGAGGCTTTTCAGTCCGTATTTGCTCTTTCGCTATCATGGCTTGAGTGTAAATCAAATCCTTACCTACCGACATAGAGCTGAAAAATGCAAGTATTAAGCCGAAAAATAAACCGCCGGCTAAAAACGCAATAAATCCGCCGTAGGCAAAAATAACACCAAGCATAATTGCTGACAAAATATAGCATACAATATTTACTGTAATTCTGAATTTTGACGGCTTCTTATATCGTTGCTGCTCACCAACAGCCTTAAAACGTAAGCCGATTATAAAATAAGTCCAACGATTCATATTTACCCTTTAAATCCTCTTATCCTTTCAAAATTGTATGTCCGCAATGCTCACAATTTGTATTTTCTCTATTAGAATATTCACCGCAAACTACACAAGTCAAATTTTCCTTTTCTTCTGAATATACCTGACAGAATTTCGTGCCCGAAATAAATATTACAGTATCCCCAATACAGTATTGACTTGCTAAAAAATTTCCAACTATTCCACGTTGAAATTTCGACGGGACAGAAAGTCGTTGCGTTCTTTTTGAAGCAATTTCTTTATGAATTCTTTTTCCGTTTTCAAGTTCAATAACTGCATTTACCCAAACTCTTCTGTACAGCGATTCAATAGTAGGTTTCGATGGCATATCACTTTCCGTTGTATGTATCATTTCAAGCCAAACTATTTTACCAATAAAGGTCTTTTCAAAAAACAATTTAGGAATACGAAAAATAAAAATAGATACTACCAAAACACCAATAAAAATTACAACTCTTATTTCCGTATAAACGCTTTCGCTTATACTATCCCAACTGCTAAAAAACGCAAAAGAGAATAGCCCCACACATAAAAGCCACAAAGCAACACGCAAAAGCCTTCTTTTTTTCACATATCGCTTTATATCATTAGGAATTTTCATTTCCTCACCTCATAATAAAGTATAACATAAAACTAATCAACATACAAGTTACATATCAAGATTTGATATGCCCGAAAAACTACCGTATGCAACCACATTATCTTTTATTCTTGCGAATTTCCAACCGTCAGCATACCGTTCTTTGAATATTTGAGCACTTTCCCTTGTTTCAAATTCATAAACATAAACCCAAGTGTTTTCTTCATTTGCAAAAACGCTTCTTGTAAAATAGTGACATATATTTTTTACATCATATGGCAACTCTCGAGACTGTAATGTTTCCTTGATTGGCGCTATTTCTTCCTCTGTATAAGGAGTTACAGCATCAAATTCATATTTATCTAATTGTGATAAGATGTTTTCATATGTATTTTGATTATCACATGCAAATAAACATAGTATCATTACTAAAGTTAGTGTAACTAATAAAATTTTTTTCATTTTAACTCTCCTTGATTTTCAATTTTGCTAATCATCTACGGTAATATGCAATATTGATTTTTACAATTTAATTATAACATAGTTGAATTTAAGAATAAATATTACCAAGTGCAAAATAACCACCCTTATTTTTCAAAAAGTGCAAATTAAAAAGCCTTCCCCTTGGGGGGGAAGGTGGATGCGTTAGCATTCGGATGAGGTGTTTTTAGCTTTCTTTCTTCTTCTGATTATCAAAATCAAGCTTGAAATCGCCATTAAAGCAGGGAATATAAGCGTTACCGCAAAACCGTACCGTATATCATCATTAAATGCACTTGAAACGCTGCCCGCAATGGCAGGACCTACAAGACAGCCTGCATCACCAAGTAAAGCAAGCACGCCAAACATTAAAACTCCGCCGTTAGGAATTCTTTGTGATGATAAGCTATAAGTGGCAGGCCATAAAACACCGCAACCAAAACCGCAGGTAGCACAGCCAACCAACGATAAAATTGGATTTTTTGAAACAATAGCAAGAACGTAAGTAGCAAAGCAAATTACGGCAGAAATGCAAATGGCAGTATCTAACTTGATTTTTTCGCAAGCCTTGGCGTAAAATACCCTTGTTATAGCCATAGCAAGAGCAAAAGTACAAGGACCAAGCAAATCTCCAAGCCATTTTTCAACGCCAAGACCTTTTTCTGCAAAGAACGATGCCCATTGACTCATTGTAATTTCTGAAGCTCCTGCACAAAGCATCATAACAAGGAATAGCCAGAAAGTAAAGCTCTTCAATAAGGATTTCAGCGTAGCGCCCTTGCCCTCTTCAACTAAATGATTTATAGGAGCAAAGGTGAATAAAACCAATCCAATAAGCGGAACGATAGCCCAAAGACAAGTAATAACCGACCATTTTTCAATACCGACGGTTCTGAAAAATACAGTAGATAAAAGCACTACCGCAAACTGTCCCCAACAGTAAAATGAATGTAAAAGGCTCATAAATCCGGCTTTGTTCTTGGTAGGACACGCTTCAACGATAGGAGAAATAAGCACCTCCATAAGACCGCCGCCAATACCGCAAAGCATCATAGCAATAATAAAGCCAAAGAAAATAGCGTTAGGGAACAGAGTAGGCACAAGAGCCATAAATATAAGACCGCCCGCACCGAATGCATCAGCGCAAATAACCAACTTGCGATAGCCCCATTTTTCTGCATTTTTTGAAGCGATAATATCTACGATAATTTCTAAAATAAAGTTAGAAACGATAAGGGCGGTTATTTGTATCGGCGTAATGCCAAATTCGCTGCCGAAGAAAACAAAAAGAAGCGGCGGGAAATTAAGCATTATAGCTTGCGTGATGTACCCTAAAAAGCTTGCCGTAATTGTAAATTTAAAATTATTTTTAACCATAAAATTCCTATAGCCTTAACATATAATATACTCTGCTATTGTAGCATAGCAGAGTTTAAAAGTCAATATTATACAATGTTAATTTTATACTTTTCAAGCCAGAAATCAAATTGTATCAGCCACGCAACAAGCTGCGGCGCACTCATTAGCTGACCAAACCAAGTGGCGTTAGAATTTAAAATTTCATCAAGTTTGCTTTTATCAAGCACTTCACTTAAAAATGAACCGCCCTTAAGTCTTTCATTAAGCAAAGAAACGACGTCGTTTAAATATGCAGGATTGTGCGTTTTGGGATATGGACTCTTCTTTCTCCACAAAATTTTATCGGGTAAATATCCCTCCATGCTGTTTCTTAACAATGCTTTTTCAACGTTGCCCTCAAACTTGATTTTCCACGGCACGTTAAAAATAAATTCGTAAATTCTATGGTCAGAGAAAGGAACTCTTACTTCAACCCCGCTTGCCATGCTCATTCTGTCCTTTCTTTGCAAAAGAGAGGTCATAAAATAATTGACGGATAAGTATGAGGCTCGGCGAGCGGTTTTCATCTCCTCTGTGTCGGTCTCTAAAACAGGACATTCCTCAAGAGATTTTTTGTAAATTGACCTTATATAATCATATCCCTCGTCACTGTTTGATATACTGTCCTTGAATAGAGAGGGGCGAAGTCTGGGGGAATGTATCCAAGGGAAAAAGTCAGAATATAACATTTCCGGACGGTAAAACCAAGGATATCCACCGAATATTTCATCTGAGCATTCACCACTTAAGCCGACAGTATGATTTTTCTTTATTTGATTGCAAAAATACAACAGAGAAGAATCAATATCTGCCTGCCCTGGCAAATCTCTATACTCAGTAGCAGAAAACAGGCTCTTTGCCAATATCTCGTTAGGACAGGTTAATACGCTATGATTACAGCCTAAATATTCTGCCACGTATAAAGCAAACTCATCGTCCTTTTCAGGCTGAAAAAGGCTGTTTTTAAAAGATTCCTTATTTCCTTCGTATTCGAAAGAGTACGTATCTAAAATAGCCCCGTTTTCTGTACAGTACTCTTGACCGATAGCAGAAACAACACTTGAGTCCAGCCCTCCCGAAAGAAGCACACATAGAGGTACGTCAGACACCATTTGACGCCTTATAGCGTCACGCACTAAATATCTTGTTTTTTCAATAGCATAGCTTCTGTCTTTAAAATACGGCTTAGCCTTTATTTCCCAATATTTCCATTTTTTAACCCCATCTTTGCCAAAATACATACATTGAGCGGGGCTTAATTCCAAAATGTCGCGAAAAACGCTTTTTCCCGACACAAAATTGGGACTTAAGTACAAAATTTCCCAAAGTCCGTACTTATCAACGTTTGACGAAATTAAGGGGTTTTGCAGCATCGCTTTTATTTCAGAGGCAAACACCAAGGTGCTTCCTTTTATGGAGTAATATAAAGGCTTAACGCCAAATCTATCCCTCGCTAAAAAGACACTTTCCCCATCGTAAATGCAAAAAGCAAATATTCCGTTTAATCGTTTCGGACAATCATCTCCGTAAATAATGTAGGAATAAAGCACAATTTCCGTATCGCATTTTGTCAAAAGCTTGATTCCTCTTTTTTCTATTTCTTTTTTGATTTCATCGCAGTTATATATTTCGCCGTTATATACTATGGTATATTTTTTGTTGCCATAAATAACGCTCATTGGTTGATGACCGTTTTCAACGTCCATAACACTTAATCTGTTATGTCCCAAGCAAGCCTTGTTATCAGAGAAAACGTCATTGTCATCAGGACCGCGATGCTTCATAACGTCGTTCATTTTTATAACAGTATCGTATTTTTTATCCGAGGGCGAAATGAAATCTACCTCACCGCAAATCGAACACATAAAATTACCTCGTCGTATTGAAAATCTCACTTTTACTATTATATGCCGAAAGATAAAAAATATCCCAACGAAATGTTGGGATATTTAAAGTTATGTCTTTGCAAGGATAGACTTGGACAAAAGTGCTGAAAATAAACGCTTTTGATATAGTTCAACTGAGTTTCTCTCTGCTGCTAAAAAGCTTTAGAGCATCGTAAATGCTTTGTATAGAAATAAGCGATACTTCTTTGGGAATTTTCAAGTTTTTGTCATTGAAATTATATGGCAGAGCAATTGAGTTGAAGCCCAAGCGGTATGATTCGTTTATACGCTTTTGTAAATCACCGATTGAACGACATTCACCTGCTAAACCGATTTCTCCCATAGCCAACATGTTTTCGGGAATCGGAATATCCTTAATACTGGAAATAAGAGCAAGAGCAACCGCCAGGTCAACAGATGGATCGTCAAGGCTTAATCCACCAACAACGTTCAAATAAATGTCATTTTGCGAAAATTTAAGACCAAGTCTTTTTTCAAGCACCGCTAAAAGTAAGCATAGCCTATTATAATCAACGCCGTTTGAGGTTCTTCTTGGAGCGGGGAAAACAGTAGGAGTTACAAGCGCCTGTATTTCCGCAATCAGCGGGCGTGAGCCCTCCATAACGCATACCGTACAGCTTCCGCTGGCGCCCACAGGCCTGCCTGAAAGAAGCATTTCAGAAGGATTAGGCACCTCCTTAAGTCCGTTATCACACATTTCAAAAACGCCAATCTCATTAGTAGAGCCAAAACGGTTTTTTATAGCACGTATAATTCTGTAAGACTGAAATCTTTCGCCCTCAAAATACAAAACCGCATCAACCATGTGTTCCAAAATTTTCGGACCCGCAATGGTGCCTTCCTTGTTTACGTGACCAACTAAAACTACTGAAATTCCCTTGTTTTTTGCAGAGGCAATAAACTTAATGGCACATTCTTTAACCTGATTTATACTGCCGGGAATGGATGTTGAGCTTTGGTCAAACATAGTTTGTATTGAGTCAATAATCATAATATCAGGCTCTATTTTATTTGCTTGCTCTAAAATATTATCAACGTTGGTTTCGGTCATAAAGTAGGTATTGTTCCCCTTAAGACCAAGTCTTTCTCCACGAAGCTTTAATTGCCCCTTTGATTCCTCACCGGATACGTAAAGAACCTTGGCGTCAACGTTAGAGCATATTTGCATAAGAAGCGTGGATTTACCTATTCCCGGCTCACCCGCCAATAAGATAACGCTTCCGTCAACTATGCCACCGCCCAGCACTCTGTCAAGCTCTCCTATACCCGTATAGGAACGAATATATTTGGGCATTTCCATTTCCGCAAAGAGTACAGGGTCGGAAAAATCTGAAATAATAGCAGTACGGGCATTTTTAGGCGCTGCTTTAGGCTGATAAACTTCCTCTATCATAGTATTCCAACTTTTACAAGACGGACAGCAGCCTAACCATTTCGGACTTTGATAGTCACATTCCGTACACACGTAAACCTTTTTTTCTTTCATTTTTTTAATCCTTTTTTAGTTTTCAATATCGCAAGGTATTAAAGAGCTGAATATACAAAGGGCAAGCTTTGATTGATAGCTCTTGTTTTTTAAATCTTTAAGCTCATTTTCGTTTGACAAAAAACCGCACTCTATTAAAACGGCAGGCCGATCAATTTTATCCAATATGTAAATTGATGAGCTTGCCATTTTGACCTCGCGCATATTGTCTTTCTGTAAGTATTGTTTTGTTTTATTCTTTATTCTGTTAGCAAGACTAAGACTGCTTTTTACGTTTTTCGAATAATATACCTGTAAACCGCTGTATTTCGGTTGTGCAAACTTATTTATATGAATTCCAACGTATATGGAATTTTCGTATTCCTCCGCAATTTTCAGCCTGTTTTTTAAGTCGTAAACCTTCTTTTGCCCTGTGTAATCGTCTAAATCATTATAGTAATCGTAGAGCAGAGTATCCTCGGTTCTTGTCATTCTGACTGCATTTCCGTTCAATTCCAAAAGAGCGCAAAGCATAGAGGCAATTTGAAGATTCAAATCCTTTTCAAGAGTTCCGTCATCTGCAATAGCCCCTGCATCCTCGCCACCGTGTCCTGCATCAATTACAAAAACAGTACCCTCATGAGCTACGAATGCGTCCTTGCTTTTTTTATTTGCATTTTTTAAATAAGTGCCAAATAAAAGCCCACAAAATAAAATTAAAAGACAAAACAGACAAGAAAGCACGGCGAATCTTAAAGTATAAAATAGTGGCTTGCTCTCATTCATATTATCACCTCGATTCCTATAAATCTTATGTGATAACGTGAAGAAAATTAACCTATTTTGAAAATTCTGCGGGCATTCTCATTTGTGATTTTTTCAATTTCTTCTATTGTTGTATTACGCTCTGTCGCAATACCGAGTGCTGTAAAGTACATATAAGTTGAGCGATTCAGCTCTCCTCTGTGAGGAACAGGCGGTAAATAAGGAGCATCGGTTTCTATTAAAATTCTATCATTCGGAACAACCCTGCAAGCTTCCTTTGGTTGCTTTGCATTCTTGTAGGTAACAGTACCCGAGAAAGAAATGTACCATCCTAATTTAACAAGCTCTTGTGCCATTTCGGGTGAGCCGCTAAAGCTATGGAAAATCCCCTTAACCAAAGGAAACGCTCGTACAATATCCATGCAATCTCCGTGAGCCTCTCTGTCGTGGATAATAACAGGTACGTTTAGTTTGCTTGCCAGCTCCATCTGCTTCTTGAAATATAGCATTTGAATGTCCCTTGGCACGTCGTCCCAATGGTAGTCAAGTCCTATTTCGCCAAGAGCAACAACCTTAGGATGCTTAAGCATTTTTTCAAGCTCGTTCATTACGTAATCAGCATCGTCATATAAAATCGCATCTGAAGGATGAATACCAACGCTGGCATAAACCTCTTGATATTTTTCCGCAAGAGCGATAGATACTTTTGAATTATCCAGATTAGTTCCGATATTTACAATATTGCCAACACAGTCGTTTAAGCAATCAAGTATAGCGCCGTCTGTACCGCCGTCGTATTCATTTATAAAGCGCAAGTCGTCATAGTGCGCGTGTGTGTCAAATAGCTTCATTTTACCTCGATTATAAAAAGCAGAGAAACCTCTGCTTTTTATGCTTTATCTTACTCTTTCACCGTTTGGTGTGTCTTTGTCAAGGAACACAACTCGTACCGTTTCCTCGCCTGATGCAAGTATCATACCGTTGCTTTCAATTCCGCATAGCTTAACCGGAGCAAGATTTGCAACGATTATAACTTTTTTGCCAATTAAATCCTCGGGCTTATAGAATTTTGCAATTCCCGATACAACTTGACGCTTTTCGTAGCCTAAATCAACTTGAAGCTTAAGTAGCTTTTTAGCCTTTGGAACGCTCTCGCAATCAATAATTTGCGCAGTGCGAAGCTCAACGTCCATAAACTTGTCAATGCCGATTATAGCGCAGCCCTCTGGTTTTTGTTGAACCTTTTCTGCTTCTTCCTTGGCTTTTCTTTCAGCTTCAATTTCCTCAAGCATTTTCTTTTCGTCGATTCTTGCAAACAATACCTTGCTTTCTCCGACAGCTACGCCGCTTTCTAATGCGCCAAAGGCTTCAATAGATTGGTAATCGGTTAGAGAAGTATTTATTTGTGCAAAAATAGATTCACAGGTAGCAGGGATAAATGGAGTGAGTAATACTGCACCTACTCTTATTACCTCTAAAAGGTTATAAAGTACGGTTCCGAGACGACCTTTAAGGCTTTCATCCTTTGCAAGAGTCCAAGGCGTTGTTTCATCAATATATTTGTTAGCGCGGCTAAGCATATCAAAAACAGTTTCAGCAGCCTCTGCAATGCGGAATTCATCCATTTGAGTGCAGAATTTCTTTATGGAATCACAAACGCAGGCTTTTAATTCTCCGTCAACACCCTCGTCGCCCTGCGGAGCAGGAATAACACCGTCAAAATATTTTTTAGTCATAGCAACCGTACGGTTTACTAAGTTACCAAGATTGTTGGCAAGGTCTGTGTTGAAGCGGTTTATAATATTTTCATAAGTGATTGAACCGTCGTTAGCGTATGGCATTTCGGAAAGAGCATAGTATCTTACACCGTCAACACCAAATTTTTCAGCTAATTCGTCAGCATAAACAACGTTTCCTCTTGATTTTGACATTTTGTCAACACCGAAGTTGAACCAAGGATGTCCAAATACCTTTTTAGGCAATTCAACGTCAAGAGCCATTAACATAATAGGCCAATAAATTGTGTGGAACCTTACAATATCCTTACCGATAACGTGAACGTCACAGGGCCAATATTTTTTGAAAAGCTCCGGCTGCTCCTCATTATCAGGGTCATAGCCAAGACCTGTGATATAATTTGAAAGAGCATCAATCCAAACGTAAATTACGTGCTTTGGATCAAAGGTAACGGAAACACCCCAGTTAAATGATGTACGGGAAACGCACAAATCCTGAAGTCCGGGCTTTAGAAAGTTGTTAATCATTTCCTTTTTTCTTGATTCTGGCTGAATAAAATCGGGATGGCTTTCGATATATTCCATAAGCTTGTCGCCATACTTGCTCATTTTGAAGAAATATGCTTCCTCACGAGTTTTATTAACCTCTCTGCCACAGTCGGGACACTTTCCGTCAACTAACTGTGTTTCTGTGAAGAAGGATTCACAGGGCGTGCAGTACCAGCCCTCGTAATATCCCTTGTAAATATCTCCCTTGTCATAAAGCTTTTTGAAAATATGTTCAACGGCAGTCTCGTGATAATCGTCTGTGGTTCTTATGAAATGGTCGTAAGACGTATTCATCAAATCCCAAATTCTCTTAATCTCACCTGCTACGTTATCAACGTATTGCTTTGGTGAAATGCCTGCTTCTTCAGCGAGGTTTTGTACCTTTTGACCATGCTCGTCGGTGCCTGTCATAAAGCGAACGTCATACCCTCTTTGTCTTTTGTATCTTGCAATAGCATCAGTAGCAATAACCTCGTAGGTGTTACCAAAGTGAGGCTTTCTTGAAGCATAAGCTATGGCAGTAGTAATATAAAATTTTTCTTTGTTGTGTTCTTTACAATCCTTACACATATTCATTACCTCTCTATCTCATTAGCACCTACGAACACTTTTTCAATTTCGGGCGCATCCGGATTATTTATTACAATAAAGTCGGCACGGTAGTTCTTTTCAATCTTGCCAACAAAATCAGCGTTTACCATTTTAGCGGGATTTACAGTTGCATACTTTAGCGCGTGAATTAAGGGCACGTTGCAAAATTCCATAAATTTTTTCATACCCTCAAAAAGAGTAAGAATACTGCCTGCAATAGTACCGAATTCATTAACACAATGTCCGTTTTTAACGATATATTTAGCACCTGAAATTTCATAATTGCCTTCAGGCGAGCCTGCCGCCGCCAAGGAATCTGTAATAAGCACCATTTTATCTTTCGGCTTTGCTTTGTAAATAAGATTTACAATGGCAGGAGCTAAATGATGTCCGTCGGGAATAACCTCTGCATACGCATCATCACAGGTCATAGCGCAAACCGTAGCACCGGGGTTTCTGTGATGTACGGCAGTCATTGCGTTGAACGTGTGCGTAAATGAAATAGCACCCCAATCCTTTACAGCTGTGAATGCTTGCTCGTAGGTTGCATTTGTGTGAGCAATTCCGACAGTTCCGCCAAGCTCCACGATTTTCTTTATAAATTTTTCACTGCCTTCAAGCTCGGGCGCAAGGGAAAAATGCATAGGAGCAGGGAGCATAGCGCTTGTAAGTGTATCTAACTCGTTCAAATCGGGCAGGGCTAAATATTCAGTAGCGTGAGCGCCTCTTTTTTCAGGACTTAAATATCTTCCCTCTAAATGAATACCGATAATATTAGCACCTTTACAGTCTTCATTTAATCTGTTAGGATTTATAGCGAAAATCGAATTAACTAAATTTGGCATACTTGTTGATGCAAGCGTAGCCATGACGGAGGTTGTGCCGTTTTTAGCGTAAGTTTTACACATATCCTTAACGTTTGCTTCATCAGCGGAGGTAAAATCATAACCTCCGATTCCGTGTGTATGCACGTCCACCATGCCGGGGATAAGGTATTTTCCGTTTATATCAACGATTTCACAGCCCTGCGGCACAAAACTATCTGTAATATCACAAATAAATCCGTCCTCACAAATAACGTTTCGTCTTACAAAGCTTTCACTGTCAGAATTAAAAACGTAACCGCCAACAAAAGCAGTCCTTCCCATACGTAGTCCTCCATTACCAAAAAACTGTAATCAATAATATATTTTAACAGAAAAATATAAATATATCAAGTATAAAAGCAAAAAAATCCAAATAAAAAGTATGCAACCGTTCAAGACCGATCTTGCTATACAGCATCGGCGGTTGCATACCTCAAAACAGTCAAATCCAAAGGGCGTAAAAGCCCAAACGTTTTTCGTGATGAAAAAGCAGAATTTAACAGTTAACCTCTTTGTATATTTCACTTTTAGGTAAATTTCTGTCCTTTGCAACGGCTTTAATGGCATCCATTTTTTTAATTCCCTGGGAAATATAATGCTCCAGATGCTCCGAAACAGACATACCTGCCCAAAAAGCAGTATTTTTTATAGCGTTGGCATCAGCGCCCTCAATTACAAGCACGTATTCACCCCTTGGCGCATTTTCCTTGTAATATTCAATAGCACCTAATAGCGTAGTTCTGATTACTTCCTCGTTCAATTTGGTAAGCTCACGGCAAAGTGAAATTTTCCTGTCTCCAAAAATCTCGAAAATGTCGTCAAGAGTTTTGGTAAGCTTATGAGGTGCTTCATAGAAAATGTGGGTTCGCGTGTCGTTTTTTAGCTCATTTAATCTTGTATTACGTTCGTTTTTATTCGTGCTTAAAAATCCCTCAAAGCAAAATCTTCCCGTAGAAAGAGCCGATAAAGCAAGGGCGTTTACACAGGCACAGCAACCGGGAATTGACGTCACAGTAACGCCTTTTTCCGAGCATAGCCTTACCAAATCCTCGCCGGGATCTGAAATTGCAGGAGTACCCGCATCAGTAACCAAGGCACAGCTTTCCCCATTCAAAAGCCTTTCAATAATAACCTCGCCGCGTTCGCGCTTGTTATGCTCAAAATAGCTCACCATTGGTTTTGAAATTCCAAAATAAGCAAGCAACTTACCTGTGTTTCTCGTATCCTCTGCAGCAATAAAATCTACGCCGCCAAGCACCTTTAAAGCTCTTTCGCTGATATCGGACAAATTGCCAATAGGAGTAGCAACCAAATACAGAGTGCCGCCAACGATAGCATTTTTATCTTCATAAGAAGTATTTCTATTTCCTGAATTTCTCATCTTATATCCTCAATTTCACAATTTTCGTATATTTTGTTATACTCTTTTGTGTATTCGGTAGTACCGTTTTCATAAATGTAAAGCGGTTTATCTATGACAAGACCGCTCTTGCCGCCTTTTTTTCCTTGAATCAACAAAAGAGACGGGGGAGTGTGTGTGTTCGTATGTATAAATGTAAGTCTTTTCGGCTCTATTCCGTTGCTTCGCATGCTTGAAATCAAATCAATCATTCTATCCGGTCTATATACTGCATAAAAGCTGCCGCCGTGTTTTAAAAGTGATTTTGCGCATCTGCAAAAATCACCAATGTCACCGCAAACCTCGTGTCTTGAAATGTTTTTAAAATCATTTTCGTTAGCTTTTCCGGAGTCATTTTTCATATATGGCGGATTGGAAAATACAAAATCTACCTCATTTTCAACATCGCATAGATTTACGTCTCTCAAATCCTTATTGATTACCGAAAAAACGTCGTCAAGGCCGTTTAATTTCCCATTCCTGGCGGCTACTGATGCAATGTCCTTTTGCACCTCGATACCGAAAACGCGTTGACACTTTTTTTTAGTTAAAGCCAAAAGTGAAATGACACCGCTACCACAGCCAAGCTCAACACCTATATGCTTCTGTCTTTTTGGTAAATAAGCTGAAAGCAGGTATGCGTCTGTTCCAAAGGTAAGAGAATCCGTTTTTTCAATCAAACGTAAATTTTCATTTATTTCGTTTATTCTTTCGTTTTCTAAAAGCTCCATAAGATTTTATTTATCAAGGGGATTACTAAAATGAAAAACTTAGCTACATACTTGTAGCTAAGTTTCATTGTATGTAAGAATTAAATTATTCTTCAACAGGCGCACCAACTGGGCAAGCACCAGCACATGAACCGCAAGAAATGCACTCATCTGCATTTATTACATACTTACCGTCACCCTCTGCGATGCAGTTGCAAGGACAAGCGTCAACGCAAGCACCACAAGCGATGCATTCATCAGTAATCTTGAAAGCCATGATAAATACCTCCGTGTAAATTTTACATTTTTATTGTAGCACAAAAATCAAATTTGTCAATAGCAAAATTAAAAGAAATTTCAAGTAACAAAATATTGGAATTAAATTATCTTTAAAAGACAAATCACCAGGTCTTGCTTTGACTTTTTTTGCTTACAAAAAGTTGAAATTATTCCTCACTCTCGTCGTTGCTGTCAGCTTTCTTTTTGGGTAAGGAAAGAATTTTTACTTCATCTCTATGATATGCTTTTATTGAATCGTTTATGTTTACTTTGACAGTTCCGGCTAAAGGACTTATTTCGGTAACTGTTCCCGTACCGTCAGGAGTTTTAACAGTTGAGTCAACCGGGGGAGTTTTCTTTATTTCATAAACATAAGTGTCATGCTCAAATCTTAAACAGCACATAAGTCTTCCGCACGCACCGGAAATTTTTGAGGAGTTAAGGGATAAATTTTGCTCCTTAGCCATCTTAATTGAAACTTGGCAAAAATCAGGCAAAAACGTGCTGCAACAGAAGGGACGACCGCAAACACCAAGACCACCCATAAATTTAGCTTCATCTCTTATGCCAATCTGACGAAGTTCTATTCTTGTCTTGAAGGTGGATGCCAAATCTTTTACAAGATCTCTGAAGTCAATTCTACCGTCAGCGGTGAAATAAAACGTCAGCTTTGCGCCGTCAAAGGTGTATTCCGCTTCGATAAGCTTCATTTCAAGATTGTGAGCGTTAACCTTTTGCAGGCACACCTTAAGTGCCTCTGCTTCCTTTCGCTTATTTTCCTCGTTCGTTTTCATATCCTTTTCGGTAGCAATTCGTATAACGGGACGTAACGGCGGAACAATATCGTTTTTGGAAACGAACTTATTTCCTTGACATACTTTTCCAAATTCAACGCCTCTTGAGGTTTCTACAATAGCAAAATTGCTTGTAGATGCCACGCAACCGTTCGGATCAAAGTAGTAGGTTTTGCCGCCGTCTTGAAAGCGAATGCCTATAACCTCAACCTCTTCGGCTTGTTCGGCACTTGTGTTTTCTGTATTGTTTTTTTCGTTATTTAAAATTTCCTCTGACATAGTTATCAGCCCTTTCTTTTGTTAATCGTTAATGCGATCAGCGTGTTCGGAACGTTGGCGTTAAAGTTAAAGTCCTCGAGCGCCTGTCCGACGGCATCGTATATGTTTAAAATTTCTTTCAAGCTATGCTTGGACGCTATACTAAGAAGTCTTTCCTTTGAGGCATAGAAGCATAACGTAGCGTTTTTGTCTTTTTTTACGACAGCCAAATCTCTTATGGCGATAAGAGAGGTATTTAGAAGCTCCTTGACGCTGTCCCTTTGCATAGAAAACAAAGACGTAATTTCCTTGTACGATGAAACGTCATTTGATAAAAGTGCCTCTACGAACGATGTAATTTTTTCTCGTTGAGCAAGAAGCTGAGAGGATTTTTTTTCATCAAGCATATCAAGCACGTAGCCAAGAGAGCCACGGGAGGATACTATAATTTCATTAAGCTTATCATCAGACAGGGAAGAAAGCATATTGTCACGAACGTATTTGAAAATAATATCGTTTCCAAGAGGCTTTGTTCTTAAAAGCTGAGCGCGGGAGCGTATTGTTTCCAAAAGGTAGCTTGCGTCTTGACAGAGCAGAAAAAATATTACGTTTTTAGGCGGCTCTTCAAGGGAAATAAGTAACGCATTTTGAGCCTTAACGTTCATTTTGTGAGCGTCATTAAAAACGTAAACCTTGTATGGACATTCCGTAGAGCTTTCATAAATAGTTTCTTTGATTTTTCTCACATCATCAACCTTGAATGCGTCAAAAAATCTTACGTCTGCACAATTATCGTTCAAAATTTTACGGCAAAAATCGCATTTCCCACAAGGCAAATCGCCGTTTCCTGTGCACATTATGGCACTTGAAGCCAGTCTGGCTACAGTATGCTTTCCGGTACCGTAAGCGCCTTCAATAATATACGCGTGTGAGAACTCTTTATTTTTTATGGCAGAGCCAAGAGTATTTTTTATGTCGTCGTTGCCGATTAAGGAATTGAAAATCTCCATAGCCCCTCCAATAATTCAAAACAATTTCACAAAATACATTATAACAAATAAATTCCTTTATGTCAAATAGAAAATATTATACTTTTTGTTTGTTTTTATAAAAAAACCAAAAAATACCCTAAAATTATTATGCAAAAGGGAAAAAATAAGAAAATTTTAAAAAAGACTTGTATATTTTCTCAAAATAGTATAAAATAAGTATTTGGTAGGGAAAATATTCCATACACAATTTAAATTTTTGGAGGACATTAAAATGTCAGTTAAAGTTGCAATTAACGGCTTTGGCCGTATCGGACGTCTTGCATTCAGACAGATGTTCGGTGCAGAAGGCAACGAAGTAGTAGCTATCAACGATCTTACCAGCCCAAAGATGCTTGCTCATCTTCTTAAGTATGACACAGCACAAGGTAAGTACGCTCTTGCAGACACAGTTTCTTGCACAGAGGACAGCATCACAGTTGACGGTAAGACAATCAAAATTTACGCAGAAAAGGATGCTGCAAACTGCCCATGGGGAGAACTTGGTGTAGACGTAGTTCTTGAGTGCACAGGCTTCTACTGCTCCAAAGAAAAATCAATGGCACACGTAAACGCTGGTGCTAAGAAGGTAGTTATTTCTGCTCCTGCAGGCAACGACCTCAAGACAATTGTATTCGGTGTTAACGAAAACACATTAACAGCTGATGACCAAATCATTTCCGCTGCTTCTTGTACAACAAACTGCTTAGCTCCAATGGCTAAGGCTCTTAACGATGCTTACCCAATCCAAAGCGGTATCATGACAACTGTTCACGCTTACACAGGTGACCAGATGATTCTTGACGGCCCACACAGAAAGGGTGACTTAAGAAGAGCAAGAGCTGGCGCACAGAACATCGTTCCTAACTCAACTGGTGCTGCTAAGGCTATTGGTCTTGTTATTCCAGAACTCAACGGCAAGCTTATCGGTTCTGCACAAAGAGTTCCTACTTGCACAGGCTCAACAACACTTTTAGTTGCTGTTGTTAAGGGCGCTGACGTAACAAAGGATTCTATCAACGCTGCTATGAAGGCTGCTGCTTCTGCTTCCTACGGTTACAACACAGACGAAATCGTTTCAAGCGACGTTATCGGTATGAGCTACGGTTCACTCTTCGATGCAACACAAACAATGGTTGCTAAGATTGATGACGACACATACCAAGTACAAGTTGTTTCATGGTATGACAACGAAAACAGCTACACAAGCCAGATGGTTCGTACAATTAAGTATTTCGCTGAAATCTAATTTATACCAAACGAAAAGCTTCGGGAAACCCGAAGCTTTTTTCTATTCATTATTACTCTTTTTGAAAATCATAAACTTGCTAAAGAAATAATTTAAAGCAATAACAATTACTGCCATTGTAGCTTTTGCAATAAGGTTTCCTGTTACCTCGAAGCCAATAACGGTTGTACTAATCTTACTGAATTTTAGTAAATCAATGAATAAAATAAGTCCCAATTCCTCAATTATAAGGCTAAAAGCTCTTGCACCCAAAAATTTAGGAATTTCAGAGTTTAATTCCGCCTTGCCCCATTTTTTAGACTCAAAAACAAAGAGCTTGTTAGTTACAAAAGCAAATATAATCGCCAAAACCCAAGAAATAACGTTTGTTATCAAATATAGCTTTGATGGAATAAATAGGTCAAAAAGCCAAAATGAGAAAATGCTGACTAACGTAGTAAGACCGCCGAATATTAAATAAAGAAGAACTTCCTTATATTTGATAAACAAATTTTTTAAATTACTCATTCTTATCAGCTCTAGCTCCTTTTCCATGTTTTTGGAGTGAATAAAATTATGACGGGTAAAATTTCAAGTCGTCCAAAAAGCATAGTGAATGTCAAAATTATGGTTGAAAAATCGTTATATCCCGCAAATGAACTGTATGGACCAACCGCATTGAACGCAGGACCTATATTTGATATGCAGGATAATGCTGCTGAAAAGTTAGAGAAAAGGTCGTGATTTACAGCGTAAGCTCCGTTTTGTGCCAAGGTTGACGATATCGTAACAGCGGTATCGTTTACCCCGTCAAATGATAAAATAAACGTTACTAAAAGCAGTACGAAAGAGTAGAGCGTAATAAATGAATAAACAGCGTTAGTCGTTTTTTCTTCAAGACTCTTTCCTTCAAATTTTACTTTTGGAACGTATCTCGGATTGATTAGCTTTCTTATATTTATAAAGATACCTTTTATCGATATAATTATTCGGGAAAGCTTAATTCCTCCCGCTGTTGAGCCTGCCATAGCGCCTGTAAACATAAGAATTAAAAGAATGGTTTTGGCAATCGACGGCCATAAGTTAAAGTCGGTGGTTGAATATCCGGTGGTCGTTATAATTGAAGCAACTTGGAATAGGGAGTGTCTAAATGCTTCTTCTAAAGAGTAACCCAGACTATCTAATCTTAATGCGAGATTTATAAATATTAACGAAGTTGCCGTTATTAAAATTATTACGTAAGATCTGAATTCCTCACTTTTGAACACGTCCTTAATTTTGCCCAGCAAAATTAAGTAGTACAAAGCAAAGTTGCATCCAAACAGTATTAAAAATGCGGAAACAACGTATTGTGCGTAGGGAGTGAAAAATTCCAAACTGTTTGGAATAAATCCAAAGCCACCGGTGCCTGCTGAACCGAAAGCGGTAAGTAATGCATAGAAAAGCCTGTTGCCCTCGTAGGAGCCATATCCTGCTTCAATTAGTGCATTGTTGTCAACTATCGGACCGCACAGTAAGAAAATAACCTCCATAACGGTCAAGCAAAAATAGATTAGATACAGTATTCTTGCCGTCACCTTCATTTTAGAAGCTATTTTACCCACTTGAGGACCCGGGGATTCAGCTCTTAAAAGATGCATTGACGAGCCATCGTTGCTTTCCGGTATAAAAATAAGGACGAAAACAAGTATTCCCATACCGCCAATCCAGTGAGAAAAGCTACGCCAGAAAAGGGAGGAATGCGAAAGAACTGTGATGTCTGTCACAACGCTCGCTCCTGTGGTGGTAAAACCGGACATAATTTCAAAGCAAGCGTCAATATATTTTGGAATATTTCCGTTTATCACGAAAGGAAGAGCGCCAAAAAGAGTCATGATAATCCATACAAGCGCAGTTAAGGCAAAGCCTTCCTTTTGATAAAGGGATTTTCTTTGTGTGTGTGGTATTTGTATAAGAAAACCAATCAAGGTAAGACATACAATAGGTACAATAAAAGCAATCTTATTTATAAAGGATTCTTTGTAAATAAAGCTGATAATAAGGGGAGCAATCATCATAGCACCCTCTAAAATCATAATTTTGCCAAGCACCTTACCAAGCAATTTATAATTCATAAGTCTCCTTTAGCAGAGAGTCCTTATCTGCTAATATAAAATATCGTTTAGGTCGTCAAAGTTCTTGTGCGTTGTTACAACAATTACGTTATCCCCAAGCTGAATGTGTGAATTACCGTCGGGAATTATTACGTTATTATCTCTTAATATGCAAGCTATAAGACAGTTTTCCTTTGTCTTAATTGTTTTTAACGGTTTATTGAAAAAGCTTTCTTCTTTTTTTGCAAAAAACTCAAGAGCCTCTACTTGATTATTAACTAATCGGTAAAGCGTTAGAACGTTACTGCCTCTTTTGTTCGTAAGCGCTCTTATATAACTGATAATTCTGTTGGCTACAATTCTTTTTGGAGAAACCGTATTTTTAATGCCAAGCTCACCGAGCATATCGTATAGCTCGTCATTTTTTATTTGAGTGATAGTTTTTGTAACACCCATTTTGTTTGCAAACATTGATACAATCATGTTTTCTTCGTCAATCCCTGTAAGGGCAACAAAGGCGTTCATGGCTTCAATGCCTTCCTCAATAAGCAAATCGTGCTGAGTTCCGTTTGCGTGAATTACAGTAACCTTAGGTAATAGGTCGGCAAGGATCTCGGCTCTTTTTAAATTACTTTCCAACAGTTTGATGGAAAATTTCTTTTTTGAAAGCATTTCTGCAAGATAATAGCCGGTTTTGTCGCCACCTGCAATCATTACGCTTCTGAATGGTGACTTTTCAAGCTGTGCTTCTGATAAAAAGTCATGCAGAGAATTGGCATCTGATGTGAAGTGAACTCTGTCACCAACTGCAAACATAAACGTACCGGAGGGGATTATAACCTCGTCATTACGCTGTACTGCGCAAACAAGCACTCTTGTATTTATTTTTTTGCCAAGAGAAATAAGAGTTTCTCCTACCAAAGCACAGGATTCATCAACGACAATTTCCACAAGAAGAACCTTGCCCTTTGCAAAATGCTCTATTTGAGAAACAGACGGGAGATTTACAAGGTTGAAAATTTCCTCGGCGGTTTCCTTTTCAGGATTAACAATCATAGAAATTCCAAGCTCATCCTTCATGTCTCTTATCTGTTGACTGTAATCAGGATTTCTTACACGAGCAATAGTGTTTTTAACTCCGGCTTTTTTTGCGGTTAGACAAGCAAAAACATTTAGTTCGTCGCTATTAGTTAAAAATATAGCAAGGTCAGCGTATTCAATACCTGCTTCTTTTTGGATGTTTATACAGGCACCGTTGCCTACAACTCCAAAAACGTCGTATTTTTCAATAGCATTTTCAATTTTTTCTTTGTTTTCGTCTATAATGGTAATGGTGTGTCCCATAGCCGACAGGCTTTTTAGAACAGTATTACCAATGGTGCCTAAACCAACAATAACAATTTTCATAACTATTGCTCCTGAGCTTTGTAAATTCGTTGTGTTATTTATTATAACACTTTTTTAATAAAAATGGAAGATTAAAATGAAATTTATTGCAAAACGATAATGTAACACCAAGAAAAAAGAGTCATATTATCATACTTTTACCGAATAATTGTTGACATAATCAGTTGAAAATGATATGATATGAATGGTGGATTATGTCGAGCCTACTGTGGTATTCGGCTTCTGAATTTTATGAATTTGGAGGAAACGTAAATGAAATGCAAATTTTGTGATAAGGAATATTTCGGAGATACAAAGTCCTGCCCATATTGTGGCAAGTCAGAGGAAACGTCCTTTGTTCAGCAGAATAAAATAGCGGTATTTTTATCAAAACCCCGTGAAATGGGAAGCTTTATGCTTTCAAGTATAAACATGCTCTTGGTATTTGCAATAAATGCATCTATTGCGGCATTGATAATAAATCTGTTTATACACAAGCAAACAGGCTTTTGGTTTCAATACGTTGTAGCAGGTATTTTTAGCGTATATACTGTTCTTCGCGGCTTTTTCGGGACGAAAAAAACTGCATTGAGAACGATAAGAAATGTTTTTTACTATGCGCTCGTTGCCTTTTCAATTTCAGCAATAGCGTATAATATTCAAGGCAATCGCTGTATGGCGCTTAACTGCGCACAGCGTGTCATTCCGTCAATTGTACTGGGGTTAACTGCTTTCGCATTTGTGTTTTTGTTTTTCGGCCTTGCAAGCACCGCATCATTTGGTTTTACTTGCTTGATGAACACCGTTTCAACCTTAACGCTGCTTGTTATCTCGCTTATAGTTAAGGATTTCAATGCACCAACGCTTATATACGTGGCATTCGGGGTGTCTGTATTTTCACTTGCAAACCACGCTATGCTATGGATTTTATCATTGTCAACAAAGATAAAGCGTAGCTTCAAATAATAGGAGAATTTATGAATATAGGATTAGTACTTTCAGGCGGCTTCGCTAAGGGCGCATATCAAATGGGCGCGCTTAAGGCAATACGTGAGTATTTCGAACCGCAAGATATAGAATATGTGAGTGCTTCAAGTGTCGGGGCGTTCAATTCCTTTGCTTTTTCCTGCGATATGATTGAAGAAGGAGAAAGCATGTGGCGTGGAATTACTACGAGCGAGAGTAAAAAACTGGTTACAAGGCTAATAAAAAGCGATTATCTTAAAGGTGTTTCAGTAGGGCTTACACAAAAGCCGTTGCTTTCCAAAAAGCATTACGTGTCGCTGTTTCGCCTTAAAAAAATGGACGTTTCGTATATAGACGTTGCAAATATGGATAACGATTTAAAATCACTTCATTTACAGGCTGCCGTGGCGTTGCCTGTGTTTACTACCGGAGTAAAGATTGAAGGTAAGAGATTTTATGACGGCGGAACGGTAGATAATATCCCGGTATATCCCCTCACAAAGCATGAGCTTGACTATATTATTTGTATATACTTTGATGAGTATAATTATTCCTTTGAGGACCCTGCATTTGACCACAAAATCATAAAAATTACCTTTGAAGATAATGATAAGATTATGTCTAACTCTATATGGGTGACTAAAGAAGGAACGGAAAAAATGCTAAAGGACGGCTATGATAGAGCAAAATCTGTTCTTGACCTTGTTTTTGAAAACGGAATAGAGGATACTGAAAAAATTTATGAGCAGATTCAAAAGCTTAATGCTATGAATCCGACAAAGCAGGTGCGTATTACTACCGAGGTAGCAGTACATAAGCTAAATAAAATGATGAAGACGTTTTCGAAAAGACACATAGTGGAATAAGCTGTGTTTGCACCCGCGAGGAATACGCGAAAATCAACATAACAGGACCGCCTAAGCTACAGGCGGTTCTTTTTATTTACGTTGTGTAGCAACGTGCGAAAAATATCATATTATGTAATGAACGACAAAGTTCGTTCAGATAGGAGACAAATATGAAATTTGACGGAGGCTACAGAAATCCGCAAAGAGCGGATTATGAACAGTTTTCCTCTTTTCTGGGCTTGAATCAAAGACAAATGCCAAGAAGGGAAGAAAGACCAAATTACAATAATGTCGAAAATCAAGGCTGTTCCTGTAAGGGTAATACACATCTTGCAATGGTATATCCTGTAAAACAAGAATGGTGCGATATATACGACGTGGAAATAGCTTTAATGCACGGCACTGTTTTCAGTCAATTGAATAAGCCCTTTTATCCGGTGGGATGTTCCGGAAAGATGAAGGAGGGCTGCTTATGATGAATAATATGAATAACACGAGAGAACGGCTGTTAAAGCAAATTCAAGCGTATGATTTTGCGGTATATGATACGCTATTATATCTTGACGCTTATCCTGATTCAAAGGAAGCACAAAGCTTCTATAACAAATACAGTAAGCTAAGCCAAAGAGCAAAGCAGGAGTATGAGCAGAAATACGGTCCGCTAACTCCGCCTACGGAAACATCAGATTGGGAATGGACTAAAGGTCCATGGCCATGGCAGATTGAAGAGAGGAGATAAAGGAAATGTTTCTATACGAGAAAAAGCTTCAATATCCTGTTAAAATAAAAAATCCTAATCCTAAATATGCGCAAATCATAATCAGTCAGCTTGGCGGTCCGGATGGTGAGATAGGCGCATCGTTAAGATATTTGTCACAACGCTTTACAATGCCTTATGATAAGGTAGTCGGCATTCTTACTGACGTAGGCACAGAAGAGCTTAATCACGTAGAGATGGTATCTGCTATTCTTTATCAGCTTACAAAATGCTTGACACCCGAGGAAATCAAAAAAAGCGGCTTTGACAAATATTTTGTTGACCATACGTCGGGAATATATCCGGTGGCAGCAAGCGGTTATCCATACAATGCAGCTCAATTCCAGTCCAAGGGCGACGTTCTTGCAGACTTAAACGAGGACTTGGCGGCAGATGCTGCAATAACGAAAGAACAACCCTTTTAAAAAAAGAGCCGAAAACCCTTGTAAAATAAGGCTTTTTCGCACTTTGACAAAACACTTGAAAATCGCATACCTGCTATCATATAAGAGCAACAACAGGCATTTAACGTAAAAATTCAACTAAATTTATTAAAAATCGGCAAGGACAAGCTGTTTTCTCAAATGCCTAAAAAGCAAAAAAATCAAGCAAATTTTCTTCAAAAATAGATGTCCGATTTTCGGCCATTTTTGAGTGGAATTTTTTCGATATGCACAATCCATTAAAAACATAGATAACATAAGGACTTTCTCAACACAATGATTCAAAATCCTACCCAAGCTATTTGTGGTCTGGGTAGTAAATGTGATTTTTCGGTTTCTATTACCAACAGAACAGGAGGAGGACAAATTTTGTCCGCCGCCTGTTCTGCCTCGTCGTTATTATGTAGTTTTAGAACATTAGTTTGAGTCCCTTATAAAATTACACTACTCTCAAACAGTGTGCCACCATTAATGATGAAAAGAATAGTTTGAGTCCCTTATAAAATTACACTACTCTCAAACCCAGCTCGCAAGACTTGTTCGCTCTTGAATGTTTGAGTCCCTTATAAAATTACACTACTCTCAAACATCAGATGGACCATCATAGGAAACGTAACGGTTTGAGTCCCTTATAAAATTACACTACTCTCAAACATCATCAGGTACCACCTCATCAAAGCCAAAGTTTGAGTCCCTTATAAAATTACACTACTCTCAAACAGGATCATTGATATATACTGCATAATTGGAGTTTGAGTCCCTTATAAAATTACACTACTCTCAAACGGAAAAGCTTTAATACTTAAATTAGATATGGTTTGAGTCCCTTATAAAATTACACTACTCTCAAACGTTAACACTTATGCATAAGTTAAATAATTAGTTTGAGTCCCTTATAAAATTACACTACTCTCAAACAGATTACTTGATAATTCTTTTAATCAAATCGTTTGAGTCCCTTATAAAATTACACTACTCTCAAACAGGGCGTTTTTATTAAAAATCATACTTATTGTTTGAGTCCCTTATAAAATTACACTACTCTCAAACATTATTGTAATTATAAAGCCGGGAAGCTTAGTTTGAGTCCCTTATAAAATTACACTACTCTCAAACCTCAAATCAACACTTGAGAAACAATACTACGAATTGCTGAAAGTAGTGTAGCGGGATGTGTACATAATAATTATATCACATTAAACAAAAAAAGCAAGTTAAAATTCACATAAATCCTCATCGATCGTATATCTTTGAGTATGTTTCAATTTGCGCCGAGCCGAACTTTCCAACAAAAGCACTCTGAACCCATGAAGGCTTGCGCTTTCTACAAAAGTCTGCATATCTTCATCAGTAAAATATGACCGCATATTAACCATTATAAATAATCTATCGCGGTCGAGTTCTCGAACAAGCTCCATATAAGCAAAGATCTTCTCAAGAACGCTTTTGTCACCATTATCAATTTCAGGGGAAACTGCCTTTATGATCGCCCCGATAGCCAACTTTTGACAATTGACATCAAAAGGCAATTCCTCCGAAAGGTAAAGCATATACCGTTCTATTTCCACAAGCAAATTGCTAGTTTGAGTATAATTCTCGGCAAGCAACGCTTTGTGCTCAAGCGCAGAATGAAGCTTTGCAAGCAGGCTTTTTCTATTTAACTCAAATGGTGCAAATTGCACAGTAAGGTCAACGTATTTGCTAAACTCCACCGGCTTATCCTTTATCGACAATACACAATCACCGCGCCCGCCATCGACCTGCATAGCAATACTGTTGACGATATCAAAAAACATCTTCTTGTTTTCAATAACAAGCTCGTTAATATATCCGTTATCAAATGAAAGGATATGCCCCATATCCTTATACACTAATTTCATAATATGATCAACCTTTCATCGCTTTCAATAACCTCACTGTGATGCTCGCCAGTTATATATTCCATCCCCGCGAACTGCTTCTCGGTTACCGTCATCACTTGCACAATGCCGTCCGAGGGGCGATTTTTTCGTATAACATCCAAAACAGCCTTGCCCGCGCTTGGCGTCAGAAGCATTCTGCAGTACACCGATTCCTGCATCATCAAAAATCCGTTTTTGATAAGCAGCTTGTGGAATTTTCTGTATTCTCGCTTGTTTTCAAGCGTTTCGGTTGGAAGGTCAAAAAATACTAAGACTCTCATAAAACGATAACTCATAATGAATAAAATTGTATCAGCGAAAGATCGCCTTCGTTCATAGCATCAAAAATGCTTCTGCAATAATGCTTAATTGCGTTCAAAACCGTTTGCTTAGTTCGGTTAATAACAACCGTATCGTTCAAAACATTTACAAGACCGTGCTTTTCTTCGCTATCAAAATCAGTAAGGCTCATGCTTTTCACCTTTCTATCGATAAGAATACGAAATGGCTCCATTAAATCACAGCTCAGATTAAAATGGTTGAACATATTGTCATGAAAAACACCCAATTGTGTCAAATATCCGTGCGATACTATTTCTCGGTTAAAAGCTGACAAAATAATGCTGTATCCGTAATTCAATGCAGCGTTGGTGACATTTTCCTCGCTCCTTGTGAAATCCATTCCAAAAAGCGCATTAAAATACACTTTTGCCGCATGCCCTTCTCGATTCGTTGCATCATGAGGCTCTATTTGTGATAAGTAAGACCGCAAAAGCGAGGACTCATTGAACCTTTCCTGTTCCTCCAAAAAATCCGCTTGCTTTCGTATCTTCTCGGCAACAATATCTGCCCAAACCGCCCCTTTAAGATCATCTGTCCAAGCAATTTGTGCCTTGATCTTTCGAGAGCAATCGTAGGAGTTATAGTAAGGAACAAGCTCAGCATTCGGCGTTCTTCTGGCATCACAAAAAATGACTCGAATCTTCTTTTCGACTAGCGCTTCAAGCAGGCATCCCGTTAAGGAAACCGCTGGATTTTCAATGAGCAATACGGCGATTTCGTCAAGGAATATCTTTTTTATTTCCTCGGCACGAACCACCATAAAGCCCATCTTATAATCCAACTTACAACGGGACGTGATTACTACCGTTCGCCAGCTCATAGAAGATCAAGAAGGTTATTCGAAACCTTTTCATAAAGACCGGAGGCGGATCTGTCAATTAAACGAACGTCGGTATAATTCTTTTTCCAGTTTGAAATGTTCGAAGATATTTTTGCTGCACCAACTGCAGATCCTTCGCCAATAGCTGTAAGATCTGCATGAATAGCGCGTGCAAACAACCCATGTATTGTCAGTAGCATTAATGCTTGTTCACTAATAGTGAGGTTGCTGAATTTTTCCCGTCCTCTCGAAACTGCTTCGAGTGGGCTAGCTGGACGGTGTTTGTACGCTGTATTTTTGAGCTTATCGATATAGCGATCATATAACGAAAGATTCTGCTCCGATGTTATTTTATCAAATTGCTCGTTAAAGATAAGATTTGGATTCTTTTTACGCTTTTCAACAAATGATTCCAATCTTTTAATGTACCTTTCTATTTCGCACGAATCTTTAAATTGCATTAAATTTTGAACTGCAAGTTGTTTGCCTCCACCGGATTTTCCTGTAATACAAATTTCATATCCATCCATAGACAAAGTGGTATTTACCTTAATGATACGTTTATTCAACAGAAACTCTATGTTTTCTACGTGTTTATTTGTTATTTGCGAAATTATTCGGATCGCATAATCAGTTGCAAAGGATTCATCGTTCATAAATCGATCAGCGAACAAAAGCTCTACCGGCATAAGCATTATGTCTTGTTTTTTGGCAATCTTATATTTTACTAATACGAAGAAAGCAGCTGCAGATTTATTATATCCACCGTAAATTTCTGTCGGGCGATCCTTTTTAAGAGGAATAAGTCCTTCCCCTGCACCAACCGGCATCTGATCGAAAAATCCACCTTTTCTACAGAAAGCATACTTAGTAACGTGCGCTGTATTCTTTTTCGCAATTTCAACAACGCGCTTTTTGTCCTCCGCACCGTTCCACACGGTCTTACCGTTGCATATTACAGGCCTTGTGAATACGACCTCGGGCTTGATACTATACGTATCATCAATACGCCAAAACTGTCTTGAGAATTTTGAATGCCATACGTTACCCACAACAATATTCAAATAAGCATCCTTGGCATGGTGAAGATCATTAACCGCACGAGACTTGATAAGATCAAACTGATGTCTGAAATCAGAAATAAGTCCCGCCTTAACGTAAACTATCTCGGTTGTGGGATAAAGCTCTTTAAGCAACGATGCAATCACTTTGGTGGATTGACGAGTTTCAACAAGCTGACGATTGATAAACTCGAATTTTTCCTCGTCGGTAAAGTGCGTCGTTCTGGTCAGACGCTTGAACTTTTCCTCACTAAGCAGTCCCTTCTCTTTGAGATATACCCAAGTTCCACGCATCCTGTTCTGAATGGCGGCATCTATGGGATAACTGTCACTCTTTTCGCCGTTTGCATTGGAGTCAACCAATATCTTATTATTGATAACGCTATCATCCTTTACAAAACTTCTCGGATAAATATGCTCAATATTATAAGTTCCGTCACCGATAAGAACTGAATTAATATCTATTTCCTTTCCTGTATACAAGCACTTACCGAGTTGGATAAAGTACAAGAACAGTTTGTCGCTTTGAAGCTTGTTGTGGGCAGAATCTCCCCAATCCTCGAGTTGCTTTGTCAAATGACGAACGTCTTCGTCCTTGATCTGCTTGTAGAACTCAATGATTTGATCATATCTCGTTTTGGTGCGTTTGCCCTTTTGATCCTCATTTGCGCCGCGAGCCATTTCGATGAAAATTCTTTCAGGCGCACATCCCTGAACCTTGACAACATCCTTTAAGATATCAAGAGTTCGAATAATGGGGCGCTTGACAGCATTGGATACGCACATCTCGTCAAGATGTTCTGAAAGGCTCTTTTTTTCGGTTCTGTAATATTCTTTTGTAATTTCTTCGGTTTTTTGTTTGAAGTCAAATTTCTCTGAATGCAGAATCTGCATCAAATTGAGGTTAGTTTCCCACATCGTGCGAATTATTGTCATATACTCGCCCGTTGCAGGGTTAATCGCACCTTCGATTCCGCACAAAAATCTTCTTGATAGTCTGCCAAACGTCTTGAACTTGAGTGACGAAATATATTTGACTTCGCTTTCGGGGAGATTAGGATATTCTCTGCGTAACCATTCCTTAAATCTCGCTTTATCCTCGGAATAGGTTGCACGTTTGATGATATTCTCTGCATCCGTATAAGTAAGTAAACCACCCACCACAAGATTTTTGAACTGTAAAAATGGTTTGAGAGAGGACTTAACGGTTGTATCAATGCCACTTATCGAATCGGAGACATTCATATATCCGTTGGATATCAAGTGTTCTTTTATAGATTTAGGCGTAACCCTTGCATAGCGCACAAAAACATTGTTATATATGCTTTGCTTTGCCTCGACCGATATGTCATTGCCGTTAATCTTGATATTATTGATCTCATTAAGAACTTCAAAGGCGCAATATACCAAGGAATTCTTAGGAAGCACATCCTCGCCAGGCAGGTAGGTGCAGGAATTGGTCATTCGTTTGATAAATTCATCCTCACTTGCATCCAGATCCACCATTTTATCAAAATTCCAAGGGTAAATTCTTCCCTCGGCACGGCGCACCATCCAATGATTGACTTTTCTGTTTTTGTTAGGATTTTTTTTGAGAGGGCCGACGTAATACGGCACTCTGAATTCAAATACGGAAAGGACCTTTTCGGCACCAGTGATACTGTCTTCATCCGTCTCCGATAAAAAAGGAAGATATCCTTTTGCATTTTCAAGAATTTTATTTAACTCATACCAATAAAGCTGATACGGAATGACGCGGTTGTCGCCGACTACCTGCTTTGTCAAAAAGTCATTCACTTCAAGGCGGGCTCGCATATTTTCAAACTCGCTTGAATCTTCCTTATTTGGAGTTACAAATTTGAACAATGACAAAATATATTTGCAAAAATCCTCTTTGCTGACAGTTTTCTTTACATTCACTTTGGATTTTGAAGTAATGTTCTTACCAACATATGCAACGTAATTCTTGTTGTTATTTTCCGAACGGAAAAGCTCATTGTATTTTTCAGGAATATACTTTTTAACAAAGGTCTTCAACAGTTTCAAATCTTTTGCATGCTGATTATAGACATCAACCTTTGCCTCGGAGATGCTTTGCTTTCCGTTTAAAATATCAACAAGCACAGACCAATCGTATACCGACTTCAATATGGAAATAAATTCAGCATCTCTTTCATCAACCGATTGCATAATACCTGCGAGCTTTTCGTCATCCATGTTCAATGCAACAGACTTTTCTTCATGCTCACCGTATTCTTCTTTATCGAAAAGATCTTTCAAAGCACACTTCCCGCCACAAAGCAGCTTTACAACGAGGTCGTAATTATATTCATTTGTCTCATTTACGACCTTAGGGACTTTTACATCAAAAAGTGCTTCCGCAATCAATTTTGATTTTTTTGTAATGCTAAGCTTCGCCTTAAGAGCATTTTCAACATCCGCTATGTTAACGTCCTCACTCCAAGGAAGTGCATATTCGTCATGTCTGATGAAATTTACAAGATTATGATACACCGTCCCAAAATCGGTCGCCTTGTCAATGCTATGCTTGTCTACCTCGCTGAGAAAATGACCTCTGTGAGCAACAAGCCAAGCGCAGGCAATATATACAAGGCGTACATCACGCTCTTCCTTGCTTGTCATCAGCTCGTTTATAAGATGGTGTATTGTAGGATATTTGTTAACATAAGCTTTCTGTTCATCCCAAGTACCCCAGAGTCTGACCTTCTGATCATCGCTTGTCGGATAAAGATAGCTTTCTTTTATCCTTTTATAGAAGTCTTCATCTACCTTCGCAATTTCTTTTGCAAAAAGTTCTTGAAGAAGTCTTACTCTTTGCTGACGGCGGTCAAGTCTTCTGCGAGAAACTCTGAAATTTCTGCGGTCAACTGCAAGCTGTGCTTCGTCAAATAGAGTGACACCCCACATGGGTTCTCCCTTGAATTTATACAAGGAATAGCTTTCATTTGTAACAGCATATCCTACAGAATCTGTTCCAATATCAAGTCCAACGTAATATTTTCTGTTTTTCATATTGACAAACCTCCATTTTCGTATTATAATGTAAGCGTAGTTTATATCCCTTATAAATTACACTACGAGTTCAAATAAAAGAAAACTCAAATCGTCGGCTTAGCCGATCGCACAGTGTGTGCTGAAAAGACCTCTTCGGAGGTCTTTTTTTATTTTTCATTCCTCTGCCTATAAATCTCTTTCAGATCCTCGATTGCCGCTTCGGGGGCGAGGGTATGGAAGATAAGCCAATTACGGCTCATGGTTTCGGCAGGGGCTTGACGGTAAATCTCCTTGCTATCCTCGCCTGTTGCGAAGTGCCAGAAGCGGTAGAGGTAGCCTGCCCAGTAGAGTACCTCTTTATCGTACACGGTGCCGTCCTTAGTGAGCTCGGCGGTGTCGGCAATCTCTGCGAGGAGATATTCTTCACCAGCCCACTGCATACGGTTGAACTTAGAATCAAGACCTCTCGCAACCTCGCTCGTCATAAACGCCTTGATGAAGGTTACGCTATCGTAACCGTTCGCACCCGACAGCTCAAAAAATCTGCCTTGTATATCACACATTTTCAGTTGGAGTTCGTTCATTGTGTCCTCCTATTATTTCGCCTCGTCAAGTATCTCGTCAAAGAACTTTCCTTCGCGGCGGTAGTTCTTGCAAATGTCGTTTGCAAGGTGGATTCCTTTTTGTCTGTTGGCTTCGCTTTCGTCTTGAAGGAATCTGCGTTCCATCATGGAAATGGGAATTTCTTTCTCAATGCGAACGGCCGCACACGCCTTTTCAGTGGTTGCCACGTACTGCTTTCCGAGCTTGAGCACGGACAAGCTATTGACGAGTGCTATATCCGTAATATTCTCCATAAAGAAGTTATCGAGTACGTAAAACATTCTGTCGTTTGCGATACTTCCGATCACGAGATCCTTTCCGGCATCAAGCTGACTGTATTTGCTGTAGAATTCCGTACCCTTGATCTGCTCCATTCTGCCACGGTGGAGTGCAACGAGCATAGCCCAATCGAGGTCTGCTTTGATCTCAATGCTATCAAGCTCGCGCGTATCAATCGATACAATGTAGAACTTGGACTTTTCAAAATCGCAGATGAGAGTCAGCGGTTGTCCGGGCTCAGTTCCCATATAGAAGCCCTTACCGAAGTCACACATCTCACGGCTCTTAGGAGCGATATCACCAACGATACCCGACTTTGAGCCGTGGTAGAGCAGAACACGTCCTTCCTCTAATTTGACAGATGCGGCTTCGGATTTAATTTTATCGATAATCAGATCGTAAACCGAAATGTTATGTTCCTTACAAAAGTTATAAATCTGCGTCTGCGCCATACGGTTAGGGAGCGTCTTTCCGTTCTCCCAACGATTGATAGAAAGAGGCGTTGTGCCGAGCGTGGAAGCAAACTGCTCTTGGTTCATATTAGCGGCAAAACGAATGGCCTTAATTAAATATTTCATAATGTACCTACCTATCATTTGTAGTCGTATACCATTATATACTATGATAGGAGATTTGTCAAGAGATTATATGGTATTTATGCTTTTCCTCTAATTTTAAGAAGTTATATAAATTCGCCGAAGATTTTGCGATATAGAGCAGACAGTAATAAAAAATTTATTTCAAAAAACTTCAACTTTTTTGCAGAAAATCGCCCCCTTCCTTTTTCTTTAATAGGTGACAAGACAAGAAGCGTAATAGCGGACTTGCATCCGGTCATATAGTTTTAGAAAACGAAGGGAGGCATGTTATGGCGAAAGCAAAAGCCGAAACGAAGGAAAAGGAAAAAGAGATATGCACAAGTATTTTTAAGAACGAGACTTTGACGAAGGAGGATTACACGCAAGTATGGATAGAACTGATCTCAATGTTAGAACGCAGAAAAAGTGTAAATTTTTCTCCGAAGTCGTGACAAACCGTCGTTTTTATGGTGAAATAAAGGCAAGAAAACAGCTTGTTCTTATCGTGGAGGAGATAAGAACATGAGAGAAAAAGTAGCAATCTATTGCAGACTTTCAGAAGAAGATAAAAACAAGCAGAACGCCACCGACGATTCGGGTAGCATTCAGAACCAAAAGGCGATGCTTTGCGACTATGCGCGCAAGATGTGCTGGGATCTTTATGGTATTTATAGCGACGACGATTACACCGGCTCCGACCGCAACCGTCCTGAGTTCAAGCGGCTTCTTGCTGACGCACAGGCGAAAAAGTTTGATATTATCCTTTGCAAGACACAATCCCGTTTCACCCGTGAGCTTGAGCTTGTGGAGCGATACATACACGGTCTGTTTCCGATTTGGGGCATTCGCTTTGTCAGCATCGTGGACAATGCCGACACCGCCAACAAGGGCAACAAAAAAAGCCGTCAGATCAACGGACTTGTCAACGAGTGGTATCTCGAGGATATGTCGGACAGTATCAAGTCCGCCCTCGACAGCCGCCGCAGAAATGGCTTTCACATCGGCTCGTTTGCGCTCTACGGCTACAAGAAGGATCCCGATCTCAGAGGTCACTTGATCATCGACGAGGAAGCCGCCGCCGTGGTGCGAGAGGTGTTTACGCTCTTTTCGCAGGGCTACGGCAAGACGGCGATTGCGCGTATCCTCAATGACCGAGGCATTCCCAACCCCACCGAGTACAAGCGGATGCAGGGGCTTCGTTTCAGCCTGCCGCCAAGCAAGAACAGTACGTTGTGGAAGTACTTTGCAATCTCGGATATGCTGATCAACGAAACCTACATCGGCAATCTCGTGCAGGGCAAGTACGAAAGCATTTCGTACAAGACGAGCATCAACCGTCCGCGCCCCAAGGAAGAGTGGTTTCGAGTAGAAGGCACGCACGAGCCGATAATCGATCGCGAGCTGTGGGACAGAGTACAGAAGATGATTGCCGAACGAGCAAAGCCGTTCAAGGTTGGCACAATAGGACTATTTGCCAAGAAGGTACGTTGTGCATCCTGCGGATACGTGATGCGCTCGTCAAAATCGGGCGGCAGACATTTCCTACAATGCCCCAACCGACACTACGCCAAGGATGCTTGCGAAGGTGCGTTCATCTCGATCAACCGTTTGGAAAAAATGGTGATCGACGAGTTGCGACGTTTGAACGAAGAATATCTTGACATGGATGAACTGGATCGCAAGGTGCAATTCAATGCGGATCTCTTGGAACAAAAGGAAGAAATCGAAGCCGAGATTGCGACCTATCAGGGCAAGATCAACCAATTCAGCAAAGGCGTTCGCGATCTCTATCTTGACAAGGTCAAGGGGCTGATCTGCGAGGCGGACTTCATTGAACTGTCAAAAGACTTCACCTCACAAAAAGAACGTCTTGAAGCACAGGTGCTTGAATGTCAAAAGCAAATTGCCGATATCGAAATTAAAATTGCGGTGGGTGATAACCGCCGCGAATTGATCGAGCAGTACGTAAAAATCGAGCATCTGACACGCGAAATGGTGGAGATTTTGATCGACAAAATCATGGTTGGAAAGCGCATTCAAGGAACAAGGAATGTACCTACCCAGATACATTGGGCTTTTTAGTGAAATATTTTGCTTGTGCAAAATATGAAATAATGGCTTTCGCCATTGTGAAATAATTTTTCTTGCAAAAAATTGTGAAATGAAATAAATCCCGCATACTCACGCGCGAAGCGCATTTCACAGCGAAGCTATTTCATACGCAATAGCGTATTTCACAAATCCCGAAGGGATTTATTTCACTGCTCTGCTGCGCAAAAGCTTGTGCTTTTGCCATTGCAGCAGAACAAAAGGCAAGAGTAACCTATGATAATATATTACGTTTGGTTGATGACCCGGATGTGTGTGACGCTATTAAATTCCTCCGTGCAAGAGAAATAGTTCACTATCAGCGCTTTTGCGACGCTCTTGGAATTGCTCAAGACCAAATGGATAGTAAGAATTTTTACGGCTATAATCCCGAATTCGACAGGTAGAGAAATTACCGTTAAAAAAACAAACGCAAAACGCGTTTGTTTTTTTATTTATTTGCAATTGACAAATATAATATAAAATGTTAAAATAAAATATCGTATTCTTATTAAATATAGGAGGGAACTGCAAAATGAAAAATGCAATAATAATCCCGAATTATCTTAAGAAAAAAAGTCTTGCTTTTTCAAAGGAGGCTAAGGCTCTTCTTGAGAGTAAGGGCTACAATCCAATAATTTTAGCTGAAAATGAGAAATTTAACGGCGATGCGGATTTTGCCCTCGTTTTAGGTGGAGACGGAACTGTTTTACGCGCAAGCAAGCAATTATATGCAACTAATATTCCGATTTTAGGCATAAATTTCGGTCATTTAGGCTATCTTACGGAATGCAATCCGGAAACAGCCATAGATGCAATAAATAAGCTGGTTAAAAACGAGCATACAATAGAAAAACGACTTATGCTTGAATGCTCGCTTATAAGAGAGGGAGCAAAAATACACGCCTTTATTTCCCTTAATGAGGCGGTGATTAGCCGTGCTACTCTTATGAAGGCTATTAAAATGGATATTTGCATAAACGGAAAAAATACCAATACCGTATTAGGGGACGGCATTATTGTGTCAACTCCGACCGGTTCAACCTCATATAATCTTTCAGCAGGCGGACCTATACTTACACCAACGGCGAATAATATGGTTATAACTCAAATAGCGCCTATTTATTTCCCGTCAGCTCCACTTGTAATTGCAGGCGATGATGAGGTGGAAATTAAAATATCAATAAATAACATATCAAGCAAGGGAAGCGTTGCGCTGGAAATTGACGGAAGCGAAAGCGTCGAAATTAAAGACGGTGACGTAATAAAAGTAAAAAAAGCAAGTTGCTTTGCAAATATTATTAAGGTAAGCGATAGAAGCTTCTATCAGCTTTTAAAAGAAAAATTATCAAAGGCTAGTAATTAAATGTATAAAATAATAAGAAAAAAATCATTAAATCCCACAGTAACTCTTATGGAAATAGAAGCACCGTTGGTGGCAAAAAAGGCTGAACCGGGACAGTTTATTATATTAAGAACTGACAAAGACGGTGAAAGAATACCGCTTACAGTATCCGATTATGATAGGGTAAAAGGAACGGTAACTATTATTTTCCAAATAGTGGGCGCAACAACAGAGAAACTAAATCGAATGAACGAGGGTGACTGCTTGCAGGATTTTGTAGGACCTCTTGGTAAGGCTACCCATACGGACGGACTGAAAAAGGTTGCGATAGTAGGAGGCGGAGTAGGATGCGCAATAGCATATCCTGTGGCAAAAAAGCTTCATTCTCTTGGGTGTGAGGTGCATACAATATGCGGCTTCAGAACAAAGGATTTAGTAATTTTAGAGGAAGAATTTAAAAACGCATCGTCAAAATACGTTTTGATGAGTGATGACGGAACGGCAGGCGAAAAGGGCCTTGTTACCGACGCTCTCAAAAAATTGATAGAAGACGGAGAAAAATATGATGAGGTTATCACAATAGGGCCTCTTATTATGATGAAGTTCGTTTGCGCCTTAACGAAGGAATACGGTGTAAAAACAGTAGCTTCAATGAATCCTATAATGGTTGACGGCACGGGAATGTGCGGCGGATGCAGATTAACAGTTGACGGTAAAATGGTGTTCGCCTGTGTTGACGGTCCGGAATTTGACGGACATAAAATAGATTTTGATGAAGCAATTTCTCGCTCCAATATGTATTACGGCTTTGAACGTCACAGACACGAAAAGACCTGTAATCTTTTTAAGGGGGAATAGTATATGCCAAATATGTCCTTAAAAAGAAATGAGATGAACGTTCAAGACCCTAACGTACGAAATAAAAACTTTAACGAGGTGGCTCTTGGATATACACAGGAACAAGCTATTGACGAGGCGAAAAGATGCCTTAATTGCAAAAACAAGCCTTGTGTTGGCGGTTGCCCTGTTAAAATAAGTATTCCTGAATTTATAAGCAAGGTTGCGGAGGGAAAATTTGAGGAGGCTTATGAAATAATTTCAAAATCCTCGTCTTTACCCGCTGTATGCGGCAGAGTTTGTCCTCAGGAAAATCAATGCGAGGGTGTATGCGTAAGGGGTAAAAAGGGCGAGAGCGTAGCTATTGGCAGACTTGAGCGCTTCGTTGCGGATTACCATAATGCAAATTGTAAGGTTTGGCCTCAAAATATAGCAAAAAACGGACACAGAGTGGCAGTAATCGGCTCTGGACCGTCAGGGCTTGCCTGCGCCTCCGACCTTGTAAGAAAGGGCTATGAGGTCACTGTGTTTGAGGCGTTACATACTCCGGGCGGTGTTTTGGTTTACGGCATTCCCGAGTTTAGACTTCCTAAATCCATAGTAGAAAAGGAAATCAAAGGGCTTGAAGCGCTGGGCGTTAAAATAGAAACTAACGTGGTAATTGGAAAAACGCTTTCAATTGACGAGCTTCTTGATGAATGCGGCTACGAAGCCGTGTATATCGGTACAGGAGCAGGTCTTCCAAAATTTATGAACATCAAGGATGAAGGACTTAAGGGCGTTTATTCCGCAAATGAGTTTTTGACGAGAATAACTCTTATGAAGGCTTATGAAGAAAACAGTGATACTCCCGTTATAAATGCAAAAAAGGTAGCAGTAGTAGGCGGTGGAAACGTTGCTATGGACGCGGCACGTTGCGCAAAGCGTCTTGGTGCAGATGTGTATATAATTTATCGACGCGGTGTTGATGAGCTGCCTGCAAGACGAGAAGAAATAGAGCACGCTATGGAGGAGGGCGTTATTTTCAAAACGCTTACAAATCCCGTAGAGATACTCGGCTATGTGAACGAATCCAATAAAAAAGACGTTAAAAACAACACAGTATGCGGTATTAAGTGTGTTGAAATGGAGCTTGGTGAAGCGGATAAGGATGGTAGAAGAAAGCCGATTGTAAAGGAAGGTAGCGAGCATATAATTGACGTTGATTGTGTAATTATGGCTCTGGGTACTTCTCCAAACCCACTTATAAAATCGACGACACAAGGTCTTGATACTCATTCTTGGGGCGGCATTGTTGTTGATGAAAACGGAAGAACCTCGAAGGAGGGCGTTTTTGCAGGCGGAGACGCAACAACAGGCGCTGCAACGGTTATTTTGGCTATGGGAGCAGGAAGAACAGCTGCAAAGGCCATTGATGAATATATTTCAAAAAATAATATTTTTGTTGCGGAGGATTAGCATGAATAAAAAAATTGCATTCGCTTTGCTTTTTGTGTTGCTGATAGCTTTATGCTTTGCATCATGTAATAAAAAGTGCGAGCACGATTACGTTGAAACTGTATTTTCACCTACGTGTAAGGAGAATGGATTTACGCAGAAGCTATGTAAAAAATGCGGAGATGAGATTTTGTCTGATTTTGTACCGCGTAGCACTCATGACGGAGAGTGGCAAATCAAAAAAGAGCCTACCTGTGAGACTGTTGGCACGGAGGAAAAAATATGTACCACCTGTAATGTTTCTTATGACACACGAACCATTTCTAAATTGGGTCATATATCCGGTGAGTGGAAAACTATAAAAGCACCCACCTGCAAAGATGAGGGTATGGAAAAGCTGTTTTGTAACGTATGCGGAACTCATCTTGAAACAAATGCGTTGGAGCCAACTGATGAGCATTCCTTCAGAACCGAAGTGATATTGCCTACCGTAGAAAATGAAGGGTACACAAATTATACCTGTAAGGTGTGTAATTTCACAAAAAAGGACGACTATGTGTCTAAAATTGAAGCTCCTTCGACACCCGAAAAGCTTACGTCCAATGAAATTTATCAACTTGTATTCAAATCCACGGTAAGAATAGATGCTTACGATAAAAACGGCAATTCGTATGCCCTTGGCTCCGGATTTTTTATAAGTGACGACGGAAAAATCGCTACAAACTATCATGTAATTCAAGGAGCTTACGCTCTTAAGGTAACCTTGTATTCTGACAACTCACAACATAATGTTACGTCTGTTTTGGGATACAATTCGGCGCAGGATGTGGCTGTAATTCAAATAGATTTGAAAAACACGGCTGCTCTTGAATTGTCTAACGACCCTGTAAGCGTAGGCGATGATGTATATGCTCTTGGATGCCCTATGGGCTTTGATAATATATTTACGTCCGGATTTGTATCAAATCAAAGCGTAAAGGTGGCAGGTATAGATTGCATTGCATTTACAACACCTATATCCCCGGGCAATAGCGGTGGACCTCTTGTTAACGGTAAGGGACAGGTTGTCGGAATCAATTCGATGCGCATAACAGATGCGGAAAATTTCAATTTGGCAGTTAAAATAAATCAAATAACGACACTTGACACGTCAAAGCATTTAACTACAAGTGAGCTTTACGTTAAAACCCTTGCTGAAAACGCTTTTGACATCTTTTGCGTTGACTTGATGTTCAACGCTCAAGCTATTCAAGGAGACGAGTACATTATTTATGAGTCTGTGGCAGAAACACCTAATTCGTACGGACTTGAAATTTATTATATTTATAATGCAGAAACCGCAGTCTTTACCGAAAGAATTTATTTGGTTCAAGAGGCCAAGCGTGTATATTGTGCCGAATTGAAAATATCACAGGTTGCTGAAAAGTATTCATTCACCCTGTATGACGTGGCTATGGGACAACATAGCGTTGAAGCAAAAATAAACGTAAAGAACCCTTGCGTGTCCTTCGAAAACGACTTTGAAAGTCTCTTTAAAATGATAACGTTCAGATATGTAAGAGGGGGAGATGATTCACCCGAGGCTATGAAGCAACTTTGCTTTGAAATCTATGTGGTAATGGTTTCAAATTTAAAAAGCTATCTTGATGAGTCAAACACAGGGCTTACAATCTCGCATTTTAACTTTAATTTCAATTAAATATCTCTCGTGCGGCGTGATATTCTTTGCGGAGTATCGCGCCGATTTTGGTTATCTTTAGCAAGACGAATTGAAACTCAATGACATTCGCATTTATTTTTTATAAACTATTGCAAAATAAAATTTTTAATGTTATAATATAGTGTAAAAATGGATTTGCGCAAGGAGGATTTATGAGAATAGGACTTTTAGGTTTCGGCTCAATGGGAAAAACACATTTATACTGCGTAGAAAATCTAAAATACTTCTTTGCAAACTCTCCGCGTGCAGAAATTGTGTCCGTTTGTACAAAAAATCTGGAAAATGCTAAAAAAGCAAGCATTCAATACGGTATAGAGCAATATACCGATAATGAGGACGACGTTATTTTTGATGAGTCAATAGATGCCATAGATATCTGTACACCTAATATCTATCATTACAAAACGGCAAAAAAAGCAATTTTAGCAGGTAAGCACGTTTATTGCGAAAAGCCGCTTTGCGTAACATATTCGGAAGCAAAAGAGCTTGCGGACCTTGCAGAAAAACACGGCGTAAAGTGTCAAATGGTCTTTAATAACCGTTTTCTTTCACCGATTTTGAAAGCAAAGGAGCTTATCTCCGAGGGAAAGCTTGGACGTATTTTCTCATTTAGCGGGGCATATCATCATTCAAGTGCTCTTGACGTAAAAAAAACAGGTTGGAAGCAGGATAAGGATATTTGCGGCGGCGGAGTGCTGTTTGATTTAGGCTCTCATATTGTTGACCTCATTTATTTTCTTTGCGGTAGCTTTAAAAGTGTGTTTGGCAAAAGCCAGATTGCGTTTCCTATTCGTAACGGTATTAACGGCGGGGAATGGAAAACCAATGCTGATGAAGCGTTTTATATGCTGGCGACGCTTGAGTGCGGTGCAGTCGGTACTATTACCGTCAGCAAAATTACAACCGGCTCAAATGACGACTTGAGCTTTGAAATTCACGGAGAAAAGGGAAGTGTTCGATTTAACCTTATGAATCCGAATTTTCTCGAATTTTATTCTTGTGAATCAAATGACGGAAACTACGGTGGAGAGAAGGGCTATACAAAGATTGAGTGTGTGAACAGATATCCTGCCCCTGCAGGGATTTTTCCGGGAATAAAAGCACCAATCGGTTGGTTAAGAGGTCATGTTGGAAATTACCATTCCTTTGTTGACTGTGTCGTAAATAACAAAAAGCCTTCGATTTCCTTTGAAGACGGAGCTTATGTTCAATTGATTTTGGAAAAAGCGTATTTGTCCGCTGCAGAGTGTAAAGAGGTGAGGGTAAATGATTAAGGTAGGTATATGCGGCTCAAGCGGTTCTGGTAAGGGCTTCGTATGCAAGGCTTTTTCAACACACGGCTTTAAGTGGATAGATACCGATAAGGTTTACAGAGATTTAGCAATACCTAAGTCACAATGCGTTGCCGAGCTTAAGGAATATTTTGGCATCGGGATTTTAAATTCGGACGGAAGCCTTAATCGTAAGGAGCTGTCAAAAATCGTTTTTGAAGGTGAAAACTCAAGGCAAAAGCTTGAAAAGCTAAATGAAATCACTCACTTTCATATTCGTAAAGAAACAGAAAAAATCATAAACGAAAGTAAAAAAAACGGATATAGAGGGGTTTTGATAGACGCGCCGGTTCTTTTTGAAAGCAAGTTTAACGAGCTTTGTGACGTAACTGTTTGCGTAACGGCACCTCTTGAGTTGAAATTAGAAAGAATAATTAACCGCGACGATATAACTATGGAAAAAGCGTTAGCAAGAATAGGTAATCAAATATCCGACGAGGACTTGAGAGAAAAATGCAACTACGAGATTGATAACTCGGAAAATGCAGATATAGAAATCCAAATACAAATGATTTTGGCAGATTTAGAAAGAAAATTTTAAAAAGGAGCATAGATTATGAACAAGAAAGAATTAAAAGAGCTTAAGGAAAAGCTGTTTTACAAAAAGGAAAACGCTTTTGATGTATCATCAGAAAAGGAAGTCAAGGCAATAAACGATTATGCCGAGGGATATAAGAAATTCCTTGATAATGCGAAAACAGAAAGAGAAGCTGTAAAGGAAGCAATTAAAATGTTGTCAAGCGAAGGATTTAAGGAATACAAGCTTGGCGAAAAAATCAAAAAAGGCGGTAAATACTACCTCAATAACAGAGATAAGAGCTTGTTTGCATTCGTAGCGGGAACAGAGGACATTGAAAAGGGAATAAGAATTTGCGCAGCACATATTGATTCTCCTCGCCTTGACCTTAAGCAACACCCAATGTTTGAAAATGAGGGCTTTGCATATTTAAAGACCCACTATTACGGTGGTATAAGAAAATATCAGTGGGTAACTATCCCACTTGCATTACATGGCGTTGTAACAACCGTTGACGGAAGTAATGTTGAAATTACAATCGGTGAGGATGAAAACGATCCTGTATTCTGCATTACCGATCTTCTTCCACACCTTGCAAGAGAGCAAAGTCAAAAGCCTCTTGGCACAGCACATCCCGGTGAAAGCCTTAATCTTTTAATCGGCTCAGAGCCTCTTGACGGAGCTACCGAGGATAAGGTTAAATTCAATATGCTTAAAATCCTTAATGAAAGATACGGAATTACAGAAAGTGATTTTGTAAGCGCAGAGCTTATGGCTGTTCCTGCCGGTAAGGCAAGAGATTTAGGACTTGACCGTTCTATGATTGCCGCATACGGACACGACGACAGAGTATGCTCATATCCGTCTCTTACAGCAATTATGGAATGCAAGAACAGCGAACATACAATTATGTGCATTTTAGCTGACAAGGAGGAAATCGGTTCAGAGGGTGTTAGCGGTATGAAGTGTCGCCTTATTGTTGATTTGATTGAAGAAATTTCAAAAAATCTCGGTGGAAACGCAAACGTTGTAAGAGCAAACTCAATGTGCTTATCTGCTGACGTTAGCGCAGGCTACGACCCTATGTATCCGGAAGTTTTCGAAAAGAGAAACAGCGCTATTGTAAACTGCGGCGTTGTTATGAATAAATACACCGGCGGCGGTGGCAAAAGCTCAACCAATGACGCAAGTGCAGAATACGTAGGCTACATAAGAAAGATCTTCAAAGAAGCAGGAGTTATTTGGCAAACTGCAGAGCTTGGTAAAATTGACGTTGGTGGCGGCGGAACTGTTGCTATGTACATTGCTAACCAAAATATAAACACCGTTGACCTTGGTGTTGCGGTTCTTTCTATGCACGCGCCTCTTGAGGTTATCGCAAAGAACGACCTTTATCAAACACATAAGGCACTTGTAGCATTTTGCAAATAATTTACGAGTAGAGGACAAAACAATGGATATATTTGAAAAGCTCCATAATTTCGGGCTTGTTCCCGTTATCAAAATCACAAAGGTGGAAAATGCAGTTCCACTTGCTAAAGCATTAAAGGCAGGCGGCCTTAACTGCGCTGAAATTACCTTCAGAACTGCTTGCGCAAAGGAAGCGATTGCAGAAATTACAAAGGCTGTTCCCGATATGCTTGTAGGTGCGGGAACAATTCTTACTCCCGAGCAAGCAGACGAGGCAATAGCGGCAGGCTCAAAATTTATAGTATCTCCCGGACTAAATCCGAGAGTAGTTAAGCATTGCATTGAAAGAGGAGTGCCTGTGCTTCCGGGATGTGCAACTCCAAGCGAGGTTGAAATGGCTCTTGAGCTTGGTTTAAAGGCAGTTAAGTTTTTCCCTGCTGAAGCAGCGGGCGGACTTAATATGATTAAGTCTATGAGCGCGCCTTACGGTAGCCTTAAGTTTATGCCAACAGGCGGAATTAACGAGGAGAATATGCTCGAGTATCTTTCTTTCAATAAGATCATCGCTTGCGGCGGCAGCTTTATGGTTAAGGATTCGTTGATTGACGCCGGTAATTTTGAGGAAATTACAAGGCTTACAAGAAGTGCGGTTATGAAAATGCTCGGTTTCAAGCTGGCTCACGTTGGTATTAACTGTGAAAGCAAAGAAAAGGCTACAAGCAGTGCAAAGCTCATTTGCAGCTTGTTCGGTCTTGATTACAAAGAAGGCAATAAATCAACGTTCTGTAGCGGTGATTTTGAGCTTATGCATACACCTTACTATGGTACAAACGGTCATATTGCAATTGCAACAAACTTCCCAAGCAGAGCAAAAGCGTACCTTGAGGAGCAAGGAATTGAGTTTATCGAGGAAAGCGCAGGTTACGATGATAAGGGTAATTTGAAGGTTATCTACTTGAAGGAAGAAATTGCGGGCTTTGCCATTCATCTTGTTAAAAAGGCGTAAGGAAGCGTATGTTTAATAAACTTTTAGAAGCAGAAAACAGATTTAACGAAATTGAAAAAAATCTTGAGGATCCCGAAACAGTATCAAATCAATCACTTTTTACCTCTTTGATGAAGGAATATAAAAATTTAACTCCTATCATCGAAAAATATCGCGAGTATAAGAAAACTCAAAGTGATATGGAGGGCGCTAAATCCTTAATGGAAGAGGAAACCGGCGAAATGTATGAAATCGCCGTTGAAGAGTACAAGGATTGTAAGGCAAGGCTTGAGGTGATAGAGGAGGAATTAAAAATTCTTCTTATACCAAAGGATCCTAATGATGATAAAAACGTAGTTGTCGAAATAAGAGCGGGAGCAGGCGGAGAGGAAGCGGCTTTGTTTGCCTACGACTTATACAGAATGTACTCAATGTACGCACAAGCTAACGGTTTTAAGCTTGAGCTTACAGGCGCTAATGAAACCGGTTTAAAGGGCTTTAAAGAGGTTACCTTTATGATTTCAGGCGAGGGCGCATATTCACGCTTTAAGTTTGAGAGTGGCGTTCACAGAGTTCAAAGAGTGCCTGAAACCGAAGCGCAGGGTAGAGTTCAAACCTCAACTGCAACTGTGGCGGTTTTACCGGAGGCAGAGGACGTTGAGGTAGAGCTTAATATGGGCGACGTTGTGGTTGAAACCTGTAAATCCAGCGGAGCTGGTGGACAGCACGTAAATAAAACTGAATCGGCTATTCGTTTGATTCATAAGCCCACAGGCATTGTGGTTGAATGTCAGGATGAAAGAAGCCAGTTCAAAAACAAGGATAAGGCGTTTAAAATTTTAAGAACAAAGCTTTACGACATTAAAGTGCGTGAGCAGAATGATAAAATTGCGTCCGAAAGAAAAAGCCAGGTTGGTACAGGAGATAGAAGCGAGAAAATCAGAACCTATAACTATCAGCAAAGCCGTGTAACTGACCATAGAATAGGCTATACAATTTATTCCCTTGAAGCGTTTTTAAATGGAGATATTGGTGAAATGCTTGAAAAATTAGCAACTGCTGATGCCGCAGAAAAGCTAAAGGGTGGAAATTAACGCAAAAAATAATTAGGAAACGAAAAATGAAAACCGAAATTTTCAAGGTAACCGAAAATAGTATAAAAGAGCTAAAAAAAGCTTCTGAGCTATTAAACGACGGTGAGTTAGTTGCAATTCCAACGGAAACTGTCTATGGATTAGGAGCAAATGCTCTTGATAAGAATGCTTGTCTTAATATATTTAAGGCAAAAGGCAGACCGGGAGATAATCCGTTAATAGTACATATTGCCGTTCCTGCAGATGCCGAGAAAATTGCATACACGAATAATCTTTACTATAAGCTGGCAAAAAGATTTATGCCGGGACCCTTGACGGTGATTTTACCTAAACGGGATATAATTCCTTATGAGGTAACTGCAGGGCTTGATACTGTCGCTGTGCGATGTCCTGAGCATAAGGTGGCAAACAAGCTTATAGAAATTTCAAAAATTCCAATAGCAGCTCCATCGGCAAACACGTCAGGAATGCCATCACCTACCTCTGCAAAGCACGTGCTTGATGATATGAATGGCAAAATTCCTTTAATTTTAGACGGTGGCGAGTGCTGCGTTGGAGTTGAATCCACAGTAATTTCTATTACCGAGGATTCAATAATGCTTCTTCGTCCGGGAGCGGTAACTGTTGATATGCTTAAGGAGGTTTGTTCAAACGTGAGCGTAGCCTCTGCCGTAAAGGAAGAGCTTAAGCAAGGGGAAACCGCACTTTCACCCGGAATGAAATATAAGCATTATGCTCCAAAGGCAAATTTATATTTGGTAAACGATAAAAATATTGACTTTATACAGTTAGCAAAGGAGAAGCAAAATACCGAAAACTGTGCTATAATGTGCTATGATGAGGAAATAATGCTTCTTGAAAATAAAAATCTTCTTCCCGTCGGCAAAAAAGATGATATAAAAGAGCAAACAAAAAGACTTTTTGATCTTTTGCGAAAAGCAGATAGTATATGCGTTGATACAGTATATGCTCATTTGCCTAACGATGAGGGAGAATCATTGGCAATTTATAACAGAATGATACGCGCCTGCGCGCATAGGGTGTTGGGAGGATAAATGGCAAAGACTAAGAAAAAACAAGAAAAAATCGAATATGTCGAAAGAGAACCCTTTGTTCAGCCTATTACGGAAACTATTGAAACTAACTATATGCCTTATGCGGTAAGCGTAATGGTTTCCCGTGCAATTCCTGAAATTGATGGCTTTAAGCCTTCTCATAGAAAGCTCCTTTACACAATGTATAAAATGGGACTTTTGACAGGACACAGAACTAAAAGCGCAAATATCGTGGGCGAAACAATGAAATTAAATCCTCATGGAGATGCGTCCATTTATGAAACAATGGTGCGTCTTACAAGAGGAAACGAGGCACTTTTGCATCCGTTTGTCGATTCTAAAGGCTCGTTTGGTAAGCAGTACAGTAATATGGCATTTGCCGCATCAAGATATACTGAGGCAAAGCTTGATAGCTTCTGCACGGAAATCTTTTCGGGCATAGACAAAAATGCTGTTGATATGGTGGATAACTACGACAGCACCTTGAAAGAGCCACGACTTTTACCTACAACCTTCCCTAATATCTTGGTTTCAGCCAATATGGGAATTGCCGTTGGTCTTGCATCTTCTATTTGCTCCTTCAATCTGGGCGAAATATGCGATGCAACAATAGCTCTTTTAAGAGCGCCGAGAACTGATACGGACAAGCTTATGGAAATATTAAAGGCACCTGATTTTCCGGGTGGCGGTTACGTAGTTTACGACAGAGAGCAGATTAAAAAAGTTTACGAAACAGGCAAAGGACCTATAAGATTACGCGGAAAATATCACTTTGATGAAAAATCAAACTGTATAGAAATTACCGAAATTCCGTATTCAACAACAGTTGAAGCAATAATGAAGGAAATATCCGAGCTTTACAAAGCAGGCAAGCTGAAGGAAATTAACGAGGTTCGTGATGAAACTGATATTAAGGGCTTAAAGCTTGCAATAGATTTGAAAAAAGGTAATGACCCAGAGCAGCTTATGCAAAAGCTTTATAAGTTTACTCCAATGGAGGATAATTTTGCTTGCAACTTTAACGTTCTTATTGACGGAGTTCCGAAGCAACTGGGTATTCGCGGAATTTTAGTTGAATGGATACGCTTTAGGACAGATTGCTTAAGAAGAGAATTCACCTTCGAGCTTGAAAAGAAGAATAGTAAGCTTCACTTGCTTTTAGGTCTCGGTAAAATTCTTTTGGATATAGATAAGGCAATAAAAATAGTTAAGGAAACCGAAAAGGATGAGGACGTAGTGCCAAATCTTATGGTGGGCTTTAGCATTGATAAGGAGCAGGCGGAATATATAGCAGATATTAAGCTTCGTCACCTTAATAGAGAATATATAATGAACAGAATGGCTGATATAGAAAATCTTCAAAAGGAAATTGCGTTCTATAGAGAGATTCTTAATGATGATTTGAAAATGAAGGCTCAAATTATCAAACAGCTAATGAATATCAAGAAAAAATATGCAAAGCCAAGAAAAACGGAAATAATAGAAGTTTCTTCAATTTCAACCTTCGATAAGGAAATTATGATTGAGGATTACGTTGCAAAGCTCTTCTATACAAAGGACGGCTACTTGAAGAAAATTACGCAGCAATCCTTAAGAGGAAATTCAGAGCAGAAGCTCAAGGAGGACGACGAGCTTGTTTTTGAGGGCGACGTTAACAATAAGGACGAGGTAATATTCTTCACCAATAAGGCTCAGCTTTATTTCGCAAAAATATCGGACTTTGAGCTTTCCAAGGCTTCGGATATAGGTGTTTACGTTCCGAAAAAATTAAAATTCGATGACGACGAAAAGCCCGTATATATGAAAATAAATCCTAACCTTGACGAAAATCAGAACGTTATTTTTGTTTACGAAAACGGAAAGGCTGTAAGAGTTCCTGCCAGTCAATATGCGACACAAGGTGCAAGGAAAAAGCTTAAAAAAGCATTTTCCGATGCTTCACCTATCGTTGGTATTGTATGGGAGGGTAAGGACGACGAGCATATTCTGATTATAAATTCAGAATCCAAGGCGATTTTAATTCGTCCGTCACTAATTCCGATTAAGACCACAAGAACCTCAATGGGAACAACTGTTTTTGCAATGAATTTAAAGAAAAAGCAAAAAATCACTGAGGTGTGTGGCGATTATACTGTAAAATATCCTGACGCTATGTCGTACAGAAAATTGAAAATACCTGCAACAGGTGTTTTGATGAATCATAAAAATATAGCTAAAAAACAACTTAAAATAGAAGATTTGGAGGACTAATAAGATGGCAAATCAAAATAATCGCAAAAAGGCTAAAGCAAGCGCAACAAGAATTCTTTGTGGCATTTTGGCAGGCTTGATGGTAGCAGGCTCGGTAGCTGGTATTTTAGTGTACATTATCGGCTTGTTCTAATTAAATAAAAAGGGGAGTAAGCGTTTTTTAGACAGGCTTACTCCCCTTTTTAAAAAATAAATAAAAAAATTCAAAAAAGGTCTTGACAAATGAGAATTGTTTTAGTATAATAGTCAAGCAAGGTCGAAAGACCACAATATATGCGAGAGTGGCGGAATCGGCAGACGCGCACGTTTGAGGGGCGTGTGGGCAACCGTACGGGTTCAAGTCCCGTTTCTCGCACCAAAAAGCTCGTTCGAAAGAACGGGCTTTTTTCTATCCTCGTATTCATATTTATTATTTTGTATACTTTATCTTTACAAACTCTTATAGTTATGATATTATATAGATACGAACCAAAGTCAGGAGAGTAAAATGTCAAACGTATTAACAAATGTGGTTATTCAGCTTTTGTATTTTATCGGAAGCGTATATCTTGTTGGTTTTTTAATTTCAAAATTAAGCACTGTATTTTACAGAATGTTCGCAAGCAAAACACTTTGCTATGTTCTTGGTGTTATCGGCACTCCTATACATGAAATAAGCCATGCGATAATGTGTCTTATCTTTGGACACAAAATAACAGATATGAAGCTGTTTCAGGTTGATGAAAATGACAATAAATTAGGTTACGTTGTCCACACCTTTAATCCCAAGAACCCCTATCATCAAATAGGAAACTATTTTATAGGTGTAGCACCTATTTTGGTGGGAACGTTGATAATTTGTTTCCTTATGCGCATTATGATGCCTGACGCATTTATAGATGTTAGCGCATTCGTTGATGAAATAGCAGCAACAAGCAAAAACGGCTTTTCGTTTGGAATAATTTTCGATGCGTTAAGACTGATAGTAGTCCTTTTCGGCCATATTACCGAAGGACTAATGTGGCTTTTATTCGTTGTTATTACAGCATGTATTTCTATGCACATGAGCCTAAGCGGGGCTGATATAAAGGGCTCTGTAAAAGCAATTCCTCTTATTGCCGTAGTTTTGTTTGTAGCAAATTTTTTGGTGTATATAGTTTCAAAAAGAGCTTATTCAGCTTTTGTAAATGCATTGACTACGGCAGGAATGTATTTGATTTCGATTCTTTTGCTGTCATTACTGTTTGCCGGCTTCATTGTGCTTATCGCATTCTTAATAAAGCTTATTATTGGTATATTCAAAAAATAAATTAAAAGGAGAAAATATATGAGTAACGAATATCAAAACCCAATCGACGCACTTTTTGACGAAACGAACAACGACCCTATAATTTTGTTTTCCGAAAAGGGCGAGGAAATCGCATTTGAACAAATTGCAATCATTCCTATAAAGAGTAAAACGTACGCAATTTTAAAGCCTATAAAGCCAATAGAAGGCGTTGGAGAAAACGAAGGGCTTGTTTTCTCTATTGAGGAGAACGAAGAAGGGTTGGAATACCTTATGCTCGTAACAGATGAGCAGGTAATAGACGACGTATTTAATGTGTACGATCAACTTGTCGAGGAAGAAAACAACGAAGAATAACAAAAAGCTCCTCATTCGAGGAGCTTTTATAATAAGTTAGTCAGCTAACACAGTAATTCTGTCGTTTGTAATTTCGGTTACAAGGTCAATAACCCAAAATACAAAACAAAGGCCAACGAAATTAAGAACGCCTGCAACGAGAGTTACAATGTTTTTTGTTTCAAGGTAACGGATGATACGGTAAACACCGCCAACAAATGCGCCAAGGAAAATTTGAAGAAGTATCTTAACGATTTTTGGAAGTGCTTCGTACTGAGCAGTTAAAGATTGATTTGCCATAAAAATCTCCTTTCAGATTTTAAACAACTATGTTGTTTATTTAATTATATCATATTTATTAAAAAAAGTCAACCTTATAAAAAATATAATATATATTATAAAAATTCTTGAATATTTTTAAAAAATATGATAAAATTAAGAAAATAATGAAGAAATTAAATTGAGGAACAAAAATGAGCTTTGTAAGTATAGAAGAAATGGAAAAGCAAAGGCTCTTTATAGATAATGTACGCGCTCAAATTAAAGGCAAAGGGTTGAAGGCTTGTGTGTTTACTCTTGGTTGCCAGCAAAATGAAGCTGACAGCGAAAGAATGAGGGGAATTTTAGAAAGCCTTGGTTATGAGATTACCTATAAGGAGGAAGAAGCGGATTTACTGCTTGTAAACACCTGTGCAATTAGAGAGCACGCCGAAAGACGCGCATTATCTATCGTAGGACGCTACAAGCACTATAAAACTAAAAATCCTGATCTCATTATAGGCGTGTGCGGTTGTATGACTGCGCAAGAGCATAGGATTGCTCATTTTAAACGCTCTTACCATTACGTTGATTTTGTATTTGGCACAGGTACTATGTATCGCTTGCCCGAATTTGTCGCAAATGCCCTTAACAAAGGTAAACGGTTGTTTACAGTCGATCCTCAAACGCCTGAAATTGCCGAGGGGCTTCCGATTGTTCGTGAAAGTAGCTATAAAGCGTGGGTAAGCATAATGTACGGCTGCAATAACTTCTGCACCTACTGTATAGTTCCTTACGTAAGAGGCAGAGAGCGAAGCCGCAAAATGGAGGACATTCTTGAAGAAATAAAAGCTCTTGCAAAAGAGGGCTACCGTGATATAACGCTACTTGGCCAAAACGTGAACTCTTACGGCAAGGATTTGGAAAATAAACCGACAATTGCCGACTTGCTTAATGAAATTGGCAAAATCGAGGGAGACTTCTTAATTCACTTAATGACCTCTCATCCTAAGGATGCATCGGATGAAATGATAGAAGCACTAAAGAACAATCCTCATTGTGCAAATTGCTTCCACCTGCCTTTACAGTCAGGTTCTGATGCAATCTTAAAGAAAATGAACCGTCATTACGATACGGAAAAATACTTATCTATTATCGATAAATTAAGAGAGGGCAGAGAAAATACAGTTCTCACTACCGATATAATAGTGGGCTTTCCGGGCGAAACAGACGAGGATTTTGAAAAAACAATAGAAATAATTAAAAAGGTAAAATACGACTCGATTTTTAGTTTTATTTATTCCAGAAGAAAAGGTACCCCCGCAGATAAAATGGAGGACCATATTTCCGAGGAAATAAAGCATATCCGCTACGACCGTCTTTGTCAAGTGCAAAATGAAATATCTTATGAGCTAAATGTAAAGTACGTTGGCAGAGAATTAAGAGTGCTGGTGGATGGAAAGAGTAAAAATAATGAAAACGTATTTACTTCTCGCACCGAGGGTGGAAAAATAGTCCACTTTGAAAGTGAAAGAGATTTCACAGGACAATTTGTTATGTTAAAAATCATACGTGCAGATACCTTTGCTTTGTACGGTGAAATTATAGATAATTAAATAAAAGGAGAATAGAAAAATGACAATTATGGAGCTTGCCGCAGAGCTTGGAAAAGCAATCAAAGCGGATGAAAGAATTGAAAAGATGAACGAGGCAAGAGTAGCCTACGAAAAGGACGAGAACCTTCAAAAGTTAATGCTTGAATATAACGTTCAGCAAACTGCTTTAGCCGAGGAATATAAGAAGGAGCAAATAGATCCTAAAATTATTGAATCTATCGAAGCAAGACTTGATGCTATCGTTAAGGAAGTAACCGAGAGCGAAAACTTTATTGCTCTTAATGAAGCTCAAGAAGCAGTTAATGCTTTGATGCAAGAGGTTAACGGGGAAATAGAATTTAACATTACAGGTCAGCGTCCTTGCACGCACGATTGCTCATCCTGCGGCTCTGACTGCGGTCATCATCACTAATTGAAAACGTAAAAAATCAGGAAGGTAAAACAATATGACTCAAATGATGCTGCAATATCTCGAGATAAAAAAGCAATATAAGGATTTTATATTGTTTTACCGTCTTGGAGATTTTTATGAGATGTTCTTTGATGATGCTATCACTGCATCAAGGGAGCTTGATTTGACCTTAACGGGCAGAGATTGCGGTGAAAAGGAAAGAGCGCCAATGTGCGGAGTTCCCTATCATAGCTGTGAGGGCTATATAGGAAAGCTTATATCAAAGGGCTATAAGGTTGCTATTTGCGAGCAGATGGAGGATCCCTCACAGGCAAAGGGAATCGTAAGACGTGAGGTTGTAAGAGAAATAACTCCGGGTACAGTAATAGAAACCAATCTTTTAACAGAAACAAAAAATAACTATCTGTCCGCTCTTTATTTTGAGGGGGCATATATAGGTGTATGCTTTGCGGACGTTTCCACAGGTGAAATTTACGCAACCGGTATTGATAAGGACGAAGCCAAGCTTTTGAATGAGCTTGGCACCTACTCACCAAAGGAAATCATAACCAATCTGCCAAAGATGGCAGGAGGAAATATCCAAGAATTTGCCAAATCGAGAATAACTGCTCTTTGCGGCTTCGAAATGGATGAATACTTTAATTCTCAAGAATGTCAAAATAGAGTGTATTCCCAATTTGGTGAGGAATTTATAAACAAGTACGGCTCGGACAAGCACGTAATATGCGCAATCGGCGCAATTTTAGAGTACATACTGAAAACTCAAAAAACAGATATATCGTATATTAACAACGTAAACGTTTACGGCGAGGGTCAATATCTTGAAATGGATCTTAACACACGCCGCAATCTCGAAATATGCGAATCGATGAGAACCAAGGAAAAGAGAGGAAGTCTTTACTGGATTCTCGATAAAACAAAAACGTCAATGGGCGCAAGAATGCTCCGTCATTTTGTAGAGCATCCGCTTATAGACGTCAAAAAGATTACAGAACGACAAGGCGCTGTAACTACTTTCTATTCAAATATGGTATTAAGAGAAGAAATATCAAAGCTTCTTTCAGGAGTTTTGGATCTCGAAAGACTTATGACAAAGGTGGTATACGGCACAGCTAACGGAAAGGATGCAAGAGCTATTGCATCTACTATAAAGGTTATTCCTGAAATTAAAAATCTTCTTTACACCGTAAATGATAAGGCGCTATGTGAAATAAGAAACAATCTTGACACGCTTGAGGATATCTACACCCTTATTGACGATATGCTGATAGACCTTCCACCATTTTCCATAAGAGAGGGCGGCTTTATTAAAGAGGGATATAGTAAGGAGGTTGATTATCTCCGCACAGTAATGAGTGACGGAAAGGGTTGGATTGCAAAAATTGAAGAGGATGAGAGAGCTAAAACAGGAATAAAAACTCTTAAAATAGGCTATAATCGTGTATTTGGATATTACATAGAGGTAACAAAATCTCTGGTATCACAAGTACCTGACAGATATATAAGAAAGCAAACCCTGTCCAACTGTGAAAGATATATCACAGAGGATTTGAAAAATATGGAGTCTACAGTTCTCGGCGCAAACGACAAGCTGTGCGGATTGGAATATGAGCTTTTTGTAGCTTTGAGAAACGAGCTTGAAAAAAATCTTAAAAGAGTACAAAAATCGGCAAATATGTTAGCCAAGCTCGACACCTATATTTCTCTTGCCGAGGTGGCAATCAAAAACAACTACACCTGTCCGGAGGTTGATTACAGCGACGTTATTGATATAAGAGACGGAAGACATCCTGTCGTTGAACAGTACGTTAAGGATAGCTATTTCGTGCCTAACGATACGTACTTAAACACAACTACTGACCGTCTTGCCCTTATTACAGGACCAAATATGGCAGGTAAATCAACTTATATGCGTCAAAGCGCTTTGATAGTTTTAATGGCGCAAATCGGCTCGTACGTCCCTGCAAAGCAAGCAAGAATAGGCATTGTGGATAAGCTCTTTACAAGAGTTGGTGCTTCAGATGATTTGGCGTCGGGACAATCAACGTTTATGCTTGAAATGACAGAGGTTGCATATATTCTTGCTAACGCAACCAAAAAAAGCTTTATTATCTATGATGAAATAGGCAGAGGTACGTCAACTTATGACGGAATGAGTATTGCAAGAGCAATAGCGGAATATACCGCAGGCAAAAAAATTGGTGCTAAGGCTATGTTTGCAACTCATTATCACGAGCTTACCTCTCTTGAAAATGAACAAAACGGTATTGTAAACTATAATATTGCCGCTAAAAAACGCGGAGAGGATATAATATTCCTTCGTAAGATTGTAAAAGGACCAACGGATGACAGCTACGGTATTGAGGTTGCAAAGCTGGCAGGCGTACCTAATGAGGTAGTCAAGCGCGCAAAAGCTGTGCTATCCGAAATGATAGAAAACGGTGTAGTTACAGAGAAAGCTCCAAAACCCAAGACCACGGAAATAGGAATGGAAATGTCCTTTGAGGATATTAGTGTTTATGAGGCTGCCGACAGAATAAAAAAGGTTGATTTAAACACCTTGACGCCAATTGAGGCGATGAACTTTATATTTGAGCTTAAAAAGCTTTTTAGCTGTTAGCAGGCTTCACCTTGAGTTGAAGCTGTCGCTTTAGCGACTGATGAGGTGTAAATTAAAAAGGAGGGTCAAAATGCCAAAAATTAACGTACTTGGCTTTGATATAGCTAATTTAATAGCCGCAGGCGAAGTTGTTGACCGTCCTTCATCTGTGGTTAAGGAATTGCTTGAAAACGCTATAGATTCCGGCGCTGATAAGATAACGGTGGAAATAAAAAACGGTGGCACGTCATTTATAAGAATTGCAGATAATGGCTGTGGCATAGATTATGAAGAATTGCCAACCGCCCTTTTGCGTCATGCCACAAGTAAAATAAAGGAAGCCTGTGACCTTGACAGCATAGTTACCCTGGGCTTCAGAGGTGAGGCGCTTGCCGCGATTTCCTCTGTTTCTAAAGTCAGAATTTTGTCAAAAACCCAAGGCTCTGAAATGGGAGCAATGCTGGAGGCTCACTCAGGAAGTGTAATAAACCACATAAAATCGGGCTGTGCTGACGGTACAACCGTAATTGTCGAGGATTTGTTTTATAACGTTCCCGCAAGAAAAAAATTCTTGAAAAGAGACGCAACGGAAGCCTCTTACGTAAGTTCGGTGGTAGAAAAGGTTGCAATGTCACGCCCGGACGTATCCTTTAAATATATAATAGATTCCCAGCTTAAATTCATAACCGCGGGAGACGGTAACGTACAAAATGCTATATATGCTATTTTAGGTGCCGACGTAGCAAAGAAAACGATTAAGGTATCAAGACAAGAAAACGGAATCAGCGTAAACGGCTTTGTTTCTTCCCCTAACTTAAACAGAAGCAACAGAAACCTTGAAATTTTTTATATAAATTCACGCTATGTAAGAAACAGCATAATGTCAAAAGCTCTTGAGCAAGCGTTTGAATCTTACATACCGGGCGATAAATTTCCCGTATGCGTAATCAATGTGGAAATTGACCCTTTGTATGTGGATGTTAACGTTCACCCCTCAAAATTAGAGGTTAAATTTTCCAATGAGCAAGTAGTATTTGATGCAATTTATTATGCAGTACGAACAGCTCTTTCAACTGATATAGAGCGTCCTACATTATATAATGAGGTTCACGAAAGCGTCCTTAACACACCATTCAAGGCGTTTGATAGGGAAGCTCCTAAAAATGAAAAAATCGTATTTGATACAAAAGGAAATATTGGCGCAGAAAATAGCAATAAAACAGTATCCTATATTGAATTAAATACTGAAACAAACAATGAAACCCTGAAGGAAGATAAAAAGGTAACAAAAATCGAGTTGCCAAAGGATGATGATTTTGTACCCGATTTTCTTAAAAAATATGAGAAATCTCAAAACTTAAAGGTTTCCAATTCCTTTGGAGCTATAGGCTTTAAGGAAGATGAGCCAAAACAGGAAATCCCAAATGAGATTATCTGTGAGAAAAAGCAAGAAAAAATCGTCCCCGATTATAAAATAATAGGCGAGGCATTTAATTCCTACGTGATTGTGGAGCTGGGCGAAATCCTTTATTTGATAGATAAGCACGCAGCCCACGAAAGAATAATTTTCGAGGACTTAAAGAAAAAAATAAATGAGGCAACCCCCTCGTCCCAGATGCTCCTTTTTCCTATAACAGTTACTTTGACAAGTGAGGAAATCGGCGCATTGAATGAATACAGTGAGGAAATAACGAAAACAGGCTTTGGTTATACGGTTTACGAAAATGCAGTAAGCTTGAATGAACTTCCTTCCGAAATTGAAACAAGTGCAGGAGAGGACGCGTTTTTAACACTTATGTCACAGCTTGCAATCGGAATGACAGCTTCTAAATCAAGATATGAGCTGTTTGAAAAATCCCTTTATCAATCGTCATGCAAGGCTGCCATTAAGGCAGGCAGAATATATGATGCTGCCCATATAAAGTGGATAGTTGAAAGAGTTTTGACCCTTGATAACATAAAATACTGTCCTCATGGGCGTCCGGTGGCATTTGAAATAACAAAGCATTTTCTTGAAAAAGAATTTGAACGAATTAAATAAAAAAGGAAAAAACAATGTTAAAGATATTAAAAACAGACGGCAGGGCGAGAAGATGTGAGTTTGAAACCGTTCACGGAACGATTCAAACGCCGGTATTTATGAACGTTGGCACCTGCGCCGCTATTAAGGGCGGAATTTCTTCTATGGATTTAAAGGACGTTAAATGTCAGGTTGAACTGTCTAACACCTATCATTTGCATATACGTCCCGGAGATAGACTTATTCACGACTTAGGCGGACTTCATAAGTTTATGAATTGGGATAAGCCAATACTGACAGATAGCGGAGGCTTCCAGGTTTTCTCTCTTGCTCAATTGCGAAAAATCACCGAGGAGGGAGTGAAATTTGCATCTCATATTGACGGTAAGCGTATTTTTATGGGACCTGAGGAGTCAATGCAAATTCAATCTAATCTTGGTTCAACAATTGCAATGGCGTTTGATGAGTGCATAGAAAATCCCGCTAAGTATGACTACACAAAGCAGTCCTGCGACCGTACGGTAAGATGGTTAAAGCGTTGCAAAACAGAGCTTGACAGGCTTAATTCCTTACCTGATACTATAAATAAAAATCAAATGCTTTTCGGTATAAACCAAGGAAGCACGTATGAGGATTTAAGAATTAAGCATATGCAGGAAATTGCAGAGCTGGATCTTGACGGCTATGCAATAGGCGGACTTGCTGTAGGCGAGGAAACCGAGGAAATGTATCGTATAATTGATATTGTAGAGCCATATATGCCTGTAAATAAGCCAAGATATCTAATGGGCGTAGGCACTCCTTGTAATATTCTTGAGGCTGTACACCGCGGTATTGACTTTTTTGACTGCGTAATGCCATCAAGAAATGCGCGACACGGAAATCTTTTCACGTGGCACGGTAAAATGAATATCGTTAACGAAAAATATCGTGATGATTCTCGACCGATAGATGAAAATTGCGGTTGCCCTGCTTGCAAGCACTATTCAAGAGCATATATAAGGCATTTAATAAAAGCTAAAGAAACGCTGGGAATGCGCCTTTGCGTGCTTCATAATCTTTATTTCTATAATGAGCTTACGGAAAAGATAAGAGAGGCTCTTGATAATGATTATTTTGAAAGCTTTTATCAAAAATACCGCAACATCTTAGGCGAAAGAAGTACAAATTAACGAGGTGATTTTATGACAAATAATTTTATGTGTTATCCCAATTGGAAGGAAAAAGCATTAACCTTCAGCTACGATGACGGAAACGTTAAGGATAGAGATTTAGTAGCATTATTTAATAAATACGGAGTTAAAGGTACGTTCAACTTAAATAGCGCTATCTTTGCAGAAAACGATAAGCCAAATAACATTTCCAAAACAGAGGTGCGCGATTTATATAAGGGACACGAGGTAGCAGTACATACAGTTACACACCCACGTTTAGAGCTTTTACCTGCAAGCCTTATTTCCAAGGAAATAGTTGATGATAAATCTGCCCTTGAGAACCTTTCCGACACAATCGTTCAAGGTATGGCATACCCATTCGGAACGTATAACGATGAGGTAGTTGATATATGCGCAAAATGTGGAATTAAGTATTCAAGAACAGTACACTCAACACACAATTTCGAGGTAACGTACGATTGGTTAAGAATGCCTGCAACCTGCCATCACGCGGACGATAAACTCTTTGAGCTTGCAGAAAAATTCGTAGCAGGAGAACCAAGCAAGGAATGGTTTAAATACACAGGATGGCTCTTCTACGTGTGGGGACACTCTTATGAATTCAGAACAGAAGAGGACTGGCTCCGTATGGAAGGATTTGTATCAATGGTATCAAACCGTGAGGACACTTGGTACGCTACCAATATTGAAATCTACGAATACGTGCAGGCATATCGCAGCCTCGTATACTCAGCTGATGCAACAAAGGTTTATAACCCATCTGCACTCCCTGTATATATGATTCACGCCGGCAAAAAGTACGTAATAAACCCTGCCGAAACAGTAACGTTCTAAAAAGCAATCTCTCCATTCGGTATACCGAACGGAGAGATTATTTTATTAAGGACTGAAAATCTCGATTTTTCTACCTTCCACGATTGACATTGTTCTGTGTAAGTAGTATAATCTATTTATAAAATGAAGAGGAAGATAATTATGAATCAATATAAATATCAAATGCACGTTCATACAGCTCCGTGTTCAGCATGCGGAGCGATGTCTCCTGCTGAATTGTGTCAAGCGTTATATGAAAACGGCTATCAAGGTACAGTTTTAACAAATCATTTTTATCACGGTAATTCCGGCATAGATAGAAGCGAAAGCACAACGTGGAAAGAATTTGTTTCCGCTTATGAAAAGGATTATCTTGATTGTTTGGAGGAAGCAAAAAAGTACGACCTTGACATCATATTCAGTGTCGAGGAGGTTCTTATACCCGGGCTTGAAATTCTTTGCTATGGCGTAACGCCCGAGATTCTTTATGCAAACCCCGAGCTTCGCAACTGCTCGCCGAAAAGAGCAGTAGAAATTTTACGACAGAACGGAGTATTGATAATCCAACCGCATCCGTTTAGGGAAGCGTTTTATATACCAAATCCGGGTCCACTCCCACTTGAATTCGTTGACGGCGTTGAGGTTTATAATAGAGGCAACGGCTCCCCTGAAATGAATCAAAAAGCATTGGATTATGTAAATGAGCATCCTTGGCTTATTAAAACCTCCAGCGCAGATGCTCACTCAACTGACCGCGTTATGTTCGGTGGTATTATAACTGATAAACGCATTAAAAGCCCACAGGAATTAGTTCAAATTTTGCGAAGCGGAAATTATCAATTAAACATTCCAGAGGAAGAAAGATGAATATAATATCAGCCTTGCTACTGTGCTTGAGCGCGGTATTGGCGGCATTTAAAAATATACTAATTAAAAGCTTTTCGGGGTTCTCAATTAAAAATGGAGAATTCTTTGGATTGCAGGCTATCATTTTTGGCACAGGTAGCGTGATTTTGCTTTTTGTAAATGCATTTAATTTTAACGGTATCGCCCTTAAAACTGTTATATGCGCCATATTTTATGGAGTATTGCTTGTATGCGCTCAATGGCTTTATACAGTAGCGTTAACTATGGGAAAAACGGGAATTTGCGCAACTGTTTACGCCTTTGGCTTTGTTATTCCAACGATTTCCGGCGTAATGTTTTGGAATGAAAAAATCACATTTTTGGGAATTTTGGGTATTTTGATTGTAATACCCGTGCTTATAATTTCCGGTGCAGGAAAAGGTCAAAGTAACAGTAGTACGTCAAAATCATACATAATACCGTTATTTTTTGCAATGCTTTGCTCCGGCGGTCTTGGCATAGTACAAAAAATACATCAGGAATCTGAAGTAGCAAATCAGCGTAATGCCCTTATTTTAATAGCATTCTTATTCTCATTTTCCGTATCACTTATATTTTTCCTTGTTAAGAAAAAGAGCGGAAAACAAATTACAAGAAAGAACGTGTCCTTCTGCGCTACGGTAGGCGTGTTCTTTTCCTGCTGTAATATGCTTAATACGTACCTTACAGGAGTTCTTGACACGGCGATATTCTTCCCACTTATAAATATCGGCTCAATATTATCATCATTGATTTTAGGCTTAATAGTGTATAGGGAGAAAATTACAAAAAAGGATATAATTATTCTTGCGTTAGGCTTTTTAGCTATTATTTTAGTAAATTTATAACAGAGGGTTAGTATGAAATCAACGTTAAAGGCAAATAAAAATCAAATTATTGATAAAATAGATAACAGAATATACGGTTCATTTATAGAGCATCTTGGCAGAGCTGTTTACGGCGGCATTTATGAGCCGACACACGAAAGTGCTGACGATATGGGCTTTCGTAGAGATGTATTAAAACTTATAAACGAATTAAACGTGCCAATCGTGCGTTATCCCGGAGGTAATTTTGTTTCCGGTTATAATTGGGAGGATGGCATTGGAGAAAAGAGCAAAAGACCTAAAAAAATGGATCTTGCTTGGCTTTCCGTTGAAACAAACGAGGTAGGAATTGACGAGTTTCAGGAGTGGGCAAAAAGAGCAAACACTCAAGTTATGATGGCTGTCAACCTTGGCACTCGCGGTCCTGACGAGGCAAGAAATTGCATAGAATACTGTAATAGTGAAACAGATACCTATTACGCAAATCTCCGTCGTAAAAACGGCTTTGAAAAGCCTTTTAATATTAAAACTTGGTGTCTTGGAAATGAAATGGACGGAGACTGGCAAATTTGCCATAAGACAGCCGAGGAATACGGCAGAGTAGCCACAGAAACTGCAAAGGTGCTGAAATGGGTTGACCCATCAGTAGAGCTCGTAGCCTGCGGAAGCGCAGGACCGGGTATGCCCACCTTTGGCGAATGGGAAAGAACCGTACTTGATCATGTATATAATTACGTTGAATATTTGTCAATGCATTGTTATTACGGTAACGAGCCAGGCAATACTCCGGATTTCCTTGCAAGAGCAGAGGATATGGATAAATTCATTAAAACCACAGCGAAAATCTGCGATGAAGTTAAAGCAAAGAAGAAAAGTGATAAAACCGTAAATCTCTCCTTTGATGAATGGAATGTGTGGTATAGAACCAGGGACGAAGAAAAAACTGCTCCGAGATGGAAGGTTGCGCCACCGCTTTTAGAGGAGATTTATAATTTCGAAGACGCGCTTTTGGTTGGCGGTATGTTAATGACGTTGCAGAATAACTGTGACCGTGTTAAAATTGCTTGTATAGCCCAACTTGTAAACGTAATAGCTCCTATTATGACCGAAAATGATGGTAAGGCTTGGCTGCAAACTATATTTTATCCATTTATGTACGCATCTGCCTACGGTAGAGGCGTAACATTAAAGTCTGATGTTCAAAGCGAATTTTATAATTCCTCCGAGGGATGGGAGATTCCTTATCTTATTTCGTCAGTAATAGATAACGAGGATAAGGGCGAGATTGTTATTTTTGCTGAAAACAGGTCATTGGATAGTGAAATGTCTCTTGATATTGCAATCGAAGGCTATGAAAGTCTTACACCGATAGAGCATATCGAGCTGTACTGCGATGACCTTAAAGCAATTAACACAAAGGATGCTTCTCCTCTTGTACCTAAAAAGCGCCAGCTCACAGGAACGTCGATTACACTTAAAAAGCACTCCTGGAATATGCTTCGCTACAAATACGGAAGCACAGCTGTTGATTATGATAAACCCTATACCGCTAAGGAAATATCCGAAATGTTCGAGCTACCGATTTGTGTAAGAAAGGATATATGGACAGATAATTTTTATTATGAAATCAAATATATATCTGATGGCACAACGAAGGGCGTAGCATATGTAGACGGCAATATTGAAAGCACTTACAGAGAATATAATGAGCAAACCTTATTCTATATTTGCAAGGAATATGGACAGGTAATACCAAAAAGCTCCGAAATTGCGTCAAATGAAAACAAAGACCGTTCTGAAAAGGAATACACCTGTGAAATGTGCAAATACGCAAGGAGAGAGGAATGCTTTCCAAGAGAAAAAATTTGTCCTGATTTTGAAAAAGCGTATGAGGTTTCAAAGGAAGAACGTGAAAGATGGCCGGAGTACGGAGATGCTACGTGGTTTAAGCTTCATGGAAAGAAATAAATAAAACAGGCACACCTGTAAAAGGTGTGCCTCTTTATTATTCTCCTACAATTTCCTGAATTTCCTTTACGTCAACGTCTATAAGGCGCTTATTTTGCTTAACGGAAAGAGCAGCCGCAGCGCCTGCCGCCTCACCAAGAGCTATACATACGGACATTATTCTGTAATTCGAGTGCGCAAGGTGAGAGCCGCTAATATTTCTACCGGAAAGAAGTAGACCCTCAACGTTTTTAGGAAGCAGACAGCCGTAAGGTATAGTGTAATCCTCATTCTGCTTCCAACCGCGTTGAATACCGGTTTTGTCAAGGCTTGCGCCTGTTAAATTGTGTACGTCAAAATTGAACCAAGCACGCCTTACAACCCAATCGTTATGATATTTTGCCTCTAAAATATCCTCTGCAGTCAAGGATTTTATGCCCTCAAAGTGACGCGTTTCTCGAATACCGATAAGAGAAGCGCTACTCATAAGCCAGCAGTTTTCATATCCCGGTACGTATTCACGTAAAAACTTAACGATAGGAACGATTTGAGAATGACAGGTCATAATGCCTTTTGTAAGGCTTTCACCGTCTGTGCCGTCTATTTCGATAGCGTTAGTCATATTGCAACATACGGTGTTAGGGGTTGGTTGAGAATAAAGAAGCACGTGTCCTGCAGGAAACGGCAAATGCTCCTTGCCAAGGGCTTGTATTTCTCCCTTTTCAGTTTGTATCGTTGTCTCGAATGAAGGTGGAAATAAAGCTCTTTTGTAATCTACTCCACCTACCTTGAACATAATGGTGCAGGGCTGCATTCTGCCATCTGTTTCGCGTCCTTTGAAAAACGGTACTCCTGCCGATGCGGCAACGTCACCATCGCCTGTTGCGTCAACAACTCTTTTAGCCTTGATAAAGCCGCGACCGCTTTTGTTTTCAATAATAACTCCAATAATAGCGTTATTTTCAACCACGGCTTTGCAAACCCTTGTGTGGTAAAGAACGCGAATGCGTTCTTTTTGCATCATTTCTTCAAGAACAATAATTTGAACGTCGTGATATATGGCATCAGTTCCGCAACCGTTTTCAGGAGCCCAACCTACGTCCTTTGCTTTGTCGTAAGTCAGTGCAAAAATTTCTTGCATTACCTTGCTTGATGATCTTCCTCCCCAATGGGACATCATTCCCGCTGTGGCAATTCCTCCAAGACAGCCCATAGCTTCAACAACCATTACAGATGCGCCTTGTCTGGCTGCAACAATAGAGGCACCTAAGCCTGCAGGACCGCCGCCGCAAACCAAAACGTCCACCTCGGCAATTACGGGAATTTTATTTGTTTCTTCAATATAATTAACCATAAGAATCTCCTCGAAATAAGTTATATGTAAATTGTATCACAAAGGAAAAATAAATGCAACATAAGATTTATATAATTGAAATATATTTGTAATTATGGTATAATTTAAGCAGAAAAGTTTTAAAATCAAAGGAGTAATCTTGTGAGAATAATTATAGGCGGAGACATTTCCATAAAAGAGGATTGCTACGAGCTTTTTAGTACCTGTCAAGGAAAAAAGCTTTTTGGAAACGTTATAGATGAATTTAAAAAGGCAGACAGAGTTATAGTTAACTTGGAGTGCGCCGTAACTGAAAAAAATACGCCGATTAAGAAAATTGGTCCTAATCTTAAAGCTCCGCTAAATACCGTAAAAACGTTAAAGGACGTAGGAGTTACTGACTGTGTTCTTGCCAATAATCATATATTCGATTACGGAGTAGCAGGCGTAAAAGATACCTTAGAGCTACTAAAAAAATATGAAATCAACTATACGGGCTTTGGTGAAAATGAAAATCAAGCTCGGGAAAATTTGATAATCGAAGATAAAAATATAAAGGTAGCAATTGTTGCGGTTTGTGAGCATGAATATTCGTACGCCTTGCCAAACCGTATGGGAGCAAGAGGCTATGATGCGTATGACACAAACGATGATATCTTTGAGGCGAAGAAAAACGCTGATTACGTTATAGTGATTTATCACGGAGGTAAAGAGGATTGCAGATACCCATCTCCGCGTCTTTTAAAGGCTTGCCGTTCAATGATAAAGCACGGTGCAGATGTCGTGCTGTGCCAACATAGTCATTGTATAGGATGCTATGAACAATATATGGGCGGTCATATTCTATATGGACAAGGCAATTTTCACTTTATTTGTAAAGAATATGAAGACGCAAAGGACCATGGGCGTATGTGGAATACAGGACTTATGGCTCAAATTGATATTGATACTGAACTTAAAATGAAATTTTTGCCGATAATAGTTGATGATAAATCAATACGTTTAGCATACGATGCAGAAAAAGAAAAGCTTCTTTCTGAGTTAAACGAAAGAAATAAATCGCTAATTGATGGAAGCTGGTACGAAAAATTCAGAGAATTTGCCTTATCCCAAACACGGTATCGCATATTTTCAAAGGAACAGTACGAAGAGATTGCGCATTATTTCGATTGCGAAGCACATACTGATGTGTGTAAGGAAATATATCGAACCTACAATTATACAAATGAAATTGAAAAATAATAGCAAAATTCAGCAAACAAATGAACATATTAGCATATAATAATATAAAATTTGACAAAAAACAAAGCAAATCGGCAAAATTTTACCGATTTGCTTTGTTTTATCTTATTATCAACGTAGCGTCGAGCTTGTTTACTGAAAATTCTTCATTTTCAATCTTGAACTTAACAACCTCATTGTCAGGGTTAACCACAATATACGCCTTTTTACCGTTATCCGCTTCCCAAACAGAAGAAAGCAAACGAGGAAGCGTAGCAGTCTTACGTCCTCTGAAAAGAGGGATTGTAATATTTTCACACTCTATTTCCTGGGCAATAGTCATTTTGCCGCAATATAAATATTTCTTTCCTTGCTCATTATAGAATTTCATAACGTTTTTTATAAACGTCAGCGTTTTATCCATGTCAGGACAATGCTCAAAATCGTGCGTTCCCCAATGGGACATAAGATTTCCGTCAGGAGAAATAATAAGTGTCATTATATCACCGATAGAGAACGAGTAAGCAAGTCTGTATCTGAGCGTGTCAACACTTGGCTCAAAAGGACAACCGCATTGATTTCCCATAAAGTTTCTTAAATATTCGTGATAAACGTATGCAAAAACAGGAACAACGTCGCCAAAGGGATAGTTAAGCTCAAATCTGTTATCACTCATTAAAAGATTACCTATAAAAGGCTCTGCTGCAGCACTTTCACAGCCAAATAACATATTTGGAGCGGCACTATTCCATTGAGATAACAAATTCTGCATATTTTGTGTCATCCACTTGCCCGGCATAGGAGGGTGGTTATGCTCCCTGGCATAGCATAAATATTGCCCTCCGCCGTGGTTTTGGTCAAGAATTTGCGCATAATCAATGCCGCTTGCAAAAAGCGGAGAAAAAGCTTCTTCAAGAATTTCACGGCCGCGCTTTGAAGCAGGACAAATATCATATCCGTAGCGCTGATAAGGAGTACAGGTAATTCCTAATTCAGGCTTGTTTTGCGGAGAGTGACAAACACCTTCGAGAACGTTTTCTTTTTTTATTTTTTCCTCGCAATTGTAGCTGTCAATTAAGGTGCTTTGCTTTGTATATCCAAAGCCCGAGCAGTAAACGCCCAGTAAATCGCCGTTTTTGTGAAGCTCATTTTTGAATTCGTTAAATAAAACCTCACCCCCAAACGGTGGCCATACATACGGCGGAGCCCAAGGAGCAGTACCTTCCCAATGCATAAGAAGTGACATAATGCGACAATCGGTTTCGTTTTTTATCTTATTAAGGATAGGAAGAGCATTCGTATAAGGAAATAGCGCGTTCGGCTCCATTTTATCCATATCGTGTATTCCGCGTACGGGATACGTTACGATTACAGGAGATTCCTCGTACCATTTTGGCAAAGTCTTGTTATCTACTGTTTTAACTACGTTAGAGGGCAGATTTTTTTCAAACCACAAACGGTAAATTTCAGCGGCAGATTTCCAATCTCCAGAGCAAGCCTGCCAAACGATAGGAAAGTCGCTTTTGTAATTTTGTCCAAAATCACAGCCGGAATAGAGTCGAATATGCATAACAATTGAATTGTTATAAGAATAGAAATCTATGCACTTTAGACCTCTTTCTTTGTCGTGAGCGCCGATATATAAGCCTACGTTTTCAAAATGATATGAAATAAACTGAGAGCATACCATATTGGGAAAAGTAAAGAACGCTCCGGATGACGGAAATTCAGGCTCGTATCTTGGAAGCATAGTTTCATCAGATATCAAAATTCCCTCATTGTACGGAAAAAGAATTCTGCCACCGTTTTTGTCGTTATCTATAAGACGTGGCATACATATTTTAGGAAATTCTACCCATTCAACCGCGTGTTTGTCTGAAACGCCGTTAATTTCAATTTCCCAGGAAATTTCATTATCTCCCAAAACCGTAACAGTAACGGATAGAGATGAAAAATCACCGCCAAAATCAGAAAAACAAATATTATCTCCAAAAGCTGAAACGCTTTTGCTTTCCGTGGAATTTACATAGTAACACGCTCCTGCCTTATCTCTGAATCGAATTACAAAGATAGGACAATCACCAAACGTGCAGTCCTTTCCTCCAACTGTAAGTGATGAAATTTTGCCTTTGTCTAAATCAATTTGAAGTTCAATGCTTTTGCTTAATACCTTGTACATTTTATACCCCTGTGTTGCTTTTCAGCAAAAATTATGATATACTTTAATTATACAATTAAATTCAAGCGTATGCAATATAAAAATAAAAAATGTTATGAGGAATAAAAATGAAAAAGAGAAGAGGTCAGTCCTTTAATTGTTTTGCTCACAAATAAAAATACCAAAAAGTTTTATTAAAAGTTAAATTTACTATTGACAAATCAAAAATTCTCTGCTATAATGTACAGGCATTCGACGAGATGTAGCGCAGTTGGTAGCGCGCATGGTTTGGGACCATGATGCCGCAGGTTCGAATCCTGTCATCTCGACCACGCGTCTCTAATTCGAACCACAGGGATTACAAGCCCGATTTTAATTAGAGGCATGAAAAAGGACTACTCAAACGAGTAGTCCTTTTTCGTTTTATGATTGTTCTCTCTAAATTTTACAAGCTGTTTATTTCTTCAAACAATCGCTTATTATTTGCCCTTGACCAGCCTCCAAAATGCTCGTTATAACTCGTTAACAAACATTTCTCTGTGTAAAATGGGTAATCCGAACAATTTTGTTTAAATCTTTTTAACAGTGCTAAATACACCATCTTATCATTTACAACCAATTCATGGCAATTTTTTCGCCATTGTTGTTTGGTCTCCCAGCCACTGTACAAATCATTCAACTCTGGAACGAGAAAGTTTATCACCCCTCCTATTCCAACAGCTTCTTTCTTATTTCTATCTTTTGCTGGATATTCACATATAAGAATGTGTAAAAATAAATGTTCTAAATAATCACAGTACACAATATTTTTTGCTAACTGCCACTCATAAGGATTCTTCATCGCGTGTTCTTTTTCAGATAACATTATTGCATGATCTTCAAATTTATGATGTGCCAACAATCCCTCTTTTGTGCGTGTTACTTTCGCATTTTTATTCCAAGACTTTGTCATAAAATCGGCAATTCCTATACCATATTTATTCTGTAAATAATCACAATACTCTAAATATGTAAAATCTTTTATCTTTTCATATTCTTCAAATTTCACAAAATTTCGCCTCACTTTCTCTTTAATTCAATTTTGAATTTTAGCTGACCTTCCTCGTTAACAGGCTTTATCAAAAGTCCGTTTTTAAGGTATTTATTGTAAAACACCTCTTTTTCTTTTTTTAGTTGACTTTCCTCACCCATTATGTACGCCTCAGCAAACAGCTCATCTACAAGCTCGTCGATAACGAGTGGCATAAAAGTGCCCGTTCTATTAAATTCTCTAACCTTGCTCTCAAGTCCAAGATATAGAACCTCTGATTTAAAGTTTTGAATAACATCCTGTGCAAAATCGCTCATATAACAATGAGGCACAGCATGTTTATCAAGCACTTCAATAATTGCAGAACTCGTCTTCCTTTGTTCATTAAGAACAAAAAATCTTACTTTTTCTAATTTTTCAATTACTACCCAAAAATCGCTATCAGATGAAACTAATATTGCCGATTCTACATCACTTTCGTAATATTCCTTAGAAATATCAATAGCCATCGAGATATCAACCAATGACTTATTTTCAAGAACTCGTTCTGTTTCAATATGCTCCACAGGAATATCAATTATTTCACTTATATAGTCCCATGCTGTTGAAGCATTGATATCGTCGTATAAATTAATTGACTTTATTTTGGCTAAATTATCTTCATCCAAATTTTTCAGCGTCGCAGCAAATGCATATGGATCTACATTTTCACAATCAACATAAACCTCAATATTCATAGCCTCATTCACAAATTTGTAAATGTCTTCTTTTGAACCAATTTTTGCATCAACAACATACTTTTTTGCTGTAAAATGGTCGTTGTTTGCCCCATAAAGCATCTTTAAAAACTTTAGGTCGTTGTATAAAATATTGCCATCAGCCTCTCTAAAGTTAAACGGCCATGTTATATACATTTGATACGGATAGTCATTTTTTTGGTTGGCATATGCTTTGCTTGCCTCTACTATAGTATTAGCAATCTTGGAATAGTCTCTTTTTAAAAGCTCGCCATTTTTGCCTGCATATCCTCGCGGCATTAAGAATAGCGCTCTTATATACTTGAACTTTACCCAATCAGGTATAACATCGCCTATTTTATCAATATTGTCTTGAATATATTGATTTATATACGCTATATTGACCGCTGGGCTTGTTTTATCTGATACACTTGCAGTTTCAATTCCATTTGAACGCAAATATTCTATGCTTTCTATACTCAAATATTCGTTAAGTTCATCTGCTCGTTTAAAATTGCGTCTTGCATTGTTGATGTTCAAATAATTTCTAAAAAATTGAGTTCTAAGAATGCATAGATGCCTAATTATCGTTGCATTTTCATTTTTCTTTATCTCGTCTAATTCCTCAATTACAAATTTTGAATCATTTGAAAGTTTTTCCTCAGGTACACCAATCAAGTATGCTATTTTTGTAACTATATTTTTTCTATAGTTTTCAAAAGCATTACCATTTTCTTCGTCGCCCATTAAATCCAACATTTCTTGTGGGATTTCATATTCCGTATTATTGCTCATCGTCATTTTCTCCATCCGCAACGATTTTTAAATCATCAAAAAGTTTTTCAGCAATTTTATCTCGACCTGTAGCTAATATTTGTAATGCGGTAAATGCCGCCGCCTTTTTTGCTTGCATTTTCTTTGCGTCACTATACGCTACGAAATAGTCCATTCCATCAATTTCACACTGACAGAACCACATTGGATTTCCATTGCTCTCTTTTGTTGGCTTTTCTTCTCGAAAAATGTAGTTTAATCCTGAAATAATTTTTTTGTCTGCAAGCATTTGAAGTTTGTTTATTGCATCATCTAAACTAAAGTTTCCTATTATTTCCATAATTTTTTCTTCCGTTTCATTTCTTTCGTGCAAAAACTCATACACCCTCTTCGCTACTGACTTCATTGCTTCCTTTTTAGATCTGGCGTATCCCTTGAATACAGGACCTACATATTTGTCAAGTTCCAAATAGCATAGAAAAATATCATCGTTTCCACTGTCTTCAAACTCGTACTCAGGGCTCTTGCCGTACTTTTGTTGATACCAATTATGAACGTAGCTGATATAATCTTTTTCGCCGCTTTGGTTTTTTAAACTGTTCTCCAAATTTAGCAGTCTTTCAACTACTGATTCAAGTATTTCCATATTCCAACAAGAATCAATTGCAATTGCTCCTATTATTGATTCAAATAAATCTTCCTTGACGTGAAATTCATTTTGAACATTTTTCTTAATATCACCTTTTCCCATAAGCAAATACTTTTCGAGTTCAAGACGTTCGACCGCTTTTGCAAAAAATGAAGTTTGCACTATTTGTTTTTTCATTTCTGTCATTTCGCCCTCTGTATGACTGAATATGAAGTTTACATCTCTTGCTTTTTCAAATTGAACACATTTTTGCGCTTTTTCTTCTTTAAAGCCATACAACTGAACCTGTTTTTTGACTACAATGAAGTCAATTACCTTATCTCCTACAAACTCTAATCCCTCGTTATTCTCATGTCCATAATTCTCTTGTGTAAATGTTTTTCTGGTGAATGCCTGAACAAGTAAATATTGTTCGTTGAATTTGTAACCTATCTTTTCTTGGATTACATCAAGTTCCTTTTGTGTCATATAAAAAATCCTCCTTATGACAATTAAATTTCTCACAAGAAGGCGTAAAAAATCCTGTTTAAATCATCAACAACAAAAGCCACCTGTGGCTTTGTAACAATATAAACAGGTCTAATCATATTAACTTTTCCAATTAATACACCCCAATGCATATATCGCCGTCGTACGCTCAGCCACAAATACATTAAAACATATTAAAAAGAATAGCTAATAGGCTTACGCCTTTTTGTAATTTTATGGTATCACATCACTCTTGATTTGTCAAGTATTTTTTGATATTTTTACATTTTTCTCGAAAATCTCATTTTTTAAAAGCCCCTCAAAACCTTTTGCCATAAGGCTTTATCGCACTTTTTCGAGGGTGGTTCGAGCGTGTGGACATCTCTTCGACCACCTATGACTAAGTTGAACACACGGGATTATAAGCCCAAACTTAGTCATACTTTGTATAATACAAGGGATTACTCATTATTGAGTAGTCCCTTTTTTTGTTTTCAATTTAAGGCACATTACTTATTGATTTATGATAATAAAAAACGAAAGATATGTTGAAATGCTCTTGACTTGTGTTATAATATGCTTGATGGGAATAGAATCAATAGGCATAACAAAAGACTATTAAGGAGTTTTTATGAAAGCAAGACAAAGTGTTTTTCCAAGATGGCGTGGATTTAATCTGCTCGGAATGTTTTGCTCCGAAACCTCGGAGTATAGAGATTTTCGTTCTCCGGGGTACTATACCGAAGAGGATTTTAAAATGATACGTGATTGGGGATTTGATTTTGTGAGATTGCCTCTTTCGTATAGACTTTGGAGCAATGTGGACAATCCATACGAAATTGAAGAAAGCAAAATCGCACCACTTGATGAGGCTGTTTATTTCTCGGAAAAATATGGACTTCATACAAATATAGCAATGCACCGCTTGCCCGGATATTGTGTAAATCAGGATGAGAAAATTGAGGAAAAGGGCAATTTGTGGACAGATAAGAATCTGCTTGACGCATCCGCTTATCAATGGACAGAAATTGCAAAAAGATACAAAAGTATATCATCTGACAAACTGAGCTTTAATGTTATAAACGAGCCCGATAGAAATATTACTCCTGCACAATACAAGGCTGTTAGCGAGCGAGTTATCAATGATGTGCGAAAAATATCCCCTGATAGAATTTTTATACTTGACGGCATCTGTTACGGGGATATTCCACCTGTTGATGCTATGAGGTATTTTGAAAACTGTGGGTATAGCTGTCGAGGCTATGAGCCAAGAAGATTAACTCACTATTTTGGTGAAAAAAATGAAGAAAAGCCAAAATGGCCCGATATGAGAAGATTTGATAATAACGGAGATTTTACGCTTCGTGACAGAGCCGACCTTGATGAGCTTTTTGGCATTTGGGCTTCACTTTCGGAAAGGCTAAACGTGGGAGTGCATTGTGGAGAAATGGCAGTATATCATAAATGCCCACACGATACAGCAATGCGTTGGCTTGAGGATACCTTGGATGTGTTAAAGTCATATAATATCGGTTGGGCTTTCTGGAATTTGCGTGGCAAGTTCGGCATTATGGATAATGGCAGAGATGATATAGAAATGACCGACTTCCACGGCCATAAATTAGATATAAAAATGTTAAAGCTCCTACAAAAATATTAACCTTCGCCCCGTTATCATAGCTTACACCTCGTTATATCTTCACTTGATTATGCTACGAAAGCTATCACTTTTCAATATCATTAGTTCAAAAGGAAAACGCAAAAACAGGTGTACTATTTTGGTAAGAGTTCAACTTGATTTTCGTTTTTTACACTCTTGAAATCTATTTTTTTGCACTCTTAGCCTTTACAAAAATTGTGCATTTTCGAGCAATTTTCAACATTGAAATTACATTTTTGCTCAAAATTAGCCCTCTCGCTAACATTGGATAAGCCCTTATAGCACAAGGCTTTTCGTACTTTTTCGAGGGTGGTTCGATTTAGCTTGCGGCTCTTCGACCAATTACTGATAGGTTACTGATTGACCTATTAAAGATCACTTATGAAATTAGGAATTACTTATGATGTAGTAATTCCTTTTTCTTTTTGATTACTGATGTATTACTGAAAAAACAACACTTTCAAACGCTTGACTTATGTATAAATATATGATATAATATCATAGATGAATATTTTAGTCACCGGAGACAGAACACCGTAGTGTTCAATTGCCGGATTAGGTGTCCAAGTGAGCTTGGGTTATTGTGTTACAATAGCCAGAGCTCTATTTTTATTTTTGGAGGTATTTTTATGAAAAACACAAAGGTTACTCTTGTTCCTCTTACTCCAGATGACCGTGAACAATTTATTCTTGACAATCAAAGGGCGTTCAAGTACGGTGCAACCACGGAATTTGGAGAGCGTGATAATCACCTTGACTTTGATGGCGAAATTATTTCTCGCAAAACCATTGAACATTGTATTGACTCTGACGACAGCGAAACCTATCGCATTGTTGTTAACGGGAAGCGTGTAGGTGGTGTTATCTTGAAAATAAACAAAGAAACTAACCATAATGAATTGGAAATTCTTTTTGTAAATCCAGAAGAACACACAAAGGGAATCGGTTACGGTGCTTGGCTTGAGGTAGAAGCGTTACATCCCGAAACAGTAGTTTGGGAAACCTGCACTCTTTATTTTGAAAAACGCAACATTCATTTTTACGTAAATAAATGCGGGTTTCAAATCGACCAGTTTTGGTGCGAATATTTTGAGCCAGACCATGAAATACCCGATGAGAATGAAAAGCATACCGACGAAGGTCCTGATGAAATGTTCCGCTTTATTAAGGTTATGAAAAAATAAGTTTTTTCTCATTTCATACTGTTTATTGTACATTTTTCACAAAAATCAGCCTCTCTCTAAAATAAAGCAAAGTCTTATGACATAAGGGTTTATGACATTTTTTTAGAGGTGGTTCAATTTAGCTTGCAGCTCTTCGACCATATCTCAACCGTAGATTTAATAAAATCTGCGGTTGAGATTTTTTCTTTTTATAAGGATTTTGGGCATCAACTACACAAAAAGCAACCGCTACGGAGTAAAATCCATAGCGGTTTTAAATATTAATATGAGTTCCTGCCCTCATTCATAAACGTTTGAATACGCTAATCGATATACAAACTGTTGTTTTTAACAATATATAAATGGTTATAGGTTATCAAATCCATAACATTTCAAGATAAATCACTAAATGAAAAAACTCATAAAATAAGGCTTTTTGTTTTATCACTTTAATCTTCATTATGCCTCCTTTCACTCCTGTAAGGCATGCCTTACGGGAGTGAAACGAACCAGTTTTGGAACGGACAAAAATCCCGTCTTTGGCGTTAAAATTTTTTGAAATATTTTTATATATCGGCAAAATTTTGCCTTAAACACGAGCTTTTTGGCTCGTTCTAAAATGCCTTG
>JAZRIQ010000016.1:0-81623 GCA_045645405.1 Eubacteriales bacterium
TCTCTGTCAGATGCGGAAAAATCAAGAAGGCGCATAAAGGTATCTCTGTCGATTTCGTCCCTTTCACCCTCGGTATAATTGTCTGCAAAGCAGTAGAGACATCTTAAATTACATTTATTAAGTATAGCTATATTTGACATATAAAACTCCGTTTTGGAATATAAAATCTATGCCACAGTAGGCTTTAGGCTGGTTCGTTCCACTCCCGTAAGGCATGCCACAGTAGGCTCGAACCAACAAGCATTGGTAGCCAAATCAGTGGCTATTTTAATAGTTTAATCATTGCCTTACGGCAAGTAAGCCTGCTTCTTAACCTATCAAACTATCTCACCGATTTGGCTCCGAATGTGCTTTGCAGTTTCAGGCGAGAAAATATTTCGTATAGCAAGGAAACGAATGCAGGTAATATTGTACATATTGCCAAGTGAGTTTCTGCAGATAGACGGTATATTTTCCGTCTAAAACCTTATTGGTTCAAGCCTGCTGTGGCATGACTAATTCGAGCTATCAGAACCGTGACGTCAAATGACATTTAAAGGGTTGCTCGCTTTGAGCAACCCTTTTCGTGATATATTAAATGAAGTATCAGCGTATTCCTGATTTTTATTTGCCAAGTTCCTTTAACACATCTATAGCAGGAGCAGGAAATCTTCCCAAATGATCAGGTCCGATATTGAGAAGCAAATTCGCTCCGCATTTGCGACATTTTTCCAAAATTCTCAACACTTCTTCAGAAGACTTCCAATCGTTGTCGAAGGATTTGTACCCCCAAGTAGTATTCAATGTAATCGGAGATTCCACTAACTCCTCGGTGTAGGTGCTTGGTAATTCATTATCTCCCATAGATTTATATTCTCCCATTCCTGCACCAATTCTTGAACTTACAAGGCACTTGGGCTGATAGTGCTTAACCATATCATAGAGCTCTTTGGCGCATCGCTCAGGCATATCAATAGGCGTGTCAAACCAAAGTAAACAAAGGTCACCATACTCGGTTATAAGCTCTTGTACCTGTGGTTTAATTTTCTTTTCGTAGCACTTCAAATAATTCTTTTGTTGTCTGTTGGGGAAATCCCAGTCGTTGTCCCAGCTCATTCCAAAATTTGAATGGTAATAATTCTGATCGTATCCTCCGCCATTTTCCTCGTGCCAATCAATACACTGTGAATAATAGATGCCTAACTTCATATCATTGCGCTTACAAGCGTCGGCAAGCTCACGAATCACATCACGCCCAAATGGTGTGGCATCAACAACATTGTAAGAATCAACCTTGGAATGATAGAGTGCAAATCCATCGTGATGCTTAGCGGTTACGACAATATATTTCATTCCGGCATTTTTTGCTATCTGTACCCATTCGTCCGCGTTAAAATATATCGGATTAAAAACATTTGCTAACTGTTCATATTCTTTGTTTGGGATTTCATATTTAGACATAACCCATTCGCCGATTTCTTCCATGCGCTTTCCTTGATATTCTCCACCGAGAATTGAATAAAGTCCCCAATGTATCATTAAGCCAAAGCCGGCATTCTTAAACCATTCTTTCTCTGTCATCTTACGTATGTCTCCTTTATATTGTACTTGAAGCTCCAAATTGGTTTGTATACATTGAATATACAACAAAAACTATCATGTTTCAACACATCGATTCAAAAACACTGCTCTTTCCTTATTTTACATCCTTGATGTTTTCAAATTTTATGCTATCGTTAAGATTTTACGCCGATGATAATTTCTGCACGTTCAACGTTTATGCTGTCGGAATCGAGAAAATAATTTATCCTGTCAATAACGGATATTGAAAGCGTATTTGTTCCGTTCTTGATAAGGTTTGAATCAACCTTTGCTTTTATTTCTAAAATAGGCGTGGGATTTGAGTTCAAAGAGTGAGCGGTGAACATTGCAGGTTGTGGGCTTGGCCAAAAAATTTGCTCATCCGTATAGGAATAATTTTCTGAAAAGTCATCTATTAAAGTATCGTTTAAGAATATTTTAAATTTATCTGAGGTGGCTTTTGCATTAGTTATAATAAATCTTACCTCGGCTTGTCTGCCTTTAAACTCACCGCACACATCTATTTTAATATCAAGTGGTGTTTCATCATTCGGAATAGGAGCAGGAAGTGGAGCGAAAACGTTATTTCCGCCACATCCCGTTAAAAACGGATAGCCGTATTTTCGGTCGGCAGCGTATTTTAATTCCTTATCCTGTTTGTTCCCCTCGCTAAAAATACTATAAAAATCACCGTAATCCTGTCCTAAACAATTTAATATTTCTTCAGGTGGGAGCAACTTAGCAAGCTCTTCGCGAGGGGCGGGAGCGAAGTTAAATGCAACGACTCCGTCGGCACCTTTAGCCATCCAATTAGATAGCATTCCGCGATAGAAATCGTTTGATTGACTATGGTATGCATCTGCCACGTGGTATGGGTCCCAGCAAGCGTAAACCTCGGTGTTTGTGCCTTCTGTTACCTTTTTATACCAATCAATATCGGGGTTAATTGTTCTTGAGCCACCGATAACGAAATCAACTACGTTATTTTTAGCCCATTTTTCAACGTCAAAGCCGTCTGCAAAGCAGGCTTCTTTGTTTTCGGGAAGCTTTGCGCCGACTGCAACTTGACGGGCAAGCTTGTTCAAATTGTCTTTTAGCTTTCCCATAAACTCCGTTGCACACTCTCTGTATTCCCATTGTTTACCTACGGGAAGGCAAGGAAGGTGCCTTAAAAAGTCTATACAAATTCCGTCAAATTGGTATTCGGTCATAATTTTCGTTATGTAATTAAGCTTAAATTCCTGAAGCTCCCTCGAAGCTAAATTCCAAAGCCCCTCTTGCCACCAGGTTTTAATGACCCAAGCCTTATTCTTTTGCTTTATTTCATTTCTGCCCGACTCCAAATTCAGCTCCACCTCTGAAATACGGTGGTTGCAATATGCTTTAATTCCGCGCTTATGGCACTCGTCTATAATACTCGCCATCATATCGATGCCCTTCTTTTGGAATTCTCTGAATATTTCGAAATTATAGCATGGCAGCTCCTGCTCCATAAAGCAATGTACCTCCCAAAAAATCGCATCTACCTTTACGCATTTCTTATCGACGCAGTAAAAAAGCCAATCAATAAGCTTATCCTCGGGAATATTTGCAAGATTGCCCATATAAGAGTCCAATTGAATTATAAATTTTGCTTGTTGTTTCAATTCCCTTTACTCCTTTTTTAGTCCGCCGTTTGGCTGCTTTACACTTTTTGCAACAGCATAATAGGTTACGCCACAAATAAACAGCATTACCGTTGCGAAAATCAATACGCCCGTATAACCTATTATAGCTTCAAGCGGTGTTATAATTAAGGTTGCAACAGCTTGCGCCCCTGTAAATATGAGCATACGGATAGACGTATATGAACCGATTTGCTCTTTAGGAATAATTTCTGTAATAATGACGGGAATTGCTGTATCCATAACAAGCTTAAAAAACGAAGCTACCGTGAAACAGCAAAAAAAGCCAATTATCCCAAGCTCAAGGGAAAACGGAAAGCTTACGCATACGCCGATGGTAGCAAGTAGGAGCAAATTCTTCGTCGAGCGCTTTTTATATGCAAAGGCAAAAAACATATTGCCCGCAAAGGTTGCCATTTGTAAAATTATGTTCACGTAAGAGGAAGTCGTTTCATTTAAAATGCTGGTTGAAATGGCGATTGTAGCAATTACGTTAAATATTCCTATTGATAATCCGCGTGTGAAATTCGGAATCAATAATACGTACGTGTTCTTATTCTTAAAAACCGCGATAACGTCGTTTTTTCCCGAATCTTCTTTGTTCGCTTCCACAGTTTTCACTCGCATAGACGCACACACAATACTTGTCAAAATAAAGCATACTATAGAAATAACGAAAAAGGCCGCCGTTGTTTTCATATACGAGAATTTTGATAAAAGAAAGGAATAAACGAGTGACGCCAAAAAGGACGCTCCCCCTGCTATTGCAGTGCTGATACCCGTCATTTTTCCGTAATCTTTCATGTCAATAGTATAATACGGCAAGCAGTACGCAAGGATATTATATAGACCGACACCTACATAAGATATGCCTGCGACGATAAATACGGCAATCACATATCCTTGTTTTATTAGCTCAGGGTTTATCGCCCCCATTAAAAATACACACGTTAACAAGCTTAACGATAAGCATGATATAGCTGTAACCGTTTTTACACGTTTTATCTTTCCCGATAAAAAGGTTAAAACGAGCATCATAGCCACTTGCATAATCTGCATTAACGAATTTATAACGTAAACCTGCTGGGCAGAAAATCCTGCTTGAATTAAAAACGTTTGCATAATTGCTCCCGTGCAGAAAGTGAATCCTACGTTATAAAGCGTCGTATAAATACAATATTTTTTTATATTTGACATATCTTCCTCAAATAACAGAAATAAATTCAAAACTTTTTTACATAAATCATTCATTTATCAAATTGATTAGATTATAGCACACTCTTATCGTAATTTCAATCATTTTGGCTTGCAATTTGTGCTTAAAATGCGCCACAATTGTATCATATTCGTATTGCAAGTTTTATAGGAATATGGTATCATAATACCGATGATTTTCAATAATAAAAATAGCAGCCTCGGTGGAAAAAGGGCTACTATTTTGAAAAATAACGAGGGAAAAATGATACAAACGCTTAACGGAATATGGAATTACAGAATAGGAAAAGGGGATTGGTCAAAAAAAGAGGTGCCTTTCTCTGCCCTTTGTGTGGGTCACTCTGAATGCCAAAGATATTTTGATTTGGAATATTCAGACGAGGTTTTGCTTTTAAAGTTTGAAGGAATAACGTATAATGCAACCGTTTATTTAAACGGTAAATATTTGGGCAAAATGCTTCCTTACAGTGAATACACCTTTGATATAACCGATATTGCAACCAAAAGCGACAATTGCCTGCTTGTTGAAATCGAAGATATAAATGCAAGCTTCGGACCAAGCGAGGGCTGGGAAAATTATGGCGGCATTATAAGAAACGTATTACTTGTCTACAAGAAAAAATCCTTCATAAATGACGTTTTCTTTACTCAAAAGCTCATAAACAGCTACACCGACGCTGAATATACTGTCAACGTTTCGTCTTTTCCGTCAGAATGTCGCATTACTCTGTCCCTCGGCGACACAGTTGTAGATACCTACATAGCAAAAGAGCGTCAAACAAGAGTAATAAAAAACGTTAAGCTATGGTCACCGGAAAGCCCCTCTCTGTACTCCTTAAAGGTTGAGCTTTTGGAAAACGGCTGTACGGTGGACACATATCAAACACGCGTTGGATTTCGCGAATTCAGATGTAACAAAAATCACTTTGTGTTGAATGGACAGGATATTTTTCTAAAGGGCGTTTGCAAGCACGAAATGTACGGCAAAGATAGCGGTCATACCGTTTCATACAAAGACGTTTACAATGATTTAAAAATGATTAAAGACAGCGGCTGCAATTTCGTCCGCCTTGTTCACTATCCCCATAACAAGGCTACTCTCGATATTACCGATGAGCTGGGGCTTCTCTGCTGCGAAGAGCCCGGAATGTGGCAAGCCGACGTTACAGATAACAAGCTGACCTCCGAATGCCTTGAGGTTTTAAGAAGAACAGTTTTAAGAGACAGAAATCACCCAAGCGTTGTTTTTTGGTTAGCCTTTAACGAATGTGATTTTGAGGAAGGCTTTCTGAAAAACGCCGTACAGACTTGCCGTGAAAACGACGGTACACGTATGGTTTCGGGTGCTAACAATATGTCAAATGATGACACAAAAAAATACTACAACCTTTGCGGCTTGGATTTTTACACAACCCACCCATACAGTAACACCTTTGATATGGCAGAAAAAGCAAGCCGTGAGCTATGGGATAAACCGCTTATGTTCACCGAGTGGGGCGGCTACTACGTTTATGACAATCCTCATTTATTAAACGATTTTTTAACGTCAATGTATGAGCTTTACAAGAAAAATGCCCTTGCAGGAACCTGTTTGTGGTATTGGGCAGAAATTAACGACTACAATCGCGGCGGTGTTGCCTGCGTTGACGGTGTACTTAAGGAGGCTCTTGTTGACGTTAACAGAAAGCCAACTCTTATTTATGACGCATTTTGCAAAGCGCTGAAAAGAATGGACGAAATTGAGCTTCCGTATAGCAGCTACGAGGCTCACGTATTTGATGATTTTAAAAAAACTCCTTTAAAATGCACAACCCAACCCAGCTACGACGCTCTTATGGCAGTTGCTGACAAGCCCCTTAAAACGAAGCTTGCCAAGACGAGAAAAAAGCAGATAAAGGTTGGACCTGTGTTGCAAAACGAGGAAATAGACGGGATTTCAAAAACACCCTTTCTTGTAACCGCCACTCCTTTGATTTTTAAGGGCGTTGGTTCTGCAGATAGCATTTTTGTTTTAGGAATGACGTCCTTAAGCTTTGGCTATCCGATTTTAGGTGATTACGGTGAGGACGTGGCAGAAATTTTAATACGTTATGAAGACGGAACCAAACAAGAATATATTGCAAAAAATGGAATTGATATCACAACAATATATACGTCTATCGGTTCTTCAAGAGTTAATCCTGCCTCACAAAACGCAAAAAGGCTTTTATCCTTCAGCTATGATAAAAATTTCGAGGAATACATAATAAATCACATAGAAATAAAAACAAAAGGCGAAGCTATTTCACAAATTGAAATAAAATCGTTAAATTCAAGCTATGACGTGGTAATATACGGCGTTTACGTATCCAAACCGTGTCGACCTTCATTTTAAATGCTTAGCAAAGAGAAAACCAATTAAGGAAAGCAATAAGAATATATGCAATATCGGACACTCCCACGGCTTTTTGGCAACCGAGGACTCCGTACTCATTGTAGTTGGCTAACAAGGCTGAATGCATTTTTTAAAACTTTTTCGTAAAATCAAAAATGACGGGAATTGCACAATTCTCGTCATTTTTTATACTATTTAAGTTATAAGAACATACCTTTTTACTGCTCTTGCAAAGCATTTCCCAAGCTCTACAAGCTTTTTTGAAAAAACCTTATTGTCCCGGCATCCAAAATATGCGCTTTCCAATGAGAATGCTATCTTGCAATCGGGAAGCAGGTTCGTTGTATAGCCAAAGCTTGAGCTTGGTTGATTCCAGTTGGTGCAGGCAGGATAGTCGTCTTTTTTAAAATATTTCATAGATTTTTCGCTAATCTCGGACTCAAAAAATGAAGAAAACATATCGAATTCCCCGTTCTTTTCATTGATATTACGAACTATAAATATTTTATCGTTTACTCCGCCCTTATGCCAAGGTGAATGAAAGTCAAATCCATAGTGACAGCTATATTCGCTCATATAATTACGTATCGAGCGCACCTCGGGATAAATCGGAGCGTCAATATAATCTCTGTTGTGGTCGTGGGGAATACGAGATTTTCCTTGATCGCCGTCAACCACTCCGTCATAGTCAACAAACGGTACGATAAGGATTCTTGCGTCTTCTATCGGGTTGTTTGCAAGCTCGGTTATAACTCCCTCCAAAACATAGCTTCCCGTTGACTCACAGGCATGATGGCGAGCAGTAAAAATTATGCTTTTTTTACCGTTGCCTATACGCAAGCAAGGAACGCTTCTTCCTTTTCTGCTTTTGCAAAGCTCACTTATATTAAGATTCAAATTATCGCAAAGAGAATAAAAGCGCTTCGGATGATAAAGCTTATGATGGGCAAAATATACCTTACTTTCATTCTTGTCAAAGGAATAAGTAAAGGAATCACCCTCTAAAGAATCAAGCCAACTCCACTCCTCAAGGTCATGGCTGATTGCAGGTCCCCAATAGCCAAGCCGATTGTGTTGCATTTTAAATGTCAGCGTACGCCCCTCTGCGCCCTCGACGCAAAACGCCCAATAAAACCAATCGCCCTCGGTATCGCGAAGCTCGTTTTCAAGAAAAACCGTATCGCCCGATATTTCCTTTACGGAAACGTTTCCCCCAATAAAATTTTTGTGAATGCTTATCAATGTCAGTTTCTCCGTTAGTTAATTTTTAAATTTCTACCGTAATCTTTGTATCTTGCAAAGTAAGCAAAGCTCCTAAATCACACTTTTCAACCTCTGCTCCTTTAACGTTTGATACCTCATTTATATTACGAAGCAAAATTTTTGCATTGTTTGGCAATTTGTCAAAGGTAAATTTCAACTTTTTGCCGCTTCTTTCGCCATTTACCTTGAAAATTTCTCGGCCTTCTGTGTCGTAAACTGTACGCTCAGCATATTTTTCAAGGTTAAAAACGTGGAGTGTAACTCCGCTTCCGTAATCATAGTCCGGTCTTGTAGTTTCGCTGCCTATCGGCAAAATTGTATTCTCTCTTACAAAAAGAGGTAACGAGAAAAAGTCATAATTTTCGCTATACCATTTTCCGCCGTCGTATATTTCGTTTGTCAACAGGTGTGTCCATTTTCCGTAAGGCAAATAGTAATCTGCGTCACCCTTTTCCGTAAATATGGGAGACACAAGTATGCTTTCACCAAGCATATATTGGGTATCAAGGCAAAGTGCGTTTTTGTCATTTTCAAATTCCAGCGCCATAGCTCTCATAACCGGCACGCCGATTTTATTAGCCTCAACCGCTTTTTCAAAAATATACGGCATAAGGGAGCATTTAAGCTCGGCAAAGTGTTTGGTTACAGCGCACGCCTCCTCGCCGTCTGTTTCCCCTTCCTTGTTAAACAACCACGGTACTCGGTATGAGGAATCTCCGTGAAGTCTTGAATGGGTGGAAAGAAGTCCGAAAGCAACCCAACGTTTGAACAAATGATGGGGTGCTGTGTTTGCAAATCCACTTATATCGTGACTCCAAAAGCCAAAGCCCGACATACAAAGCGAAAGTCCGCCACGTAACGATTCAGCCATAGACAAATAATCAGCCGTGCAGTCTCCGCCCCAATGAACGGGGAATTTTTGTCCTCCCACGGTTGCGCTTCTTGCAAAAAGAATAGCCTTATTTCGTCCCTTATAATTTTCAAGAACCTCAAATACGCATTTATTGTAAAGATAGGTATAATAATTATGCATTCTCACAGAATCCGAGCCGTCAAAATACACAACGTCCGTAGGAATTCTTTCACCGAAGTCGGTTTTAAAGCAATCTACTCCCATCTCTATAAGTGTGCGAAGCTTATCCTGATACCACTTATATGCATCGGGGTTTGTAAAGTCCACAAGTCCCATTCCCGATTGCCATCTATCCCATTGCCATACGTCTCCGTTAGGTCTGTTTAAGAGATAGTTTTTCTCCATAGCTTCAGAAAAAAGAGGAGATTTTTGACCTATATAAGGGTTTATCCACACACATACGTGGAGATTTTTCTCTTTCATACGCTTAAGCATTGACACAGGGTCGGGGAAAGTTGCCTTATCCCATTCAAAATTACACCACTCGTTTTCCTTCATCCAAAAGCAATCGTAATGGAACACGCTTAACGGGATTTCTCTCTTTTTCATTCCGTCAACAAAGCTTGTAACCGTTTTTTCATCGTACGAGGTGGTAAACGAGGACGTAAGCCAAAGTCCAAAGCTCCATGCAGGCGGCAAGGCAGGGTATCCTGTCAAATCACAATAATTGGAAAGAGACTCCTTCATATTTCTTCCGCCAATTATCATTAAGTCTATTTTTTCTCCCGGCACACTCATTTGCGCTCTTGAAACCTGCTCGGAGCAAATTTCAAAGGATACGGGACCGGGGTCGTTTACGAACACTCCATAGCCCTTGCTTGACAGGTAAAATGGAATGTTTTTATAAGCAATTTCAGTACAGGTGCCACCGTCCTCATTCCATATATGTACGCTTTGTCCATTCTTCACCAAGGATGTAAATCGCTCTCCGAGTCCGAAAAGCTTTTCTCCAATGTCTACGCCAAGATGAGCATCCATATAAGACTCGCCGTCCTTTATAACGTGAGAAATATAGCTTCTATCCCATTTTTTCGCAAACGAGGTCAAATATCTGTCCTCATAATAAAAATCAAATTCCGCCGGATTTTTCTTAATTTCCAAGCGCATTTTTCCGTTTGTAACTGTTAAAAAGTCGCCTTTATCTTTTACCTCTAACGGAAGATTTTCCACGTTAAGCTCAAATTTCGGCATTTTCTTGCGGCTTCCCGAAAAATGACGCGCTTCTACTCTGAAAGTATCCTTTATGGGTGCAGATATAAAAATTTCAATCATAGAGTCCTCAAGGGCTCTTTTATCGTTGTTATAATTAACAGTAAAAAGATATAGGGAATCAGAATCAAGTTTAACCTCCCTTATCTGCGCCACTTCTTTTGTGCTTATTCCGGGCAAATCCACCCATGCACCGTACCGTATCTTCATATTATCTCCTTATTAAATCAACTCAACTCATTTGTTGCCTTTAATTTCTTTTTGGTTGATTTGATTATATCACGAAATTTATCTCATTTCAACAAAATAGTTGATTCGAGTAAATACTTGTTGTATAATGTATTTGACATATTCAGGCTTGCCTAACAAGGAGTTTATATGAGTAAAAAATACGTATTTGAAAAAAATGCTCTTCCTCGTCCTATTTTGGAGGGACGCGAGGATTTTATTAAGCTATACTATGATGCGTGGGAGCTTGCATTTAAGAACGTTGAATATATTGAACGAGACGGTTGGAAGGATATTCTTACCTGTATGCCCGGTGTTGGAATAATGTGGCAATGGGATTCTTGTATTATGACCTTTATCACAAACTATTCAAACGGCACCCTTAGCGCGTTTAACAATCTTGATAACTTATATATGCTCAGGCGTAAAAGCGACGGCTTTATGGCTATGGCTTATAATCTTGATGACGGCACGCCTGCATACGGCGAAAGAATAAATCCGCCTCTTATGGCTTGGGCGGAATGGGAGCATTATCTGATTTCAGGTGACCACTCACGCTTTGAAACTGTCCTTCCCGCACTTGAGGGCATTTACAGCTTTATAGAAAATAACAGACGCAGAGAAAGCTGTGGGCTATATTATTTTGAGGATACAGGCTCAAGCGGTATGGATAATTCTCCTGTCAGCGGTTATTCTGCAAAGCATCTTGACGGAAGCGATACTTGCTTTATCGACTTAGCGTGTCAACAAGCTCTTAGCGCACTTTGCATTTCCAATATTTGCAATATACTTAAGCTTGATAATAAAGCCGAATTTTATAAAACCGAGCATTTGAGAATCTGTTCTCTCATAAATAAATATCATTACAGCGAAAGAACGGGATGGTATTTCAACTTTTTTGCCCGCGATTGGAGTGACGAAAGAGTAAAATTTATCAATTCAAAAACTGCGGCTACGTTTTGGACGCTTCTTGCAGAGGCAGCAAGCGGTGAAAGGCTACGCTCCGTTGTTTCTCATATAATGAACGAAAACGAGTTTTACACAAAAATCCCGTTTGCTTCTCTATCAAAGGACGACCCTAATTACGACAGCGCAGGCGGATATTGGCTTGGAGGAGTTTGGGCTCCCACAAATCTTTGTGCCATAAAGGGACTTAATAAAAACGGTTACAAAGAATATGCGCGCGAGGCATCAATTAAGTATTTAGACAGTATGTGCAAAGTGTCAAACGACAACGCTTTCGGAAGTATATGGGAGTGCTATGCTCCCGACTCATACAGACCTGCAACAACGGAATACAACACACTTTCCCGTGCAGAATTTGTAGGCTGGAGCGGAATTGCACCAATAACTCTGCTTATTGAAAATATTATTGGACTTGAGTTTAATGCGAAAGAAAACCTGGTAACGTTTAACCTTAACGAGCGTGGAAAATGCGGTATTGAGAATATGATTTTTAATTCCAATAACGTAAGCATTGTTTGTACAGAATACGTACCGTTCAAGGGCAAAACGGTAATTGAAATAAACGCCCAAAAGCCATTTAGATTAAAGGTAGTAACCAAATATCTTTGGTATCCCCAGGAGTTTGATTTGCCTGCCGGAAAAACCACGCTGAAAATATAGCTTATAAAACCCTATCGATTAAGTTCGTAACATACTGTAATATCAAAAGCCTTGGAGCGTAAAATTCCAAGGCTTTTTAATATGAAATCTCATAATATTTCGTATTATTGACACAATAATTCACGGAGGTTATTATGGACGTTATTAAAATTATTTTGACAGCGCTTTTGTCAATTACAGCGTTATTTATAATTACAAAAATTATGGGACACAAGCAGGTGGCGCAGCTTGACTTTTTTGATTATATAAGCGGCATCACTATCGGCTCCGTTGCCGCGGAGCTTGCAACAGAGCTTGAAGCCCCCTGGAAGCCTCTTATTGCTCTTGTTATTTACGGCGCTATATCGCTTATTATCAGTATTCTTTCGCGTAAATTCCCAAAAACGCGAAAATATCTCAACGGAACTCTCACAATTCTTATGAACGATGGCACAATTTACCGTAAAAATTTAAAGAAAGCCAAGCTGGACCTTTCAGAATTTTTGTTACTTTGTCGTGAACAAGGTTACTTTGATTTGAATGAAATTCAAACGGCAATTTTTGAATACAACGGCAAGCTATCCGTATTGCCAAAATCCAAAAACCGTCCCCTAACGCCCTCTGATATGAAAATACCGACAAAGGCTTCTCATATCGGCACAGAAATCATTATGGACGGACGCATAATGGGAGAAAACCTGACACGTATAGGGCGAAATGAAGAATGGCTGAAAAACCAATTGAATTTGCAGGGCTATAAAACCGAAAAGGAAATATTTCTGGGCGTTTATCATTCAGAGGAGGACAATTTGTCGCTGTATCCGTTGATTTAGGCGATTATTGTTTTTATTGAAAACTTTACTGTCTTGTGGTATAATCAGTTATAGTGAGATATCACTTGAAGGAGTATGTAAATGACAATAGACAGCAAAAAATATAACGGAGCGTGTCCTTGCGGTAAAAATCACAAAATGATAACGGAGGCTTGTTTTATTGAAGCAGGCTGTTTATCAAAGGCTGACGAATATATATCAAGCTATGGCTTAAAGGGTTATTCCGTAGCTATATATGACGAAAACACATACCGTGTAACCACAGGGCTTCACCCAAATGCCAACAAGGAAATAATTCTCTCACCGAACGGACTTCACGCAGATAATCACGGCGTTGAATTGGCTATTTCAAGGTTGCCGAAGGAATGCGATTACTTGATTGCCGTAGGCTCCGGTACTGTACACGATATTACGCGTTATTGCGCACACAAGCTGGGTATTCCTTTTGTTTCCTGCCCCACCGCCGCAAGCGTTGACGGCTTTTGCTCATCAGTTGCGGCTATGACATGGGACGGCTTCAAAAAAACCTTTGAGGCTGTCGCACCAAAAATAGTTATAGCCGACCTCAACGTTATATCAAAAGCACCTATGTTTCTTACAAATTCCGGTTTTGGCGATATGATAGGGAAATTTATTGCTTTGGCAGATTGGAAAATAGCTCACACCCTTACCGGTGAATATTTTTGCTCTGTCATACACGATATGACGTTAGATGCCACCAAAGCTGTTATGGAAAGCTCCGAAGCAATAAAAAGCGGCGATATTACCGCTTATGAAAAGCTTATATACGGACTTTTGATGTCAGGACTTGCAATGCAGCTGCTTGGCAATTCCCGTTGTGCTTCAGGCGCAGAGCATCATATCTCCCACCTTATAGAAATGCAACCGGAAGGCTTAGATGCTTGCAGCGACGCGTTGCACGGAGAAAAGGTGGGCGTTGGAACTCTTATTGCTTGCAAAGAATATCATAGATTAAAAAATTCTGACGAGCTTTTTTGGAAGGACTATCCAAAGATAGACGACGGTTATATTAAGACTATGTTTGGTCAAAGGCTCAGTCAATCTATAGTTCAAGAAAACTCAAACGACTGTGCTTTAACCGTAAGCGCAAAAGCATTACAGAGCCATTGGGCAGAAATTTGCAAAATTATAGACTCTATTCCAACACACGAGGAGCTTTACGAAAAATACAAGACGCTTGGTGTAAAATCATCTCTTGCAGATATTGACGTACCAGAGGAAAAGCTATGCGTTTTGTTGGAATATTCACCGCTGGTACGCAACAGATTAACTCTTATGCGTCTTCGCAGAGCTATTAAATGATGCCCAAAAGGCTCGCGAAAGTGATATAAACAAAAGACGGAATTTTTTAAAATTCCGTCTTTTGAGCGTATTTTATATCACTTTTATCAAATCATATTTCCACTTTATAAGCTCTTCTGTTCTTATAGTAATAATAAGCGTTAAAGCCAATCTCCTTTAGAATACAAACGGCTACGTCAAATCCGTTTCCTATTTTTTCGGGAGTATGGGCATCGGAGCCAAGGGTAACAAGCGTTCCGCCTCTTTTTTTATACTCCTCTAAAATCCACCTTTGCGGCATAATCTCGTTAAATTTTGTGCCGAGCCCCGAGGTGTTTAGCTCCAGCGAAAGCCCTCTTTCAATTATACAATCCAATATCTCCAAAATTTTGTTGCGATTTTTGGAAAGATCCACGCTCAAGCCGTATTTCCCGCTTATGTAGCGAAGAGGACAGGTAAGGTGCGCCACTATATCACAATCAAAATTTTGCACCGTTTCCAAAAGATCGTCAAAATACACTTTTACGTATTCATTAAGCTCCCTCTGTGTCATTTTTGAAAAATCTATGGTGGAATACGGCTGGGTATAGCCCTCATATCTGACTGCGTGAACCGAGCCTATAACCACGTCAAAGGGAAACATATCCAACAGCTTGTCCGTATAAGCCTTGTTCCAAATTGCCTCGCCGATTTCAACGCCCTTTAAAATTTCAACCTTACCGCAAAAAAGCTCTGATGCCTCCTCGACCTCCTTCATAGAGCCAGCCAAAATAGAAGGAATATCCAAATCATCACTGCATTGTATATCACAATGGTCAGTAATTGCGAATACGGAAACATTATTTTTCAAGCTCGCCCTTGCAATATCAATAACCGTTGCCGTACTGTCGTGAGAGCTTTGAGAATGAACGTGCATATCATATTTTGCATTTTTATTATATGTTTTCTTCATTTTTATTACCAATACAAAGCGTTATTACAATAAATATATTTTCGTAACAGACCGATTAGCAGACTAAAATAAAAGCACTGTCCGATGACAGAGCTTTTATTTGTTGTAAATTACTTAAAAAGCTTTTCACTACCTCGTTTTATTGCTTCAGTAGCTACATTGAATGATTTTTTTATTTTGTTACCGAGCTTTGAAAAAATCGGCTTACTTGCATTATCGCTTTCGAACTGAAAATCACTAATTGCCTTTATAAAATCCTCTTTGGCGCACACGTCACAATATAAATGCTTTTTACAAACATTCACCAGTCCTTGTTTTTTGAATGCTTCTATCAATCTTTCACCGCTATTGCCCTCCAATCCGGCAGGAGCGTAAAACAAAACAAATCCGTTAGGTAACAGGTTGCCCGTTAATTGAAAATCGGTTATCTGCTTTGCTTCTGATATGATAGGCTCAAACTGCTCCCTTGAAATACTGTATTCAATACCTTCTATTTCGGGAGAAAGGATTACAGAATCCAAAAGTCTGTTGCCATAGCCATAAAAGTCCCTTGTAAAAAGATGAATAATTGAAAGAATTACTGCTCTGTCACTCTCTTCCTCTTCGCAGAATACCACCGTTGCTATTTTTTCGTGGTCTCCCTCGCTCCAAGGTGATTCAGACAAGTTTGTCCTTCTGCCCAAACCGCTTACAGCACATTCGAGCTTACCATTTTCATTAGTAAAAACAATTATACGTATTAGCGGACTATATCCTTGAGAAACAACGCTTCGCTCTGTCCCTGTGCGTTCATAGCTACACAGGGACAAAACGCCGTTATCGTCATTTAATAAGGCGGTATAAAAGCCGTTTAATTTACCTCGGTAAGTGCAACGAAATGATATTTTCATATTATTTGCGTGTTTTCATTTTGATTGGATTTTGAACAAACTTACTTAGGTAGTTAGGATTTGTAGACATGTTTTCAAACAACTTTTGCTCCTGCGACAACAGCGCAGTATCGCTGACAAGTCTTTTAAAGGTATTCTTGAATATATCGCCAAATAGCTTAAAAATATTTTTATTTGCATGAACTTCCCTTATTTTTGCAAGCTGAAACAAAAGAATATAAACAAGAATCTGTTCACAATATTCAGGGCTGAAACAAGGAGATAACAAATCGTGTGTTTTAGGATCTTCCTTTGATACGTATTCGAATCGCATATCGGAAGCATCTAAAACCGTCTTACAGAATGATTCCTCCGTAAACCATTTAAAGCGAATATCACCCAAGGTATTTACCGGTAAAATCGCTGCTTGGAAATAATCAACTCCTGCACCACTCTTCAGATAGTCAAATATCTGCTTATAGTAAATTTCAATACGGTCTATAAGCTTGTCCATAGGATCTCTATCATAAGTGAAAAATCCTGACATATTATTGTCGTTTTCATTACTATTACGTGCTTCCTGTTTCTCGCGTTCTCCCAAGTATTCAAGATGCTGCAGATAATATTTTTCGCTCTTTACAGGTACAAATAAAAATAGCTTATGAAGGTTTCCTTTTTGAGGATGACAGCATTTTTCAATTAAGTTATAAATTTCGTCAATATTATTTCCTTGCTTTGCATTAACACCTTCATTTTCCATTAACAATACAGAGTCAATTGTAATTATAATAACGTCTGCTGCGGTCACAACCTCCTCTAAAGCAGTTCTATCATCATCTTTGATTGTGTTATTTTCCAATTGACGGAGATATTCACCCGGAATATCGGTAAAGCTGATTTTATGTGTGCCGTTTCTGCCATTTGTAGTAAGCCTCATGCTGTAATCGGAAACTATTTCATCTGTTTGACCGTCGTCAAGCTTAAGTTCGGAATAAGGCGTTCTGGGATCTCCGTTTGCATCCTTCAACGACATATTGAAATAGTCTTTCATAATGTTGTACGTGCCTTCCAAGCTCATTTCCGTTTCCATTTCAAGCTCCGTACCCCTTAATGCCGCTTTTATAATTTCGTCTCTTGATAAAAGTGCAAGTAAGCTGGTTTTACCAACTCGCTTTGCGCCAAGCATAAGCACTCTGATTTCTGCTCTGTTCAAATGATTTTTTCTTTCTTCAAGGGTCATTTTATTATCCTCCGCTTCTATTATTTAACACCGAAAAATTGTTCTTTTGTTAGCTTGTCATCTACAATTTCATGGAAATTCTCTTGTAGCTTTTTAAGCTTGTTATAAGTCTGTTCCAGCTCGTTCTTAAACTCTTTTTCCTCGTAAAGGTCTCTCCACGTTTCATCAATTTGAGTAATTTGACCTGTTGCATCCTCGTGATATGAATATACCACTCTGTCAACAAACTCTGCAACAGCAGAATACAAAAGCTGATTAGGATCCTTAAACATCGCCCCGACTTTTTCGCAAACGTTGTCAAAGGTTTGTTTAACTAATCTTACAAGCTCCCTATGGATAACTTGAGCTATTTGAGTATCCTTATCAGGTGGGTTGGTAGCGTTTAAGCGCGCTAATTCTCTATTAAGAATAGAAGATGAAAGTGTGTTACCCTCTGCCGGCTTCATACCGTTTACGCTGCTTCTTACCTTGTGCATTAAGAATCCGCGTACGGAAATGGTAAAGGTTGCAATAAACTGAATTGCTACGAATAAATCGTCATATTTGGTGCTGTTCTTAAACATTTCCTTAAGTCTATCGTATAGCTTAGAAAGCCATTTTGAGTATATTTCCTTTGGAATATCGGACAAGCCCTCTTCAGCCATAATTTGCATTCCGTAATCTTCTGGAGTACAGCCAACGATTTTGTTAAGTGAAAAATCGCAAACTAAAATATCACAAACTTTCTTTTGCATATTTGCAACGAGGTCAGCCATAATGTCGTCCATCTCAACGAATTTCTTTGTGAAATCGTTTCTTAATTTATCCATATATGACTCAAGCAAGGTTTGAGGTCTTTTACCGCCCTTAAGAGGCACTAAAATTTTAGCAGGCTCTGGTACTATACCGCTGTTTGAACGGGGAGCTAACGCCAATACCGCAGTTTGGAAATTGTCGCATTTTTCACCTGCTATGCTTGCGTATTCTTTTTCAAGATTGTCCATGCTGGCAATAGCAGATGCCCATCTTTTCGAGAAACCGATAAGGCTTTCATTTTCAAAATTCTGTTTAACCTCATAAGAGAAGCTTAATGCCTCTGCACAGCATTTGCATATTTTCTCGTATTCATCATATACAATCTCAAGCTCCTTATCAATACGAGCTTCAAGCGCCGCATCAAGCTTTGGCAAGTTTTCCTTCAATACTCCAAGCATAGGAATAAGGAATGAGCCTGTTACCTCATCCTCCTTGCTTACGTTAGCGATATAAATATCTGCGCAAGCACGGTTTTCCTCTAACATAGTTTTTCTTATGATATTACAGCTGGTTATATTCTCGCCGTATCCTGAATCAGAGTTACCCTCCGTGTGGTTAAGCACGTAGAAGCACCAATCATCCATGCACAACTGACGCTCTTTAGCAGATTTTTGTAATGCATCGTAAATGATATTATCTACATCCTCAAGCTTTGCTCCAACAGGGTCAGGACGCTTAACAACGATTGCCGCATCACAGCCCTCGGAAACTGACTTAACCATAGAATCAAGTAAGCCCACTGCCTTTGTATCACCAAAACCGATAGTATCGCGAAGAACTATCTTACCTGCATTTTCGAATACGAAAGGACACTCGATTTGAGCTTCCTTTACTGCCAAATAAAGACAATACTCTCTGCGAAGAGGGTCGATAATGCTCTTTCCGTTATGCTGTGCAACGTACTTTACAATATCCTCTGCATCATCAACAGAGAAAAGCTCTCCTCTTTGACCGTATTTTTCAACCTTTTCGCTCCAAGCGTCGTAATTCTTTACGTAGTTAGTTAATTGCTTGCATTTTTCATAGAGAGGAGCCTTTTCCTTATCGCTATGGATTTTCTCCAAAACCTCCTCTGCTCTTAAGCTCTTTACTTCGCTTAAGGTAACTATTTCCTTAAGAATGGGATCGTTAATTTCTTTTATGTAAGAATTGATTTGACTAATCATTTCCTCTTCGTTGTAGAAGCGAATGTTAACCTTTACGTCAGCGTAAGAATTTGCTGTATCGCCATCATTCTTTTTCTTTTCGTTTTTAATGTTGCTTCTCTTATTCTTAATTACAGATATAGCGCCCGTACAGTCGTCCTGCTTTGACGTTGGAATAATATTTGCAGGAAGACCGCTTATGCTTTGGAGAAGCTGGCTCTTACCCTGTCTTCTCTCACCAATAACAGAAATGCTGATTTCGTCCTTTTCATAAATTCTGATAACCTCATTTAAAGAGTTCTTTAGCTTTTTATATGCTTCGTTAAACGGTGTCGGGTCAAGATTTGTAAGAGAATTTATAAAATTATCTCCTGCAAGCTTTCTATTGGTAGCATCTTGGAAATCTTCATTTAGCATTTGTTCTCTGTATCTCATAATGCTAATTACTTTTTCGTTAATGCCCTCGTATCTTTCTTTTCTCTGTGCAAAATCTTCCGCCTTTTGGTTTCTGCGCTTAATAATCGCTTCTATTGCGTTTTTTGGCATTTTATTTTCCCCCTAAAATTATTTTTTAATTTTTGTAATAGCTTTTTGAAGCTTATCATTACCTAACCCGATTAAACACTCAATATTATAAATCAGCTTACAATATAGCTGTTTGTTATTATTATAGAGTATTTCCGCGGATTTTTCAATACCTCTTAAGCAATCTTTTGTGGTTAACACGTTTATTGCAGAATCATAAACCCACTGCACGTAACAGTTGCCATAGCATTTATACAAATAATTGACTATGTTCTCGTTATATTTACGTTCAAGGCCTACTTTTACGGCACATTTTGAAAGATTGCTTCTTATTCTTTCGTTTTTGCTATCGTTATCGGTGTTTTTTTCGTTGTTTATAATGCCTATATACTTACCGTCCGGTTCCTTTTTCGCTTTTATAGCCTCAAGCACCTTTAAATTAGCAGTGCAGTATCCCTTTATATCATCAAGAGATTCAGCCAAAGCAATAATGCGGTCATACAGTTTTGCAGAAAGCTCGTTCAGCTCTACTGTTTTCATTATGCCTCTTGTAATTATCAGCATATTTTTCGGCTGACTGCCTTTGCACTTCTCGATATAGCTTATAATTGCGTTTACCGTATTTTCAGAAAGGACTCCGCCATACTCAACGATATTGTAAACCATACCGCTAATTGAATCCTTGCGCTCATTGTTGCTATTGAAAACAAGCTCCGACATCTTTTGATTTATGCTTAATTCAATTGCGATTTTGTCACATAGCTCCTTATTAAGTCCGTAAACCGCAAACAAATCCAAAGAGGTAATTATCTTTTCACGTTTGGAATAATCAACTATTTGATTCAGTTGCTTTTCATAGAACCTATCGTCAATATTAAGCATAAAATAAACCAATAGATACTGAATAAATTCCTGACCGAACACATCTATGAAATACGAAATATGCTCATAGGAAATATCATTATTTACAATATGCTTAATTATTGATATTTCAGTCTTGATTCTGTTGGCACTGTAAGCTCTCTTTTTCTTTTCTTCATCCTGCTTTACGTATGCCTCGTTTACTGCTTCTCTTACACAACGTTCAATATTGAACTCTGAACGTGTGTACTTACCAAATAGACTTAAATAAGTATGTAACAAATTTGTATATACTGTCTTTTGCGAAAATGCCTTGCTTAACGCTTTAACGTGTCTTTCATCAAAATCGCCAAAGCCGTAAAGGAAAAAGTATTCTTTAAGGAACAGCACCTTTATCGAATCGTCAAGGTCTTCCACTATTGAAGCAAACGCCCTTGCCCTATCCTCATTATCAAGGCGTTTAAGTATTTTTACAATACTTATGCCGGATTTTAGAACGCAAAACGCATTGTTTTTGCATGCTTTTAAAATTTCCAAAGCAACGTTCCCCTCAAGCTGCTCGCTTACGTAGTCCTCGTAATAGCGTGTTGCTATTTGAACGTTTTTGCTTAAAAGCATATCAATTGCCTCAGTATAGCTTATATTGCCTATTATACTGTCAATTATTTTGTAAGCTTCAACTCTGTCAAGGTTTCCCTTTGTATCAAATATTTCAATAAGGGCATCTATCGGCTCAACCTTCGAAAACTGTTCAACAGCTTTAATTATCATATCAAATCCGTCGGCTGCTCTTACAGCGTTTTTGAAAAGCATTTTGTACATATACGGTGAGGTTTTTTGCTCGCCGTTATTATCTCCAACAGTTTTAAAATACTTTTCAACGAAAGCAAAAGCGTCACTATCCAGTTCTTGGTCCTTCCAATTGTTAAATGATTCATATAGCTCATCTATCGAAACAAGATACTCAACCCCAAGACTGTTCAGTCTTGAAATAGATTGATTTATCGTGTATCCGTGCGCCCTTGCTCCTCCGCTTAACAAGTACCTGTAAAAAGAATTCTTAAGCTGATTCATATACGAAGTGTCCTTGAGCGCCCTTACGGAATTAACGGTCTTTAAATCGTTTTCAAGCAAGTTTTTCCATACGTTTTCATTATCAAAGTTAGAATAAATCTTGATATACAGCTCGTCTTTATTTACCTTGGAGCTATAATTGCAATATTTATCAACCTTTTTAATAGCCTCGCTAACGTTACCGGAATAAATTTGATTTATCAGGCAGTCAAGCTCTTCCTTATAAATTTCGTATATCGCGTCGCTTATAAGAGAATCAAAGTTCGGTATGCGTTTTTTTATTACGTCAAAGTATTCATTACATTCATCTTTTACGTACTCTTTGACAATGCTCTTTTTGGATTCACCGTCAAAATAATAGCTTTTCAGCTTATTATCAAACAGTGCTTTTACATCCGCACATATTCTTGATGCTTTATCTACGAATTTGTCTATCTTGTTAAAATCTCCGCTTGCAAAGCTCAAAACGTAACCGTCTGCTTTTTTACTGAAATCATTGTAAATCACTTGGGATACGTCACTACTGATGTTTTCCGTATAATCCATGAGCGCTGAAAATGCATTCTCGGCGTTTTCATCTCTTTGCATAAGAAGATTAGCAATTTTTGCACGGTTTATTTGAACGTATTGCTCAATTTCTGTAGCTATTACCGTTCTGATGCTTGGCATTATACTGCATGCACATTCAAAGTAGCTCAAGCTTCCGGCATCACCGTCAAACAGCTTTTCAAGATTCTCATTAGCGTTGCTTTTTATAATTTTCGAAGTCGCAAGGGCTACAGCGTTCTTTTCGTTCTCGGCTAATTCGTTGTATAGAGCCTTCGCGTTTTCGTCCTCCTTTAAAAGTCCTTCCGCTATATTGCTTGCATTTGCGTAAGCATAGCCGGCTATTCCGCTATCAATCATCTGCAAGCCGTCCGGGTAATATTCGCCTACTATGTCTCTTATCACTCTGTATTCCGCCTTGCCGTCCAAAAACAGCTTTACTATATTTTCCATTCGGCTCTCTAAAGCCAGAGAAATCTCTTTTCCTATCTGTGAAGCACCGTTAAAAGCAAATTTTTTAACAAACATTGCCTGTTCTTTGGCAAATTCATCTCCTGACAAAAGCAAGCCTGCAATTTTTGTTGCATAATCGCCTAAATATTCATTGATAGTGTCTTCCAGTATTCCCAAAAATTCCCCATCGTGACCGATTTTTTCTATAAGCTTACTCAAGCAAGCGTATGCATCTCTGTCTTGGTTTAACATTTCCTTTACATACTTGTCAGTAAGCCCCTTCTTGCATAACAGATTTACAATAACTCCATCTATCATGCTTCCGCTCAAGGAAAATGCGCTTTCTATTTCCTTTGATGCTTCAAACAAGGAATCAACGCTGCTTTCCAGTTTTTTCTCCAAAGCCTTGTAAATTACTTTTTTGGAGTCTTCTCCGCGCAGCATCAGCTTGCTAATTTCGGAAACTGTTAAGTATGGGAGCTTATTTGATAAGCTTGCCACATTAAGAATAATTGACTCCATTTTGTCAAAGTTGTTACAATCGCCTTTTGCCAGACGGTCAAGGTACAACCCTAACACGTCTCTTGCTGATTCTTGATTTTCAAAAATACCATTTACAAAGCGATAAACGCGCTCACTTGTCGCTCTTCCAAAATCTTCAACGTCCATATCAATAACGGTGTACTTATTATCAAATTCCTTGGAGCTTTCAAAAAGTCCGTCCTTGTCACCCTCGTAAAAGCCTATTATTTTGTCACAAGCAGAAAGTAGTCTAAAGCTTCTGTAAATTTCTCTGTCTGACGGACAAAACATTGTGTCAAATGTCATCTTAAGAGATAATTCCTCGGGCAGTAATAAAGCCATACACTTTATAAGTCCCCAAAGCTCATCACCTTTTTTTACGTTAAGAAATACCAGATGCTCGTTTTCTTTATTTATTATTTCAAGTATAATATCAAGACATATAGCCAATTTTCTACATCTTTGCTCGCTATTCATAAAGCTACACAACTCTTCTACTGCCTGCTCATAGGACAAGTCTGGCATATAAACGTCATCAAGCGGGCGATCGCTATTTGCCATTTGAGCTTGATTTTCATCTAAGCACCGACTGAAAAATCCGTCCTTTAAAAAGCACGCAATAGGGGGAGCGGAAGGGCTTTCCACATAATATCCGTGAAGAAACACGTTTCCTAAACGCCCCTTATTGTATAGCTCGTATCCTATATAATTATATTGAAGAATAACACAGCCCTCTTTGGCAATTGAATACTTTCTCTTAATCGGGAAAAAATCGTTGGGATTACCGTTTTCGGTATTTTTGAAAGCAATTTTTGCTTTACCGTCCTCTTTATACGTGCCGTATAGCCTGAATATATTGTCGCTGACTATTGATGGCAAGCCCTCGCTTTTTCCCCACGTATCAAAGCCTTTTTTTGTTCCAGTATATATAAATTGCTTTAGCTTATCCATTTTATTCTCCTTTCATATAGAGAAATTTTGACTAGCTTTATTTATCAATACATTTCCTCGATTTCGTCACTTGAAGAACTACGTTCCTGATTTCCTCCAAAGGAGTATGAGTGATCTTCAGCAAAATCAAAAGAAATGTTCGATTTTGGCGTATTTCCTTCGAAAATTTCGTCAGCCACAAGTGAAATAAACCAAACAACAGGGTCCAATACGTTAATTGGTCTGAAGTCCCTTCTTAAATCGTCACTAAGCTCATCATTACTTGTTCCGAGAGCTGAAATACCGAAATATCTTGTTTCACCAAAGTTAGCATCCAGATAGTTTATAAAGCCATCCTCTCCCCAAATCTGCATTTGCTTCTTCAAATTTTCGCTCTTATTTGCAAGCGGCTTTTCTATGTATTCCTTCACCTTGTAGGTTTCAACGTAATCTGACGGTACGAAATACGGACGGTGACTTCTCTCGTTTTCTGTGTAAATGTTCTTTAAAACGTCAAGCATAGTTAAGCAAACAGCTACGGGAATATTGGTTTTCTTTTCAGCTTCTTTTTTGGATAACTTGTGCTTGTAGAACATAATGTCCGTTAAAAATTCGCGAATTTTAGCTATGTAAGTTTGATTTCTTTCGTTATCATCTCTCGTTTCCAAGTGAACATCGCCGGTTCCTGTAAGAAATTCCATTGTGAAGCTGTCAATATTCGTTTTTTTGATTGCATCGTTGTACGGTCCGTCCATTCTGGCAGGGTCGCAAAGATAAATAATACAGTCAGGTCTTGAAAACTTATCGGCTCTTCTCGCTCTTTCCTTTGAGGTCATTTCCTTTGTCAACGCTTCGCCTGCTATATCGTATAAAATAAAGCTATGTTGCTTTGTGTATTCACCCATATTCTTTTTAAAGGTAATTGTTGCAGGAATGCTTTTTTCTCCCTCTTTCGTAGCCACCGGGGTTTTTTCCTTCACTCTTGTAATAAAGTCCTTGTAGTAATCGTTTGCATTTTTATCAAAATCAATATGCCAGCCGTTCACTACATTAGAAAATTTTTCCTTAATCATGTAGAGCAAGGAGCCTAAAAAGTCACTTTTACCGGAAGATTTAGCTCCCGCCAAATTGATGATATACTGGGACGAATTTTCATCTATATTTATTTTTTGATGACATTTTGGACAAATATGAACAGATGCCTCTTCATTACAGTAATAGCATTTTGCGCTGTCAGGCACTTTTTTGCCTTTAGATTTAGCTAAATCCTTAAAATATCCGTCCGTACAATCCTGTGCAATATCGTTTCTTCCGTAAACCTTCTGTTCGGGATAGCACATATCCTCTCTTACTTTCTTACATTCTTTTGAATCTGCCTTTACATCCTCTTCGGCATTTCCTTTGAACTTTTTCTGCGTTTCTCTAATTTTTTTAGCCATTTCTTCGTGAACAGACTCTGATTTTTCACTAAATTTAGCGCATTGAAACCAGAAATTTCCGTATTCAAATTTATTCAAACATCTTGGGCATACATATTCCTTTGCCATTTTTATCTCTCCTTTTTGTTTTGCTTCTGCTTATGCATAAGCTATATGCATAAGCAGAAAATTTTAGTTGTTAGGTTGTGTTATTGAAGCTTCTGCTTTGTCTTGATTGCCTTCATTTGCAAGAACATAATTCGATAAGCTTATTTCATCTAACGTAACGTCAGTAATATAAACCGTCTTGTTTTCGCCAATCTCACTGTCTTCAAATCTTCCTTTTGCTGTAACGGTAACGGTATCGTTTTCTGTTTTTCCTTCAATTATTACGTTGGAAAAATCAAGCTCTGCTTCTGATGTACCGTCATATTCCTTATCAATTGCTGTTATTCCCTTTACAGTAATCTCTTTTCTTAAAATTGTGAGTGTTCCGTTTGTATAGGTTATATCATAGTTGTCAATTGAAATTTCATCAAAAGCAATATCATATTCGCCCGCATTTGAATTTACTGTTGCTTCGGTTTTCAAAGTAAGGATTATGTTATCACTCGCTATAAACTCTGCCGAGCCTTCAAGATAGCTCCAAGTAAGCTGTGGTATTTCGTCCGAGTAAACAATCTCAACCGAGTCTGCAATCACAGTAACGTTTAGCTTTTTAATTTCATAGCCCTTTGTGGTAGCGCTCGGTAAAACGTAATTTGTTTCACCCTTTGCAAAGGACGCTGTTGCTATATAGTCACTTGCTGCATTTTTAAATTCCTTATTCATAGAAACCTTAAGGCTTACCTTTTCACCGTCAACGTCAAAATACCAAGCCTCAACAGTTTGCATTTCTCCGTTATAGGTAAAGTCGTTTTCTGTAAACTGGATTTCTACTTCTATCGGGTTGATTTTTACGATTCCGCCGATATAGGATACGTTATAGTTGGAGTTTGCTATTTGTACAAACGTAACGTTATATTCTCCGGCATCTGAACCTTTTATAGCCTCTGTATTCAGCGTCAAGGTAATATTGTCGCCTTCAACAAACGCGTTTGATGCGCTTCCATAGCTCCAAGTAAGTGTCGGTATATCCTCTGAATAACCAACTTCAAAGGAATCTGCAATTACGGTAACGTTTAGCTTTTTAATTTCATAGCCCTTTGTGGTAGCGCTCGGTAAAACGTAATTTGTTTCACCCTTTGCAAAGGACGCAGTAGCTATATAGCTGCTTGATGCATTTTTGAATTCCTTGTTCATAGAAACCTTAAGGCTTACCTTTTTACCATCAACGTCAAAATACCAAGCCTCAACAGTCTGCTTTTCTCCGTTATAGATAAAGTCATTTTCTGTAAACTGGATTTCTATTTCCTTTGGATTGATTTTAACTGTTATATTTCCTTCATAATCATTATGGTTTGGCGCAGATGCAACGTATCTAATTTCATAAGTACCTACGTCAGTAAATGAAGGCATTTGGGTATATTCATTTGTGCTGTTTACCGTAAACTTATAGGTTATTGCCTGACTGTTTACAGAATTCATGCTTATTGTACCGCTATGAGCTTTACCGTCATAAACGTTGTTGTATCCGCTAACGTTATTCAAGATAAGGCTTGCATTGCGAACCTCGTAAGACTTTGAGCCGTTTTTAAGAGTTATTTTGTAGTTAGCATTCTTAACTGTTACAAAAACGTCATATTGTCCGGCATCGCTTGTGCTTTTTGCATTTGTGTACAACGTATACACATCTGCATCTCCGTTAACGATTTTTCCGCTTGTTACGGTTCCACTAATCACCTTTATAGCGTCGCCGTAAATGCTGTTTTGATTGATTGCGGTTATTTCTATCGCTCTTTGGTTAACTGTTAAGCTACCGTCCGTATATGAAACCTGATAGTTATCAAGCGTGTTCTTTTCAAAAACGATTGAATAGCTATCAACGTCAGATGTAGCTGTAGCAGCCGTTGTGAGCTTCAAGATAACGTTATCAGCAGCAACGAATTGATTTGATTTATCTGCATATTTCCAAGTGAGTGACGGAACGCTATCTCCGTAAATCATAGTCAAAGAATCTGCTATAACCGACACGGCAAGCTTCTTAATTTGATAGTTGTTAATTACGTTGCTTGGCAAGCTATAATTGCTTTCACCATTTGCAAAGGACGCTGTCGCTACGTAATCGTTTCCTGCGCTCTTAAACTCCTTGTTCATACTAACTGCAAGACCTATTTTTTCACTGTTAACATCAAGGTACCAAGCCTCAACGGTCTGCTTTTCGCCGTTGTAGGTAAAGCTGTTCGCAGTCCAGCTTATTTCTATTTTCTTCGGCTCGATTTTAACGGTAAAGCTTCCGCTATAATCGTTATGGTTAGGAGCTGATGCTACAAAATCCACAACATAGGTTCCTGCGTTTGTAAAATCAGGCATTTGTGCATAGCTTGCTCCGTTTCTTACCGTAAAGCTATACGAAAGCGCTTGGGAGTTAACCGTGCTTAAGCTTATATCTGCACCCTTATGAGCTTTACCGTCATAAGTTCCCGAATAGCTGCTTAGAGTCTGCTTCTGTATTTCAGCATTTTTAATTTCATACGCTTTTGAGCTGTTTGCAAGCACTACGTTATAGTTTTTGTTATTTACCGTTTCAAAGACATCGTACCTATTAACATTGCTTGTATTTGTAGCGTTGGTATATAACGTATATATGTTAGAATCGCCGTTAACAATTTCACCCGACGTAAGAGTTCCCGTTATCGCCTTTATAGACTGACCGTATATGCTGCTTTGGTTGTTTACGGTTATAACGATTTCTCTCTTTTCTACGGATAATTTTCCGTTTGTGTAAGATACACTGTAATTGCTGTTAATCAGCTCCGTAAACATAATATCATATTGACCAACGGTTGAGCGCGAGGTTGCGTCTACGTTAAGAATCAACTGAATATTATCTTTATCCACGAACTGATTTGAGCCGTCAGCGTATTTCCACGTAGCTAAAGGTACGCTATCTCCATACGTCATAACTAAAGGATTTGCCACTACTGAAACTTTAAGACGGTCAATCTTACAGTTCATGGTTGTTCCGTTTGGCAAGCAGTAGTTTGATTCTCCGTTTGCAAAGCTTGCAGTAGCTACGTAATTTGATGCGTTTACAAAGCTTGTGATACTGGAGTTTGCATCCTTAAAGGAAACGTTAAGCGGCACGTTGTTGGAATAAACATCCTTATAGCTTGCAGTCACCTTGTTTGCCTGGCTTTCGCCATTGTATATTATGTTTTCAGGCGCAAACCAGTCTATCTTTATTTCTAATTTTTCAATATTTACAGTATAGCTTCCCTTTATCTCGTTATGGTTGTTTGCGTTAATCTTATAGTAAATTTTATAAGAGCCTGCATCCTTAAACTGCGGAGCTATTTCCGTATATTCACCGTTTTCAAGGGTTGAATACGTGAATACTACCTTTTGCATATTAACCGACATTGCGCTGGGACTTGCGGATACATGAAGCGCTCCGTCAAAGGTGCCGCTGTACTCGTTTATCTTAACGTCCTTAATATCTGCAGGTGATACTGTATACGAATTTTCTTCATTCTTGACTGTGAAAATGTAGTTGTTATTTAGCTGTGTAAAGTTAATGCTGTAATTTCCTACAGCGGTGGTGCTTATTACGTCAGTATCTAATTCGTATGCGTTTTCATCATAGAGCTTTCCACTTGTAACTTGAGCTGTAAGAAATTTTGTGTTTTCGCCGTATATTGCGCTTACAGAATCAATTTCAATAGTTACTTCCTTTTTTGAAACGCTTGCAACGTAATAATTTCCGCTTTCTTCACTGTGGTTTGGCGCGCTTACCTTGTAATACACAATTAAGTTTCCGTTGTTTTTAATTTGAGGAATTTCATTTGTATATTCTCCATCAAGAGACAGTGAATACGTGAAGATAACAGGCTGTGCATTCACCGTATCAGCACTTGGTACAACAGAATCGTGTTCCTTTCCGTCATATACAGCGCTGTACGCATTCATTTGAATGCCGGTAATCTTTGCCGGCTCTATAATTATCTTAGCACTCATTTCGGCAGGAACATTATAGTTAGTAGACTCTGTTGTAAAGGTTGCCAAAACTTCCTTCCCACTGTCCGTAACGTTGATTGCTCCCTCAGAGTAACTAACGGAAATTTTTATTCCGTCCATACCGACAGGTAATTCGCCATCTATTTCGGGAATATACATATTTCCGTCGTATATCTTTGTTAAATCAACGTAGCTTATACCGCTCATATCATAATCGGCCTTTGCTATAAGCACATCTATTTTCTGCGAGGCAACTGCTGTGGCTGTATATTCTCCGTCACTGGCAACAACCTCACAAACGTATTTTCCACTTTCCAAATGGTTAGCTACCAAATGGCTTGCATTTGATAAAACATTAAGCTTTTCTCCGTCCTTGTACCATTGGTAAGAGTACGTAACGTTTCTTTCTACCGGCGCATTATGAGAAACATCTATTTTTATTTCGTGTGAGATGCCGTCATAAGTTCCGTTATAGCCGCTCTCGTTAGATATAAGAGCTGAATCAAGCTCCCATTTTGCATAAAATACCTTTTCGTCAATGCTTCCTTTCGGAATAGCAACAGAATCAACAAGGCTTTCCGCATCAAAGCTTTGGCTTGTGTACCAGCCGATAAACTTATAACCGCTTAAAGCAAGAGCTTCCAAAGAAACATCCTCTGTTTCAACGGTATATTCCTTAACGTTTTGGTTTAATCCTGAAACCAAATCTGCTGAAACGTAAGTTACGTTGTACGTAATTATATCCCATTTTGCAACGATGCTTACGTTGCCGCCCTGACTGCAATCCAAAACGCTGATTTTGTTTTCGCTATCACCTACGGTGTACCAACCGTTAAAGCTATATCCCCGTCTTGTAGGCTCCTTGAACGTAATGTTTGGAGTTTCCTGATGATAAAGCACCTCGTATTCGCCGGGAACAGTTGCACCGTCGTAGCCTAAATCGTATGAAATGTTATAATTCTTAAGGAATTTAGCATAAAGCTTTACGTCAGCTTTCGTTTCATCGCTGATTGACAAAATGCTCTCTCCCTTGAACTCCTGATTGTCAAACCAGCCCATAAACGTATATCCTTCCTTGGACGCAGAAGGTACGCTAACATCGCCGCTGCTGTAATACAGGCTATATACAAGCTCATCTTGAGGTGTTCCATCATCAATATCGTACTCAATATTGAAAATAGGAACCCATTCAGCAAACAAGTTCATGCTTTCCGTTGTTGTATAAGGAAAATCAATCTTGGTTGTAGAATCGCTATTTATTTCATTCCACCATATAAGCTTATAGGATCTTCCGTTTTCAACCTTATCATAAGGCTGTTGACCTCCGAAGGGATCATAAACAACAAGACTTCCGTCCTCTCCCTTTTCTGAAATGAGCGTATCTATTACCGTATTGTTGAAGTTTATGTAAATTTCATTTTCAGAAACCTTTGGAGCAAATAATGCTTCAATTGAAGAATATTGCTTTCTGAAATCGTTTACGTTTTCCTTTTCAACGCTAATTTTATTAACGCCAAACACGTTAGTGTTGGTTAAATCGTTTTTGCACGTAGATTGAAGAAAAGAGATTTCCGATATAGAGGTGTTTTCTAAGGAATTATTGAATTTTATATCGGTTGCATCAATCTCCAAAATCTCTATTGAGCTGTTTGAAAATGCTCCGTTTTCAATGTTTTTGATGCCTGACGGTATTTTAACGCTGTTAAGATACTTAATTCCGTCAAAAGCTCCTGCTTTAATTGACGTTACAGGATAAGTTTTAAATCCCTGTAACGAAATAATAGTCGCTTCATTTTTTATTTCCAATGGAGCCAAGCCGTCAAGAACCTTGTTTACCTGTAATGCGCCCTCTTCCTCAGAATAGGTGTATGACACTCTTCTTGTAAAATCATACATAGCACCGCTTCCTGCGTTTATCATTACAACCGAACAAACGGAAACACAGAAAATGACAAACGATACAAATAAAGCAAATTTCTTTCCGAATGGCGTACGGACAGCGTAATAGGTTTCTCCCGTCTTTTTGCCGCCAACCTTTAGTGCTTTTTCCTTCTTCTTTCTGTCCTTTACTTTATAAAGCGAAATTGATAAAAACAAGGAAACCGTTATTATCCTTATTACTACCAAAGCAAGAATCAAAGTAAAGCCCAGATACAAGCCGAAATATACAAAGGATGCGATTGGTAAAAGCTGTATAAACGCTATCGCCAAGGCTTTTTTCTTTTTAGAAAAATTGAACTTTTTTATACTTGCATACAAGTATGCAATAAGCTCCAATAACACAATTACCGAGGTGCCGACAAAGCCGTAAAAGTCGGTTCCGAAGTACAAGCTTGCCGCCAAAAACAAAATGTCAAAAACCAGCATCAAGGCCATTGCCCAAGAAATCCTTTTAAGGATTTTTTTGCAAACGCCCAAATACCAATCTATGTTCTTTTCTCTTTTTTTGGCAAGGGTGTTTTTTATCTCATCTTTGTTAAAAGTCATACTATTGTTCCCTTATTTTCTGTTTTTTCTTCATGAAAAGATTCTTATTTTTTGCATCCTTCCAAAAATAATATACTCTTATGTAATTCGTATGATTGCAATAAACGTAAAGCTCTTTTCCGTTTTCAACAAACGTTGTTTTTTTCTTTCTTCGGTCAACCGCCTTCAAAAATTGCTTTACCTTGCGCCATAGCTTTTTATTATCTCTGTCATCAAAGGACTTTTTCTTGATTTTGGGCATATTAACTGCCCCGTTGCAAAGATTGCAAACGTATTTTTTATTTTTTTCCGTTACGCTTGATTTCCCGGTTATCTCTGTTAAGTGAGACCTACAGCAAAGCTGACCGCATACGGAGCATACGTTCAAATCATCCTTGATGTCATCAGCCTTTTTGTTGTAAAGGAACTTTTCTGTGTTTTCCATTTTACAAACAGGACAGTGCATTACGGAATCAAGCTCTTTGTTGGTGGCAAAATAGAAGCCTCTCGGGTCGTGCAAAATAATCTCGCCCTTTTCTTGTTTTCGGGCACAATCGTGACAGCAATGCTTTGCTTTATCGGAATTATAAAGTCTATGGTCATTGATATACCTTTGCCATATTTCTCCTACGGCAAAAACGTACTTCCCGCAATATTCACAAATATGACCGTGCTCTTTGGCTACGAGAATCTTTCTTTCGGAATCATCAAGCCATCTGTATCCGTTGTATCCGTCCTTATCCGGAACAACCGCCTTGTAAGCTATGGTTTTTGCAACGTCTTTTGGCCAATATTTTTTTCCTGTAAGACTGCATTCCAGCAAGTCACTGTTTAAAAACGGTCCGCTCTTTTCATAAAGAGATGCCAGCTTTGAGTTCTTTTGACCGTATCTTACAACCTTTGATTTATCGAAATAAACGTCCTTATAAATGTCTTCCCCGTAGTACTCCTTGTTCTCATCGTATAGCTTTACCGTTGATTTAACACAGCCTGCTACCGCCTCTATGCGCTTTTCCTTTTTGTTAAAGTATGTTACAGCCATTACAAGAGGATTGTCCTTCTCGTCAATGACGTGAGTTATTTTATTACCGTCTTCATCAACAAATTTAAAGGTATATGCAAAGTCCTTGTCCATCTTCGTAGGGTCGAATTCATTTTCGTACTCACAGATCACGCCCTTAAAGAACTCATCCTGTCTTTCACTCATTATAGGATACTTGACAGTTTTTACGGCAATATGGTTACTGTATATTGTAAGTGGGGTAAGCGTATATTCAACTCTTGGTATGCACTCGCTTTGCGCATAAATTTTAGATCGGCTGTCTATAAGCTTCTTCAGGTTTGAATCATTATTACGGAGATAGTTGAAAACCTCAATCTTATTGTTTCTATCGTCCATAAAATTTTTGATTCTCGTTACGTTCTCGATTTCATCATCGTCGATAATATTAAGCTCACCGTAAATTGTATCACACTCTCCGGGCTCTATTTCCGTAGAGTCGAATTCCGGCTTTCCGTCTCCCTTGAATACAATACCGATATCATCAATTACGTTTTCGGAGAACGTCTGATTTTTTACAGTGTCACGGTATCTTATAAGCACCTTCATTCTGCCTTGCAGCGTAGAGGTTTCCTTCAATAACGCCTCCTGCTTAAAATCCTTTTCATCTCCAAGCTTGTAGCCCTTCATAACCGCAGGCTTAGACAACTCCCCTTTATTTTTAGTATAGTAAGCGTTACGAACAATCAAAATATTGTAGGTTGACATAATCTTCTTGATTAAAATGTCAATGAAACGGGAATGGCGAGACGCATAGTCCACATTTTTCAATTTATTTGCTACTCCCATATTGAAGGTAACGCTATACGTATTATTGTAGTTAACATCATCGGAAAACTCAAATTCAAATACCGCATTAGAGGTAGTAAGCGCTATATAATCATTCTCGTATGTAACAAATCCGTTTTCTTCCGTTAAGTCATTAATTATGCCCTGGTCACTGTTATTTCTGATTTTACTGTTTATAGCAAAGGAAATCAAATCAATAACCTCTACTATCGGTAATTCTTTCTTAAGCGCCTTAATAAAACCCTTGTAGGCATCATTTTCGTTAGCAAAGCTTACCTTGTGATTAGATACGCCGTTTTTTTCCTTTAAGGAAAATTCTATCTCCTCTTTAGAGGCTATAGCAGCGTCCAGATTAAAATCATAGGGCTTTTTTATCCTTCCCTTTACGTCTTTAAGAATTCCTCTGTAAAGGGCAAATTGTATCAATTTCTCTACTGTTTTCATCTCATCTATCTTTCTTTGAGTCTTCCTCACTCTTATGGCCAAGCAAATCAGCGTATATTTGAACCATAAGCTTTATTGCCTGTATTGCTTTACCTTCCTCAAATATCTTTTCTTCTACGATTACGCTATCGTCTTCTTTTTCGTCCAGCTTCGTGTAGTAGATAGACATTTCATTTCTGTTCTTGTAAACGTAATCAAGCATTTGAGGAAATTTTTCCACATTATTTGGTATAGGAATATGTTTTTTCTTGAACACAACCTTAAATTCGGACAGGTCGCTTTTGAACTTATCTCCCTGTATTTCCGACTCCAAATATGAGTTTTCCTTATCAAACATTCTTCTCATACAAGCCATAACAACAGGAACAACGAAGCTTACCTCCGTCTGACACGCGCCGAAAAGATTAAAACCCTTTTCGTCAGCGAGTATATCGTAATACAGCCTGTTAAACTCCTGATTATTGCTGGCGTCATTGCCATTGTAAAGGCAAGTGAATATAATACATTCCTCCGTTTGTCCCACACGGCTTATACGTCCTATCAGCTGTTCAAAATCAAGGGGGTCTAAATATCCCTTGTAGTTTGAGTCTGATGCATCAAGCTGATTGATAACCAGCATATTAGCGGCATTAAGGTCTGTTCCGGCCCTTTGCGTACTGTCTATTACGTAAACGGAGTTCCAGTTTCCGCCCTTAATATCAAATTTGGAGAACATTTTGAAGTTTGCGTTTCTGTGAGATTTTTCCACAGCGGAAAGAGTTTTATCGCTCTGCCCAAAAATTCCCATATCATCAGAATCCTCATTATTTTCCGCACCCTTCATTTTACCGTTTGCGCTCCAGATATCAAGATAACGTCTTTCCTTTTCCGTTATGTTATTGCCCTTAGCGACTATTTCATTATAGATGCTACCCTTGAAATAGCAAAGGTCAATAAGCTCGTCCTTTGTGTACTTGTTATCTCTTATGTCAGCATCCATAATATTTACGTAAACACGTCTTGGCTCACCAAAGCTGTATTTAGCATTGGACAGTCTTCTGTAAAGAGAGCGTCTACCCTCTGTCGTCTTTTCAAACACAAGAATTTTTCCTGTTTGTAAAGCAAGCACCAGACTGTTGTCAACAGTTTTGCCGCTACTGCCTTTTTTAACAAGCTCGCTTTGCTCCACAAACTCATCGTCATTTGGAACCAACGCGTCAGCAAACAAATTCAATCTGTATTCCTCGCTTGGACAATTCAATTCAACACCCTTCTTAACAGGTCTTGTCCAGTCGATGTAATCAGACAAAAATACCGTGCTGAAATCATGCTTTGTTCTGTAGAAATCCAAAAATCCTTTGTTTATACAACCACATAAAATATCGCATAAGCTCTTAACTGTGCTTGTATCCTTACCTTGAGACTCTAAATTCAAAAGCTCGTTGTAGTAAGCAACAAATTTCTGGCATATATTTATATCGTTGCTTGGAAGAACTTCTCTTAACATCATTTGAATACGCGCTTTAGCAAAATCAGCAGACATATCCACGCTGCCCGAAAGATTTTTTATTGCTCTTAAAAACGTTTCGTCACTAATGTTAAAGTCCTCTTTAGGAAACTGCTCTTTTCTTAACTCCAGTAGCTCGTTGTCCATATTTGCGTCCAGGTCATCGCTATCACGCTTAATTTGGTGATACTTACCCAGAGCCTGTGCAAGCCTTACAAATTTAGCTCCGCCGTAATCGTTACGATTCTTGCTTATGGCAATATCCCTCTCCTTATCGGTTGCTGTGTGCCTGCGCATACTTTCGGTAACGTCGGGGTCGTAAAGCCTCTTACGGGTAAACATTGAGTTAATAAGTCCGTTCAACGCCTTAAATTTTTTCTTGGAGCCGTCCTTAGCCATTTCGCCAAGGCTTCTGCAACCCTCACAGTATGTGCTGTAGAAGCGTCTTTCCGCTTCCTCTCTCGTATCTCCAAGTCTGTTTTTATCAACCATATAAAGAAGATTGAAAATATCACTTAAGTCGTTTCTTATTGGCGTTGCGCTTATCAGTATGCAATATTTCTTCTGAAGCTTTGCAATAAAGTCCTGTACTATCTTAGCCGTTCCTAAATTTTCAGTATTTTTTTTACCTGAAACAAGAAGTTCCTGCACCTCGTCAACTATCAAGAGATCTATCAAGCGCTTTTGAGCATATACACTCTCCTTTAAGCCTTTCTTTAATTCTCCCTTAACTTCGTTTATGCGCTCTCTTATCTTTTCGAGCCTTTCATTAAACGGCTTCGTTTTATCAAGAGTATGTAATTCGTCATTTACGCCTGCCTGAACGTGACCTATCTTCCACTCTGTATCCGAATCCCATTCGAAAAGTCCGCCGTCCTTTTCCTTGCCTCCCAACAATGCAATTTCACCAGCAAAGGCTATAACGGCTGCGGTAGTACCGTCAACGTATTTTTTGTACAGCATTGTAGCCATATAAAACAGCTTTTCCAAACATTTTTCCTGACTTATATCAAAATCAAAAACATCAAAATCAGAAGGCAATGAGCTTGGCTCAAAGCTGCGGTTTGCCATAATCTCCAAGTCAGACGTTTCATTTGACTTCTTAATACGGTCTATACCGTTAGAGTTTGAGGCTGTAAGAGACTGCATAGAAATGAAATATATCTTGAGCTTGTCTCCCGATGATTTTTCATCTCTCTTAAGCGCATTCATAAGTCCGTCGAAGTTATAGTACTTACCCTCCTTTACGCCCGTTCCGATTTCGTCAGCCTTGGGGTAAACGTCGAACATTTCCTCTCCGTTCTCATCACGGAATTTTGTTTCCGCTTCTCTGCGCCATTGGTCTATGTTGGTTTTACTTACAACAATTACTGCATTTCTTATTGCGCCGCACTGCTTAATTGCATCTGCGGTCATAAGCGTCTGTAACGTTTTACCAAGTCCAACCTGATCACCGAAAACTCCCCTGCCCTCAAATCTTGACAGCATGGTTCTTACAGAGTCTACCTGATATGAAAACGGTTTAAAGTAATCGTATTTGGTAATATCCTTGTAATCGCTGAACATAGGCTGCTTTTTAACGTCAACCGCCGCATCAACAAGCTTATGGTATGCATTGTAGTTTCTGTATCTTGAGGTTGCTTCTGCCTCATCCTCGCTAAACAGAAGCTCATTAAAATCCTCATCCAACAAATCGAATAAAACATCCACCTTACTGCCGTCAGCAGTTGTGATGGTTTCCTGTCTGCTCTTTCCTACAAGCTTGGTTCCTTTCGGTATGGTATGAGGTAAATGCTCATTCTCTACTTTCTTTCTTATCTTCTCTATGTTAGTGTTGTAGTACTTGATAATTTCTTCAATCTCTTTTTTGTTATCCTCTGTAACAATCTCCCTTGCGTACTCATCCTTACCGTCAATATAATCTTGGAAGGTTTTAATGGATTTTTGAATACTCTCAATTGTTTTATTTGCAATTTCTTGAGAAAATATAAAAGCAAGCTTTTCTTTCGGGAATCTCTTTATTTCATTCCTTGAAGCATCAATGGCCGCTATAAGTGCATCTTTCTTTTTCGCAATAGTTTCCTTTTTTTCTTTTTGCTCTGCTTTTTCTATAAGATTTTCAACGCTTTTTCTTCTGTTAAAAAGCTCATTTTGCACTGCACCGGCCTCTTCGTTGGCTTTCTTTAGTATGTCCTTTAATTCAGCTGTTCTTATGGTCTTAAGGTCGGCTTCATTTCGCTCAATCAGTCTGTTTAAATTATCATAAGCCTCAGCTAATTTGTTTCTCACCGCTTTAGCATCTTTGATGTTAATTGAAAATTCCTGACCTTGTTCGCTTTCATCCGAGTATTTTCCAAGGATTTCGTCAACGTTCGGTAAACTGTCGTTAAGAAGATTTTTTGCATCTTTGCCGGCATATCTGGTGTCTAATGCCTGCTTGGACAGTCTATTTCTGCGATATTGGTTATGAAACCCTGTAACTGTTTTGTTGTCAAGAAGTTTAAACATATCACACACAGCACAGTTTCTTATACCGAAATCCAACACCAGAAGAACTTGAGAAATAAAGCAATCAACATCTTCGGGAAGAGTAACCATTCTTTCGTCTTTAAAAAGCGCCTCTTTTTCTTTGACGGATGCTTCAAAGTTTAAAACGTCGTCAATTTTGTTTTGATATTCCAAAAACTCCTTGAAATATGCGTAAAGTCTGGTCCAAACATCTTCAAACTGCTTATAATTATTCAGAGATTCTACTCCGCCGTTTTTTACTTGCTTGAACCTTCTCTCGGGCGCATTATTGTTTCCGCAATCCACGCTGCTTGAAACGTTTAACGCCTTTACAAAAAAGTATATTGCATCGTCAATGAATGCATTTTTTTCAAACTCCGCAACGCTGTCGCTGGAAACGAGAGAAGTTTTGATAGTATTTGCAAGCAAGCCCACCCTTATATCTTGATCTCGCTTTTGACTTTTCAAAAGCTCATACAGCACTCTTACATTGTTAGTATTATGCTCCATTTGCTCGCCGTTTTCTGTATACGTAATCTTTTTGCCGAAAAGCAAAAGTTCCATAGCACTCCAAATAATAGAGCTCTCGGGATGATTTTTGAAGATTTTGACAAAAGAATAAAGCTCTTGCGTTTCCCTGGTATCTTCCTTATTACCTTCATATCTGTAAATTCCCGAACCGACAAGCTCCTCTAACTTACATAAAACATCGCTTCTTAATTCACCGTTTTCAGAAATGGAAAAAAAGTCCTTAAACTCCTTTATCCATTCGTTCATAAGCGTCATTCTTTCCTCTACAAAAAACATACGTCACCTCAAAAAAGATATAATATAATATTATATTAACATTTTAGTATTACAATTTCAACACTTTTTCGAATATTTTGTAGCTTTTTGTCAAAAATGCACAAAAAATATTTTTTCTTGCCGCTTTACTCCTCGTTGACAGCGCGGCGTTTTTTTGGTATAATATGCCTGTCAGAAGTATTATAAAAATCTTATAGGGGAGGGATTTATTTTGAAAAGAAAGCTTGGTATAATGGCAAACTGCTTGGACGGCGTTTGCGCTTATGACGCTCTTGAAAAGATTAAGGAGGCGGGTTTCGATGCCTTTTTTACCAACGAATATAAAAACGCAGACGTCAAAAAAATAAAGGAAAAGGCTGATGTGCTGGGGCTTTCCTACGAATTTATCCACGCGCCCTTTCACTCAATAAACGAAATATGGATTGAGGGCGACGGCTATATTCCCGTTATGGACTATATGAAGGAAGCGATAGATTCCGCATCAAAATACAATATTCCTTACGTTATCACTCACGTTTCAAGCGGTTGGACCCCGCCCTTTGTCAACGATATAGGACTTAAGCGCTTTGACGCATTGGTCTCTTATGCAAAAAAACGCGGCGTAACTCTCGCTTTTGAGAATTTGCGCCTACTTGGCAATTTGACCTGTATTATGGATAGATACGAAAGTGCAGATAACGTAAAATTCTGCTTTGACTGCGGTCACGAGCATTGTTACACAAAAACTGTAAGCATTCTCGATATATTTACAAACCGCGTTTGCTGTACCCATATTCACGACAATATGAGCCGCCCCTTCGAAAGTAAAGAGGGAAAGTTCGATATGCATCTTCTTCCCTTTGACGGTACCTATAACTATGAGCAGATGATGCGCAAGCTTGATGAGTATGGATACTGTGGCACTTTAATGCTTGAGGTATGGCAAAACACCGATGAATATAAAAAAATGAGTCATTCTCAATTCCTCGAGGAATGTTACCGCCGCATTGAAAAAATATCCCAAATGTAGCTTCAAATTATTGAACTTATCGCGTATTTGTGCTAAAATAAAATCAGAGGGAGGCGATACAATATGAAAACGTACTCTATTTTTGAAAAGCCACTAAAGGTCTTTGGCTTACCGAATTTTGAAAAAGACAAAAAGCTGACGCGACTGCCCGATGATGTTATTGAAAAAATCCCAAACCTTGATTTTTTAGGCAGACGCTGTCCGGGCGCACGTATAGGCTTCAGAACCGACTCGGAGAATATACGTATAAAAATCAAATACAAAACCTTATCTGTTGACGTGGGAATGGCTATTTATTCCTGCCAAAGCGCATTCGTTTATGCGGGCGACAGACAAAATTCAACGTTTTTGGGGCTTGTTTCTCCCAAAAATTACGACCAGCTTGAATTTGAAAAAACCCTTACGAAGAGCAACGAAATGGAGGACGTTCTGATTCTTCTTCCACGCAACGAAATCATTGAAAACGTGGAGGTTTCAATAGATGATGAAGCGAGCATTACCCCTCCTACGGAATACAAATATTCCAAGCCTATCCTTTACTACGGCTCGTCCATTACTGAGGGTGGCATATCCTGTAATCTGTCAAATGCTTACAACGCAATAATTTCAAGACATCTTGACGTAGATTACATAAATCTCGGCTTTTCGGGAAACGCCAAGGGAGAGCTTGCTATGGCGGATTTTATAAACACTCTCGACTTTTCGATTTTTGTTTACGATTACGACCACAACGCTCCAACCTGTGAGCATTTAAAAAACACTCACGAAGCATTCTTTAAAAGGATACGCAAGGAGCATCCCCTTGTACCTGTAATTATGCTTACAAGACCTTATGCAAACTACGGCAAGGACGAAATATCAAGAAAAGAGGTTGTGAGGGCTACTTATGAAAATGCCCGCGCAGGTGGCGATAAAAACGTATATTTTATTGACGGCGAGGACTATTTTAAGGATTTTTGCGACAAAGAGCTTTGCTTTATTGACACCATTCATCCAAACGATTTGGGCTTTCACAAAATGGCTGAAGTAATCGAGCCTGTGATTAAAGGTATTTTAGAAAATGAGAATAACCAACAAAATTAAAGAAAAATGCATCGGCGCAATTTTGGAGTATATGAAAACTCACGAGCTTTCCACAAAATCCGAAATTATTGAGGGCGCTTTAGCCTGCTACGGCTTAACTCCAAAAGAAATTGAGAATACGAGTCCGAGAAGCAAGGGCGGACTTATAAGAAGCTATCTTGGCACCGCCTTTAACGACCTTTTGAACAAAAAGGACTTAAAAAGATACGGTGACGGCTACGTTCTTGCCAAGGAGGAGCTTGTAATAGTTAAAGAGGATCAATGCGAAACTCAAATATTAAAGCTTCTTCACACAAGAGCCTATACCAAAAGTCAGCTCTATATTGAGCTTGACAAGCATTTTGGCACTAATTTGACCACGTCAACCAAGGACGATAACTCTTTGCACTCTCTTGCAGGAAACGTGCTTGTAAACTTACTCGAGAGCAACAGAATTGAATTATCCGGGGGGAAGTATCGCGAAAAGAGCTATATTTTCGCTGAAGAAAACGACAATCACCCCCTTCCCGAGGACGAATTCAAGGAAAAGCTATACAAGCGTCTTTGGCGAATGGGCGGCAAGAATTTCGAGAGCTTTTGTGCAAACGTTTTGGAAAAATATTTTTCTATGACGGGACAGTTCGTTATCTTTTGCGACATTACAGGCGGAAGCGACGACGGAGGAATTGACATTATCCTCGAAACCATTGACGGGCTTGGCTTTTATGAAAAAATAATGGTTCAAACAAAATGCCGCGACAAAGCCCAGATAAACGAAAAGGAAATTAGGGAATTTTACGGCGCATTAAACGCTCTTGGCGGCACAAGAGGTCTTTACATCACCACCACAAATTACCACTACGGCGCGAAAAAGCTTCTTGACTCAATTGACAATTGTGTGGGAATTGACGGTGATAAGCTTTTCGAGCTTATAAAGAAAACTGAGTACGGTATTTGCAAGACCAAAAACGGCTACACCTTCGATACCGCAATTTTCAGATAAATTTAATATTCAAATATTGGGAGAAACTATGAAAAACGTAATCAATTATGAAAACTTAAGAAGCTTTGCCTATTCAAACGATAAACTGATAAACGGAAAAATAAAGGGCGTTGTAATCGACTTTTTCGGTCTTGGCTGCCAGGCTATGTACAACACCGAGGATACAAAGGCAGGTAAGCTTTTTGCCGAAAACAATATACTCTTCTTCGTTCCTTATTCAAACCCTTGGGGTTGGATGAACAAGCAGGAGATAGCGCTTACAGACACTATTATGGATATTCTTTTCCAAAAGTACATCTTGGACGAAAGCACTCCAATCATATCAACCGGCGGAAGCATGGGTGGTCTTTGCTCTTTGGTTTACTGCAAATACGCAAAGAGAACGCCTGTTGCCTGCGTATCAAACTGTCCTGTTTGCGATTTAGTATATCACTTTACGGAAAGAGTTGACTTACCAAGAACAATATACAGCGCGTTCTGGGACTGTGAGGGCGAGCTTGACAACGTGCTTTCCGAATACTCTCCTTACCATCTTGCAGAAAAAATGCCTAAAATCAAATACACTCTCTTCCATTGTTCAAAGGACGGAGCAGTTAACATTGAAAAGCACAGCGAAAAATTTGTAAATAAGATGAAGGAATGCGGACACGAGGTTACCTATCACGTAGTTCCCGACAGAGACCATTGTGATTTGGGTGAGGAAGCAACCGAAGCTTACTACAAAGCAATTATCGACTACGTAAACACAGCAAAATAAGGTAAATTCAGACACGTTATGGCAACGTTATGCCTGACAGGAGTGAAACGAACCAGCCTTAAGCCGTGTATTTACGGTATTATAAAGGTATTTTCGTTAATATCCGTCAAGCCTTTAGTAATTTTGTCAAGCTCGCTCCTTGTAGTATGTTAATACAACTGCGTCGCAATCTTACCAAAATTTTCTAAAAATACACCGGCTTAAGGTGTCTTGCATTTTCGAACGAGCCAAAAGGCTTGTGTTCAAGGCAAAATTTTGCCGATATATAAAAATATTTCAAAAAATTTTAACGCCAAAGACAGGTCTTTTGTCCGTTCCAAAACTGATTCGTTCCATTCCTGTCAGGCATGAAAAAATAAACCATCTGCAAAATTCGGTTTAACCGATTTGCAGATGGTTTTTTACGTATTATTTAACTTTATTTACAAAACCGCTTTTCATAGAAGCTTCCTTGCTATTTCCCTGCTCCTAAAGAATTTATTATAGTCACAATAAGCACGCCAACGTCTGCCAGCACCGCATAAATCATTTTCACGTTAAGAGTTGGAATGCCAAGAAGCGCAAGAACTACCGCCTTTGCTAAAATTGAAATTATTATGTTTTGCATTACGGTGGAATGAGTTCTTTTGGAAATTTTTATAGCAAACGGTACGTTTTCAATATTATCGTCCATTATTATTACGTCGCTTACCTCTACTGCGCTATCCGAGCCAACGGAGCCCATTGAGATACCAATATCTGCTCTTGCAAGCGTTGGAACGTCGTTTATTCCGTCACCGCAATAAGCAATTTTCATTCCCTCATTATTCTTCATTATATCCTCAAGGGCAAGCACCTTGTCCTCGGGTCTTAAATTTGAATAAGCCGTTTCCGCAAGCAAAGTTTTCGCTACTGCGTCAACCTTTGACTTTTTATCTCCGCTTAAAATAATTTTCTTTTTTATTCCAAGCTTTCTTAAGCTCTCAAAGGCTTTTCTGCTGTTATGCTTCAATTCGTCGCCTATACCTATTGAGCCTACGTATTTTCCGTCAAGAGATACGTAAATTGAGGCTATAATTCCCGATGGTGGGTCGATATAAAGCCTGTTTCCTGCCTTGATGTGTCCGTAAACGGAGTCGCACTCAACGCCGCTTCCTATCTTTTCCTCGTAGTTATTTCCCTCCGGAACCGTTAAATTAAATCTTCTTGCCTCGTTAGTTATGGCAATAGCCATAGGATGCGTTGATTTTGCCTCAACGATTGCAACAAGCTCGAGAAGCTTAATTTTATCAATATCCTCACAGGCATCAATTCTCGTTACCAAAAGCTCACTTCTTGTAAGCGTTCCCGTCTTATCAAAGGCGGCGATTTCAACGCTTCTTAAAGAATCCATAGCCTCCGGGCTTTTTATCAGAATACCTCTTCTTGAGGCGTACCCGATTCCGCAAAAATATGCAAGCGGAACTGAAATCACAAAGGCACAGGGACAGGAAAGCGCCAGCATTGAGAGTGCCTTATATAACCAAAAATCAAAGCCCCTATTTCCTAAAATCGGGTGAATCAAATCAATTATCGGCGGCACAAACGCAACCAACATCGATAAGAAAATAACAAAAGGTGTGTAAATTTTTGCAAAGCGCCTTATAAATTTTTCTTGCTTCGTTTTCTTTTCAAGAGATTTTTCGGCAAGGTCTATGATTCTTTGAGCGGCGCTGCTATTAAGAGTTCTTTTTACCTTTATGGTAAGGGGTGTGCTTGTATTTATGTATCCCGCCAGTACCTCAACGCTCCTGTAAACTCTTTTAGGTGCGCTTTCACCGGTTATTACCGACGTATCTACTGCTCCGTCACCCTCAATGATAACACCGTCAAGAGCAATTCTCTCTCCCGGTAAAACCTCAATAACACTTCCAACCGCACAGTCAGCCGCAGGAACTACTCCGCCGCCCTTTATTCTTACTCTATCCGAGCGGATACTGGCAAGGCTTTCTATTGACCTTCTTGAATAATCCTTTGCCGAATTTTCAAACATTTCGCCAACCATAAATAAAATAACTACCACAGTTGCCTCAAAATATTCATTTATCAGCATAGCACCCAAGGAAGCTATTGTCATAAGCATTTTTTCCTCAACCGCCTTTTCCTTTACCAAGTCCTTAACAGCACCAAAAATTATTTCGTAAGCAACTATTAAGTAAGCAAGGATAAAGGAGCCAAGAGAAACGCGATAATCTCCGTTCTCCGTTATAATACCGCAGGCTAAAAGCAGGCAGGAAACTATAATCCTAAGAAGCGACAGCTTGTTTTCCTTTAAAAATTTCCTCATCGCTTACTCCGTTATATGCTCCATTCCGCAGTCGATTATAGTCTTTACGTGGTCGTCAGTAAGGGAGTAAACTATGTTTTTACCCTCACGTCTTGATTTAACAAGATTGCTTGCCTTCAAAATGCGAAGCTGATGAGAAACAGCCGACTGTGTAATTGATAAAAACTCGGAAATTTCACCAACGCACATTTCACTTTGAGTTAAAGCGCATAAAATTTTAATTCTTGAGCTATCTGCAAAAAGCTTGTAAAGCTGGGCAAGCTCCTCAAAAAGCTCGCTGTTTTTAGTTATAATTGCTTGAATTCTTGAAATAGTTCCGTTATCCATATTTTTTCTCCTTAACGCCTTAAAAGATTGTTTTTGAATGTATGAACATTTGCTCATATATATTCTAAAGTATGTCCCCCCCATTTGTCAACGGTTTTTTATAAAAATTATTGATTTTTTCTTAATTTATGATAGAATATCATTAGTAATATTATTATTTCAAGGAGATCATTATGCTAAATAATGCAAGCTGGATTTCATATCCCACTAAAGAGGATTATACCTGTCCCGTATTTAGGAAGCGTTTTAACAGCGTAAACACAATAAAAAAGGCTACGTTAAAAATAACCTCACTTGGCTGTTACTACGCTACTCTTAACGGTGAGCGTGTGGGCGATTTCATTTTAGCCCCGGGCTGGACCTACTATAAGCGCGCTCAAATGCAGGAATACGATATAACAGATATGCTTACGAACGAGAATGAGTTAAGGGTTACACTCTCGTGCGGTTGGTTTAACGGCAGAATTAACATAAGAACAAGAAAAGAGCTTTCCGACGTGTATCCTGCGTTGATTTGCCAGGTTGAAATACTTTATAAAAACGGTGAAAAGGAGTATATATATTCCGATAAAAGCTGGGAATGCGCCTTTAGTAAAATCACGTTCTCCGATATTTACGACGGAGAATGCTATGACGCAACGCTGGAAGAAAATTTTGTTCCCGTTAAGCTTCAAAATTACGGTGAATTTAAAATAGTTAAGCAGCAGGGTGAAACAGTCAAGGAGCAGGAGGTTATTTACCCACAAAGTATTTTTACTACTCCAAAGGGTGAAACCGTTATTGACTTCGGTCAAAATATGACGGGATATTTTGAAATTTCTCTTAATGCAAAAGCAAAGGATAAGGTTTCCTTCTCCGTTGCGGAAATTCTTGATGGTGACGGCAATTTCTACACTGAAAATTACCGCAGTGCAAAAGCAAAATTTGAATACGTATGCAAGGACGGATATCAAACCTATAAGCCCAAGCTGACCTTCTGGGGCTTCAGATACATAAGAGTTGACGAATTTCCCTGCGAGGTTACCAAGGACAGCGTAAAAGCTATCGTTCTTCATTCAGATATAAAAAGAACAGGCTATCTCGACTCGTCAAGTCCTTTGCTTAACAAGCTTTTTTCCAATATTATCTGGGGACAAAAGGGTAACTTCCTTGACATTCCTACCGACTGTCCGCAAAGAGACGAAAGACTGGGCTGGACGGGTGATGCGCAGGTATTTATAAGAACTGCCTCCTACAATTATAACGTAGAAAAATTCTTTGATAAATGGCTTGAGGACCTTCGCCTTGAGCATAAGCGCGAGGGCTTAATTCCGTTTTGCGTTCCGCAAGTACACGATAAACCGGGTAGCTCAACTGCCGCTTGGAGTGATGCAGCAACCGTTTGTCCTTGGCAGATTTATCTCACTTATGCAAACAAGAAAATTCTTGCAAGACAATTCAAATCTATGTGCAATTACGTAGATGAAATCGGCAGAATTACAAAAGAAAAATATCTATGGTACGGTTGCTGGCATTTTGGAGACTGGCTCGGTCTTGACGCTCCCGCAGGAAGCTATAAAGGCTCCAGCAACACCGATATTATAGCTACGGTTTTCTACGCCTACTCCACAAGTCTTGTTGTAAAAGCAGGCAAGGTGCTTGGCAAAAACGTAGAAAAATACGAAAAGCTTTACGCTAAAATTTTGGAAAAGGGACGTAAATTCTTTAAGGAATTCAATACGCAAACAGAATGTGTTCTCGCCCTTTACTTTGACTTTGCCACTAACAAAAAGGAAGTGGCAAAAAAGCTTGCCGATATGATTATAGAAAACGGCAAACGACTGAAAACAGGCTTTGTAGGTACACCTTATTTATTGCACGCACTATCCCAAAACGGATATACCGAATTAGCTTACGATTTACTTTTACAGGAAGAATTTCCCTCATGGCTCTATTCCGTTAAGCAGGGTGCTACTACGATTTGGGAGCATTGGGACGGCGTAAACGACAAGGGAGAATTCTGGTCAAAGGATATGAACTCGTTTAATCACTATGGATACGGAAGCGTTGCGGATTGGGTTTACGGCGTTGCCTGCGGTATTCAAACGGTTGAAGAAAAGCCGGGCTTTGAGCATATTCTTATAGAACCCCATCCAACTGACAAATTAGACCGTTTAAGTGCTTCTATCGACACAGTAAGAGGTTTAGTATCATCAAAATGGTACCACAAGGACGGTAAAATCCGATACGAAATTATAACCCCATCCAGCGCAACAATCATTATTGACGGCGTTAAATATGAGGTTGAGAAGGGTAGCTACATATTCTGATGAAAGCGTTAATTGCATTAAGTGGCGGCGTTGACAGCGCCTGCGCCGCCATACTTATGAAAAATCAGGGCTACGACTGTATCGGTGCAACAATGAAGCTACATTCCGACAATAACTCGTCCTGTCTTACCGATAAGGATATTGAAGATGCAAGAAAGGTATGCGAAAATTTGCAAATACCGTATAACGTGGTTGATTTTTCAAAGGATTTTGATAAATACGTTATAGAAAATTTCATAAGCGCTTATGAAAACGGCTTAACGCCAAATCCCTGTATTGAATGTAATTTTCACTTGAAGTTTGACAAGCTTTACGATTACGCATTGGAAAACGAGTGCGACATTATCGCCACAGGACACTATGCAAGGATAGAATACGATGAAAAATACGCAAGACGTGTCTTAAAAAGAGGCTTGGATACAAAAAAAGACCAAAGCTACGTTTTATGGCGACTTTCAAAGGAAAAGCTTGAAAAAACCGTATTTCCTCTCGGAAACATTCTTTCTAAGGACGAAGCAAGAGCGCTTGCTACCAAAACGGGGCTGGACGTAAGCTCCAAAAAAGACAGTCAGGATATTTGCTTTGTTCCGGACGGAGATTATGCTTCATTTATTGAAAATTACAGAAAAAAATCCTACCCTGTGGGCGATTTTGTCAATTTGAAAGGTGACATTCTTGGAAAGCATAAGGGCATTATCCGCTACACAATAGGTCAAAGAAAGGGATTGGGGCTTGCATTACCTGCGCCTATGTACGTAGTTAATAAGGATTTAGAAAAAAATCAAGTTATACTCGGTTATAACGAGGATTTGTTTTCAAAGGAGCTATATGCTACTGACGTAAACCTTTCCGCTGTTGACAGTATAGAAAAACCGATACGTGTCAAGGCAAAAATACGCTACAATCAAGAAGCAAAGGACGCTTACGCCTCTTTGGAAAACGGGCTTTTGCACGTTATATTTGACGAGCCTCAAAGGGCTATCTGCCGCGGACAAAGCGTTGTTATCTATGACGGCGATACCGTTCTTGGCGGCGGAATTATATCTTAAATAGAACAAAACTCCGACACGTCAGCGCCTTTTTTGGCTGATATGTCGGAGATTTATTTTTTACCACACAAACGGTATCAAGCGATATTTAACCTTTTCCTTATACTCGGTATATCCGTCAAGCTCTTTTTCGAGCATTTTTTCTTCTCCTTTTATTCTTACAGCTATTATAAAAGGGTACAAAAGAAAAATCAAAAAAGAATAAAGAGAGCCAAGTATAATCGGCATAGATAAGAAAAGGAACAGCGTTATGCTATATAGCGGGTGCCTTACTATTCCGTACAGTCCTGTGCTTATTACCTTCTGATTTTCCTGCACCTCGACTGTTCTTGAAAGATATACGTTTTCTCTTAAAACCTCTACGTAAAGAACGTAAAAAACGAGTAATACAGCCGCCGCAGAAATTGCAGCAGCCCTTGGTAGCATATACCAGTTAAAGCGAAAGCCAAGCCCTGCAACAACAAAGCCCCCAATAAACATAAGTCCGCAAAGCTTTACAACCAAGCTTTGCTCCTTTTTTGTTTCCTTGGCATTAAGTCTCTTTTTTAGAAGCTCAGGCTTTAGAATTGCCATTACTATTCCTGCAAGTAACATAGGAACAAACAAAACGCAAATAAGCAACCAGCCGTTAAAAAAGGAAATGCTCCCTGCCGGCAAAAATATCAGCAGTCCAACCAAAATTACGCCCAGTAAGAATTTAGACGTAGCTTGCACAAGCAATTTAAGCGTCATTTTTAATCTCCAGAATGGTATCAAGATAATTTTCCAATTTTTCAACGTCGCCGTCAAAAACGTAGCCGTTCAGTCCAAATTGAACTGCCGCCTTGATATTTAACTCGTTATCGTCAATAAATATCGCTTCTTTCGGATTTATGTTACATTCCTTGCAAAGATAGTCGAAAATTTCAAAACTTGGCTTTACAATACCGATAGGTGCGGAATAAATACATTTATCAAAATACGTAAAAATCGAAAACTCATTCTTATGCTCAACGAAATAGTTTGAAATGTTGGACAAAAGAAAAATGCCCACTCCGTATTTGCTTTTCAGCTTAATAATAAGCTCTCTCATTCCTTCAATTTCGGGAACGTTATATATCCAATTGTAATAAATCTTGTCAGTTATTTCCCAAAGTCTTTGAGGCAGACGTGTGCGGCAAGCCTCCAAAACCTCCCCGTTACTGATGGTTCCCTTATCTAATTTATCCCAATAAAGCCTGTCAAAAAGCACGTCGCATATTAGGCGTTTGTCCGCCTCGTCTGTTACGTAAGGGCTAACCATTATTTCAGGCACAAATTTAATTATAACTTGTCCAAAATCAAAAACTACATTTTTTATTTTCATATTTTTACCTCTTTTCAGTTGAAAATTTTTGAAATATGTTATAATACGATTATATCATTGAAAAAAACAAATTTCAATGATATAATAAAATAAAAAAACGCAAAAGAGGTATTATGACGTTAGTTTTACTTACAGCCTTAGGTGTGGGCGGCGCAACCGTCATAGGCGCTATCATAGGCTTTGCCTTTAAAAATATTTCTCACAAATTTTCTGATATAGTTTTATCCTTTGCCGCAGGAATTATGCTTTCCGCCGCAGTTTTCGGCTTAGTTCTTCCGTCCATTGAATATGGTAGTGAATACGGCACGCCCTTATCTCTCATAATTACCGTTGCAGGTATTTTTATCGGTGCTTTGTGCCTTAATCTCATCGATAAATTGGTGCCTCACCTGCACAAAATGATTGGCGATGACATAGAAGCTCACAATAACCAAAAATTAAGCAAGGTTCTTCTTTTTGTAATGGCAATAGCTATACACAATCTCCCCGAGGGAATTGCCGCAGGTGTCGGCTTCGGCTCAGGTAATGAAGCTCAAGCCTTGATAATAGCGGGCGGTATTGCATTACAAAACATTCCCGAGGGAATGGTTATTATCGGTCCTATGCTATCAAGCGGAGTGAGCCGTAAAAAAACCTTTATTATAGCTATGGCAACCGGTCTTATAGAGGTCGTAGGCACACTTATCGGGTATTTTGCAGTTAGCGTTGCCAGCGTTATTTTACCTTTCGCACTTGCCTTTGCAGGCGGAACTATGCTTTACGTAATCAGCGATGAAATGATACCTGAAACCCACGCCCACGGAAGCCAGCGTGGCGCAACCTACTCTCTTTTAATAGGCTTTTGCGTTATGCTTATATTTGACACTTTATTAGGTTAAAAAAATCCCTCGTCTGAGGGATTTTTTCTATTCATTTCACAGTAAAAACTTATCTGCACGAAGTACGCGTCCTTGTTTACTACCGAATACTGGCGACTGACGACTAATACTTCTCCTCATCGGGCGTATTCAGCTCGTAATAGTATTCAAGAAGCTCTCTTGAATAATCTACTATTCTGCCAAGAGGAAGAATGAGCATACGGCTTATTCCCATTTGTTCAACAAATTCGGGATTGTGGCTGACAGCTATAATAGTGCCCTCAAAAAGAGCAAAGTTTCCTCCGATTATTTTTTGCGTTTCGGGGTCCAAATGGTTTGTAGGCTCATCAAGAACAAGAAGATTAGCCTTTTGCAATAAAATTTTGCAAAGAGCAACCCTTGCCTTTTCACCGGGTGAAAGAACACCCACCCTCTTGTTTATATCGTCCTCATAAAACAGGAAATTACTCAAAATTGAGCGTAGCTGCCATTCGGTATAAGCGTCGTTATCTACGTTTTGCAAAATCGTCTTATCAAGCTCCAAATCCTCAAGCTCTTGAGCGTAGTATGCCACGTCTGTTTTATCATTATAACGAATTTTACCTTTTTCAGGTGTCAAAATTCCCATAATCAGCTTTAAAAGCGTAGATTTACCCACACCGTTTTCTCCTACCACCAAAAAACGCTCGTTGCCTTGAAGCTTGATTGATAAATCCTTATACAAATAAGGCGTTTCCGGATACTTAAAGGTAAGATTTTCAATTTCAAGAGGAATTTTTGCGCCCTCTCTCTTGGGCTTAATATCCATTTTGACTCTCTTATAGGATTTTGTTTTTTGAAGCATTTCCGAACGCTTTTTTTCAAGTCGCAAGGCTCTTTCCTGTCCCATACGCTTAATGGCGTGATTTGTCTGGCTTGCCTGCTTTGCCCTCTGAACAAACTCCTCAAGAGCTTTTATTTCCTTTTCCTGCTGCGCTATCGCCATTTCTCTGTGCTTTTTCTCGTCGGCATATTTTCTTTGATAGGTCTGATAATCGCCCTCATAGATATTTATTTTATGGGTAGTCTTGTCAACGAGGAGAATTTTATTTATAACTCTGTTTAAAAACTCAACGTCGTGACTGATTATAAGCACCATTCCGCGATAATTTTTAAGATAATTCGTTACGTATTCCTTTGTAGAGGCGTCCAAATGGTTAGTAGGCTCGTCAAGAAGCAGAATTTCAGATTTTGAAAAAAGCAATCTTGTGAAAGCCATTTTCGATTTTTGACCGCCCGACAGCTCCCTCATTGGTCTTTCAAGAAGGTCAAGGTCTATTCCCACCTCGTTTATCAAATCGAAAAGAATGTCCTCGCTGTCGTAAATATCAAGATATTCAAGTCTGTCCTGAATTTTCCCCATACGGCGCAGAAGAGCTTCCTGCTCCTCGCCCTGTGCAACCTCAAGCCTTACGTAAATTTCGTTAAGCTCATTTTCCAGCTTTCTTATAGGTCTGCCGTCACGAAGATAGTCCCAAACGGTTTGGTTTTCATCCTCTATTTCAATTTCCTGGGGGAGGTATCCGATCTCTGCATTTCCTACGCTTACGCTTCCGCTATCCAATTCCTGCTTGCCTAAAAGAACCTTAAAAAGTGTAGTCTTGCCTGCGCCGTTTACTCCTACTATACCCACCTTGTCCTTATCGCTTATTACAAACTCGGCATCCTCATAAATAACCTCAAGCCCAAAGGCAAGGTTCATTTTTTTACCGCGCATCGGCATAGACTTTTCCTCCTTATTTCTTTTTCTTAATTACGCCCTCGTACACTAACGCCCCTGTAACCGCAAGGGAGCAAAGCACAGTTAAAGCTATTGACGTCTGACGCACCGCTGTGCCTGTATATTTCGTTCTGACGGTATAATTGCCCCTTGGAATTTCAAAGGCAACAAGGCCGTCAAGATTGCCGCCCTTTACCTTAACATTTTCGCCCGTTTCCACATTCTCAAAAACGATTTTGTAGCCCGGGTAGTAAATAAGTGGCATTTGTATAATTCCGTCTTCGTATGCCTTTACCGTCATTTCATATCTTGGCGCAAACACGGAATTTACCGTTATTTCTCCGCTTCCGTTTAAGAATACGGGCTTTATTGTATAATCCTCGCCGTTATAGTACGAGCTTTTTATTATATTTCCAACCTGATAATAAAGAGAATTTTGATAGCTCGGCTTATAATCGTTGTCAAAAAACACCTGCGGACAGTATTCCTTATTATGTCCTAACGCCGTTCCTCTGTCAAAAAAGCTTTCGTCAACGGTATCTATCCAATGCTCGGTATGCGCTTTTTCATATAACACTCTTTTTTCTATGGAATGCTGACTTGTAGCCATAAGCAACGTTACGCATATTATTAAAAGGCACGTTACGTTTATTTCCTTTGCGTAATATTCGGCGAAAAGTCCTACCAGTATTGCTATAGAAATCTGCACAAGCGCCCACATTCTCCAAGGAAATTGAATGTTAAGCAGTATACTTGGCATATTTCTCCAAAATTCCTCTGTCTCCATAGCCATAAGCGATATTATTATCGTTAAAACAGAAACCAAAAATAGCGGGTTTTTATAAATTTTCGGCTTGCTTTCCATATCGCTTTCGTTTCTCATAAAATAAGTGAAAACGTAAATTGCAAGGAATATTAAAACGGCAAAATATATTTCTCTTTCGGGCTTTACCAACACTACCACTATTATTTGTGCTATGGCTGAAATTAACAAATCCCAATATTTAAGCATCTTGATGTCTGACATAAGCTTCATTGCTACCACAAACACAAGACACGAAATCACATACATAATTACGCCGGTGTAAAGAGAAGAGCCGTTTACTCCATAGTAGCTCAAGAAAGAGATATTATAAAAGCCTGAAAACGTCCATTCCTCCTTAACGTTTGACGTAACAGCGCTTACGTCCGTCCACATAGCCGCTTTGTCGGTAAGATTATATATATCCGTACCCATTAGCTCAAGCTGTGAAAATAATGCTATTGACGCAATTCCCATAAGAAGCGCAACAGACGCAAAGGAATAAACCAAATATCCTCTCTTACGCATTAACGGTATTATTCTGTGAACGTTCATAAGCAAGTAAACAGCACCTACGATAAAAACGTAAGTAGCTGTAATATTGTGAGACAGATACAATAACGCTCCTCCCAAAATTACCTCGGCAAAATGCGTTATGCTTGGTTCATCGTCTATATGAGTAATATCGTAAAGTCCCATTAAAAACAGCGGAATAAAGGTAAACGAAAACGCCTCCGCTATTGCATTTCTGCAAAAATAATCAAATAAACGATAAGGGTACAAAACGTAGCAGGCAGCCGCCAGTAATGCCGCAACCTTATTGTTTTTCGTAAAATGCATAGTAAAACGGTAAGTAAATACTCCCGACAAAAAAACAGAGCCAACAACCGTAATTTTATATGCAGACACAAGCGTTACGCCAAATACCTTTAAAATTACGGCAAGTATAACTACCGTTATGTGCGAAAGTGGCGAATAAAACAGCCCTCCGCCGGAGCCAATTCCCTGGGCTAAATTACCGCTGATTCCTTTAAGGGTATGATTTTCTATTATTGAGTTATATTTGTCCAGCATATTAGCAAAGTGATAATAAAAATCATCACCGTATGGCAAGCCATCATAAAACACGGTATTACACGTAAGCAGCGTCATACCTAATATTATCATATACGGTACTGATTTTTTTAACAAATCAAGCATTTTTTTCATCTTTTCTCTCTTTTCTTGAATATACAATAATATTAGCACAATGTTTTGGTCAAGTCAACTGAAAATCCCACACGAAAGTGTGGGATTTAAAATTATGCACCTTTCTTTGCTTGACATTTTTCATACAGCTTTATTATGCCTACGTGAGCATAGTAAGCACCGAAGAATATACCGATTATAAATACTGCAAGGAGAAGAAGTAACAACGGCTGACTACCGCCTACAAGATTGTAAAACGGATCCATAAGTGAGCTTCCGCCCTCTTCTGCCGTACCTTTTGCTATGTACAGGTAGTTTGCGCCCTCAATATTTGCGTTGCAGATAAGAGCAAAGACAACCAAAACGCCTAAAAATCCGGTTGCGGGGATAATACCCTTTTTCGTCGGTCTCATACCGTGAACGAATGTCATATAGAATACCGCAAGAGGTGGCAAAATATGCTCCATCCAATATTGGTAATATCTATAATACATAGGTCCTGTTTTTGTTAAAACAGATGGGGTTAAAAGTGGGAAAATACCTATTGTCAAGCACACGTAGAAGCAGATAGGATATAACCATTTGCTCTTTTTCGTTATCATAAAAACAGCAAAAATACACGTCCATTCACACACCTGTAACGGTAATTTATCAAGTAAATTGGTCGTTGCGGGGTCGGAGCTGCCTACGTAAAGCAAGCGCCAGAAATACGACATTTCCGCAATAAGCATTACCGCCGCGAAAATAAACCTGAAATTCTCCTCATGCTTCCAATTTCTCAGCTTTTCTCTGTATCGGAACATTAAATAAATTGATACTCCGTATATGATGATAGGAATAAAGTGAGCAAGAGACCAATATCGGAAATCTCCCTGTTCACCGTAGCCAAAAAATCCGTCCTTGAAAAACTGTACCCAAATCTCTTTTTCCATAAAGACGCCTCCTTAAAAAGTACGCTTTTCTTCTTTCTCAAAACAAAAGTCATCTTCATTTTAGCACACTAAAGCGTTTTTTTCAATACCTTTTAGGAAATTTATTATTGCATAACCGCCCGAGCTATGATAAAATCATTACGTATTGTTTATACACACAAAGGAGCAAAAGGTATGAAAATCTTGTTTTTAGGTACGGGAGCAGCCGATTATACAGGAAAGGAAAAGGAATTAAGAAGAAATTCATCAGCACTTATTGATGACGTTATTTTAATAGACCCAAATTCCTACGTACCAAGCGCATTAAAGGAATTTAACGTTGACGTTAGCAAAATAAAGTACGTTTTAAACACGCACAAGCATAGCGACCACTATAATCAAGAAACCGTTGATTTTTTGGTATCAAAGGGAGCAAAATTTATTGAAACCGCCCCGGGTGACGTAATCAAGTTGGGGGAGTATCGCGTTTTATCATTCCGAGGTAATCACACCATACCAACCTGTCACTTTATTATCGAAAATGACGAAAAGCGAATGTTTTACGGTCTTGATGGCGGTTGGCTTCTTTACGAAGAGGTTGATGCCATCTGGAAAAAAGGCGTTGACCTTGCGGTTTTTGACGCAACCGTCGGCTTCGTGGAGGGCGACTACCGCATATTTGAGCATACGAGCTTGAATATGATTTTGGAAATGAAAAAGAGTATAAATACCGCAATCAAAAAGTACGTTATCAGTCATTTGGCTTATACACTGCACACCGACCACGCTACGCTATCGAGCGAAATGGATAAGCACGGTATAATTACCGCTTATGATGGGTTGGAAATTGAATTTTAGAATATTTTTTCAAAAAAATAAATATTTTTTGCATTTTTTTGAAAAACATGTTATAATGGTGTATATTTTTTCAAAAAAATTCAAAAGTGAGGTTAAAAAATTATGAATTTTGAGCTTTTAGCATTGATTCTTTATTTTGTAGCTATGCTTACAATAGGAGCGCTTTTCTTTTTAAAGTCAAAAAGCTCCTCGGACAAGGACTATTTCCTTGGCGGAAGAAGCATGGGACCGTGGGTAACCGCAATGAGCGCGCAAGCCTCGGATATGAGTGCTTGGCTGCTTATGGGACTTCCCGGAAGCATTCTTGCTTTCGGTCTTGGACAAGCTTGGATAGGTATCGGTCTTGCAATCGGTACTGCTCTTAACTGGATTTTGGTAGCCAGCAGGCTTCGCCGTTTTTCACAGGCAGCAGGAGATTCAATCACCGTGCCACAGTATTTATCAAACCGCTTCGCAACCAAGAGCAAATCATTACAGGTAGTATGCGCTATCGTATTTCTCGTTTGCTTTACGGTTTACGTTGCTTCCGCTTTCGTAGCAGGTGCTAACGTATTTGCAACGCTGTTCGATATGAAAAAGGGCATTTCAATGCTTATTTTTGCAATAATTCTTATTGCATACACATTCCTTGGCGGATATAAGGCTGTATGCTGGACAGACTTTTTCCAAGGAATTCTTATGCTAGGTGCGGTTTTGACAGTTCCAATCATTATCGCTATCACAAAAGACCTTGACGTTGGACTTCTTTCAAAAACGATCGAGTATAACGGCGAAAAATACGAGTTTGTTCAGAATATTTTCAAGGCATCGTTTAAGGATATTATAAACGGACTTGCTTGGGGACTTGGTTATTTCGGTATGCCGCACATCCTCGTTCGCTTTATGGCTATCAAGAAATCATCAATGGTTAAAAAATCTGCCATAGTTGCTATCGTTTGGGTTGTTGCATCTCTTGTTGCGGTAATCGTTATTGCATATTTTGGCAGAATGCTTGTTGGCGAGGAGCTTTTATCAAACGGTCAACAAAGCTTAATATTTATCAAGCTTTCAAGAATGCTTTTCCCATCGTTTATTGCAGGAGTTCTTCTTTCCGCTATTATTGCGGCGTCAATGTCAACGGCCGACAGTCAGCTTCTTGTTGCTTCTTCTTCATTTACGTCGGATATTTACAAGCCGCTTATCCGTAAAAACGCAACCGACAAGGAGGTTTTATGGGTAGGTCGCGGAGTAGTTTTAGCGGTTGCCTTTGTTGCTTACTTTATTGCGAGCGGTAAGGGTGACGGTGCGCAAGCAATTATGAACCTTGTTGAAAATGCATGGGCAGGCTTTGGCTCTGCGTTCGGTCCTGTAATTATTCTTTCGCTGTTCTGGCGCAGATTTACCTATAAGGGTGCTTTGGCAGGCGTTATCAGCGGCGCACTCGTTGACGTTATTTGGCTCGCGTTTTTATCAAAATCAACAGGTATTTACGAGCTTATTCCGGGATTTATCCTCAGTATGATAGTTGCCGTTGTTGTAACGCTTATTGACAAAGAGCCTTCAAAGGAAATTACGGATATCTTCGATAAAGCCACAACTATGGTTGAGGAGTAATTAACGTTCTGAATTTCTTTCAATTGAATCTATATTTGCTAACAATAAACCGGGGCGTCGCTTGTTGCGACGCCCCAATTTATTGGTATTTACTTTGTGTAAATCAGCGATACTGTATCGCCTTTTTTGAGATTTAAAAGGCGGTAATCGTTTCCGTAAGCACTGCTTTCAAAGGCATCGCTTTCCAAAGCGTAGCCCCTTAAGCCGACGTTGATTTTTCCGTCATTGCTTGCCGTAACAGTCGCCCTTACTTCAGCTTCATTCCACTCAATTGACACGGTATATCCACCACGGGCGTGGATATTTTCTATTTTTCCCTCTTTAAAATCACTTGGTAACGCGGGAAGCAATTTGATTTTATCAAGGTCGGAATATAAGAGCATCTCGTAAATGGCGTTTGTAAAGCCAAGATTAGCGTCAATTTGGAAGGGGGCGTGACCTGCGTGCATATACTTTAGCGTTACACCCATATTACGCCAGTCGTTGTGGTGAGTATAAAGATTCTGTCCTGTACAGAAGCGAAGAAGTAAATCAAGACACTCCTTTGCCCTTTCTCCGTCATTTAACCTTGCGTAAATATTAGATATATGAGAAAGTGACCAGCCGGTTTGGCTTTTCAGTCCTATACAAAGACGCTTTTCAACCGCTACTCTTGCAGCTTCAAAAAGCTCCTTATTATTATCCTCGTTTATTTCAAGACCCGGGAAAAGCGGATATATGTGAGATTGGTGGCGGTGATGATAATTGTCCTTAAAGTCAGGGTGCATATATTCCTTGATTGCGCCGTCCTCGTTTATCTCGTATTCAGGTATGCTTGATAGCATTTTCAGCCACGTGTCCAGCTTTTCTTCCTTTAAGCCGTTATTTTTCACCGTAGTAACAAGGTTTGTAAGAAGCTCCTTTACAAGAGCAAAATCCATTGTGGCGTTTATGCAAACCGAAAGCTCTCTTGCCCCCTCGAAATCTCCGTCTGCTCTGTTTTCCGGAGATTGGGAAGGGTATGACTTTAGCTTGCCGTTTTCGTCATACACTAAAAAGTCCTCGTAAAACAGCGCACATTCTTTCATAAAAGGATATGCTCTGTTTAATAAAAATTCCCTATCCTGTGTGTATAAATAATAATCGTAATATATTTGACAAATCCAAGCGCTGCTTCCCGTCCAATAAATAACGTGGGGCTGGGTGTTTTCCTTAAAGCCGTTTGAGTTATCCATAAACAGAGGTAACAAAAGTCCGCGACAGCCATAAAGATTTCTTGCATTCAAGCGGTAATCGTCAAGGAATTTTTCGTACAAGTCAAAAAGCGGCAATACCGTGTGAGAAAGTCCGCCTGCGTAAGCTTGCCAATATGCCATTTGAATGTTCTCGTTATTAAAGAAGGTGCAAGCCCAAGCCGGAGAGTACGCTCCATTCCAAAGTCCTTGCAAATTAGCGGGATATTTACAGCTTGAGGAAGCGGATATAAGCAGGTATCTTCCGAAGTCTGCCATTTTTTCAATGAGCCTTGTGTCTATATTTCCGCTATATCCCTTTAAAAGAAGCTCCTCCGTTGAAAGATTTTCACCCTTTGCAATAGATAATCTTGTGCCGTTAAACATCTTGCTGAAGGCATCGGTATGATTTTTTGCAAGTTCTTTATAGGAAAACGTACATTTGTCAATTTCGTTTCGCATTTCTTCGTAAGGGGTCACTTTTTCATTCACGTTTAAGATAAAAGTGATTTCCGTAGCACCCTTTACCTCAAGATAGTTTTGCAAAGCAACGCTTCCGCTCATATCTATCTTTAATTTTTTGTCTGCCTTGACTGACAAAATTTCACCGTCGGTGCTTAAAACCTTAACTATGCCGGAAAAATGGAGTCCGCCCGCAGTTTTGCTCTCCGAATATATGTATTTGTCAATAGCCACGGACTTAAATTCGTCAGCGTACCAATTGTCAACGTAATCGCTCATATCGTGACGCTCAAGGGTAGCCTTTACCCCAAAGGGCGTCTCATTTTTCAAATTCACAACCACGTATCCGTCAGTCATTGATGAAAATACCGTTCTAACGCAGCTTTTGCCGTTTTCCGTATACGATACGGTACAAACGCCGTTTTCCATATCAAGCTCACGCCTGTAATTACAGGGCGCGCCGTCAGTTTCAAAAATCAAGTGCAAATCAAAGGCGGGAAAAAATTTACCCTTGTTGGATTTAAAGCCGGATGCATTGATTATGTTTGTATAATAGGTGTCCGCTTCCTTATATCTTTTTTGGTCCATTAGGTCACGAACCTCTTTAAGCGCATAAGAAATATCAGGATAATGCTTATTGCAGGTCCAATTGTATAAAGCCTCGTGATTTATTAAAATTCTCTCATCGTAAACCGCACCGTAAACGCTTGCTCCCAAAACGCCGTTACCGACAGGAGTTGAGGTTTGCCAATGGTCTGAGGGATATAAGTTGACTAATTTCTTTTCCATAAATTCCTCTTTTTCGTCGCAAAATTCTTAATATAAAAAGTATAGCATAAATACACAAAAAAATCAATTTATACATTGAAATTTTGTTAAGATTATGGTATTATAAATTTAATGACTATAATTGCAAATTTAAGGAGATTTTTATGTTTGATATTGCAAGAGACCCCAAGGTTTGGGAAAGAATCAGAAACGACGACGCTTTTGCCCGTCACAGAAAGGAGCTTACCGAGGCTTACGATAAATATTTTGCCAAGGAGCCCGCTTGCTCTTCTGCTTGGCAGGTTTTAGATTATCCGAACGCACAGGGCAGAGGTGGAGATTCCTTCCGTCAGCTTCAATGCGTTGCTATTTTAGCGCTTATTTATCCCGAAAACGAAAAATATTACAGAAGCTTGGTTGAGGTGGTTTGGGAAATTTGTAACGAATACACCTGGGCGCCACTGGGACACTATAACAGCTACTACGACAGAACGCCTCAAGACTTTGACCCGGGTCTTATTGATATTTTTGCCGCTTCTCTTGCGTTTTCAATGGCAGAAATTAAGAGCTTATTTAAGGATAGATTCCCAAAGCTGCTTAACGACAGAATCAGCTATGAAATAAGACGACACACAATAGAGCCTTTTATGACGAGAAAATTCTTCTGGGAAAGCCACGGCAACAACTGGACAGGCGTTTGCACAGGCGCAGTTGGCGGCGTGCTTATGTATGAGGACCCCGAGGAATTTAAAAAGCAGCTTCCGAGATTACAGGCTGCTATGCAATGCTATATAGATAGCTATGATGACGACGGAATGTGCGTAGAGGGAACTGCTTATTGGGGCTTCGGCTTTGGTTTCTTTGCAGTTTACGCTATGCTCCTTCGTGAATTTTCACAAGGCGAACACGACTGGCTTGCTAATCCAAAGGTTAAGGCTATTTCTCAATTTATCCAAAAAATGCACCTTCAGCCAAACGTTCTTGCTATGTTTAGTGACGTTAATGCCCGTGAAGGTTATTGGGTAGGCTTGCCTCACATGCTAAAGACCGTTTACGGTGACGCTATTGAAAAATTGCCTCTTGACCAAGCTACGATTATTGCATACTGCCACTGGGCGTTTGCAATTCGTTCAACAGTTTACTATAATCCCGAATTTACTACCGATAAGCTTGAAAATGCTACATACTATGCACCGGTTTCCAATTATTTTACAAAGAGAACCGACAATTACGGTCTTGCATTTAAGGGCGGCAACCAATGGGAAAGCCATAACCACCAAGACGTTGGCTCTTTCATTCTTGCAAGAAACAACAGACAGATTTTCTGTGATTTCGGATACATAGGCCCGGGTAACTGGCCAGGCTACCAAAGCAACAGAAGACACGAGTATTTCCAGCCATCTTCTTATTCCCACAGCCTGCCAATTTTTGACGGACAGGGTCAGGGCGGTGACGACGTGAATAAGGCAAGAGCTGTTTACAACGAAGAAACAGGCTGGGTATACATGGACTTCACTCTCGGCTACAGCAAAATAACTCATCCTAAGCTTCAAAAGGCAGAAAGAAGCTTCAAGCCGACAGATGACAAGATTGAAATGTACGATAAATTTACATTCAGCGACAAAACGAATATCGTTGAAAGATTCGTAACTACAATCAAGCCAAAAGTTGAGGGCACTACGGTATATCTTGACGACGTGAAGCTCTCTACCGTAAGCGACGTAACTCTTAACGTTGTCGAACAGCCTTACGTTGACCAACTACCTGACGAAAATGGAAGCTACGACAAAATTTGCTATCTTCTTGACTACACGTTAAACGGCGACACTACCGAATTTTACGCAACAATAGACTTTTTGAACTGATATGAGTGTATTTGCTAATTCAAAATTTATTTGGATAAACGATACAAATACAGACACTTACGGCGAGTTTTATGCTTCATTCAAAGCAAATAGCTCGCCTATTTGTCGTTTATCCTGCGACGGCGATTACACGCTGTTTATAAACGGAAAATACGTAGCTTCAAATCAATACGGAGATTTTGAGCATTACAAAATTTATGATGAAATTGATTTAAGTAATCACATAACAAAGGGTGAAAACCATTTTGCACTTTTGGTGCATCACTTCGGTAAGGACAGCCAACGGTATAAAAGGTATCAAGCAGGAGTAATTTTTGAAGTTTTGGAAAACGGCAAGGCTATACTTGAGAGTGGCGAAAGCGTGCTTTCAAGAAAAAGCAAAGGATACGTAAGCGGTATATGCCGTGAAATTACGGGGCAGCTTGGATTTAGCTACACATACAATGCAAAAAACGAGGATGGTTGGCAGTTTGGTGACGGCGCTGACCTTGAAAAGTCCGTGGCTGTGTCTAAAAATTGCACATTTTTCAAGCGTCCTAACAAAAAGCTATCACTTGGTGATAAGGCCTTTGGCAAGATAATCTCAAAAGAAAGCGACACACATTTCATAGTAGATTTAGGCAGAGAGATAACGGGACTTCTCTTTTTTGAAATCGAGGGCGAAGCAAATATAAATATTGCTTACGGTGAAAGCTTGACAAAGGGCAAAGTGCGCAAAATAATCGGAGGCAGGAATTTCAGCATTGATTATTTTTCCAAGGAAGGCATAAACGATTTTACCCACTATATGCTTCGCTTTGCTTGCAGATATTTGGAAATTACAGCCACTTCCCCTATTATTTTGCATAAAATAGGCTTAATACCTCAATTTTATCCCATAGCACGAAGGAGTCAACCGATACTTTCCGACACAGACAGAAAAATTTATGAAGCTTGCGTAAACACCTTGGAGCTATGCATGATGGAGCATTACGTTGACTGCCCTTGGCGCGAACAATGCCTATACGCTTTCGACTCGAGAAATCAAATGCTCTGTGGCTACTACGCCTTTGAAAACGGAAATTGCGACTACGTGCGCTCAAATCTTTTGCTTATGAGCAAGGACGTTCGCGCTGACGAACTTTTATCAATTTGCTACCCCTGCGGAATTGACCTTACCATCCCGTCATTTTCCCTGCATTACGTAACCTCAGTTAAGGAATATCTCATTCACACAGGCGATTTTTCCCTGTTTTATGACGTAGAAAGCAAAATTTGCGACGTTTTAAACGTCTTTGTTTCAAGATTGGAAAACGGTCTTTGCCCTACCTTTGAGGGAAAGAAGCATTGGAATTTCTACGATTGGTCACCCTTTAGCGAGGGTGCGTTATATCAAAGCACCAAAAAGGATTTTGATTGCCTGCTTAATTGCTTGCTTATAATAGCTCTTAAAAATTATAAGGAAATTTGCAGCATTGTAAACAAGAATTTCGAGTACGAAAAGGACTTGATTTCACTTCAAAATGCAACCAAAAACGCATTTTTCAACAAAGAAAAGCAGTTATTTTTCGTAAAGGAAGAAAACAGCTATACGGAGCTTGCAAATTCTCTTGCTATTTTGGCTGATTTATGCACACAGGATGAGGCGAAATTTATATGCGAAGCTCTTAAAAACGGAGAGCTTATTCCCTGCTCATTAAGCTTTAAATGCTTTAAATACGACGCGCTTTTAAAAACTGATGAGGAATACAAAGCCGTCATTCTTGACGAAATACGCTCAACCTATTTAAAAATGGCAGAACAAACAAACACAGTTTGGGAAACCGCCGAGGGCGAAAGCGCCTTTGATAACGCAGGAAGCCTCTGCCACGGTTGGAGCGCCATTCCGATTTATTACTACAATATTTTAAAATAGCTCTTAAGCCGAAGACCGGCTACTAAAAAAGAACCGACTGTGTCGGTTCTTTTTGTTATATTTTAGTTGTAGGCACTTCTTTATCGTGATGCTTAATACGGTTAGAGGTCTTGCCCTCCGGATCGATTTCTCCCGCCTTTTGAAGAGAAATTTTTGTAAGGAACGGACCAACGATTTCGTAAATAAGTACAGAGAATAAAACGATATTTGTTACTATCGTACCCACAAGAACGGTGTCAGCGTCCTTGAAGCCTTCACTAACCTTGATAGCCATACCGAGCGCAACCCCTGCCTGTGGGAACAAGGTAATTCCAAGGAACTTTTTAACGTTACTGTCCGCTCCGGATAAATCCGCACTACATCTTGCACCAAAATACTTACCAAGGCATCTGAATGAGATATAAACGAGTCCTATTACAACAACGATATAATCCTTAAATACACTTAAATTAAGGTCTGCTCCGCTTAAAACGAAGAACAGAATGTAAATTGGCGCCGTCCAACGGTCAAGACGGTCCATAAGCTCTGCGGAAAAGTCACATATATTGCAGAAGATTGTTCCGAGCATCATACAAGAAAGAAGCGACGAAAAGCCAATATGTACGCCCCAAAGATTAAATTTAAGCATTGAAATTGCTACCGTTGCAAATACGAACGCTACTGAAACTGCAAGACGCTTGGAACGGGAATGGAAAAACCTTTCTATAAAGGTAAAGAACAAGCCCATTACAAGACCAAGAGTAAGTGAAACGATAACCTCTAAAACAGGCTCAACCAAAATTGAAAGAATACTTACCTTTCCTGCAATTAAAGCCTTTGCGATACCGAATGATACTGCAAAAAGCACAAGACCCACAGCATCGTCAAGAGCAACTACAGGTAAAAGCGTGCTTGTAACAGGACCCTTCGCCTTATACTGCTTAACTACCATAAGCGTTGCGGCAGGAGCGGTTGCAGACGCTATCGCGCCCAAAATAATTGCCGCAGGGAGTGGGAATTTATTAGGAATAATAAAGTGTAAGCCAATAAGTGCCGCATCAACGATAACGGTTGTTATAACGGCTTGCAAAATACCGATAACGGTCGCTTGCTTACCGATATGCTTGAGTTCCTTAAATCTGAATTCGTTTCCGATTGAAAACGCGATAAAGCCAAGAGCAACGTCAGAGATAATACTGAAGCTCTCTACCTCCTCAAGGCTTATAAATCCGAGCCAAGAAACGTTTAAATAATTGCCAAGCAATCCCAAGCAAAATGGACCTATAAGAACGCCTGCCACAAGATATGCAGTTACGGCAGGAAGCCTTAAAAGCTTTGCCAAACGGGATAAAAGAAGTCCCGCAAACAATGCAATCGACAGAATAAATAAAATATTCTCTGTATTCATTTTTTAACCTTCATTGATAATCGTAAATTTGTTTTTTGCACAAACATTTATCATTGTAATACTATCGACATAATTTGTCAAGTGAAATATTGATTTTTTAGATAATAAATTGTATAATAGTAATATATTTACCCGGAGGACTTTTATGATTACATTTAATAAGAGTAAAAATAAAGATTTTACAATACTTAATTTAACGGATTTTCAATTAACGGAGGGTGAATGGCAATTAAGCCACAAAAACGGCGCTATCACCCATTATACACTTGATGAGCTTTACAAAAGAACAAGCCCCGATTTAGTTACAATAAGCGGCGACCTTTCCTGGTGTGCAGACCACGCTGCTCTTGAATGCTTGGCAAGCAAGCTTGATTCCTTTGGCGTACCTTACTGCGTTGTTTGGGGAAACCACGACCAGGACGGCGGAATGGAAAAGCTTGAAAGCACTGTTGCATTTTTCAAAAAGCACCCTCTTTTTACGTACGAAGAGGGCCCCAAAGAGCTTGGCAACGGTAACTATTTAGTTACAATAAACGAGGATGGCAAGACGGTTGAGGGCTTAATTATGATGGATAGCCATGACAAAGCTCCAAATTCATTCCGTGACGGCAAGGAGCATTGGGAGTGGGCAAAGCTCTACGACGAGCAAATTCCTTGGTATAAAGAGCAAATTGACACTCTTAAGGCGCTTGGCTGTACTGACGCTACGCTTATTATGCACATTCCGATTTTTGCATATCGCTACGCATTTGATGCCGCTTGGAACAAAGAATACGACCACAACAATATCTCCGTTGCAGACACCTACAAAAGTGATTGCTGGAACGAGGGATATAAAAGCTCCTTTGGCACCTGCCGCGAGGGTATTTGCTCTTTTCCTCAGGACGAACACGTTTTCGATAAAATCAAGGAATACGGCTTAACAAAAACACTTATAGCAGGTCACGACCATACCAACTGCTTCCATATAGTTTATGAAGGTGTCCGCTTTGTTTATGCACTTAAAACAGGCCCCGGCTGTTATTGGAAAAATCCTATCAACGGCGGCACAATCATCAAAATTGACTCAAACGGCGTAAAAGAGGTTTACCACGAATTCGTTGACGTAACGCACCTTTTATAAATTGCAAATAACAACACATAAAAATGCCGCTTTTCAATATTAAATTAAGTAACACCCCATCAAAATCATTGATGAGGTGTTTTGAATTATGTTTGCACCTTAAGGTGTCAGCCTATTCTATTTTGTTCCGAATAGACGGTCACCCGCATCTCCAAGACCCGGTAAAATATAGCCGTTTTCATTTAAGCATCTATCCAAGGTGGAAACGTATATATTAACGTCGGGATGCGCCTCTGCTACCTTTGATACGCCCTCGGGAGCGCCGATAATAGCCATAAACTTAATATTTTTGCAGCCCTTATCCTTTAAAAGTTGAATTGCATCGCAAGCGCTTCCGCCTGTTGCCAGCATAGGGTCAACTATAACCACAAGCTTTTCCTCAATACCATCAGGAAGCTTGCAATAATATGTGTCAGGCTTTAGAGTTTCCTCGTTTCTGCACATTCCTATATGTCCAACCTTTGCAGATGGGAACAAAACGTGAACGCCATTTACCATTCCAAGTCCTGCACGTAAAATCGGCACAATAACTATTGCGTTGTCCTTAACAATTTTTTGCGTACAAGTTTCAAGAGGAGTTTTAACCTCAATTTCAGTTGTAGGAACTCCCTCTCTTAAGCTTTCATAGGTCATAAGAGTTGTAATTTCCTCAACAAGCTCACGAAACTCCTTCATACTCGTATGCTCATTACGCAAAATCGCAATCTTGTGGCGAATAAGAGGGTGGTCAAAAATTATTACGTTCTTGTAATCCTTCATTACTCCTTGTCCTCCTTATCCGTATTCTTCTTAAACTTGTTTAAAACAATATTTACAATGATGCCGAGAATCAAAGCGCACGCTGTGGCAGTAACAGTTACCTCGCCGATTTTCATTGCCATACCGCCAATGCCCACTATTAAGACGGCTGAAACGGTAAAAAGATTTGCATTGTCCTCTAAATTTACTTTTTGAATCATTTTCATACCCGATACTGCAATAAAGCCGTAAAGAGTTATGCAAACGCCACCCATTACACAGCCCGGAATTGAATCAAGAAATGCAACGAATGGGGAAACGAATGAAATCAAAATTGCCATAATGGCTGTCGTCGTAATCGTTGCTACGGAAGCATTACGTGTGATAGCAACACAGCCAACCGATTCACCGTAGGTGGTATTTGGGCAACCGCCGAATAGCGCGCCTGCAATTGAGCCTACACCGTCACCAAGAAGGGTACGGTGGAGTCCGGGATTTTCAAGAAGATTTTCTTCAACAACGCTTGATAAATTCTTATGGTCTGCAATATGCTCCGCAAATACAACGAATGCAACCGGAATGTATGCCACAGCAACCGTTGCCAAATAGTTCCATTCAAAATCCTTAAAACCCTTGAAGCCCTCAATAAAGGTAAATTCGGGAACCTTTAAAAACGTAGTAAATTTCACGCCGTCTGATACAAGATTTGCAAACGGTGCAAAATCTATAACCTTTAATGCGTCTGCGTCTGCAATATAGCCTATTACGGTAAATATCAATGCTAACGCATAGCCTGCAAGCACACCGATAATGAACGGAATAAGCTTCGTCATTTTTTTACCGTAGGTTGAACATAGAATAACCACAAAAAACGTTACGATAGCGCAAATAAGGGACAACCATATACCCGTTGACATAATAAACGCTCCGCTCGTTTTATCCTGCGGTCCATAAGAAAATACGTCCTTAATAGCCTCGTCTGCCAATGAAAGACCGATAAGTGCAACGGTTGGACCAATTACGGCAGGTGGCATAAGCTTATTTATCCAATTTACACCTACGTATTTAACAACGAAGGAAATAACCACGTAAACCAGTCCCGCAAAAATTGCACCTATTAACAAGCCCAAATAACCAAGGCTGGCTGTTGCCGCGCCCGCAAACGCTGCGCTCATAGAACCTATAAACGCAAATGACGAGCCCAAAAATACAGGACTGCGATATTTTGTGAAAAGCTGATAAACCAGCGTACCTACGCCTGCGCCGAAAAGAGCCGCAGAAGCGCTCATACCGTTTCCTACAAGAGCAGGCACAGCAATTGTTGCCGCCATAATTGCAAGAAGCTGTTGAATAGCAAAAACTATCATCTTATCAAAGGGCGGTTTTTCGTTAATGTCATAAACAAGATTTTTAGCCATTTTTCTTCTCCTTAACACCTTTTTCACGAAATATTATAACACCGTTACGCAAAAAAGTCAATTCTACATAATTATTATTTGTTCATAATTTCGTTATTTGTAATATTTCGAGTAAAATAGCATATAATAAAAGCAGAAAATAATTTTTTCAAAAAACCACTTGACATACAACAAATTGTGTGTTATAATCATTAGGCAAAATAAACCACATGCCGATGTGGCGGAATCGGCAGACGCCACGGACTTAAAATCCGTTGGGAAGAAATTCCCGTACCGGTTCAAGTCCGGTCATCGGCACCACGATTCCCGAAACAACACAGTTTTAGGAATCTATATATCGCGGAGTAGAGCAGCTTGGTAGCTCGTCGGGCTCATAACCCGGAGGACGCGAGGTTCAAATCCCGCCTCCGCACCCAACGCAAAGGACACCTTTTGAGGTGTCCTTTTTGCGTTGGGTACGAAGATAGCGCTTGGCTCGCGCGACCTCCTGTAAGAGACCGACCTCCATCGCTTGCGATGGAATAAGGGCGAATAACTTGAGAGCAAGTTAAAACAACTGAGTGTTGTTTTAACGACGCGGCTCATCACCAAGCAAGGAGAGTGGCGAGGCGATTTATCGGCGAAGCCAATCGACTATGCGACTGATGTGTAAGGTCACGAGGTTCGCGTGTGAGAGGTGTTCGCACAAGCTATATTGACCTCTCTTCCCTCTCTGATATTGAGGATGGATAGTAAAAAGGAAAAAGGCAAGCGTCAAGGGCGATACCATACTTGATAAAAACCAAGCATCGACACGCCTGTTACTTGCCTTTAAGTTGGCGCTGGCACGAAGCCCCAGGATTACACCAATAGGGTGGTTCCCAGCACGCCTTAATTTATTCTGCACAGCTCACTAATGCAAAAGCCCTAGTGCAACGCCCGAGGTCGGTTCTGTGGCAGAATTGCAAACAAGGGGCAAAGCGGATCAGGCTGTATAAATAGCCATCACATTTAAGCACCTTATCCGTTACCGACTGAACGTTAGTAGGCTCCAATTGCCGTTTCGCAGTTTCGGTAAAGCCAAGTTACCGTGGCGCAATTTGCTATAAAAGCCATTGCTAATACTCCACGTTCTCCTTGGCAAGTAGCCTTGCCAAGCCGATAGATGAACAAGCCTCTAACAATACGCCCGAAGCGACTCGTGGTATAGCTACTGACCTTATTATATACACTTTTTTCTTTCTTGTCAATGAATTAGTTATAATTTTTTTGACATGTACTAACATTAAGACATATATCTGTTGAAATATGATTTTTTCTTTGCTATAATTGTATTAAAGCCGCAAAAAGTGGCTAAAAAACTACGGAAAGGGTGACAACATGAATAGTAGAAGCAATTATTCAGTAAAAAACATTCTTACTCAATATTTTCAAGGTGACACGATAACCGAAATGCGTGCATCGAACGCACACGGCATCAAAAACAACCGCGAAGATATTCTCCCTCTCGCCCTGGCGTATGCCGATGATATGGCGATTGGACATTTCCTTTCGGAGTATTTTCTTGTTGACACCGTCCTTTACGACGATTATATTGCCTACTTTGTAAAATCAAGGTACGGGGATGAAGTATTTTTGTCCTTTATGCACTTTGAAGATGACCTTGAATTCCCACTTGACCCTAAGTATGCTTATGAGCTTATAAAGGCATGGCAGAAAAAAGGTTATAAGGCGCGAATTATGCGCCACTGCGTGGGCATTGATAACTACCCTAATAGTGATAATTTTCGTTGCGTAAGCCATTTTGGTGAAAATTGTGGCACTGACTACCTTATTCCTACACTTGTTAACGGTAAATATATATTCGTTAAGGCATCGATGCCTTTTTGGAAACATTCCGAAGCTCTTTTGTTTTCTTCAATTACGAGTGGTCTTGTTTCAGAATATGAAAGCATACTGGCAGAGGATGCTGTTATCTCTCGTTGCCCACACCGAAGCGACTACGAGATAGCTAACTACAAATATGATAAAGCCGAGCCCTTTGCAAACGGCATTACCGCTATCAAGGACTATTTTGACGGCAAAAACAATGTTTTTATAGCGTATGTGAAAAGGCGCAAAAGCATAGCATACACTTCTTATATCGTATCAGATAATAATAAATATGTGCTTTTTGTAGGCGCAAGGAATCTGCTCACTCAGCTTATCGAAGAACCAATTATGGATGATGAGGAATTTATTCCTGTACCTTTAACACATATGCCGAGAGCAGAAATTATGCCTACTCTTGTAGGTGCTCGCTCTCTTGATATTCCAACAATGCACGCATACGGAATTCAACTTTCTTTTGCAGATGGTTGCGTTAAAAATTACTATCTTTCAAAAATCACCGAAGCAGAATTGCCTAAATCGGTATTCATAGACGGGCACGAATTCAATCAAAGTATATTAGATTCGGTAAAATTGATATGTGATAATCGCAAAGAGGGAGTAATATTCTCTAACGAATATTATATTCCTGCCTATATCCTTCATTATCGTGGCGCGACTCAACTTGTTACTGAAAAGATACCTGGAACGGTTTTTGAAAATGAAACCATGAAAATTGAAGGTATATACAGAGTTCCGCTCCATATCAGACGGAGCGTATTCTGCGATACCTATCAGCCTCGCCCCGGTGAATATTACGGCACGGGTTACACCTTGCTTGATGAAAACGGCAACCGTACTACCGACTATTCTGCTTTTCGTATTGACTCACATGGTATGGGCAGCCGAGAACTACTTTGCACACGATCGGAATCAAGCAGCCTGGTGGGATATATGCGCAGAGATGGTAGTTGGTTAGTGCCTCCTATCTTCGACGACGGCAATGATTTTGAATACGGTCACTGTGTAGAGGTCAAGAAAGGTGATAAAAAATACCTTTTCAATGAGCGCGGTGAAACTATTGAATTCCCCTATGATATCGATCTTTGCAATTTTAGCGGAGATTTGTGCGAATTCAGCACCGGAAAATACGAAGGTTCTTATACTTATCCCGACGAGGAATACTTTGATGAATTGTCGGCAGGAAATTGGGGATTTATTGATAAATACGGCAAAATCGTAATAGAACCGCAATATGTTTTCACAACGGGTTTCAGACACTATGAAAATCGCGCTTTTGTAGCTAAAGACGTAGGTGGCAAAACGCTGTGGGGTCTTATCGACGAAAAAGGCAACGAGGTTATTCCTTGTATTTATCCGAACCTTGGTACACACAGTGGAACGGCGGTTAATTTCCAACGAATTGAGCACGGCGATTACGGCATTATGGATTTTGACGGCAATATCATTATGGAGCCTAGATACGAGTCTATATATGAATACGATGAAAAACACGGTTTAATTGCTTTCTTCTCGGATTGGAGTAAAGGTCACCATGTTGGCATTGCTCGTATTAGCGATGGCGAGATTATAATTCCGGCTAAATATGGCTATATTGGCTTCGAAGACAATTATATCGAGTGTGAAAAAGAATATTGGGCTAGCACCGAGAACAGCTGTGATTATTATGACTACGAAGGCAACAAGCTTTCAAATGACGCTTATAATCACAGTTGGAAATGCGAGGGCGGTTATGGTAGTTGGAACTCCCAGCACAAGTGCGGTGCCGTAGACGAGAACAACAATATCATCGTTCCGTTTATCTTTGAGGACAGTTCTCATATTATCTACTATCAGCGTGGTTATGTCGTAACCGGAACAAAGGGCAAGTTTGGTTTGTCCACTCGTGACGGCAAGATTATTCTTCCTGAGAGGTATCGTGGTATTACCATTAAGGACGATTTTATCATAGCGTCTTACAGAAATGATGCCAATTGGGATATAATCGACGGGCTATATCTTTTGGACGGAACTCCCGTATTCACGGACACATACAGAAGGGTTTCCATTGATGGAGATAAGCTTACCCGTGAAACACCCCTTGGTGTAGAGTATTATCGCATTACAAAAAAGTAAACTGTTATTTTATAAAGATTTGCAACCAAAACTTCTATATCAAACGGAGGAATATTTATGGATAAATCAATAAATTGGAGATTTGGTGTTGTAGGAAATATAGTTGGCAAGCACACAGACAGTGAAGGAAATGTTTATTATGGCACCAAAGCATTCACTCCCGGCACAAAGGTCTATTTAGATGGAAAATACTGGAGCGAAGAATGGGACACCATAAGTGTAATCGGAAGAAACCGATTTGGCAGAATTGTTTGTGATAGTGTTGATGTTGACCTTGTTGAAAATGTTAGATGTCAAAGAATTTACAAACCACAGATTTTAGAAATAATACATCATCTTGATATCATAGAAGGCTGGGACTGGTGGGGCAGGTCCGTTGCAGATAGAAAAGGTACAGAAAAATTTGTTAAAGATTGGATAAACAGAAAAAATAACAATGATATCTAATATTTTTTCATTTTATGTTTTGTGGTTCAAATCCCGCCTCCGCACCCAAAAGAAACCTAAATTGAACCACTCGGTTCAGTTTAGGTTTTTTGCTTTTTGTCCTTTATTTGTTCTTTATTGAAAAAATTGCCGTTTATAGATTTTTCTGCTTTCTTCTTGACAGCTATGATGCCTTGTGGTATGCTTGTTTTGGAGATAGGTAACAGGTGTGTCCGTTCTTGATTATCAAGAACCGTATCACCCATGACGCCTATCTCTATTTTTTTGTTTGTAATTTTCAATTGAAAAACCTTGTATTTTATGATACAATGTTTTTATACTATACAGTTTAGTTTTGTGAGGAATTTTATGGATAATAATTTTAAAAACCCGATGCTTGCAGGGGCAGATCCCTTTGTGCTTTTTTATGAGGGAAGATACTATATGTACTGCACTACCGAAAATGGCAGGGAGCTTGTGGGAGCTAATGATTTCAGCACAGACACGCCTGAGGGGGACGGCATTTACGTTTACGTGTCCGAGGATTTAAAGAATTGGGAAAAGCAAGGCTATGCACTTAAAAGAGGCGACTCTATGGGCGAGAAATGGTTTTGGGCGCCTGAAGTTTTAGCGTACAAGGGTAAGTTCTATATGGTTTATGCGTCAGAGGAGCATATAGCTCTTGCTTGCGCTGACCATCCGCTTGGTCCATTTAAGCAAGAAAACAAGCGTTGGCTTCGCGAGGGAATGGCGATTGACGGCAGTCTTTTCGTTGATGATGACGGAAGCATATATTTATACTACGTACGTCTTGATGGGCAAAACAGAATTTACGTTGCAAAAATGAAGGACGACCTTTCGGGAATTGAACAGGAATATGATGATTGTCTTATTTGCGCAGATGCGCCTTGGGAAACCCTTGATTGCCTTATTGCAGAGGGTCCTTTTACTGTAAAGCACAACGGGCTTTACTATCTTACATATTCATGCAACCACACAAGATGTATTGATTACGGTGTTGGCTATGCAGTATCAAGCTGTCCTACCGGTCCGTTTAAAAAATATGAGGGGAATCCTATTTTAATAAGAAACGGAAATCTCATAGGTGTAGGACATCACAGCTTCTTTAATGCTGAGGACGGCACGCTTTACTGTGCTTATCATTGCCATAGCATAAATTCAAGCAATTTTAAGCCACGAATGTTCTGTCTGAATACTGCGGAGTTTGTAAAGAGTGATAACGGAGCTGACGTTTTAAAAATAAACGGACCTTTTTCCGTACACTAAAGTAATTTAACAAAATTTATAATAAATAACACTAAAAGATTGTAGAAAGGCGAAAAAATGTACGGTCTTGGCACAATTATTAACGTTTCAGCTATTATAATCGGCGGTCTTATTGGCATTCTTTTCGGTCGCTTTATCGGCGACAGGCATAGAGAAACGCTATGTAAAGCCTGCGGACTTTCCGTAATATTTATAGGCGCAGCAGGTGCATTCAAGGGAATGTTTTCAGTCGTTGACGGCGAGCTTGTTTACGGCGGAGATTTTTTAATCATAGTATGTCTTGCCCTTGGTGCGTTAATCGGTGAAATAATAAATATCGAAGGCGGATTTGAGAGATTCGGAGCTTGGCTCAAGAAAAAAACGCACAGCACAAAAGACGGTAATTTCATAGAGGGCTTTATCACCGCCTCCTTTACCGTATGCATAGGTGCTATGGCAATTGTCGGTGCTATCAACGACGGCTTATACGGTGATATAACCGTGTTGGTTACAAAATCAATTCTTGACTTTATAATTTTAATTATTATGGCTGCCTCTCTTGGCAAAGGTACTGTGTTTTCGGCAATTCCGGTAGCGATTTTGCAGGGTAGCGTAACTGCTCTTTCAATTTTAATCAAGCCAATTATGACGCAACTCTCACTTCTCTATCTTTCTGTAATTGGCAATATTTTGATTTTCTGTGTGGGTATAAATCTTGTTTTCGGCAAAAAAATAAAGGTGGCTAATATGCTTCCGTCAATTATTTTCGCCGTTGTCTGCGCATTTATACCTGTAAAGCTTTTTTAAAAGGAGATAAAAATGATACTGGTTACAGGAACAACAGGCTTTGTGGGCAGTAAAATCATACAGGACTGCAAGAACGTTATTGCTTCTCCCTCTTTAAGGGGCTTAAGCGAGGACGATATACGCCGTATTATAGAGGAAAACGACGTAAGCGCCGTAGTTCATACTGCCGCAATTTCCGATATAGGAGAGTGCGAGAAAAATCCCGAGGCTTCATACATAGCAAACGTAATGCTGCCTATATATTTGGCAAAGGCTTCAAAAAACATAAAGCTTATATGCTTCAGCTCCGACCAGGTTTATAGCGGAGCTTTATGCGAGGGGCCATTTACCGAAGATATGGTAAAGCCCTCTAATCTATATTCCAAGCACAAGCTTGAAATGGAAAACCGTGTGCTTGATATATGCCCCCATGCGGTTATGCTACGAGCAGAATGGATGTATGATTATTACCTTAAAAAATCAAATTACTTTATGAATATGATAAACGCAAGGGACACAGTATTCCAAAGCACAAAAGAATACAGGGGCATAACCTACGTAAAAGAGGTTGCCGAAAATATAGAAAACGTAATTCGTCTTCCCGGAGGTGCATACAATTTCGGTAGCGAAACAGAAAAATCCATGCACCAAATAACAAAGGTTTTTTTGTCCTCCATCGGTAAAAATATCAAGGTTGAGGACACTCCGTCAAGCCGCAACTTGTGGATAAATTGCGAAAAAGCAAGAAAACACGGCGTTATATTCAGTAGCGTTGAGGACGGGTTGAAAAAATGCGCCAAGGATTACGGCTTATTAGTATAATTTGAGAGAAAAAGAGAACGACCGAATCGTTCTCTTTTCTGCTATTATTTTAAATTATTGCGGATTTCCGTCTTTGTCAAGATATACACCTTGAACAAACTTATCCATAGGTTTGTCGGGCACTTCCGTGCGGTCATAATCATAGAAATACGTTACTCTGCCCCCGTCAACGGACTCAAGCATCATATAACGGAGCTTTCCGTCCTTGAAGCCAAGCTGGAGCGCTTCGCTTGAGCCTTCCTCGTTATATACGTAAAGTCCTCTGTTTTCATCAGCAACCGTCAAGCTGTCAAAATCTATATATTGAAGCACTTCAATATACATAGGAATTTTCGCACTTGAAAAACAAAGCTTATCGTCATTTAGCATAAAGACAACGAGACCGTTTGCATCCGTATCACCGTAAAGCTCTGTGAGTATAAGCTCATCCTGCTTATTAACGTAGTGATAGTAGCCGTAGCTTGATTTTAAAATTTCAACGTTGGTATTGGAAGGGTACTGTGTTTCTGCCGTATAGTTAACGTATATATTATTCTTGATTTTATCAAAGGTCTCACTATCAATAAGCTCGTACTCTTGAAGATATTTTTCTTCCTCTACTACCTCATCAACGGTGGTGTCCCCTTCAGGTGTGGTTGGGAAATAAGGATTATAATAAATGCAACCGTCAAACGCGCCCGTTCCGTAGGTATAATAGGTTGCGCTATTTGCAAATTTTATGTCGGTAAGTGAAGTGCAACCGGAGAATGCGAAATTACCAACCGTAGTAAGAGTTAAGCTTGTATATATCGTTGTGATATTAGAGCAGTTGGAGAATGCCTGGTCAGCAACCATTGTGGTGCCTTCCTTCATTGTAAATTCGCCTTTGAACTCGTATGATACGGTAAGCAGGTAATTACTTAAATAAAGCGCTTGACCTTCCCAGTTTTGCGGGTCGTTATAGTATGCGGTTTCCTTAAATGCGTCCTTACCGATATTGGAAAGTCCTGCGTGGGTATTTATGTTTACAAGCTCCTCACAGCCATAAAACGCCTCTTCGCCGATTTCCTTTAACGTAGATGGAATTTGTACGCTTTCTATATCCTCAAGGTCAATTGGCGTACCTGTGCCTGTTACATATTCTTCTTCGGTACCGGAAAGCATTCCTCCAACAGTTTGATACTGGTCATATATAACGATACCGTTACCCGGCACGTTACCTGGCGCGATGCCTACAAAGCCACCGCTTACTTCACTGCTTGCTTCACCGCTTACCCGGTTGCTTTCTTCGCTAACGTTTTCGTTGGTGGCTTCACCGCCGAAAATCATCGTATCAGTTACGTTTTCAGCTACAACCTCGGCAATTTTAGTACCAAGAGCAACCTCCTGCTTTTTGGGTGAAAACGCCCCTTCTTTAATTCCCACAACGCGCATTCCGTTAATGGTTGACGGAATAACGATATCTTTATCCGTGCAAGAGCCTATGCCCGTAATAATACATTCGTTAGGATTTTTCTCGCTTACCTCAAAGGCAAGTCCCTTTGAATATCGGCCTAAAATAACCTTGTTATCTTCTGTATTATCTGAATTATCTCTGCTTCCGCATGACACAAGTAAAACTGATATCATACATAAAACAAGTAAAATAGATATAATTTTTTTCATAGTTTTCCCCCTGAAAACATAATATGATATACGTATTATAGCATAAACGTTAATTTTTGTCAATACAGAGGCGCAGAACGACTGCAATATAAAAAGGCTGACACGCTTGCCAAACCGACTTGCGTATCAACCTTTTCTTTATTTATGAATTATTACTGCCAGTCAAAGCCGCCAAGGTCCTCAAAATCCTCATATCCGTCAGGAGCTATGATGCTTACGCTCTTTCCGGGATTTACAAATTCAACCTTTGCTGTAACTGACGAGCTTGTATTCATTCCTTCAACTGCCATTTCCATTTTGAAGGTAATATCGTAGCTTGAAACGTATCCGTCCTTAACCGTAACAACGATTTTACAGTCAGAAACGCTAATCTCATCCACGATTTCGCCAACGGAGGACTCGCTCATTCCGTCAATAAGGTCACCGTAAAGCTCGTTAAAGGTTTCATTTGGAACGTTTACGGTTAATTTGTACTCTCCGTCCTCGCCCTCTTCAAGGGTAACGTCCTTAATTAAATCCTCGGGAAGCTCCTTAAGCATATCGTCAACGTCCTCGGCGTAATCATATTCGCCGTCTGCTTCCTCTATACTCATCTTGTAGCCCTCTCCATCCTGGGAAACGTAAACGTAATTACCGTCAGAGTATGAGGTAACTGACATTTTCTGACCGAGTATTTTGGTTGTCATTTCTGCGGAGGTGATTGGATTTTCGCTTTTAGCGTCCTTGATTTTTGCTACGATAGACATAGGAATGTTCATAGTCATTCCCTCCATTGCCATATCAATGGTAATGTCCATTTTTGCCTCGTATTCATTTAAAGCGGCGGTCTTTTCAATAGCGCCGTTAATTACCTCAACGGTTGAGAGTGTGTTGCAGGAAGCAAATGATAATACTGTAAATAACGCAAGTACTGTCAAAAGCATTGATGTGATTTTTTTCATTGTTCTTCTCCTTTTATTTTTTAATACAATTCTTGCCAAAAGAACCGTACCTTAATATCATTTTATATCAAAGCGTTAAATTTGTCAAGCAACCTAAGGTTGCTTGTTGCTAACCTACGGTTTACATTTTCAACAAAATTCAAAATTTTGCACACAGATTGCGGGCTTTTTAAGCGTTAGCATTATTCTATTATCGTATTTACAAAATTCTTTATCTTGTTGTGGGTGCAATCATGCTGTGGATTGAGCATTTGCTGGGCGTAAACTATTGTGATTTGCTTTTCGGGGTCCACAGATACAAGGAAGCCTGCCGCGCCGTCCCAACCGAACTCACCGATAGAGGTAAGATTACCGCCACGTCCTACGCCGATTTTCGTGCGCACGCCGTAACCGTAGCCGTATTCACGGTTTGACATCCAACAGTTACAGTCCTCAAACTTTTGACTGCCTACGGGCAAGGTGTTTGTGCGCATAAGATTAACTGTTGCTTTGGAAAGTATTCTTGCACCGTTTAAGCCCACACCGTAATTGGTAAGAGCATAAGCGAATTTTACGTAATCATCAACGGTTGTAACGACACCTGCGCCGCCGGAATCGTAGTCGGGGCCGAAAACGTATCCGTTTGTTTTTCCTACCAAATCAGGCTCGTTTGTAGAGTAATTGAAGCAGTATTGCTGACACATATTGTCTATCATTTCCTTGGTTGGATGATAGGTTGAATTTGTCATACCGAGGGGCTTGAAGATTACTCTGTCCACGTAGTCGGCAAAGCGTTCTCCCGTTGCAACCTCCACAAGCGCCGCAAGAACGTCATGGCAAAGGCTGTATTGCCATCTTGTACCCGGCTCAAAATCAACGCCCATTTTTGCAATAGCTTTTACAATTTGGCGAGTTGGAGCGCTCGGGTTATTTTTAACAGCCTCTTTGATTTCGGCAGAGCCACAGTCATAGTTAAGCCCTGCGGTCATTGTAAACAGATCGTGAATTAAAATTTCACCCTTTATAGGCGTGTCTGTACCTCTGAATTTTATATTTTTAAATTCGGGCAAATACCACCAAAGGGGATGACCCATTAAGAACTTGCCCTCCTCAAATGCGTGAAGAGCCGCCGCACAGCAAATAGGCTTTGATGCCGAATAAATATAATAATGCTCCGTACCCTTCATTGGAATTTTGTTTTCCTTATCGTTATATCCTGCGTGATAAGAAAACACCTCGTTGCCCTTATGCAAAACGCGAAGGTCAAAGCCCGGTACCTTTTCTCTTACAAGCACGGTATCCATATAATTTTTTAGAGATGAAAAAGTGTACATAAACGTTACCTCACAAAGTTATTACAAGTAAATGATACCATATTTTAATTTTAAAAACAATAAAAATTTGACTAATTTAAAAAAATGTGTTATAATAGTTCCAACTTACTTTTATTGAGGTTTTTATGAAAATTATAAATAACGAACGCTATGACGGGGAAAGAGCTCTTTACGGAAGCGAAAACCTTTGTCTTGTAAATTGCAGCTTTGACGGTGAGGCAGACGGCGAAAGCGCCCTAAAGGAAAGCAATAACGTTTTAGTTGAGAGCTGCTATTTCAATTTACGTTACCCTTTTTGGCACGTAACGGATTTAACGGTTGCCGAAAGCGAAATGACGCTGAATTGCCGCGCTCCCTTATGGTATACAAAAAACGCACAGCTTGACAGGTGCAAAATAAACGGAGTAAAGGCTATACGCGAATGCGAAAATATAAGAATTTTCGACAGCAATATTATCTCTTCGGAATTTTGCTGGTACACAAATGAGCTTAAGGTGCGCCGCACAACGATAGACGGCGAATATATGTTGCTCAAATCAAGCAATATTGACGCAAAGGAGCTTACCGTAAACGGAAAGTATGCTTTTCAGTACATAGAAAACGCCGTTATCGAAAACTCCATACTTAATACTAAGGACGCCTTTTGGCACGCAAAAAACGTAGTGGTTAAAAATTCGGTAATTAAGGGTGAGTATCTTGGCTGGTATTCTGAAAATCTGACGCTTGAAAACTGCAAAATAACAGGCACCCAGCCTCTTTGCTATTGCAAGGGCTTGACGCTGATAAACTGTGAAATGCACGGATGTGACCTTTCCTTTGAAAAAAGCGACGTAAACGCCACCATTCTTAACACCATATTAAGTATAAAAAATCCCGCCAGCGGAAGAATTACTGTTCCCTGCTGTACCGAGCTTATTATGGACGATACAAGCTCCTTATGTGAAATTATAACAGAATAGGCTGTCACCTTAAAATTCAAAACACTCCCTCAATAATTTTGAGGGAGTGTTATTTTTGTTTAGCCGTAGTATACCCAGTAGAACCCGATTTGGAGCGATAAATAAAGCATTATACTTCAACTAAAAAACCTCGCCGATTTTTTAATCGCCATCGCTTTTTTGTCTTGTCTAATACTCTATTTATTCGCTCGAAATTTGCGAAGCAATCTGCAACACAAAATAGGTGAGCAGATTTCAATAGAGAAAGGCGTAGACATATAAAAATATGGCAAGTCTTTATCTGTTGGAAGATGCCACATATTTTGCGTTA
>JAZRIQ010000017.1:0-44587 GCA_045645405.1 Eubacteriales bacterium
TAACGCAAAATATGTGGCATCTTCCAACAGATAAAGACTTGCCATATTTTTATATGTCTACGCCTTTCTCTATTGAAATCTGCTCACCTATTTTGTGTTGCAGATTGCTTCGCAAATTTCGAGCGAATAAATAGAGTATTACACAAGACAAAAAAGCGATGGCGATTAAAAAATCGGCGAGGTTTTTTAGTTGAAGTATAATGCTTTATTTATCGCTCCAAATCGGGTTCTACTGGGTATGCTACGGCTAGCAACAATTATACTATTTGCAATTTAAAAATTTTAGCGAATTTACTGACCTATTAAAATATATTAAAAAATCGCTTCAAATATGAAGCGATTTTTCTGTTATTTGTTATTTAATGCGTCGCGAATTTCAGTAAGAAGCTCCTGCTGCTTTAAGAAATACTCCCTTTGGGCTTCTTCCTTTTCCTTCTTAAGTCTTTCAATTTCGGCAAGTCTTGCTTCCTCCAGCTTTTTTGCCTCCTCTGCCTTGGCTTTTTCCTCTGCTTCCTTTTTGCGTCTTTCCTCTGCCTGCTCGGGATTTAGCTCATCATACCATTTTCGGCTTTCCTCTTCAAGGCGCTTTCTTAATCTCGTATAAACCTTTACTACGATAAATACCGTTAAGGAGATTATTAAAAAGTCGATTACCGCTTGTATAAAAAGTCCGTAAGTAAACGCCACCTCGGCTTTTATAATATTACCAAGCTCATCATATTGTGCCTCGTGAATTATGTATTTTAGGTCCACCAAATCAAATCCGCCAACCAATATACCGATAAGGGGATTTATAAAGCTGTCAACAAGCTGTGAAACTATTTTATTAAACGCCGCTCCCACAACCATTGCCACGGCTAAATCTACTACGTTACCTCGTGATATGAAGGATTTAAAATCAGTCCAAAATTGCTTTTGCTTCTTTCTGTGCATTGTTTTCACCTCTTGATTTTCAACGTTAATAAACGTCAAAGAAAATTTGCGATTATTTATTATATTTTAACACACTTTTCAACCTTTGGCAACTAAATTCTACAACAAAAGACTATTTTTGCATTTAATTTACAGCGACAAATAATTTATTTGCATAAAATAGTAATGCAGAGTTTATTTTAATTTTTTTACGTCAATAATACTCTTGCAGAAAGATAAAGCAAATAGGAGTGATAAAATGAATAATATAAGGCGTGGGGATATTTATTACGCGGATTTAAGCCCTGTAATAGGCTCTGAACAGGGTGGGCTACGTCCCGTTTTGATAGTTCAAAATGATATTGGAAATAAATACAGCCCCACAGTAATCGCCGCCGCAATAACCAGTAAAATGACAAAATCAAAGCTACCTACACATATTGACGTCTATGGAGAAAAGGTTGGACTATCTAAGGATTCTGTTATTTTACTTGAGCAAATACGAACAATAGATAAAAAACGTCTTAAAGAAAAGATGGGGCATCTTGACGATAATCTTATGCATGAGGTAAACGACGCAATAACTGTAAGCTTCGGTCTTAGTCCCACCTCATATTCGGATATGCAAGGAACATACGAGCAAGCCTCTTCTTTTTCAAGCAACACAATTTTAACCTGATATTATAAAGGCATAATGCTCTTTCCAGGGCATTATGCCTTGCATTTTTTATGTTGACTTATTTACAAATAAATGTTAAAATGTTAAAGGAAACGAGGTATATATATGAAATATCAAGAAAAATATAACGTAAAATTTCACGATACAGACGTAAATGAGGTTGTTTCAATTTCACATATTTTAAAATTTATGCAGGAAACCTCTATGCGTCAGATGAAAGCAAGACGTCCCTCATACGAGGAGCTTTTCAATGATAAGAAAGCGTTTATTTTAAGCAGCATAAGACTTGAAATTTACAACCCTATTTACGCTTACGAGGATATAGTGGCAAAAACGTGGGCATGTCCAAGCCGCGGCTTTAGCTTTCTTCGTTCATACAGCATCGAAAGAAACGAAGAAATTATGGCTGAAGCGCATACTGCCTGGGCGCTTGTCAATACAGAGGATAAAAAGCTTTACAAGGTAAGTGACGTTGACCTTAGTAATTACGAAACAGAGGAGCCTGTACAGCTTGAAAATCCACTACGCATAAGGATACCACAGGAAGCGCCATTATCTTTGATGGGTGAATACACCGTTCGCTTTACCGATACTGATTTGAACGGTCACATGAACAACACAAACTATCCGGATATGATTATAAATCATCTTCCAAACCCCGAAAACGTTCGCATAAAATCAATAGGAATTTCATTCATCAATGATATAAAACGCGGGGAAAGTGTAAAAATTTATGCAGTGAAAACAGACGGCAAGCTTTATATCCGTTCAATAAAAGAGGACGGCTCTATAAACATAGAGGCTGAAATTATTTTGGAAAGCTTGGATTAAAGCTTGTATATTACCGCAAATTATGTCAATTATTACTTGTTGACAATTACGTGATTGTATGATAATATTTTTATGTAAAATTTTAAAGGAGATATTATTATGATTAAAATAATTTGTAAAAAAGTATACGATACGGAAAAATCCGAGATTGTAAAAAAGATTACTTACGGCAATTTCGGTGACAGTGACGGATATGAGGAAACACTCTACATAACAAGCGACGGTTGTTATTTTATCTATACAAACGGCGGTGCAGACTCAAAATATCCCAAGGAAGACATAAAAAGAATAGCTAAAGCAAAGGCTACTGAATGGCTCGAGGCTAACAACTAAAAATGCAAAAAGCAGAAATCTTTTGAATTTCTGCTTTTTCTTATTTTTTATTTTTTGTTAGTTCCTTTATTAAATCTTCAAGTTCCTCTTTAGTATAAAGAACGTTGATTGCCTGGAGCATGGCGTTTGGACTCATATTTACAGGAAAGTTTAGGGATTTTAGGAGCTTTTCACGAAGCGTCTTGCTATCATCTCTGCCGCTTAAGCCAAGGGCGTAAAAATCCGCCTTGGTAATTTCGCTATGAGATGCTTCTTGTCCCTCGTTGCTGTAAGGAAGAAGCATTTCCTTTAATTTTTCCGCGCAAATGCCCTCAACACCCAAGACGCCCTCTTTGGACGGAGCATCTTTTCTTTTTTCCTTCCCCTCAACTCTGGGGATATACAAATTTATGATTTTTTCCTTTGGAACAGCAGTTTTTATGTGTGACCTTATAAGATGACCGCCACCGTCAGAGTCGGTAAGAATAATAATTTTATCATTCCTTGCAAGCTGACGTATTAAATTCATTTTTTCCGTGTTATTGAAAATACCAAAGCCGTCAGTAGTTATGATTTTTGCATTTATAATACTGTCGAGCTTTATTTTATCGTACTTTCCTTCCACAATAATCGGATATTTAATATTCATAATTCACCTGCAAAACAGCGTGGCAAGAGCAGATATAAGTCTTTCAACCGCAATATACGAAACCATATTGGAATAGGATTTTGACTTTACGTCTGCCTCATTACACAATTCAACGGCTCTTTCCAGCTTTTTGGGATTTACTCCCGAAATAGAATTTATATATTTTCCTACCTTAAATTCGTGAATTCCCAAAGCTTGCGCAATTTGAGATTTGTTCATTCCCGAGGAAAAATGAACGCTGACAAGATACATTTCCATATAAAGCTTTATTACCGAGGATAAAATTGCAAAGGGTGGCTCGTGTGTGGCTTTTTGGCGTCGAAGCGTTTCAAAAACCAAATCCTTGTTTTTATCAAGTAAAGCGTTTGTAAGTCTGAAATCGTCATATTCAACGGTCTTACAGCAAACGTTTTCAATGTTTTCAAAGGAAATTGACGAAATGCCGTTCATTTTTGCATAAGCACACAGCTTTTCAATCTCATTTGAAATCGCCCACATATCGTGACCGCAAATATCAACCATTTTGTCGCACAAATCACCGCTTATATTTATTTCCCATTTTGAGAAATGCTTTTGCATCCATGTACGAAGCCTTGCGGCGGTTGGAAAATCAAACTGAACCATAGTCAAATACTTTGACATCATTCTATATATCTCACTTGGCGCTTTAGGAAGTCTGCCCTCATTAAAATAACCGGAGTCTGCTCTTATAATGAGAACGGTATGAGAGGAATTCTCCTCCATAGTCATAAGAGCCTCCTCAAGCTCCTTGATTTCGTCCTTTTTTAAGGAATTAAAATCCACGCCTCTTATCTCAACAAGCTTCTTTTCCGACATCATAGGAAGGGTGCTAAGGGCATTTAACAGAGCATAAGGAGTAAAGTCCTCTCCGTAAATCACGATATGATTAAATTCGTCAAACATTCCGTCAAGAACGTGTTTTCTTGCTTCCTTTGAATAGCTGAATTTAAGATAGTCCTCATCGCCATAAAGTAAATAACCGCCGTTAAGTGTCTTTAATTCCTGTCTGAATTCAGCCTCTGTCATACGGTTCGGCTTCCATTCTTAATATAGTTTTTTGAGCGCACGCTCCCTTAATTTCGATTATATAGACGATTTCCAAATATCCGTCCTTAATTAAGCGGTTATCAATAGAGCGGGTATATATGCAAATTTCAAAAGGCATAATGCCTGTATTGTAAACGCAAATATTTCGTTTTCCCTCAATAAAATACATATTTGAGCTTACCTCTCCGCTTCTTACAAGGCTGATTTCCTTTGGAGAGTCTTCGTTAAACGTAATTTCAGTTTTGACGCCGTCCATTCCGCTGGCTTCGCTTTCTACGTATTTTAAGGTGTATTTGCCGTCCTTAAGCTTTACGTCACCCACAAGCAGCGTTTCAACTGTACCGCCGTCATCTATTTCGGAAAAAGTATCGGTTATACATAGCTCCTCTGCCATTCTTTCAAAAATAGATTTGCCCTTGTAGTCCGTCTGTATTGTGATAATTTTAATCGGTGTTTTCATATTATTTCCTTAATTTTTAATAATTAGCTCCGGCTGTTTAACGCTTACACGGCTTCCTGCCTCAACGCTTTCGGTAATAAAAGAGTTACCGCCGATAACAGCGCCCTCGCCTATAACGGTTTCTCCGCCCAAAATAGAAGCGCCCGAATATATAGTTACGTTATCGCAAACGGTAGGATGTCTTTTAACTCCCGCAAGGCTTTGCCCCTTTCTCGGAGACAAAGCGCCAAGCGTTACGCCTTGATAAATCTTAACGTGGTTGCCAATAACGGTGGTTTCACCTATTACTATACCTGTTCCGTGGTCGATAAAGAAATATTCACCGATAGTTGCACCGGGGTTTATATCAATTCCCGTTATACCGTGAGCATACTCCGTCATAATTCTGGGAACAAAGGGAACGTTCAGCTTGTAAAGCAGATTAGCCACTCTGTAAACGAAAATCGCATAAAATCCGGGGTAAGAAAAGATTATTTCCTCCTTGCTTTGTGCAGCAGGGTCGCCCTCAAAGGTTGCATAAACATCCTTAATAAGCATTTTATGAACGCTTGGCAAATTCTCAATAAACTTGTCTGTAATTTCCTTTGCCTTATCCGCCACCTTAGCCTTATTCTTAAAGCCTAATGCAAGCTCAATCTGCTTTTTCATTTTAAAGTATATGGAGCTTATATATTTTTCGCAAAATTCCTCTGCCTCATAGCTTTGATTTACAATGTCAAAATAAGCAGGGAAAAACAAGTGCTGAATTTCCTCAATTACCGAGGTCACCTCGTTTTTATCAGGCAGCATATATGATGATGAAAAAAGAGTAATCTCTGATTCTTTGTACGTATTTGATATTTCATTTGCAATAAATTCAAAATTTGCCACAGTATCACCTCCAAATAACATTTAATGTTATTTTACGAAAAAAGTTATATTTAAATAATAGCACAAACAATTGAAAATATCAATAATATATGTTATAATTTTATTATAAATAAAAAAAGAGAGAGTAAATATGGAAATTAAATTGCAAGGAGCAAGAAACGTTAGGGATTTATGCGACGTTCCCTGCATTGACGGCAAAAAAATCAAACGCGGCAGGATTGTCCGTTCCTCTAATTTATCATACATAACCGATGACGATAAATTAACTCTTAGTGATTACGGTCTTAAAAGAATTATTGACTTCCGCACAGAAGCAGAAATAAACAACGCCAAGGATAAGGAAATTGACGGGGTTCTATGGACGTTTAACCCTATCATTAAAGCTCTTACGTTAGGTATAACGAAAAAGGATAATTCAAAACGTGATATAAGAGAAATCTTTCTTGATTTCACTATTGAGCTTGGGAAAACTGCCCCACAGTGGCTTGCCGACCTTTACATTCCGCTTGTAAGTGATGGTTTTTCATTAAGTAATTATCGACACTTCCTCGATATTTTAAAGGAAAATACACAGGGCTGTACGCTTTACCATTGTAGCGCAGGCAAGGACAGGGTCGGCGTTGGTACAATGCTCGTTCTGCTTCTTTTGGGAGCAAATTACGATGACATTCTCTCTGATTACCTGATTACAAACGTTAGCTATCAGGATATAATAGACGACGCCATAGCTCTTGGCAGGGAGCAAAACGTTGACGAGGAAATTATAAACGTTATAGGCGCGGTAAACGGTGTTGACAGACGGTATTTGGACAAAGCCTACGAAATAATTATGTCCCACGGAAGCGTTGAAGCATTTTTCCAAAACGCTCTCGGCATTGACAGAAATTACATTGAAGAGTTCAGAAACAATTATCTCGAATAAAAAACTCGCACACAGGTGCGAGTTTTTTCGTTATTTCAAGCAAATTATACCTTGGCTTCATCAAGGTCTGCGCTTTCAACTTTGTTATTGGCAATTTCAGACACGCTGTCCTTAATTCCTTCTCCCTCTCCCTTTGGCACAGGCAAATTCCATTTAAGCTTAATGGCAAGAACACGAAACGTTATTATAATTCCGATAGCAATAAGCATAGACGCCAAAGGTGGAATTCGCTTATACGTCAAGGTGTAGAAAACAGCACCGCAAAGCGTTGGAATCAAATAAATATGCTTTCTGAAAATAAACGGAATTTCGGCAGAGCAAATATCACGGAGCATACCACCGCCAACTCCTGTAATGCAGCCGCAAAAAATAAGCAAAATCGGATTTTCAAAGCCGCGCTCAATAGCCGCATTAACGCCATAAACGCAAAATACGCTAAGTCCGATAGCGTCGGTAAATTCTATCGCAAAATCGTGACTGTGCTTCGTTATAAAATCCGCGGTTTTAGGAATGAATGCAAAAGTAAAGCAAATAAATGATACAAAAATACAGGTAAGCGCCAAGTAATAATTTTTTGTATCCGTTAAAACCTTTGGCGCGTCACCAAGCGCAATATCCCTTATCATTCCACCGCCAAAGCAGGTTAAAAGTGCGAAAAACAATGCGCCTACCGTATCCGTTTTCTTGTTAATGGCAATTACTGTACCGGATATAGCAAAGGAAATAACACCAATATACTCAACTATATTTAAAATCAAGTCAACCATATAGCACTCCTTTTATCTGGCAGAGAGAGAATCACTATCAATAATACTTTTTGCTTCCTCTAACGAAAGGGAGCCGATTTCCTTCAGCTTTCTTTGCATTTGGCGTGTACGAGTTCCTACAAGCTTCTCTATTTCATTTCCTGCCTGGTCAACCTTTTGCTGAGCCTTTGTAAGAGCATCGGCAAAGTTCTCAAACTCGGTTTTTACAGCTCCCAAAAGCTTAAATACCTCTGAGCTTCTCTTTTGGATTTCAAGGGAGTTAAAGCCTAAACGCAACGCGTTAATTATTGCGGACAAGGTCGTAGGTCCTGCAATATTTACTCTGTATTCTCTCTGGCACTCCTCAAAAAGTCCCATTTCAATAGACTCAATATAAAGGCTTTCCGTTGGCAAAAACATAATCGCAAAATCAGTTGTATTGGGTACGTCTATGTACTTTGAGGAGATTGATTTAGCCTCATTCTTTATCTGACGTGCCAAATCCTTTCTTGCATTTTCAATATATTGCTTATCCGCCTTATCCTGTGCGTCTTTTAGTTTATTATATGCTTCAAGAGGAAATTTCGAGTCAACCGGCAAATAAATATACCCGTCTCCGCTTGGTATTTTTATGGCAAATTCAACCACGTCACGAGAGCCTGCCTTTGTTGCGCAGTTGGTTTCGTATTGGTCGGGGCTTAAAATCTCACCGATGATGCTACCTAAAATTACCTCGCCTGCAATTCCCTTGGTCTTTACGTTCGAAAGTATATTTTTAAGTGAGCCAACGTCATCTGCTATACTGCGTATTTCTCCAATGGCTTTATTTACGTTACCGATTTGCGTAACCACGCTTTCAAAGGACGACTTTATTCTTTCGTCAAGAGTTTTCTGCAGCTTTTCGTCGACGGTTTTTTGAATTTCGGCAAGCTTTTCATTACTCTCGCGTCTTATATCACTTAACGCCTTGCCTACGTTGTTATCAATTACGTTTAGCCTGTCCTGCGTAATTTTCGACTGGCTTTCAAGCTTTTCATTAACAAGCTCAATGAAATGCTTATTCTGATTTTCGATACCGCTTGTTATAATTCCGCTTACCTTGTTTATTTCCTTTGAGGACGCTTCGCTTATTTTATCAAAGTCACTTTGAGAGAGCGTTATGCTATCTTTTCTTTTTACCGTAAAAAGTATGATAATGCTTACCAAAAGTGCAAGTCCGCTTAAAATTACCGCTAAAATCTCCATTTTATGTCTCCTTATTTTGCTTCAATATTATTTTAGCATAATTTGTGCGCTGTTTTCAACCAACTGTGAAAAAAATATTTGAATTTTATAAAATATATGTTATACTATATTAAGAACTGAACAAGGATAATTTATTTTGGTGTGTATACGTCCAAATTTGGTTGAATTTAAAAAAACAAGGAGCAAAAATGGCTAAATACAGACAAAACAGAGTTAACGACGCCGTTAAGCAGGAAATGGCGCAGATATTAAGAGACGTAAAGGACCCACGCATTGCAGGAGCTTTAGTTTCAATTACAGGCGCAGACGTAACAAAGGATTTGAAATTTGCAAAAATTTATTTTTCCGTTTTAGGCGATGATAAGAACGAGGTTTTAAAGGCTCTTAAAAGCGCAACCGGATTTTTCAGAAGCGAGCTTGCAAAGCGTATCAATTTAAGAATTACGCCCGAGCTTGCATTCGAATACGATAGCTCTATCGAATACGGTGCTAACATTTCAAAAATTTTAAGCACCCTCGATATTACACCTGCCGAGGACGAATATGAGGACGAAAATGAAGACGCTTAGCCTACAAGACGTACAAAACGAGGTTAAAATTCCAAAATACACTCTCATTTTGTGTCATAGAAATCCTGATCCGGACACACTTGGAAGCGCCTTTGGCTTAAAGGCAATTTTGGAGCATTACGGCTCCAAGGTCAAGGTTGCTTGCTGTGACAAGACCACTCGTCTTGCCTTCATCACAAAAGGAGAAGACCTTCGATACGAAGAAGATTGCTACGAAAGAATTATAGCTGTAGACGTAGCTTCAAGCGCTCAGTTAGGCGACCTTTCTTATCTTGCAGACAGAGTAACCTTAACTATTGACCACCACTCTATGAATACAAGATTTTCCGATTATTACGAGGACTTTTGCGCTGCCTGCTGTGAAATCATTTTCAATATTGCAAAGGAGCTTAATATTTTAAACAGCCTTCCCAAAGCTTTTTTTGAAAGCGTTTATGCAGGAATTTCAGGAGATACGGGCGGCTTCAAGTATTCCAACACTACGAAAAGAACAATGCTTTACGGTGCTGAAATCATCTCATACGGCATTGATTTTGCAGAAATTAACCGTTTAATATTCGACAATAAAACAATTGGCGAAATTAAAGGTCAGGAGCTTGCATATCAAAACGTAAAATTGTTATGTGACGGGAAGCTTGCCGTAGTTTTATTCACCAAAAAAATGCGTGAGGACAACGGAATTACCGACGAGGATATTGGCGATATTGTAAATTGCATAAGAAGCATTGAGGGCGTTTTGGTTGCGGTATCCGTAAAGCAAACCACTAATGACGAAACGAAATATTCTATTTCATCAAGGTCAAATTGTAACGCTGACGTGTCTGCAATTTGTGCAAAAATCGGTGGTGGCGGACACGTAAGAGCCGCAGGCGCTACGCTTATCGCTGCAAGTCCTAAAGAAGCGGAAAGTATTATAATCGAGCTTTTTAAGGAAGCAGTCCTTTAATTTTTGCACAGTCAAACAGGAGAAACAAAAAAATGGAAAACGAGCTTTGCGGAGTCATACTTGTCAACAAGCACAAGGGCGTTACCTCCCATGATATTGTTTTTAAGATAAGAAAACTCTATAACACAAAAAAGGTTGGGCATACAGGCACCCTTGACCCTATGGCAACGGGAGTTTTACCTGTTTTGATAGGCAGAGGAGCAAAGGCTGCCGAATACCTTTTATCCGAAAACAAAGGCTATACCGCAAAAATTCAGCTTGGTATAACCACAGACACAGAGGATATAACAGGCAATATTTTAACAAAATGCGACACTCTACCTACCAAAAATGCTTTTTTTGAAGCAATTTCTCACTTTGAAGGTGAAATAACCCAAATTCCGCCTATGTACAGCGCATTAAAGATAGACGGAAAAAAATTAGTTGATTTAGCCCGTGAGGGAAAAACAGTTGAAAGACAGGGGCGCAAAATAACAATCTATTCTATCAAAGCCGACTGCGTTAATGAAAAAGACGGCGTTTATACCTTAGACGTTGATTGCTCAAAAGGAACTTACATAAGAACTCTTTGTGGCGATATAGGTGCTTACCTTGGCTGCGGCGCGGTTATGAGTGAGCTTAACCGAACAAAAAGCGGCAGCTTTACGTTAAATAACGCGCACTCCATCGAGGAAATTGAAAAAATGAGCGTTGAGGAAAGAATAAAGCTTGTCCAGCCTATTGAGGAGCTTTTCTTGGAAGCCCCAAGCGTTACTCTTTCGGATTTTTATGCCCGTCTATGTAGAAGCGGATGCGAAATTTATCAAAAAAAGATAAAAACCCATTACCCTGTGGAGCAATTTGTAAGAATTTGCGACAAGGATGGTTTCTTCGCCCTCGGTCAAGTTAAAAACTATCCCGAAGGCTCAGCAATTAAAGCACTAAAGCTTTTTAAGCTATAAAACATAATGCAAATAAAATTTAGTCCGACAAATTAAAAATGCTTGCAAATTTTGCAAGCATTTTTTGATGTTTTATTAGTTGAATTTATTTTGAAGCCACTAATTTATATGTAGCGCCAGCTTCTACTGCGATACCGTCAATTCCGGAATTAGCGTAATTATCGCCCTCATAGATTGCCCAATAGGTTTTATCCGTATCATAATCATGAGTTACGCCGTTGACTGCATCTATGTACAAGCCGTATGCGGAATCGTGTCCCTCCAAAATTCCAAGCTCTGTAAGAGCATCAGATAGGATTGTTTTATCCGTGTTTATTGTAAAGGTTATCTTTTTTTCATTTATATGCTCGACTATCAAAGTAAAGGTTGTCGCTCCTTCGCCCAGCTTTGTGTCCTCGGTGTAAATCATTTCACCGCTTCCTCCGCCGTTTCTGTCAACACAAGAAACGATAAAGCAAGACGCAATTAAAATCAAAAGCGTCAATGTTAATAATAAAGTCTTTTTCATTTTCTTTTCTCCCATTTTATTCATTCATTTTACAAGATAAAATACGAGAGAATAAACACGCACAAAACATCAAAAATTGCGTTTTATTCGGTCTTTTCCTCTTCAAAGCACATTTTAAATTTGCGCTATTTGTCCAAGAGTATTTTACCATAGCATATATGCTAAACACAAAAACGGCATTCGGGCTGTAACCGTAGTGACTGCTGTGACGGAATTTCACCGTTCTTTCCCCTTTTTGTGCTTGTTTTCATTTTGATTACTTAAATTTTTAAAAACTTTCTTAATTCCTTCATAAAGGTCTCAACGTCTTGGAAATCTCGGTAAATTGAGGCGAAGCGCACATAAGCAACCGCGTCTGAATTCTTCAGCTCACGCATAATCATTTCACCGATTTCCTGAGAAGAAATTTCCTGCTTCATTGAATTTAAAATATCGCTCTCAACCTTATTTGCAATAGCCAATGAATCAACAGGACGCTTTTGGCACGCCTTTACTATTCCTGCAAGCATTTTTGATTTATCAAAATACTCGCGGCTCCCGTCCTTCTTGATTACCATAATTTGAATGGTTTCCACCGTTTCAAAGGTATTAAAGCGCGCTTGGCATTTCAAGCATTCACGACGGCGGCGTATGCTTGAATTTTCTTCAATAGCACGGGAGTCAATTACCTTATTTTCCAGGCAACCGCAATATGGACATTTCATAAAATCACCTCTTATGTGTGTTTGTTTTCATTTTTTCTATTATAAAAATCGCCAGCTTAACCGTAAAAAACGGAAGCGCGAAATACAAACCGATTACCAAAACCGTATACAGCCACGCAGCTCTGTTCGCAATAGCGTTTATAAATCCGATTGGAATATTGTACGGTTTCATAATAAGCATAAAATTCTGCTTCAAAATCAAATTCAAAATAAGCGCCATCGACATAAATACGCCGACGAAAATAGAATAACGCTTATAATCGTTCTTATCAAGCCTTATTCCTTTTTTGGTAATATAAAGTATTCCCAAGTATACCATAGCGGAATGAAAAAGCATTGAATGTATGCTTAAAAAATGATATATGGGATATTCCGTTAACGACGTTGAGGGTACTACCAAAAAGGAAAAGCCGCTCAAAACACATCCGCCGGAAATAAACGCCTCACCTAATTTACAGACACTTCCCTTAAAAAAACCGCAAAATACCGTTGCGTAAATAAACAGTGAGCAGAAATATAAGGGAACGTAATGGTCAGGAGCAGTATCACCTATTATAAATTTAAATACTATTTTGCTAATTTCCCACAATGTAAATACGATTGCTATTATTCTGGTAACAAGCAATACCTTTTTTTCATTAAATTTTCTTGATGAATACAGAGCAACGATTATAAGCCCTATACATACAATCAAGCTGATTATATGGGGCACGGTAAACATACCGCAGGCAGTTTCGCTGTTTGGTCTTGAAAACATATAGCTCCCTCCCTTTTATTTACTTTATTATTTTACCATATATGCTTTTTATTTGCAACAAGTATTTAATTTAAAATATAATATATAAAGGTATTGACAAAATTATTTAAAAATTGTATAATTCAAGCAAGTATTTTAGTAGCAAAAGGAGAAATATATGAGTTGCATTTCTGAAATTTTCGGCTCAATGGTATTTAATGATGACGTAATGAAGGAACGCCTTCCTGAGGAGGTTTACAATTCCATTCAGAACACTATAAAAAACGGAAAGCATCTTGATCTGTCATCTGCAAATATAGTTGCCGAGGCTATGAAAAAATGGGCGCTCGAAAAGGGAGCTACACATTATACTCATTGGTTCCAGCCAATGACCGGCATCACCGCTGAAAAGCATGATAGCTTTATTTCTCCCGTAGATAATTCAAACGTAATTATGGAGCTTAAGGGCAAGGAGCTTGTAAAGGGCGAAAGCGACGCTTCGTCATTCCCGTCCGGCGGTCTTCGCGCTACATTTGAAGCAAGAGGCTATACAGCTTGGGACCCAACGTCTTATGCTTTTATAAAAAATTCAACTCTTTGTATTCCTACCGCATTCTGCTCCTACGGCGGCGAGGCTCTTGATAAAAAAACTCCGCTTCTCCGCTCCTTGGAGGTTCTTGGCAAGGCGGCTATTAAAATAGTTAAGCTTTTTGGCAACGATGACGTTACCTCTGTAAAGACCACGGTAGGTCCGGAGCAGGAATACTTTTTAATAGACAAGGCTCTTTACAATAAACGCCCTGACCTTGTATATACGGGCAGAACTCTTTTCGGTGCAAAGCCTCCGAAGGGACAGGAGCTTGACGACCATTATTACGGCTCAATCAAGCCCCAAATCAAAGCATTTATGTTAGAGCTTGACGAGGAGCTTTGGAAGCTGGGTGTTCTTGCCAAAACAGAGCATAATGAGGTTGCACCGTGTCAGCACGAGCTTGCACCTATATTCACCACCACAAACCTTGCTACCGACCATAATCAGCTCACAATGGAGATTATGCAACGAGTAGCTAAAAAGCACAGTATGATGTGCCTCCTCCACGAAAAGCCCTTTGCAGGTGTTAACGGAAGCGGTAAGCACAACAACTGGTCTCTTTCCACAAATACCGGCGTAAACCTTTTAGAGCCCGGTGAAACACCGTTTGAAAACGCTCAATTTCTTTTATTCCTCTGCGCCGTTATCAAGGCAGTTGACGATTATCAGGATTTACTCCGTATATCGGTTGCCTCCGCAGGAAACGACCACCGTTTAGGTGCTAACGAAGCGCCTCCTGCCGTTGTTTCAATCTTCCTTGGCGATGAGCTTTCCTCTGTTTTGAACGCCATCGAAAAGGACGAAAAATACGAGGGCAAGGAAAAAGAGCAAATGCGTGTAGGCGTTCATATTCTGCCTAAATTCCCTAAGGATACCACTGACAGAAACAGAACCTCCCCCTTTGCATTTACAGGTAACAAGTTTGAATTCCGTATGCTGGGTTCAAGTGCTTCTATTGCCGACACCAATACAGTAATCAACACCGCTGTAACTCAAGTGCTAAATGAGTTCTACGGTATTTTATCAAATGCCAAGGATTTCACAAGCGAGCTTCACGAGCTTATTAAGAACACAATTAAAAACCACAAGAGAATTCTATTCAACGGTAACGGTTACGACGAGGCGTGGATTAAAGAGGCTAAAAAACGCGGTCTTTCCAATTTTGCATCTACACCTGAGGCTGTATCTCACTTCCTTGACCAAAAAAATATCGACCTGTTCGTAAACAATAAGATATTCAGCGAAAAAGAAATAAGAGCAAGATATGACATTATGCTTGAAAATTATTCCAAGGTAATTAACATTGAGGCTCTTACCATGGTTGATATGGCTAAAAAGAGAATAATCCCTGCCGTATCTAAATACACCAAAGAGCTTGCAAGCGCAATCAAGACAAAGAATGAATTGTATCTTGATACACGCTACGAAAAGGACGTGGCAAGAAGACTTTCCATTCTTAATTCCGACGCTTACGAAACAGCCTTAGAGCTTGAAAATCAGGTAGCCAAGGCAAATACCATAGCTGACCTTCAAGAAAATGCGGACGCTCACGAAAAGTACGTTTTAGACACTATGACAAAGCTAAGAAATTTAGTTGATGAAATGGAAACAATTACAGCAAAGGATTATTGGCCATTTCCTAATTACAGCGAGCTTCTGTTCGGAGTGAAATAAACAAACTAAAATCAAGAATCTGCTATAATTCAAGAACCACCTGCAAAAATGCAGATGGTTCTTTTTCGTTATTTTCAATTGCTTATTTGCTCCCTCTCACTTTTTGAAAGCTTATAGGGTATATGCATATCATCCTTGCTGTGACATTCTAATGTACCGGAATTAAAGATGCTTCCCTCTTTATAAATAAGCGTCTTTTTCGTATTGCCGTTTACGTCAAGGTCATACTCTGTAACGTTTTCAAGCATCATATTTATATTAAGTCCTGTATCCTTAAAATCAACGCCTGTAAATTCAAGCTTTAAATAAGTATAGTTAAATTTTTCCTTTTTATCTAAAACCGTTGGCGTATATTCAATTTCGTTTGAATCTACCATATTGTAAAATATATTTATATCATCAACGGTGTATGATTTTGCATTCTCTTTGTACAATTGCTTTTCGTTACTGTTTAAGGAGGCTATAACCTCGTCAATATGTCTTTTATTATATCTTACGGTAATTTGCATATATTTTGCGTCCGGAATATAAACAAAGGAATATGCATACAACGCACCGTTCTCCGAAAATTCCGTACCTGCTGCGTGTGTGCGCAAATCATTGCTTATCGAATACGCTTCCTTGAAGTTATCTGTTATATATAAGCTCTCAAACTCCTTATGGCTTGATTGACACATTCTGAAAAGCAGCGCGGCAATAAACGCAAACAAAACTACCGTTAAGAATATGTTTATCGTTCTGCTTATTTTATTTTTCTTTTTTTCTTCTAATGAAAAATTAGAATCTTCTTTTTCTAAATTTACAGTATTTTCCAATTTGCGTTTCCTTTTCTCCGATTTTTTTACTATTGTAGCATATATTTGACGAATATGCAAGTTTTTTGAAAAAAATACTTGACAAAAGTGAAAATGTTATATATAATAGGTAAGCAAGCGAAAACGCTACGTAAAATTGCGCCGGAGGGAAAGATGGTATTAGATATTACATCCTTAATAAATGGTAAGCTGTCAAAAATTGATTTTGAATATACCATTTCCGATAGTGATGACAATCCCGTTTTACCACCCGATGACGTTTCCTTTACCGCTCCTATCCGTGTCAGCGGATACATCACCGATAACGCAGGCTATATGTCCTTACAGGCTAAAGCTGAAATCGACTACGTTTCTCATTGTGCAAGATGTCTTGATGATATAAGCGGCACGTTCACTCTTGAATTTAACCGTGTCGTTGCTATCGCAGGAACGTTGCAAAATGAGGATAATGACAGCTACGTTATCGTCAAAAACGGTCTTTTGGATATTGATAGAGAGTTAGTTGAGGATTTGCTTCTTGAATTTCCTATGAAGCTCTTATGCAGAGAAGGCTGCAAGGGAATTTGCTCAAAATGCGGCAATAATCTTAACGAGTATTCCTGCGAATGCCACAAGAAAAAGGAAATAGATCCGCGCCTGGCAATTTTACAAACGCTGTTTGACGACGAAGAACAGTCAAACGATTAAATAGCTCAAAATTTAAAGATTATATATCACTTAAGGAGGATACTAAAATGGCAGTTCCAAAGAGAAAGCAGTCTCACTCAAGAACAAACTTAAGAAGATCACAAAACTCAAAGCTCACAGCTCCAACAATCGTTAAATGCTCAAAGTGCGGCGAGTACAACCTTACACACCGTGTTTGCTCTGCTTGCGGTTACTACGGCGACAAGCAAATCATTGTTAAGGAAGAAGCGTAAGACAGTAAAGACACTCGAGCGAGTGTCTTTTGTCTTATATAGCGGTATTTACACAGGAGGATAAAATGCATTACACCCACAAAAAGAACAACCTTGTGGTAAGAATAATTTATTTATGCTTAATAGTTTTGGGCTTCGTAACCTATAATATGGGTGAAGGCGTTTTTAAAACGCTCCTTTCAACGCTCTCTATTGTTAGCATAGTTACAGGTCTTTATCTTTTAATAAAATACGAAATGACCGTATACACTTATGTAATAAATGAAAAGGATAAGGATTACGATTTTTTCGTAAACAAAACGACAGGTAGGCGCGGCAACTACGTTTGCTACTATTACGTGTCCGACGCTGTAAAGGTAGTTAAATATTCAAAAGAAGCCCGTAATGAGTTAAAAAACGAATTTAGCACAATCGGCGGTTATTATAGCTTCTGCCACAATTTTTTAAATACAGATAAATATATTGTGGTATTTAAAAATACAAATTATTACGATTTAATAGTTTTGGAAATGGATGAAAAATTTCTTTCGGATTTCAAAAATTATATGGCAACAGCCGACGCTTCTTCACGCAGCCTACAAGATGAGGAAGATGATTAAAAAACTGACACTCTATGGCAAATTTCAATCAGCTTCGGTGTCTTAAAATATCATATCACCTTCATTAAATTTGCAGGAGCTTATAAAGAAAAAAGCAGAGAATTTTCATAATTCTCTGCCATTTTTTATTGATAAAATTATGTGATTAAAAACCGTTTTGTTATCTTATAAACTTCAAATCCTTTTTGCTGGCATCACCAAAACGTGATTTTATGAATTTTAATGCCTCGACAAAAATAATCTTATCATTTTCAAAGGAATGCTCGTAAGGGAATTCGTCCTCAAAAAACCATTTAAAGGCGGAAATTTCCTCAGGCTGTGGAATTACGTAGGCTCTTGTTGTTAACGCCGTGAAATAAACAACCGTCTTTTCTATGTTCTTTTTCTTACCTATCATATAGTTGGACTCCATACGGAAGCCGTTTTCGATTTTAACCTCAATTCCCGTTTCCTCAAAGGTTTCGCGAATAGCCGTTTGGTATTCGTTTTCCCCTTCCTCAACGTGTCCCTTGGGGAACGACCAGCAATCAGTATATTTATTTTTTATAAGCAAAACCGCATACTTGCCTCTTGTTTTACGAAAGACAACTGTGCCGCAGGATTTTTCGTGCTTCATACCGGCTCCCCTCCATTCTAAAGTTTATTTATTGAATTACAATACTGCCTTTAAGAACTGAACTGTTCTTGGATTTTTAGGACTGTCAAATATTTCGGCGGGTGTACCCTCTTCGGCTATTTTACCCTCCTCCATAAATAGAACTCGTGTGGCAACCTCTCTTGCAAAGCCCATCTCGTGGGTAACAATTACCATTGTCATTCCCTCGTCAGCTACCTTTTTAATGAGGTTTAATACCTCGCCTACCATCTCAGGGTCAAGCGCTGAGGTTGGCTCGTCAAAAAGCATAACCTTTGGATTCATAGCAAGGGCTCTTATAATAGCAACTCTTTGCTTCTGTCCGCCGGAAAGTGTTGACGGATACACGTTTGCCTTATCCTCAAGACCTATATATTTCAGCAAGCTTTCAGCCTTTTTTCTTGCTGAATCAGCAATACTTCTCTTGGTTTCCGTAATTTCATACAGGCTCTTTTTATTTTCCGATTTTTTGAAAATATTAGTAAATCTTATTATTCTGTTACGTCTTTTGGTTCTTTTCAGCTTCTTATTCTGCACGTATATAGGCGCAAGCATAATGTTTTCAATGATTGTCTTATTGTTAAAGAGGTTAAATTGCTGGAATACCATTCCAATGTCCTCTCTGTATATGTTGATATCTACCTTTACGTCAGCAATATCAGCACCCTCGAAGAATATGGAGCCGCCGCTTGGATCCTCCATACAGTTAAGGCAACGCAAAAACGTTGATTTTCCACAACCGGACGGGCCAATTATAGCAATTTTTTCCCCTTCTTTTATGTTAAGGTCGATTCCCTTCAAAACCTCTAAGCCATCAAAAGATTTCGTAAGTCCCTCTACAGATAAAATCGTATTACTCATCTTAACCCTCCTATCTTCTATCGCTCGCTCTGAGCTTTTTCTCTATACGCTTGATAACAAACGTGAGAAGATATACTATTGCAAGATAGAATAACGCAACCACAGTCATTGGCACAATATAGCTTGCCATATTGTTACCGCTACCGATAATTTTAGCGGCATTTGTCAAGTCAAACATACCAATCATACTAACAATAGAGGTTTCTTTAATAAGAGCAATAAGCTCGTTACCAATAGCGGGGATTACATTTTTTATCGCCTGTGGAATTACTATTTTAATCATTGTGGTTTTATAAGGCAAGCCAAGCGCTCTTCCTGCCTCAGTCTGTCCTATATCAACAGAAAGAATACCGGCTCTTATATTTTCAGCAACGTACGCGCCCGAATTTATACCAAAGGCTATCGAAGCGGTAAGGAATTTTGGGAAATCTCTTATTGCAAACACAACATAAGCCATAATGAACAGCTGTAATGCCATAGGAGTTCCGCGTATAATAGTTACGTATATTTTGCAAATAACCTTAAAGAACGACATAGTTTTCGATTTTGGCGCTATGGATATAAACGCTACTATTACACCTAAAACTAAACCGATGATCGTTGCAACAACAGTTATTGATAACGTAGTTTTCAAGCCCTCAAATATTATTTCCATATATTTTCGAGTTGAAAACAGCTCAATTATTTTGTTAATAAAATCCATTACTCTTTCCTTGATTTATTCGTTTTATTGTTCATAAAAAAGCCAAAAAGAACTATCAAGTAGTTCTTTTTGGAAATTTTATAATTATTTATCCAAGCCCATGTGCTTCATAACAAGCTTTTCTATTTCAGTCTTGCCGTTTTCATCCTTAACGAGCATTTCATTTAATACTGCGTTAATTGCATCAAGAAGCTCTGTATTGCCCTTTGTTACACAAATAGCATACTGCTCTTCAACAGGCGCATCCTCAGCATCGGTTTCACCTGAATAGTAAAGAGGAACGCACTTGAACTGTGAGTAGTTGTTTACAATATAGTTAGCAGGAAGCTCGTCGATAATAACAGCGTCAACACTCTTGCCGATAGCATCAGCAGCAAGCTGTGCGTTGTCAAAGTTCAAAAGCTTTGTTTCTGTTCCGTAAAGAACGCCTGCATATCCGTAATCGTTATCCTCTGTTGCATTGATTTCACCGTCGGTGTAAATCCAGCCCGTTGTATCAGTCTGTGTACCGAGTGTCATTCCTGCAAGAGCTTCCCAAACGATATACTCCGTGCCGTCTGTTGTCTTTGTTACAATCTCTGTGTTTGATTTGTCAAAAATAACGTACTGAACAGATGTGTAATAAGGAATTGAGAAATCAACCTTTTCCTTTCTTGGCTCGGTAATTGTAATGCCGGCAGCACCTGCGTCACAAACCTCTCCTGCCTTTACGTTGTCGATAATAACGGCAAACTCTGTATTTTCAAATACAACCTTTTTGCCCATCTTTTCGCCAACCTTTGTCATAATGTCAACGTCAACGCCGACAATCTCTGTACCCTCGTAGTATTCGAACGGTGCAAAATATGCGTTTGTGTTTACAATGATTTTGTCCTCACCGCCGCCACAGGATGCGAGCATACCGAGTGAAGCAACAAGCATTAAAGCCACAAGCGCAAGTGAAATAATCTTTTTCATAATTCTATTCTCCTTATAAAAATTTTGTATTGCTGGTCTATTATACTCCTAATATTATATTTTGTCAATAGATTTGTGAATATTTTTTCAAAAAAGTTTGAATAATATTCACATTCGCTGTATATATTCATTTTTCAATAAAAATTCTGCCTTGCTCGGCTTGCGTTAGCAAGCTGAACAAGACAGTTATTTTATTTATTCGAAATACACAGCGTCCGATAAGGACTCCTCGCCTTTTTTTGTTTTCAAAAGAAAAACTAACGATAAGGCAATCAAAAGCACCGCAGTAGTTGCATAGCTTGCCTCCAAGCCGAATGCGCCGCCGCTTGCCGCTTCCATTCCTTCCTTTGCCTCTATTACAAAAATTGACGGTATGTTGCCCATTCCGCTTACGTTTGAGCCAAGCACACAGCCCTGCACGAAATTCCAAAAGGTGTGAATTGCCATCGCTCCGAAAACATCGCCTCTTTTGAACACGTAAACGCCAATAAATATGCCAAACATTAAAATATTTGCAAGCGTAATCGTATCTATTTGATTTCCGCCGCTATGAAGAAGTGAAAACAGCACAGAGGATATAGCTATTGACGTGCCGATTCTGTTATCTCTTGCTACGGTCATCATAAAATAACCGCGGAAGATTATTTCCTCGCTTGCGCCCTGAATAACGAAGCCGATAAAAAACAAAGCTATAAGGGCGTTTGCTCCCGTCGGATTTATTTTTATCGACACAGCCCCCGTCAAATAAATGATAAAGAACGTAAATCCAATCATCAAAGCGCCAATTAAAGCTCCAAGACCGTATTCCTTAAAAAAGTCCTTTTTGCGAATACCCATTGACGAAAGCGGTCTTTTTTCAAATCTTTTGCAATAAAAAACAGCTGCTATAGCTAATGCTACTGACGATATAAGCGTCACTCCTGTCAGCCAAGAGGGGATATCCGCTATCATTTGGCTAATGAAGCTGTCGTAATAAGACGTATCCTTGCTTCCTGCCATTACGTTGGCTGTAAAATCCCTAATCATTTCAAAAAATCCGTCATAGCTCATCATCCAAATAGCCGTCGGTATAGAGGACACTATGCTTTTTACCGTATCTCCTATAATGAACACCAAATAGAAGATAAGCAAGGACATAAAAAGAGTTTGCGGTTTGTGATTAAGAACTGCATCATCAAGCATTTTTGTTCTTCTTAATCTAAAAAATTTCATTTTTCACCTATTATTTTTGCGCTCTGCAAGAATTTTTTCAGCCTTCAAAATAGCGATTTGAGTTTTGGCATCGGGAATTTTACCCTCCATAACCATATTAATAAGCTCCTTTAAAGGAATCTTCTCTACCTCTAAAAATTCACCGTCATCAGGATGAGCTTTCTTATAAGTCAAGCCCGTGGCTAAATACATACGGATTTTTTCATCTAAAATAGCAACGGTTGTGTACATCATACCTATAAACTCAACGTTATCGGCAACTACACCGCTTTCCTCCTCAAGCTCTCTTTTAACGGCATCATAAGGCTCCTCGTTAGGCTCCAGCTTACCTGCCGGAATTTCAAGCAAAACCTCCGAATACGGATACCTGAACTGCTTAACCATTATCACGTTTTCGTCCTCATCAACAGGGATAACGCATACTGCCCCCGGATGTCTTACTATCTCCCTGGTTGCCTTTTTTCCGTTTGGTAATTCTACCTCGTCAACGAAAAGTTTAACCACGTATCCGTCAAAAATCTGCTTTGAACCTATTTTTTTCTCAAAAAGCTCCATTATTCTTCCCTTTCAAATATCAATTCAATATCGTTTCCGTCCCCATCGCTTCCCAGCAACGTAAGAACATTATTTTCTACCCTAAATTCGGTTGTTCCAACCTGCTCCTCGTAACCTATCATATACTCTATGATAATGCTTAGCTCAGAACCCTTGTATGAATAATAAAGTTTGTACTCTATTTCATCACCGTTTGCATTCAGCTTCACGCTTTTACCTGTAAAGTCCCCGTTGAAAACAAATTTCTCGCCTTCGATATTCACACTCCTCCAAGTACCGACAAGCTTATTTTCACCTGCGTTGTAGTCAAGATTATATTTTTCCATAACTCTTTCCTCTTCGCTGGGTCTATCCATATCATTCAAGGTCAAAAGGACGAGCTTGCCCTTCTTCGTTACGGAAAATCTGATATACTCCTTACCGAAATCGGATTGAATTACAATTTTATTATTGTCCTCTACCGTGTATGTGCCTCTTAATTCCTTTAGCTTAATTCCTCGGCAGTTGGTAGTCAAAACCACGTTCTCACCGTCTATGAATTCGTAAACGTCGTATGCGTCTTCGTTCAGTTCCTCGTCTATCCACTTTCCTATAAGTGACGTGCCATCGTAAACGTAATTTTTGTTATATTTACTGCAGCCGCATAAAAGAATCACAAACATTAAGCACAAAAGCACAAAAAGTGCCGTCATTATCCTTTTCATAATTCAAATTCCTCCGTATTAAAGTTGCCGGGAGCCACGTTATAATCCTGTAACAACATACTTTCTCCATCATAGGAATATATTACCATCCGACAGTTACCCAGCATTCCTATGTCTATTTCAGACACTCCGTTTGCTCTTTTTGCATTTCTCGCATAAATTCTTGATACCGCTCCGTGAGTGACAAGCAGCACGTTTTCAGAAAGCGACACCTTTTCCTTTATTAAGGAATTAACTCTTTCAAGAATGCTGTCTACCTTTTCAACGCTTTCTTCCTCCGTATCCTCAAGCACCGCCTTGCTGTATTTATCGTAATGTCCGCCGCTAAGCTTACCGAAATCTCTTTCAATAAGCCTTTCATCTCTTACGGGCATTTTCAAGCCGATAGCGTTTGCTATTGCGTCAGCAGTATAGCTCGCCCGCTGAAGAGGGCTTGTGAATATCTTATCAAATTTAAAATTACTGTCGTCTAATGCGTTTTTTAAACACAGGGCAGCATTTTTCGCTTGATTTTTTCCGTTTTCATTCAGTTCAACGTCATCTCGTCCCTGCATTAAGCCTTTAGTATTCCAATCCGTCTCTCCGTGGCGGATAAAACAAATTATACTCTTTTTCATTTTCCGTGTCCTATTTGCTGCCCGTAGAGCCGAAGCCGCCCTCTCCGCGAACAGTCTGGCTCAAGGCATCTGCTTCCTCAAATTCAGCGGTAATATAAGGCGTTATCACCATTTGCGCAATACGCTCACCCTTCATCACCGTTTGCGGTTGCGATGAATGATTATGCAATGCCACCATAATTTCTCCACGGTAATCACAATCAATTACGCCAACCTTATTAGCAGGTGCCAATCCTTTTTTCGTTGCAAGGCCGCTTCTTGCATAAATAAGAGCCACGTGTCCCTCCGAAAGCTCCATTGACAAGCCTGTCTTTATAAAAACGGTTTCTCCTGCTTTTACGGTTACGTCCCCTTCTATACAAGCATACAAGTCTGCACCTGCCGAATACGGTGAGCCATAAGTAGGCAGTATTGCTTCATCGTTCAATTTTTTAATTTTCACTATCATTTTATTTTCCTCATTTCATCTTCAAGGTGCGTAAATAATCTTTTTTTACATCTGTAATTCTAAAGCTCTCTATCGATTTTTGAATAGCCTTATTGTGAGTCCAGCTATCAAGAATGCGTTTTTTCATTATACTTACCGTCTTATCGTACTCCTTGACAAGGCATACGCTATATAGCCACGCTATCGCCATTTTAACGTAATATTCGTCGTTTTTTATTTCTGTGGTTTCCCTAAATATTCTGTCAATGTATTCGCTGTTTACGTAATAGCTAAGCAGAGAAACCAAAGCAAAGCGTACCGTATATATTTCGTCGCTTTTAAGGCACTCAAATATAAAATCAGATACATCCTTCGGGTTTTTAAAAAAATTCTTGAGATTACAAACCATGGAGTCACATACAGCCCAGTTATCTACGCAAGGTAAAAAATCCTTTATGTACCTTTCCATTTCGTTCACGTCTGCCTTTATATAGCCAAGCATATATCCGTGAACTAAATTCTCATCGTAGCAGCTATGGGGCAGGCGAGAAAGAAAAATCTTACCTGTATCGGTATTGGCATATTTCTTGGCAATTTTCTTCGCCTCCGGCCCTCTTAACCCCAAAATGTTTTCCACTCCGGGAAGTAGCTTTTTTTGAAATTCCCTGTAGTCGCTATCCTTATTAAAGATTATTTCCTCTAAAATCTTATCCATATCAGTATAATATCACATATTAAAATAAATTTCAACGCTTACCGTAAGGTGTTATCCCTTATCCACTCAAGAAGCTCCTCGTATTTGATTTTCCCTGCTGCTACCCCTATTCCCGTTTCAAAAAAGCTTTGATTGTCAGGGTCAATTCTTACTCCGTTCAGCTCTAAAAACACAGTCATAGCAAGCATACCTATCCTCTTGTTTCCATCTACAAAGGCATGATTGGAAATCAAGGCGTATCCAAGCCAAGCCCCCTTTTCCTCAACAGTCGGGTAAAGCTCTACTCCGCCAAAGGTTTGGTATGCACCCTCCAAAGCGCTTTCAAGAAGGTCGGTATCCCGAAGTCCGCTTGAACCGCCGGTTTCTTTTGTCATTAGGCTATGCAAAAGCATTACCTTTTCCTTGTTTAATTTTATCATTTCGCAAGCTCCTCAAAGGCTACGCGGTATTTTTTCAGCACACGCATAGCTACAAAATCAATTTTTTCTTCATCACTCATTATTACAGAGGTATCGTTTTCCAAATCTATCAGCTTATATTTGGGCTTGTTGTTCTTAAAAATATAAACCTCGCCCTCCTTATCCGCCTGCCTGGCGACCTTGGAAAAATTTTGATTAGCCTCAGAAATTGACACTATTTTTTTGCTATTTATGTCCATAATCATTTCTCCTTAAATTTGTACAACGATATTATACACTATTTTTAGGATATTTTCAACCTATTTTGGAAAATAAATTATTTTTTCTCACCCATTGAAACAAATCAACAAGCATTGAAATAATTTTAGTTTTGTGGTACAATGATAATATTCACAATGTAGCAGAGAGAGACTCAGTTGAGCTACGATTTTACACGGTAAATACCGTCTTACTCTGCGTTAAAAAACTTAAAAATTTGTAACGGAGAGAATGCATGAAGCACGAAATTTTTTTACACTCAAATAACGGAATCCCCGTTTATTCCGATTCACAGGTAATTTTGGAATGTGAAAAAAATAATGAGAATACGTATTTCTCATTATCTGTAAAATTTGCGGAATGGGAAAATGACGCTTATATTTTTCTTCCTGCTTGCGCTTACAACGGCAACAGATTTAAAAAGTCTTTTTGCGCGTATCCGCCTATTTACGAAAAAGAAGATTTGGGAATTAACCCTAAGCCTGTCATTTCAGACGTCCCCGCATTAAATCCCGACGGAAGCGGAGAGATACAGGTAACCACGGGAGATTTATCCTTGCCCTGCATAGGAATTTATTACAAAAAAAAGAAGGAAGCCTTTTTCGCTTTCTGTCAGCAAGAATGCAAAGGAAAAAATATTGGTTTTTCCGTTAAAAGCGGAGAATTTCAAATTCAGTTTCCCTCTATGAGAACAGCCTGTTACAGAATGTGCCGAACAAACGAGGTATCTTCCGACAGCGGCTTTAAAGCCTTAAAGGGAGAGCGAATAAATTCAACTTTAATCATAAAAGAATTAAGCTGCGATTCCCTTTCAAGCTTTTTTGAATTTTTCTTTAATAACCGCAAGCTGCTTTTGTCCAATTCCCATTTTGAAAGCCGATATACAGACGAGCTTTGGTCCATTATGGAAAACCATCTGAACAACGACAATTTCAGCGGTGAATATTACGCAGAAATGTCTAAAACCTACCAATTAGGTTGGGTTGGCGGTGGAATGTCCTCTCTGCCACTTTTACAATACGGTAGCGATTTATCCAAAGAAAACGCCATAAAAACCATAGATTACGTAACCTCAAACGTTGCCCCCACAGGCTTTTTCTACACCTTGATAAAAAACGGAGTGATAATGGACGACGGCTTCAACCGTCCCTATATGAAAAACGCTATGCTTACAAGAAAGAACGGCGACGCTTTATATTTTCTGTTCAAGCACTTTGACGTAATAGAACCGAAGAAAAAATGGGTAGATGCGGCAAGAAGCTGCTCAGATGCTTTCGTAAAGCTGTATGAAAAATACGGCAATTTCGGACAATTTGTTAACGTAGAAAGCGGAAAAATGCTATTTGGCGGAACAACGTCAGGCGCTTCCGTTATCTCCGCGCTTGTAAAGGCTTATGAATTTTTCAAGGATGAAAGATACTTAAAGACTGCCATAAATGCCGCAAACAAATATTATAATAATTTCATCGCAAAGGGACTTACTTACGGCGGACCGGGCGAGGCACTCTGCGCCCCCGACAGCGAAAGCTGTTATGCAATGACGGAAAGCATGGTGCTTTTATACGAGATTTTAAAAGACGAAAGGTGGCTGAATTACGCTACTGATAGCCTGCACCTGCTTTCAAGCTGGGTTATGCCATACTCCTACCGTTTTCCCGAAGGCAGCGAATTTGCAAGACTCAATATAAACACGGTTGGCAGTATTTTTGCCAACGTGCAAAACAAGCATTCCGCTCCCGGCTTATGCACAGCATCGGGAGATGCAATATATAAGATATACAAGTACACGAAAAACGAGAAATATCTTGAGCTTTTACGTGATATTGTTTTATTCATCCCTCAATGCGTTTCAACGGAAAATCAACCTATCTTTTCTTGGGATACCACACCTAAAAAGCTGGGAAACGGCTGGATTTGCGAAAGAGTGAACACAAGCGATTGGGAAGGTGAAAATTGCGTCGGCGGAGTTTTTGCTTTTTCCTGCTGGTGCGAAACCTCTCTTTTACTTACGTTTTCAGAGCTGATAAAAAATGACTTGATAAGAAAAGACTTAAAACTTTAAAATCATTACACATTTTCGCATATTTGCCATAGACCTATTTGAATCAAAGCTGATTTTATGAGTTCTTTTTACATATTGGAGCTTATATTATTAAATGTATATAAACTTTTGTTAAAACTGTACAACGCTTACACTATTGACAAAAGACGCTGTTTGTAGTATAATATAGTTGACAAGTCAACAAAGGAGGTTTTAATGGAAAGCGAAAGATTCGTGCCTTTTGTGTTATATACCGAGAGAATCGCAAAAAACATAAAAAGGCTTGCTGATAAGAAAATGGAGCCCTACGGACTAAGGAGCGCGCATATTATGTGTATCCTTCAGCTCTCAAAAAGTGATAGCGGTCTTTCATCTATGGAGTTGGCAGAGGTTTGCGGTGTTGATAAAGCTTTTATTTCCCGCATAACTACCGAGCTTTCAGAGAAAAATTATATCATACGTGAAATCGGTCCTAAGCAAGGAAAATATAAGACCAAATTTTCACTTACCGAGGAAGGCAAAAAAATCAACGACGTTCTTACCGACCTTATCGGATGCTTCATAAAGCAAATCAGCAAAAACACACCTATCAAAAAATTAGAAACTTTTTACGACGTATTAAGCGGAATTGATATAGAGCTTGATACTATTACAAATAAGGAGATTGATGAAAAATGATAGAAAAGGTTTCCACTATATACGGCTTATTCCATGATGTTGCCGAAATTCAACCCGATCATCCACTTTATAGATTTAATAACAAAAACGGTGAAATTACAGTTACCTACAAGGAAATGGAAGAGCTTCTTAAGAAAATGACCTGCGCTTTTTCTCATTTCAACATAAAGGACAAAAAGGTTATCGTAATGGGCGAGACCAGCGTTCAATGGATTGCCACCTACGTTTCAGTAGTAACCGCAGGCGGTGTTATCGTACCGTTTGATCCCCTTCTTTTAGAGGATGAAATGTTAAAATTTATCAATATTTCAGACGCTTCCGTTGTTGTTTATTCAGACCACTTTGCAAAGCTGTTTGAGGAAAGAGGAAGCGAGCTTCCAAACGTTGAATGCTTTATCAAAACAGATAAAAATTCATTCACGCTCGACCCTGAATGTTCCTACGTTGAAGAAAAATACACAACCTTCAATAACGTTTTGGCTTTAGGTAAATACCTCTATGAAGCTAACGGCGCACCGGACAATATGCTTCAGCACGATACTGAAAAGTTATCCATTCTTTTGTTCACCTCAGGTACAACAGGCACGTCCAAGGGTGTTATGCTCTGTGAGAAAAACGTTTGCGCTGTTCTTACAGGTATTATCCCAACTCTTAACGTATTGACAAATGAGGACTCTGTTTTATCCGTATTACCTATTCACCACACATACGAAATGTCAGCAGGTATTTTAGCACCTATGATTTACGGTATGACTGTAAATATTTGTGACGGAATTAAATACGTTGGCAAAAACATTAAGCAGTTCAAGCCATCTGTTTTGGCTCTCGTTCCTATGTTTGCGAACCAGCTTTACAAGACAATTTGGAAATCTGCCCAAAAGCAGGGTAACGACAAAAAATTAAGAACAGGTATTAACATCAGCAAATTCCTCTTAAAGCTTCACATTGACGTAAGAAGAAAGCTTTTACACCAGGTACACGAGGCTTTCGGTGGCAACCTGAGATACTTTGTTGTTGGCGGTGCTGCATTAGCGCCTGAACTGGTTGACGAATTCAGAAGCCTTGGTATTCACGTATCTCAAGGCTACGGTATAACCGAGTGTGCGCCTCTTATTTCCGTTGTTCCTCTTAATGAATATAATCCTGCGTCCTGCGGCAGACTTATGCCGGGTATGCAGATTTACATTGATAAGGAAAATGCAGACGATACCTTTGGTGAAATCGTTGTTAAGGGTGACAACGTAATGCTCGGTTACTACAAGGATCCGGAGCAAACTGCACAGGTATTAAATAACGGTTGGTTCAGAACAGGTGACTACGGCTACGTTGACGAAAAGGGCTACATCTACATTACAGGTAGAAAGAAGAATATCATAATTTCTTCAAGTGGAAAGAACGTTTTCCCTGAAGAAATCGAAGAATATATAGAAAACATTCCGCAGGTTGCCGAAATTGTTGTTGTAGGTAGAGAAAACAAGGACACAAAGGACGTTGAAATCGTTGCTATCGTTTATCCGGACGAGGAAGAATGCAAGAAGGCTAACCTCGAGGGAGATGCGATTTACGAATACATCAACGCTGAAATTACAAAAATCAATAAAAAACTGGCTGCATATAAGCACGTAAACAAGCTTGAAATCAGAGAAGAACCGTTTGAAAAAACAACCACAAGAAAAATAAGAAGAAATCTTGTTAAATAATACCGAAAAAGACTATTGCCAAAAGCAATAGTCTTTTTTGTTAGTCAACGTTTCCGTTTATTATTTTCAGCATTCTTTGGCTTAAAATTTTTCTGGTATCATCGTCAACCAGGCTAAAGCGGTTACCGTCATTCGGTGTGCTTAAATAATTCCAAACGCTATATGGAATATCGTACTCCTTACAAAGCTTAATTACGTCGTTCATATAATTTTCGCGGGAATTTATATCGGCATGACGGATAGTACCAAATTCACCGCACCATAAAATTTTATCAGGATGCTTTTTCGTCCATTCAAATGCAGGCGTCATAAGCTCTCTTAAATACTCGATGTCCATTCTTTCAATGTGACTGTACGCATCGTCTCTGTTAAAAAGTAAACGATAGAAATCACGGTATCTTTCAATATCGTCACAGGGATAGGTTAATTTTCTATTGTAATATAGCTTCGTCCAATGCAAAACTCCTCTTTGATGAGTAAATTCGCTTGGGTCGTATATATGAAACGTATATATGACGTTTTCGTCATCAAGAACAACAAGGTCCTTCAATTTAAAGGTATTTCCCCAACAGGTAGAGCCAAGAATTATTATTCTGTCAGAATTCAGCTCTCTAATAGCATCAACAGAGCGCTTGGCAAGTGCGTTCCACTTTTCGGGGTCAATATCTCTAACCTCATTTAAAAGCTCAAACATCACCTTTGGCTTGTTGCAAAACGCTTCTTCAAGCTTCAACCATAAAGCGACAAAGCGATTTTGAAGCTCATCGCTATCAAATAGCGACACGTCCTCGTCTATATCGCAATAATTTCCCACAGCCTTATGTAAATTAAGCACAACGCCAAGCTCGTATTTTTCGCACCAGCCGACAAAATCGGAAAGGAGCTCAAAAATGCGTTTTCTGTACACGTACGGACTTTCTTCAAGCACAATTTGGTCAAATCCCAAACGAATATGGTCAAGTCCCATTTCCTTTATGTTTTTTACGTCCCATTCGGTAATATACTCCTCGAAATGCTCCATATCACCAACGGTAATTTCTAATCTTTTATCAAGTGGCAAAACGTTGAAGCGCTTGTAGTTAGTCAGCCAACCGCCAATGCCCATTCCCTTTTCAAATCCGGCAATTTTCCTCATAATGCTCTCCTTTTGAAATTTATGCATAATTAGTATAATATAAAAGAATACTAAAGTCAATGTATCATTCAAATAATTTTGTTTTTTTGAAAAAAACAGTTGACAATTCAACAATGTTGTGCTATAATTACTGTCGCATTGGGGATTTGTGTAATGGTAGCACAGCAGACTCTGACTCTGTATGTCTGGGTTCGAGCCCTAGATCCCCAGCCAGAAAAAAGACCAACTCACAAGTGAGTTGGTCTTTTTTCAATGAAGCGCACCTGCGGTGCATTAAGCGAGTTGCGTAGCAACTCATGAAGCAGCCTTCGGCTATGAAGCGTTGCTTCGCAACACGAAAAATGAAAAACGTGCGCTTCGCTTCATGGCGCGGGCGCCGCCGCTTCATAGAAGCCGTAAGGCTTCTGCTTCATATTCGCAAAGCGAATGCTTCATTGACAACACGCTTTCGCTTGCCATTTCCGTTTGCTATATCCTTTTGTTTGACCTATATCTATACTTTGTCGTCATAGCGGCACAAGTTATCATTTCAACAGTTATCTTTGGCATGCTTAAAAGAAAATGACATATCGGTAGCCTCCGTAGGAGTTCGAAACCTTAATGCAACTCACGAAAAATATCTTTTTCGTAGCCTCTTGACAGAAAAAAGACCAACTCACTTGTGAGTTGGTCTTTTTTCAATGAAGCGCACCTGCGGTGCATTAAGCGAGTTGCGTAGCAACTCATGAAGCAGCCTTCGGCTATGAAGCGTTGCTTCGCAACACAAAAAATGAAAAACGTGCGCTTCGCTTCATGGCGCGGGCGCCGCCGGTTCATAGAAGCCGTAAGGCTTCTGCTTCATATTCGCAAAGCGAATGCTTCATTGACAACACGCCTTCGCCGTAATCTGCCGCCAAAGCCTTGCAATCTCCACGATTTTATGCTATACTCATCACAGAAAGGCGGTGGGGATATGTATACGTTTTTAAACAACCTTTTGTCCGATAAAAAGGGCGGCGAGATCTTTACCTTGTTTGGCGCATGGCACTTTTTCTATATTGTGTTGACCGTCTTTGCGATAGCTCTCGTGTTAATTTTGCTGAAAAACAAAAGTGAATCTTTTAAAAGCAAGACCACTAAAGCCTTTATTTACATCGCATTTGGTCTATACGTATTGGATTTCTTTTTGATGCCTTTGGCATACAGTGAGATCGATATTGAAAAATTACCTTTCCATGCGTGTACTGCTATGTGTGTGTTGTGCTTTTTGAGCTATCATAATCGGTTTCTTGAAAAATACAGGCTGTCATTCGTATTGCTTGGCTTTATTTCCAATCTTGTGTATCTCATTTATCCCGCAGGCGTTATGTGGCATGCGGTACACCCGATTTCTTATCGCGTAATACAAACACTCATTTTTCATAGCATAATGACAATTTACGGATTGCTAACGTTGATTTATGAATACGATAAATTTGATTTCAAAAAGTGTTATCGTGATTTAGGCGCAATCGTATTTATGACTGCATGGGCATTGATTGGAAATTATGCCTACAACGGCACTTCTGATGGATACTCCCACTTTTTTAATTGGTTTTTCGTCGTTCGCGATCCCTTTTACGCAATTCCCGAATCAATAGCTCCTTTTGTTATGCCGTTTTTGAATATGATTATCTTTTTTGCGGTTGAAATCATAATACATATTGTCATTTGGATAATACAACGAAGAAAAAGTTTAAAACTCGTTTGAGTTCGAATCCTTGTGGCAATCCCCGAAAAATATCTTTTTCGTAGCCTTCATACAAGTTGGAACCAGTTGAACCGTAGTTCAACTGGTTTTTTCTAATATAAAATTTGTTTAGGAGGCTTATTATGAATTTTTCTGTAATTTTAGAACGAAAAGATTCTGTTACTTATGAATTTGAAGATGGTCAATTTGTGCCGTCTGATGCAGACGAATGGGAGCCCTCTCTTATTTACGGAGAGATTCTTATTGATGATGATAAAATAGGTCAATTCACAATATATGAGTTATATAATGACACAAATTTCTTTGATCATTGTAATAATTTTTCTGGAGATCTTTCAGCTGTAGCAGGTGCAATATGCGGGAAATCAGGAGCAATTCTAAAAAAATATTTATCAAATAAACATGGGTATAATTTTGTTTATATTTTAGACAAAATTACAATTGACAAAGAATACCGAAATCAAGGAATCGGGTCTACAATTATAAAAAATTTACTTAAAATGACAAAGTATCAATTTGGCGAAGAGGCAACTATCTTTTTGTACGTAAGCGCTTATGAAGCAGCTGAACAATATGGATTTGAGTCTGATGAATATAAAAAAGAAACAACTCGTTTGATCCAATTTTACAAAAAATTAGGATTTCGCATTGTAAAAAACAACGTTATGGTTTACAACGAAACTAATGCTTAATATATTCCGTCTGTCCATTTGATAAATTTAAAGCCAGTTGTACTGCAGTTCAACTGGCTTTTTCTTTTGTTTCATTTTTGCTACCTCTTCATTTAATGCTAATCGTTTATCGTTTAAAGCAGAACAAATTAATGAAAAATAGCGGAAAAATAGTGGAAAAACAGTGGAAAAATAGTGGAAAAATAGTGGAATTTTTTATTGAATTGTGGTATAATATTATCAATAATATGCAAAGGAGAGAAAATATGATTAAAGCCATTCTAACTAATGATATTTTAAAAAGAATATCAGCTATTGACGAAAATCGTTTTCTTTTAGGCACTGTTGAGCTGCCGCCAATTACAAGAAATAAGCTACGCAAAAATTCAAAAAAGAAAAGCTCTTATGCTTCGAATAAAATTGAAGGTAATCCGTTAACGGAAAAGCAAGCAAGTGATGCTATTGAAAGTGATTCACATAAGCACTTTTTAAAGCCTGAACAAGAAATAAGAAACTATTATGCTGCGCTTACCTTACTTGATGAAAAGGTGAAAAATAAAACACCTTTTTCTAAGGAGCTTGTTTTAGAAGTCCAAAAGATAGTTGAAAAGGGCGCTTCGAAAGAAAAAATAGGCTTGCGCGGACAAATGCCCCCGGGTGTGTTATTTGTTGTTTACGATACCGAAAGTGGCGAACCCGAATATATTCCGCCTGAATACTCTGATATTCCCGCACTTCTTGACGAGCTTGTGCAGTACGTTAACACAACTGATGACCACCCACTCATAATTGCAGCTATTGTTCATTATCAATTAGTTACAATTCACCCTTTCGAGGATGGAAACGGTAGAACTGCAAGACTTATGTCCGGATATATATTAGACTTGTACGGTTATGGCTTTGGCGGTATAGGCTCTTTGGAAGAATATTTCGCTTATGACTCCGATGAGTATTATTCTTCTCTCCAAATGGGATTGCCTGCATTATATTATTCAGGCAGAGATAATCCTCCACATCCTGAAATTTGGTTTAACTATTTTTTACGTATGGTTGAACTATATTCCAAGAAAGTTTATGAGCTGTCTAAGGAATCTACCGATGATGATATTAGCGGAAGCTTGTCTTATCTAAATTCCAAAGAAAAAGAATTTTTGAAATTTCTTATTTCAAATCACGTTTACGAGTTTACCCCTATTGAAATGAGCAAAAAACTTGCTGTTAATAACAAAACCATCATAAACAGATGCGTCAAGCTTACGTCAAACGGATTTTTAATACCTAACATCGTAAAAGAAAGAATTCGATCATATTCACTTTCTGATTTTGCCAAAAACAACGCCAAACAAATACTCGCTTTGATATAAACTAAGCCACCTTTATACCGTGTTAAGGTTAAAGGTGGCTTTTGATTTGCTTTTGAATATTTTAAAAATATCATTCCAAAAAATGTCTGCTTTTTTCTAAAACTGCTTTTTAAAACTTGACACCTTTATTTGAATATGATATACTTTCTACGGTTGAATTTTTAGATTATTAAGAGGTAAATTTATGATTAAAAGACAGGATTTACGCATACGTGACCCATTTATTTTAGTAGATAGAAAAAATAAATGCTACTATATGTACGGCACAACTGACCTTGAGGAGCATTCTCTTCAAGCAAGAAACACCTTCTCTGTTTATAAAAGCTATGACCTTGAAAGCTTTGAGGACGGCAAGGTAGTTGTTGACGGAAGCGAGCTGGGATTTTGGGCAAACAGAGATTTCTGGGCTCCCGAGGTTCACTATTATAACGAAAAATATTATCTGTTCGGTAGCTGTATAGCTGACGGAAAATGCAGATGCACGCAGATTTTCGTGTGTGACACTCCTGACGGTGAGTTTGCTCCTCTATCAGACAAGGCTCGTACGCCTGAAAATTGGATTTGCCTTGACGGAACGTTTTACGTAGAAAATAACGTTCCTTATATGGTATTTTCACGAGAATGGATTGAGGTTAAGGACGGACAAATGTGGGCTGTTCAACTAACCGATGATTTAACCGATACCGTTGGCGAGCCGTTTAAGCTATTTAACGCAAGTGAGGCTAAGGACGTAACCGAGTATGGCGGAATTAGCGGCGCTTACATTACTGACGGACCGTTTATGTATCACGAAAACGGTAAGCTCCGCATGATGTGGTCAAGCTTCAATAACGGCAGATACGTTGTGCTTATTGCTGAAAGTGACGGAATTAAGGAAAATTGGACACATCTTGGCAGCCAATTTGATTTTTGTGGCGGACACGGTATGATTTTTGAAAATCTTGATAACAAGCGTATGATTTCATTACACAGTCCTAATACGGCTGACCTTGAAAGAGCGCACTTTTTCGAAATTTAATCAAATAAAAATAACCGAGAGCGTATTTTTACACAGATACTCTCTCGGATTTTTTATATTTATTTCACTTTTAAATGCTACTTTTGTACAATTACAGACACGCCGTCGGGAATGGCAGTTATTTTCACGTCGTCCTTACCTAAAAGCTCTCTCGCTTTTTTAAGTGCTTCATCAATGGAATGAGCAGGTATAATATGCATTTTTTCAACCACGTCATCAGGCATTTCAGATATATAAATTACGCTGGCATGCATAAGAACTCGCAAAAGAATCTGCGTTTGCCACTGGTCAGGAACGGTCTGGCTTCTTTTTCTTTCCAAGAAAATATTCATTGTCTTGTTTATATCCGCCTCGTCTGCCAGCTGATGATAAAAATGATCACCGCCAATTCCGTCATTGGATTTGGCAAGCATAATAATTACACCGTTTTTCTTTACAGTCGCTTCAGCAGCGGTCATTCCTTTAACAGCTTGATATACGTTTTGGTCAAGAGGATAGCCGCCGTTTGTAGTAATAACAACGTCAGCCTCACACGCCTTTGCCCCGCAAAGTGATGATAAAAATTCAGTTCCCTTCTTGTGCGCTTCTTCTCTATGTCCTGCCGTTGCAAAAATCACCTTTTTGTCAGCATTCAAAACAACGTTGACTATGTACTGTAAATTTGCTTTCTCCGCTGCCCAAAGCATATCGTTATGAATAGGATTGTTATCAAGCACGCCTGTTCTTGCGTTTTCGTTAGCAATAAATTCAGAACAGTGATTAGCAAGGACAGTGCTTCTTCCGCACACGCCGGGCAAAACGCTCTTTCGTCCTCCCGAGTATCCTGCGAAAAAGTGAGGCTCAATAAAGCCCTCGCTGACGAGCAAGTCAGCCTCGTATGCTATTTTGTTAATTTCACAGTCTCCTCCTGAGGGAAGAGTGCCTATGGAAACAAGCTTATCTCTTTCATCACAGTCGTGAATATATATATTTTCTTTTTCAACAATTTCTTTGCCGAATTTATAAACAAGCTCATCCTTGGTAGTATATCTGTGACAGCCTGTTGCAATAAGAATAGTAATCTTTGCGTTTGGGTTACCTTCTCTGATTTCCTTTAGCATTGGAGGAATTATAAGCTTGCTTGGTACAGGTCGCGTATGGTCGCTTGCAATAATTACCACATTTTCCTTGCCTACGCTAAGCTCTCTTAAGGTTTTTGTTCCTACGGGATTTGCCATAGCTTCCAAAACAAGAGCCTGCTCATCCATAGAAGGCTCGTATTCTTCGATTTTAGATTCAAGAATGGAAATTAACTCATCATCCTTGAAATTATATTCTATTTTTTCTTTTCCATAAGGAAATAATACTTTTTTCATTTCTTTACCCCTTCGGTTATCGTAATAGCGATAACATTATACCATATTCTCATCATATATTCAAGAACAATATATCGTGATTTGTATTACAACTATTGAGCAAATAAACACTTGTTCATATATTTCATAAATAACGCATTTGATAAGCGAAATTTTTTTGCAAATTTTGTAATTTCCCCTTTACATTTGTCGTTTTTGTGTTAGAATAATATAGAAGGCAATTTGCGTGTTTGATTTCCAGCCGTAATGTACTTTTAATTGGTACGTTACGGTTTTATTGACCTTAATTGCGCAAAAATGCAAAAAACATTAAATTTTAGGAGGATTTCAAAGAAATGAAAAGCTTTAAAGATATTTACGAATTATTTGGGATTAAAGAATCCTCCGCGCCAAAAAACGAGGATAACAGTAATAAGGTGCTAAACGATACTGATAAAGCAACTCTCGATTTAGCCTCCTATATTGACTCCAAAAGAAGCGAAAACAAGCGTTTGGAAACAGAAGAAGCCACTTTACTTGAGGATAAGCGAATTGAGGAAATAACCTCAATGGATTTGCCATCGGATTTTGAAAATCTTTGGGCCGCAGACGAGCGTGCGCAAGGAGTTTTTTCCGAAAGCATAGATAACGGTCTTATTCTCTCCCTTTGTAATCTTGGCAGAGTCGATATTGAATATATCGCTTCAATTACGGGACAGGAGTATAAGACCGTTATTTTGTCCCTTAAGGGCTCTATATACCAAGACCCCGACTGCTGGGATGAGTGCTTTTATAAGGGTTGGAAAACTGCTGACGAATACCTTTCAGGCAACCTCATAAGCAAGCTTCGTATAGCAAAAAGCGCCAATGAAAAATACCGCGGCTATTTTTCCGATAACGTAGAAGCCCTTGAAGCGCTTCTTCCGCCGAGCATTCCTACAGATGATATTTATATTACTCTTGGCTCTCCTTGGGTGCCTACGGATATAATTGACGATTTTATTACTCATTTGCTGGGCGAGGCTATAATGAATTTAAGTCAAACCGCCAGCGCAACCAAGCACGATGAGGAAACGGGTATATGGGAAATCCCCTTCAAGTCCCGTTACCGTACAACAAGGTTTGCCGGCAGAAGCGTAAACACATACGGAACAAGAAGGCTGGAAGCCCTTACAATTATAGAAAAAACGCTGAACCAAAAAACTATCGCTATTTATGACGAAGAATTTTTGCCCCACTCCACAAGGAAGATAAGAAAGCTTAATCAAGAAGAAACTCTTCTTGCCATTGAAAAGCAAAGCCTGATTGTAAACGACTTTAAACAATGGGTGTGGCTTGATGAAAAAAGGAAGGAAAGGCTTCTTAAAACCTACGAGGACAGATATTCTTCCAACAGAGTCAGACATTTTGACGGCTCATTCCTTTCGTTCCCGGGCTTAAATCCAGAAATTAAGCTGTATCCATATCAAAAAAATGCAGTAGCAAGAATTTTGTTTACTCCGAATACGCTGCTCGCTCACGACGTTGGCTCCGGAAAAACCTACATTATGATTGCTGCAGGTATGGAATTAAGACGTACCGGTATTTCGAAAAAGAACGTTTATGTGGTTCCCAATAACCTGGTAGGTCAGTGGCGCGATATATTTCTTAATATGTATAAGGACGCAAATGTTCTTACCGTTGAGCCAAAGGACTTTACTCCCGCAAAAAGATACGACACTCTTAAGAAAATCCGTGATAACGACTACGACGGAATTATTATCGCATACAGCTCCTTTGAGCTTATTCCTATGTCCTTTGAGCATAGGGCAAGAGTTGTTGAGGATAAAATTGAGGAGTATAAAAGAGCAAGCTCAAAGCTACATTCCGACAAATTTGCAAAGCAAAGAGAAAGGCTTCAAAAGGAGCTTTTCGAGGCTCACGTCAGCAAGCGCGGGGAAAACGATATTTTCTTTGACGAGCTTAAAATTAACACTATTTTCGTAGATGAAGCTCACAACTATAAAAACGTACCTGTCAATACTCAAATTGAAAGAATTTTGGGTATAAGCTCCGACGGCTCTGCAAAGTGTCAGGATATGCTTGAAAAAATTTATCACGTACAAAAGACCAACGGAGGAAGAGGTACGGTTCTTGCAACGGGAACACCGATTACTAACTCTGTAACTGACGCCTTCGTTATGCAAAAATATCTCCAAAGCGGAGAATTAAAAATGCTTGGGCTTTCCAATTTCGACGGTTGGGTTGGTATGTTTGCCGAAAAGCATACGGAATTTGAAATAGATATTGACACAGGATCTTACCGTTTAGCCACAAGATTTTCCCGCTTCCACAACCTGCCTGAGCTTACCTCGCTTTTCTCATCGGTAGCTGATTTCCATATTGTTGATAAAAGCGTCGGCGTGCCTGATTTTAATGGCTATACAGACACCGTAACTGCCCGTTCACATCACTTCAACGACTATTTAAAGGTAATTTCAAGGCGAGCAGACGACGTAAGAAGCGGAAGAGTTGCAAGAAACGTTGACAATCTTTTGCTTATAACAACCGACGGAAGAAAGGCTGCCCTGGATATGCGTCTTATCGACCATTCCTTGATTTTGAAGCCCGGCTCCAAGGTGGATAAATGTGCTGACAACGTATATGAAATTTATCAAAAATACGGTAGCATAAACGCAACACAGCTTATTTTTTGTGACTATTCCACGCCTAAAGCTACCTTTAATCTTTATGACGAATTAAAGCTTCTCTTAGTAAGACGCGGCATTCCCGAAAACGAGATTGAATATATTCACAACGCAAAATCCGAAAAAGCCAGAGAAAAGCTCTTTAAGTCTATGCGTGAGGGAAAAATCAGAATTCTTATAGGCTCAACCTTTAAGCTCGGTCTTGGCGTTAACGTGCAGGACAAGCTGATTGCAATTCATCATCTTGACGTGCCGTGGCGTCCTGCCGATATGACACAGCGTGAGGGAAGAATTTTAAGACAAGGTAATACCAACGAGGAGATTTTCATTTACCGTTATATTACCGAGGGCAGCTTTGACGCATACTCGTGGCAGCTTTTGGAAACAAAGCAACGCTTCATATCTTCTCTTTTAAGCGGTCATCTTTCCGAGCGTGACGGAAGCGATATAAGCGATATTGTGCTTAACTATGCGGAAATCAAGGCTATTGCCGTTGGTAATCCAAAGGTTAAGGAGCGCGTCGAAATCGCAAACGAGCTGGACAGACAAATAATTTTAAGGCGTGAAAGAATAAAGCAAAACGAGATTTTAGCTCAGGAGCTTAATTCCTTACCTACAAAGCTCGCAAACCAAGAAAAGCTCCTTATGAGCGCTTATGAGGACCTTACAACCCTACACGACGAGGACAGATACGTAAAGCTCTCCACAAAGGAAAAGGAGCTTTTAGCCGAAGAGCGCCGTGACATAAGAGACAGACTTGACGAGGCTCTTTCAAATAACGTTTTAAAAACCGAAGAAACGGAGCTTTTTGATTACCGTGGCTTTAAAATTATCCTGCCTGCAGGCATGCGCAAGGAGGAGCCTTACGTTTGGCTCACCGGCTCGGGCAGATACCTTGTGGAGCTTGGCGACGGAAAAATGGGATACTTTATAAGAATTGACAATTTTCTTGACAGCTTTACAAAGCATATTGGCAAGCTTAAGGACGGTCTTTCTTATCTTGCAGGTCGCCGTGAGCATATAGAGGCTACTCTTAGCACGCCTGACCTCTATTCAGACAACATTGAAAGGCTGAAAAAAAGGCTTGAAGAAATAGACAAAGAATTAGGAGTTAAAAAGAAATGAAAGGATTAAATAATTCAAACATACCTACTCTCAGCGTTGATAAATGCGTATCTGCCCTTTCTGACGTTTACATCTCCGCTATCAAAAACAGAATTCCGTTCAGATTTGTTCCCTCTCTTATGCTATGGGGCGCACCGGGTGTCGGTAAATCTCAAGCAATACGTCAGATGGCTAAACGAATTGAAACGGAAACGCACAAAAAATGTGTGGTTACAGACGTAAGACTTTTGCTGTTCAATCCTATTGATTTAAGAGGTATTCCAACCGCAAACGCCGATAAAACGTTAGCTATATGGCTTAAGCCTCAAATTTTCCAGATGAGCGATGAGGACAGCGTGGTTAACATACTGTTTCTTGATGAAATATCAGCAGCACCGCAGTCCGTTCAAGCCGCCGCATATCAGATTACGCTTGACAGAATTATAGGTGAGCATAAGCTCCCTGAAAACTGCATAGTAATTGCGGCAGGAAACCGAGTAACCGATAAATCAGTAGCATTTAAAATGCCAAAGGCTCTTGCTAACCGTTTGTGCCATATAGAAATAGAGAGCAATTTTGAATCCTGGCAAAGATGGGCTGTTTCAAGCGGAATTTCACCAAAGGTTACAGGCTTCCTTTCCTTCAGACAGGATTTCCTTATAGAAAATGAAAACTCTAACGATGACCTTGCATTCCCTACTCCACGTTCCTGGGAAATGGTAAGTAACGTTTTAAAGCTCACCGGAGATAACGTTGAAAAAGCATATCCTCTTATATCGGGACTTGTAGGCAAGGGTGCCACCGTTGAATTTTCTTCTTGGTGCAGAGTCTTTTCCACCTTGCCTAAAATCGAGGATATATTCAGCGGCAAATCCTGTGCCGTTCCTAAAACAACTGACGCTTTGTACGCTCTCGTATCCTCAATGTCGTCTTATGCAAAGGAGCATTTAAGCGACACAAGGGGGCTTGAGCATTCTCTAAGCTACGCTATGCTTTTACCATCTGATTTTTCATTCGTGCTTATCAAAAATTATCTTGCATTAGCCCCTGATATGAAGGAGCGTCTTATGAAAATACCTTCATTTACAAGATGGCTAAACTCCAAGGGAAAATATTTGAACGGTTGAGGTGATTAAATGGCTATTGACCAAAGCAAGGTTAGTGAATATTCAAGAAAGCTTCTTTTGTCTAAAATGCGCGTTCTTGCATCTCATAGCTTCTACGGCTTGCTTTTATCCCATTTAAAATTTGCTCTTGACGAAGCCTGCCCCACAGCATATACCGATGGCAAAAAAATAGCGTTTAACCCCTCCTTTTTGGAAAGCCTCACCGAGGACGAAACGGATTTTGTTCTTATGCATGAGGTGCTTCACGTTGTTCTTAAGCATTGTACAAGAGGTAACGACTACTCCCCTGAGGGATTTAATATTGCCTGTGATATTGTAGTCAATTCAAATATTTTAAAATCAATGGATGACGATTTAAGAAAAATTTCTATTGGCAAGGAAGTGCTTATGCATTTAGCCCCGAACAACAAGGAGGGGCACCTCTATACAGCAGAAGAGGTTTACGATATGCTTCCAAGCTCTCAAAAAAGCTCATCAGGCGCTTCCTTTGGAAACGGTAATAAAGAAGGGAACGGAGCAGGTAATAAGAGTAGCTCAAATAATAACGGTAATAATAACAAAAACGGCTCGGGCTCAAATACAGGAACGGATTCAAGCTCAAATTCAAGTGCAAAATCAAAACCCGGCGCAAGCGCAGGAGCAAGTACAATCTCGGGCACAAGTAAAGGCTCGGACAGTAAAGGCTCGAGCAGTAACGGTTTGGGCGGCAACGGCTCCTTTGACAACAAAGGGGGAGCTTCAAAATACCGCGTTTTTGACGACCATTCCTTTTGGTCAGAGGAAAGTGATGAGCAATATGAGGATGAGTGGGATAAATATTTTGAGGACGCCTGCAAAATAGTATCTATTGAGGACCCCTCTAACAAAAGGGGAACTCTGCCTGCTTTTGCCGAAAGAATTTTAAGTGAAAGAAAAAAGGCACAAACCAACTGGAGAGAGGTTTTGGACAATTTTGTTCAAGAGGATATAAACGACTATTCCTTCAACCCTCCTGACAGACGCTTTTCAGACTACGATTTTATGCTTCCCGATCTTAATGAAAAGGAGGATAGCGTCAAGAACGTACTGTTTATGATTGACACCTCCGGCTCAATGAGCAATAAAATGATAACCCAAGCCTTTGACGAAATACGAGGCGCTATCGAGCAGTTTAACGGAAAATTAGAAGGGCATTTGGGCTTTTTCGATGCGGTGGTTGTTGAGCCAAAGCCGTTTTCATCAATCGAAGAGCTTGAAATTATCCGTCCTTACGGCGGAGGCGGAACTAAATTTGATATAATTTTCAAATACGTCAAAGAAAAAATGAATGACCCATTCCCCAGCAGCATAGTAATTTTAACCGACGGCTACGCCCCTTTTCCAAAAGAAGAGGATGCTATGGACGTTCCCGTTCTGTGGATTATAAATAACGATGAGGTAGTCCCACCTTGGGGAAAGCACGCAACCATTAAAGTAGAATAGACGTTAACGTGCAATAGGAGAAAAATATGAATATAAAAATCTTTTCCAACGGGCTTTTAAGCTCAAATTCCTACGTTGTTTGGGACAACAAGGAATGTATGATAATTGATTTAGGCGTAAATCCCAACACAGTACGCGCATTTATTGAAAAAATGAATTTAATGGTAAAATATCTTGTGCTTACTCACGGTCACTACGACCACGTCCATTACGTGGGTGAATATATAAATTTGTATCCGCAAGCAAAGGCGATTTGCCATGCAGACGAGCATAAGGTTCTATTGGATACAGAGGCAAACGTAAGCACTCTTGTGGGCTGTCCGTGTATATACGACTATGCCTACACCTTCGTTAAAGACCAAGATATACTGACACTTGGAAATCTGGAATTTAAGGTATTGAATTTTCCCGGTCACACACCCGGATGTATGTGCCTTTTATGTGAAGAGGAAAAGGTTATGTTTACAGGTGACGTTCTTTTCGCTTACAGTTACGGCAGAACCGATTTTAAATACGGAGATATTAACCTTATGTTAAGCTCTCTTCGCAAAATTCGCACAATGGACAGGGAAATTACTATATATCCCGGTCACGATAACAGCGCCACTCTTGAATCTATTTTCGGTTAATCAGCACCATGCCTTACGGGAGTGAAACGAACCAGTTTTGGAACGGACAAAAATCCCGTCTTTGGCGTTAAAATTTTTTGAAATATTTTTATATCTCGGCAAAATTTTGCCTTAAACACGAGCTTTTTGGCTCGTTCTAAAATGCCTTG
>JAZRIQ010000018.1:0-3246 GCA_045645405.1 Eubacteriales bacterium
CACTCTTCACTTTTCACTCTTCACTTTTCACTAAAATTCCTTGTCGATTTTTGGCAAGTAATAAGTAATAGTGAAAAGGTATTTATGTAGCTTTTCGCCAAGACGAAAAGCATTTATTTTATATACATGGGTTCAAGTCCATACGAAAACTCCCCGAAATATCTTTTTTGTCCGCCATTCACAAAAATCCGTGGACATCAAACGATTTCCACGGATTTTTTGATTATTTTTCTTACTTTTCAATTTTTATTTTCTTTGTTTACTACGTAGCAAATTTTGAGGGCTGACGATTGATTTCGTCAGCCCTCAAGATTACTTTATCTTTCTTAATATTCTTGTTTTATTCCCACAATTATGAGTTTTATCAATTCTTATCCTGTGCTTGTAATGATTGTCTAAATTGTAAAGGCGTAATGGCGTATGCCTTTTTGAATTGTTTTCCAAAATAACTCGCAGTTGAAAATCCGCACTCGATTGCAATTTCAGTAACGGATTTTTCCGTGTCCTTCAATGCTTTTACAGCGTAAGATAAACGATATTCCGTCAAATAACTCATAGGGCTTTTGTTGAAATATCGCTTAAAACAACGGAAACACTCACTTCGGCAGATATGCGCATAATGCGCAAGATCGTCTATACGGATATCTTCCGCGTAATGTTCGTGTATGTAAAAAAGAATATCTTTTACCCTTTTCTGCGTTTCATCGTTGGTATCAAGCGAAGAAAGTTGTTGCTCTTCTTCTTTGATATATGCAAGCGTATTTTGCCAAATATCACTCATAAAACTTATACATAAAAGCTCGTAATATTCAGGTTCCTCTAATTCAAAAGCATATATTTTTTGCAACAATTCCGTTATCCGTTTTCCCGTACTTGTTTTATTATCTACGAAAAAACCTTTTATATTCGATTGCAATATGGACTGAAAATATTTTTTATAAAAAGGAGTATTATTCCCACTGGTAAATAACGACGGCAAAAAACTGACAGTATATATACTTGCACATTCATTGCCAACCTGCGTTGCCGTATGCATAGCGTTTGAATTGATAAAAACCACGTCCCCTTGGCTTGCCCTTATATGCTTTCCGTCGATATAATAATCTACACATCCCGACAGCACCACGTCGTATTCAAATTCGCCGTGCCAGTGACAGACCAAACAGCGGTCGGCAAAAGCATTAAAACTCCCTATCCACGTAATAAATGGAAAGGAGCGATTGGGGTACTCAAACCGTTCTCGTTTTGTTTCGTCAAATGAAAAAATAATATTATCCATATAAACCCTCATATTGACACTATTTTACCATAAAAACATATAATCGTTATATATTTTCACTTTTTTTGGCGTTATAATTATATCATAGTGACATTTTTTCGTCAAGGTAATTCAACATATATCAGGAGTTTTAACCATGGAAAAAGCAAAATATAAACGAACAAAGTACACCTGCTACTTTACATATCTTGCTATGTCGTCGGTGTTTAGTTTACCGCCGCTGTTGTTTGCAACATTTAGAGAATTATACGGGATTTCTTACACGCTGCTCGGAACGCTCGTACTAATCAACTTTTGCACACAGCTTGGCATAGACCTTATTTTCAGCTTTTTGAGCAAATATTTCAATATACACAAAACACTTCGCATAATGCCTTTGTTGACGGCAGCGGGATTATGTCTATACGCTTTAATTCCTATGATACAGCCTAATTACGCCTATATAGGACTTGTTATAGGCACAATTCTTTTTTCTGTTGCTGCAGGGCTTGGTGAAGTGTTAATCAGCCCCACCGTTGCCGCATTGCCATCGGATACTCCCGACAAGGATATGAGTACGCTCCATTCTCTTTACGGCTATGGGTTGGTCGGCGTTGTGCTCATCAGCACAGTCGTTCTTCAATTTATTGGCAATCAATACTGGACGTACCTTACCTTTTTTTGGGCATCTCTTCCCGTTATTGCATCTATCCTTTTAATGACGGCAAAACTTCCTGAAATGGACGTTAGCCATGAAAAAACGGAAAAGGTTCGTTCCAAACACAGAACGATTGGGCTTATTTTGTGTATGATGTGTATTTTCTTGGGCGCTTGCGCTGAAAATACGATGTCAAACTGGATTTCCGTATACACCGAAAACGTATTGCATATGCCTAAGGTTTGGGGCGACATTTTTGGTATGTGCCTTTTTGCAGTATTGCTTGCGCTTACAAGAACGGCTTATGCAAAATTCGGAAAAAATATTTTCAAGGTTTTGTGTTGGAGTATGGCAGGGGCGGCAGTTCTGTATGTATTCGTAGCCTTTTCTCCAAACGATATTCTTTCTCTTATCGCTTGCGTTGGACTGGGGATTTGCACCTCTATGCTGTGGCCTGGAACACTTATCTTAATGGAAGAGAAAATCCCCATGCTCGGTGTTGCGGCATACGCTTTGATGGCAGCAGGCGGCGACCTCGGTGCTTCGGTTGCGCCGCAGACGCTCGGTATTATCGTAGACAATATTTCCGTTAGCGAATGGGCGATAAACTTAGCGAACACCTTATCCTTATCGCCAGAAGACATTGGGTTTAAGATGGGTATGCTTATCGCTGCTATTTTCCCGATTTTAGGACTTATTCTCTTGGCATTTATAAAGAAGCATTTTCAAATAAAGTCTAATAAAAAGAAAACTCAAGAATAACATTATTTTTCTTTGTTTACTGCGGTACAAATTTTAAGGGCTGACGGTTTGCTTTCCGCCAGCCCTTATCTATTAAGCCTTATAAAAAGGACACTGTTTCTGTCTGCATTGATTGTTCAAATGCGAGCGAGTGCAAATTACAGAGTTCAGCTTCATATTGATATGTAATTTTTCACTCGTAAATTTGACAGCTTCCATTATGGCGAGATACGAATCTCTTTTACAACAACGCGGACCGCCGTTTTTTCCTATCGCATCCAATGATCTTGCCGTCATTTGGTTGGATAATCCCCAAGCTTCGCTTGCCAAAGGCGTTGCTTTCAAGGCAATGGAAATAAACATCCCCGTACTAATACCTGCACCGCAAGCTCCCCAAAATCCGCAAGCACCGCCAGGAACTTGCTTTCCTCTTTTCTGCATTTCACCAAGGGCGGAGCCAAGGTCGATTTTACCGCCTGCATTTTTATAAGCGGTCAACAGCGCAGAGCCGACCATTGTATGATGTTCAGGACCGTGCATATGGCAGGACGGCAACGCCATCATTTCTTCCAAGATTTCGATAGGATTG
>JAZRIQ010000019.1:0-8418 GCA_045645405.1 Eubacteriales bacterium
TATTCCGTTTACTGTATTTGCTACGCCGTTTTGATAATATTTAACCTCGTTTCCTGTACTTACGTACATTGAAAGAACAAACTCATGCTCAAGCATATCGGCAGGAATTCCGTTCATTACTAAATCGTAGGTTGCGTATTCGTAGTCTGTAAGGTCTTGCTTAATTACTTTACCTTGCTCTAAGGATATTACGTTTCCGTTTGCGTCTAACGGTTGTTTTCCGCCAAGGCGCTCATAAGATGCAAATACTGCACCGAAATTAAGCTTTGTGCCTGTTGCTTCTTCGTACATTGAAATTGCTTCATAGTTTATTATATAGCCTGCACAAATTCTGTTTGAGCCGTCTTCTTTTATGGAATAGCCCAAGAACGTAAATGCGTTTTCAAGATATGAGCCGAATGCAACACCATATTCTTGACCACATACTGAACAAATCGCTCCTTTATCAAAGGTTGCAGGTGTTCCCTCTATATGGCCTAATGCAGGGATTTCAACTTTTGATTCAAGACCGCACTGTGCGCAGTATTCCATGTATGAACCGTTGTTGATACAGTCAGGAGCAATATAGTCGTACATTTCGCCGTCAGTAACGTGATCGTGAACTGTAATCCAGAATTCCTGGAATGCACAGCACTGTCCCCAGTCGCCCTTAGCGTAAGTAACTTCGATTAACATTGACTTAGCCTTTGTAACACCTGCCAAGCCTGTTGCTTCTTGACGCTCTGAACCAGTTGTTTGGATAATTAAGGACTGTGAACCAGTCTTATTACCTTCAGCGTCAAAGTATGAGATTGTTGCATTGTTCCAGTTAGCCCAGCAAGAGAACTCTGTTGTGATTACATAGTACTCTTTGTCAAACGTAATTCTGAGCCAGCTTCCTGTAGGACCAAACCAACCGTTACCAGTTTGCTGTGTCCAAGTGGAGTCAATAACACCGTTGAAGAGCTTGTTAGGGTCAGAGTTATTATGCTTCTTATCGTTTGCATAGTACTCCTCAAAGTTGATGATATTGCTTGGACCGATAACTGTTGCAGTTTCGCCCCAAGAGAGTTTAGCAGTTGCTTCTTCATAGTAGTCACCGCAGTTAGCGCAGGTATATCCAATAAGACCTGTGTTAAGAGCGGTTGCCTTAATGATAACCTCGCTTTCGTAGTTATGACCTAATTTAGGAATTAGGTTAACCATATCGGTGTAAGTCTTGTCACAGTCTTCAATACCGCAAGAGCCGTCACAAGCGTAAATTATATAACCGTTTTCTTCACAAGTTGGATCAACAACCTCGTATTCTACTACGTAGTTATGCTGAATAGCTGTGATTGTTTCTTCACGTGTTAAGCCACAAACTATACAAGTGAAGAGCTTAATGCCATCTTCTTCCTCTGTAGCGTCCTTGGTAACTACGCCCTCGTCCCAAGTATGTAAGCCTGTTGCAGCGATAGGAGTTTCCTTTGTATCGCCACATTTTGTACAAGTGTAAACGATCTTACCGTCTTCGCCACAGGTAGCAGGTGTTGTAACACCGTCGTTCCATGTACAGCTAATACGTTCGCTTCCCTTAATGTCGATTTCGGTAAACGTTACTTGGTATGTGTGGTAGCCGCCTAACCATCTTAAACGGTAAGCATTAGCTTCCATACCAGCGCCATTGTTGATTTGGAATACTTTCTTAACTTCCAAGCCAACGTCTGATGCAGGAGCCTCATATCTGCCAACCTCTGTCCAAGTTACACCGCCGTCGTTACTGAGTTCAATAGCGTAGCCATGACCCTCGCCACGAGCAACGTACCAGATAGTTGTTTCTCTGATTAAGTGTAAATCAGCATAGAAAAGTGTGATATTGTAGTTGGTATTCCAGTATCTTGGAGCAGGACCGCCAGCCCAGCCTGTGTTACCTGTCTTGTTATCGAAAGCAGCACTAAATGAGTTGTTACCACCCGGGTTGTAACCACCGATAACATTACCGTTTTCGTCTTTTACTTCTCCTTCGCCATAGTAGCTTTCTGTCTTGTTGAGGTCACCGAGTTCATAATCCTCAAAGCAACCGCCTACGAAAAGGAATTCACAACCGTCATTCTTACATACCTTTGTGTCCTTATCAAAGTCGTGAAGCTTTGCTTCGCGAACTATAGCGCCACAAGCGCCGCAGCTTGCTGCTGTTGCGCAGTTGCCGTCGTCAACAAAAGCATGTTCACCGTTTTCGCAAACGTGCTCATACATTTCAACTTCCCAGAGGCAGTTTGCTAAATTCTTGTTATGCATTGTAGCAACTTCTACCTTGTAAACGTCAGCCACTGTATTCTCAAATTCAAATGTGAATGCTGTGTAAAGAACGTTACCGTCTGCGTCCTTAATCTGTTCAGCACCGCTTGCAGCAAAGTCGTTCTTTTGCCATATTGCTTTATCATTTACGTCGTAAAGACGAACGTAAAGCTTGTAATTGTTTGTTGTCAAGGTGTCATAGATAGCTGCGTTGAAAGTGCCGTCATCGTTCTTAGAAACGTTGTAGTTAGAACCGGTACTGTTAACAACTACAAAAACCTTTGAAATGTCTTTTCCTTCCTGGAAATAGAAGTGATAGTTAGTCCAGTTTTGACCACTGTTACCACCTGTACAAGCAGTATGATAGTCATCGTCAACTAACTTGCTTAGGTCAAGAAGATCACTGGTGCTGTCTGTTTGTGTAACAGTAATGTCTTCTGTTGGTATTTTGTTATAGTTTGTTGCGAATGCGTTAAATGCAAGCACTAATGCGAACAACATAACAAATACGAATACTAATGAAAGTTTCCTCATTTTCTCTTTCTCCTTAAAAAAATTTGATTTGTTAACACAAAATCAGTAAAATTATACCATATAAGTAAATATATGTCAAGACACATAAATAATATTTCTAAAAATTTAAAGTTGTTTGTTTTCCTTATTATTTGGCAATACTATAAAAAAACATTTATGAAGGGGATATTATGGATTTGAAAATTTGTTCTGTATTTGCACGGGAAATCATTGATTCAAGAGGAATGCCAACGATAGAATGTACGGTAAAGCTATCTTGCGGCAGTTATGGCGTTGCGTCAGTACCGTCAGGAGCCTCTACGGGCAAATTTGAAGCGGTTGAGTTAAGAGATACGGACAAAAGCAGATATTTTGGCAAAGGAGTTTTAAAGGCGGTTGATAACGTGAATAACGTAATTGCTCCTGCTCTATTAAAGCAGGGATATGCGGACTTTATTTGCGCTGATAAAATTATTACGAAATTGGACGGGACGGAGAATATGGGGAATTTGGGTGCAAACGCTTCTCTTTCCGTTTCACTTGCTATTGCTAAAGCACATTCAAACGCATACAAGCTTCCGTTATACAGATATTTAGGCGGTAAATACGGTTGCCAACTGCCTGTGCCGCTTATGAACATTTTAAACGGCGGAGAGCATGCTTCCAACAATATTGATATACAAGAATTTATGATTGCGCCCGTTGGCTTTGATTCATTCAAAGAAATGCTACGGGCAGGGTGCGAAATTTATCATCATTTAAAGAAAATTTTAAAAAGCAAGGGGTATTCTGTTTCAGTTGGCGATGAGGGCGGTTTTGCACCAAATTTATCAAGTGAATACGAGGCTCTTGATTTGATTGTTGAAGCAATTATAGCAGCGGGATACGATACTAACAGAGTAAAAATCGCACTTGATATAGCGTCAAGCGAGTGGTGGCGTGATAACCGTTATTTTTTACCAAAAAGTAAGGTTTCTTATACCTCGGCGGAGCTTATTAACAAATGGAGCGATTTAATACAAAAATATCCAATTATTTCTATTGAGGACCCATTAGGTGAAGAAGATTACGACGGTTGGAACGATATAACAAGTAAGCTTTCGAATAAAATTATGCTTGTAGGAGATGATTTATTCGTTACAAACCCCAAAAGATTACAAAAGGGATTTGATTTAAAAATTGGAAATTCTATTCTTATTAAGCCAAATCAAATAGGCTCATTATCTTCCACGCTTGACGTTATTCGAATGGCTAAAGATAATCATTACAAAACGATTATATCTCACAGATCCGGTGAAACTGACGATACCTCCATTGCTGATATTGCAGTTGCTGTAAATGCCGGTTTTATAAAAACCGGTGCGCCTTGCAGAATGGATAGGTGCGCAAAATATAACAGACTTTTAAAAATTGAGCAGGAATTAAGCTGTAGGACGTAGCATAAAGATTGGTCAAGTTAAGGAAATTTCAAATCTTGACTTGACTTTTACATAGGCGGTGTGTTATAATACTACAGCGTAGAAAATATTATATTAAACAAGCTGTGATATAAGGTCATACTATCCGGGGCGGTAGCGGTGCCCTGTACCTGAAATCCGCTATAGCAGGGGGGAATTCCCGTTTTTGAGGGTTATTCTTGTGTGGTCAGCACCTTTAGTTGAAATGATGACGGATGAGTCTTGCGCAATTGTCGGCTGTGAACCGTGTCAGATGGGGGACCAAGCAGCACTAAGTGGTTGTGATGATGTGCCGCGAGAGTGCTTGTCTCGAGTGGATGCTATTGGCTCGCGCATGTAAGGGTAATTCGAAATTCGGGTGTATGATCTTATATGACAGCTTGTTTTTATCATAAAAGGAGGTTAAATTATGCATCAGGCGCTTTATAGAAAATACCGTCCGTTTGTTTTTGACGACGTTTACGGACAGGAGCATATTACGTCTATTTTAAGACATGAGGCTACACATAATTCTACCTCTCATGCTTATTTATTTGCCGGCTCAAGAGGAACCGGTAAGACTACCTGTGCAAAAATTCTTGCCAAGGTAGTAAACTGTTTAAATCCAAAAAACGGAAATCCTTGTAATGAGTGCGAAAATTGCAAGGCGATTGATTCGGGCGCTACGACTGACGTTATTGAGATGGACGCTGCTACAAATACAGGTGTTGATTACATAAGAGATTTAAGAGATAACGTTATGTACACTCCTGCTATGTTAAAGAAGCGCGTTTACATCATTGACGAGGCGCACATGCTTTCTGACAGCGCATTTAACGCTCTTTTAAAAACTATTGAAGAGCCACCGGAGCATGTTTTATACATTTTTGCAACGACAGAGCCTCATAAAATTCCGGCTACTATCATTTCACGTTGTCAAAGATTTGAATTCCGCAGAATTTCAGTTAAATCTCTTGTTGAAAGACTTACGCATATAGCTTCTTTTGAAAATATTGACTTGACCGAGGAGGGTGCGACCTTAATAGCAAAGGCAGCTCAAGGCGGTATGCGTGACGCTATCAGCTTAATGGAGCTTTGCGCCGGTTCACATACAACAATTACCGGGGAGCTTGTCAACAGCATTTTGGGTACAAGCCCTTACGATAAAATGTGTACTGTTGCAAGAAATATTGCAGAAAAGAAATATTCTGCACTTTTTGATACGGTAAACGATATTGTAGTTTCATCAAAGGACGTTTTAGTGTTTTTTGCCGATTTGACTGCGTTTTACAGAGATATGATGGTTCAAAAATCATCGGGAAATGCTAAATATCTCGATTTATTACCACAAGAAGCAAGGTTGCTTGAAGAAACAGCTTCTCTTTTCAATATGGCTACGCTTATTTATCACGCTTCTTTGCTTGATGAGGCTTATTCAAATATGATGCGTAATCCCTCAAGCAAGCGTCTTATTGCTGAAATTACGCTAATGAAAATGTGCGATCCAAAGCTAAGCGGTTCAAACGAAGCAATTTTGTCAAGACTTGCTACTCTTGAGGACAAGATCACTTTACTTTCAAAGGGTGCTGCTACTGCGAGCGCGTTAGACAATGCACGTGTTTTTGAATCTGCTCCCATTAAAGAGGTTGAAGCTGACGGAAATTTGACAGATAATGACCATATTGAAGAATGCGCTCAATCAAAGCAATCGGCAATTGATGAAAGTCAAAAGGACAGCTACAAACTTGATAACTGGGACGATATTATATTAAAGGTTGAGGAGCGAGATGCGGCAGTTGGCAGCTTTTTGAAGAGTTGTGATTGCATCTATTCCCCAAAACACGACAAATATTATATTTTCACCACCGCAAAGCTGATGGCTACTATGTTAGCTATGGATAAAAACAAAAAGTCAATTTTTGATTCTATGCTTTGCTGCGACGTAAATATAAATTCAACAGCACAAATTGAAATTGTATATAAAAAGACTAAAGCGGAAAAATCCGATTTAGATGAATTCTAAATATAAAGGAGATTTACTATGAAAGCTATGGTTCCAAAGGGTCCAAGCATGAACGAAATGCTTAAGCAGGCTCAAAAAATGCAAGAGGAAATGCAGGCTAAACAGGCAGAGCTTGAAGAAAGAGAGTACGAGGTTTCAGCAGGCGGTGGAGTTGTTAAGGTAAAAATCAACGGCAAGCGCGAAATTCTTTCTATGGATATAAGTGAGGAGATTGTTGACCCTGACGACATTGAAACTCTTTCTGACATTATTGTTGCTGCTGTTAACGAGGCTATTAAGAAGGTAAACACAACGACAGACGCTGAAATGGCTAAGATTAGCGGTCCACTTAGTGGCATGGGCGGCATGGGTGGCTTATTTTAATGGACACCTTAATTAAGCCTTTACAGGATTTAATTGAAAAATTCCGTTCTCTTAACGGTGTTGGCAAGAAAAATGCAATGAAAATGGCGTTTTCGGTACTGGATATGGAAAACAATGAAGCATTTGACTTTGCACAGGCTATTTTAGATGTGAAAACAAAGGTTTCTATATGCAAGCTATGCCAAAACATTTCAAGCGAAGAGCTTTGTCCTATTTGCGCTGATATGCATAGAGATCACTCTGTAATCTGTGTGGTTGAGGACTATCAAGGACTTATCGCTATTGAAAAGGTTAAGGAATACAATGGGGTTTATCATATTTTACACGGCACGATTTCGCCTATGAAGCAAATTGGGCCTGACAAACTTAAAATCAAGGAATTACTTGATAGAATCAACACTGATAACGTAACCGAGGTTATTGTGGCTACAAATGCAACTGTTGAGGGCGAGGCTACGGCTATGTACCTTTCAAGATTGCTAAAGCCTCTTGGAATTAAGGTTACGAGAATTGCAAACGGTTTGCCTGTGGGCGCAGATATTGAGTATGCAGACTCTGTTACTCTTTACCGTGCTATCCAAGGCAGACACGAAATTTAAAGAAATAGGATTTTAAAATGAAATACGTTTTTTTTGACATTGAATGCGCCAACTGTTTTCACGGCAACGGCAAAATTTGCTCTTTTGGTTACGTTGTAACCGATGAGAAATTCAAGGTTCTTGAAAAAAAAGATATTCCTATGAATCCTCATTCTAAATTTCATTTGTTCGGACACAAAAATCATCCCGGGATTGTTTTAGCATACGATGAAAAGACATTTAATTCTTCGCCAGATTTTATTCACTTTTACAAAAAAATCCGTAATCTTTTAACTGATAAGCACTGTATGAATTTTGGCTTCTCTGTTTTATCTGATGCTGGATACATAAAAAGTGAATGTAAGCGATATGCTAAAGAAATGTTCAATTATGAATTTATTGACGTTCAGCGCATTTACACTGATTACAAGGGACTTGAAAATACGCCTGCGTTAATAAAATGCGCTTCAGAATACGGTGTCACAGATTCACAGGCTATACATAAAAGTGACGATGATTCTTACTTTACAATGAGGGTTCTAAAGGGACTTTGCGAAGAAACGGGTCTTTCTGTTCTTGAGCTTATTGAAAAATATCCCCATTGCAAGGGCAGATGTGTAAATGGAGAAATTGAATCTGAATATTTGAAATTCAAGGAAGACCAAAAGCTACATAAGCTTTCAAAAATGGAAAAATTAACCGGAAGCTTGCGTTCTAACTGGGTTTATAGAGTTGATGACCATTATGAAGAGATGAACAATTACGCTAAAAGGGTTTTTGTTGACAGAAAATCTACTTCTTTTCTTTCCTGTAAACGAGTTTGCTTAAGCGGTCTTTATGAGGATTATCATTTCAATGAAATGATGAATATTATTTCCCTTCTCGCACAAAAAGGCGCAAAATACACCAAACGCGCACACGCTTGCGACGTTTTTGTTGAATATAATTTGATTGACAAAAACGGCAAAGAATATAAATGTTACCGAAGTGAAAAAGCAGAAAATGCTATAAAATCAGGTAGCAATATTGAGATAATTACCTTTGATAAATTATTGGAGCTATTAGATACTGACGAGATTTCTATTAAAACGCTTAACAAAGAGAGCTTAGCACCTTTAAAGGATAAAGATTTTGCAAAGGTATAGATAAAACAGACACTCCTTTGGCCAAGAGGCTTTTAGACGGGGTGTCTGTTTTTTTATTCGTTGGGGTGGTAGAGGCCGCAAGTTCAAGTCTTGTCACTCAG
>JAZRIQ010000020.1:0-47558 GCA_045645405.1 Eubacteriales bacterium
CGTCTATACCGTTTTCCGCAGCTGTTTTTACCTTTGCCTCCACGTCCTTTTCAAAGGGATGGATCCATAAAAACGAATATAATCTGCCCTCGTAGCCCTTTTTCCATTGAAGCACGTTATCAAGACGCTTTTCAAAGGGAAGCTTGAGCATTGCCGCCTGCGCCTCGTCAGGCGGTGCGGATATAAGTCCGCCGCCGTAAACGCCTGCCGCATCGAAGCGTTCAATAAGATTTGCGCTTTCTATTTTTTCTTCACCTATGTGAATGTGCATATCGAAAACCTTCATTGCTATCCTCCAAATAACTTATTGTTAAGATTATACATTATCCCATAGAAAAAATCAATACGTTAATTTTTATAAAATAATCCATACGCCGTTAATGGGCGATGTCCTTAGCGGAGAAATTATAAATTGGTTTGTTTATATTTGCTCCGCAGTGAACAAATAAGTGCCCCCAACAGATTTTTTCTGCTGGGGGCTGTCTTTTCTCAATCGTCCATTTCAATCAAAAGACTTTTTTGGATTTCAAAAATCGTTTGTCCTTCTTCGGATTCAATGTACCATGGTTGCTCTGAGGTAACAATATAAGACTCTAATTTTTCCTCCAAAACCGTACATCCAATAAAACAATTCTTTGGAAAAACATTTTCAAATTTATCATTTGATACAACCGGCCATTTTTCGATGATTGTGTGTCGTTTATCATTCATATCCATAAATTCACACAATACAATCTCCGGATATGCGCTGTCATCAATTAACTGTATAGCTGTAGCCTTAATATAAAACATTAAAAAAACCTCTTTATCGCCAGTTTCGCCTTTGCATTACAAAGGCTTCGGGCAGAGCCCATACCCCTAATGGTGCGCACATCCAAAGGCTCCCTCCGGGAGGGAGCTGTCAGCGAAGCTGACTGAGGGAGAGTGCGTTACAATGAAGCAAATCTGACCTTCAAGTCACGCAGGCTCCTTCCACCGCTATCGCGTGAACCCCCAGAAACTCATTTCATTCGTTTCGGGGAACCCCGCAGCGGTCCCCCTCCCTCCCGGAGGGAGGCTTTTACGGTGGCATCGATATACTCGCAAACACCCCGAAAGTTTGTATTGATTTGCCGGTTGGTGAACCGTATGACTTTCAAAACATAGCCTTCAAAGATTTCTGTGCGAAATTCGTCTTTTTGTTTGCCATCTTCGGTATAGTGCTGCGCCCCATCAATTTCAATAATCAATTTTGCTTTGTGACAATAAAAGTCTGCAATAAAATTATCGATTGCTTTTTGGCGTTGAAATCTCACTTCGTATTTTGCCAAAAAGTCGTACCACAAATGATTTTCTTGCGGTGTCGCATTTTTGCGTAGATTTTTGGCAAGAGTGATATTCTTTTCGTTATAGTCGAGCGACATACCTACTCCTCCCCAATTTTACTACATCCATTATAATACAAATCGGCAGAGAAAACAAGTTCTCTGCCGATTTTTTGTGTCTGCCATTTCTCCGCTAAAGCTGCAGAGCCGATGTCGAGTTTTTTTATATTGAAAATTTTGTTGGCATTCATAAATGCGGTGCAAATTATTGTAGATTATTTGTAATTCAATACCTCATCAAGAGTAGGTACGGATTTTTGCGCGCCGTGTCGTGAACAAGCAATTGATGCGGCTTTAGAGCCGAATGCCATAGCATCCTCTATGCTCTCTCCCTTTGACAGCATAGCGCAAAGACCTCCCGATGCCGTATCTCCTGCGGCAGTTGTGTCAACAACGTCAACCTTAATGCAGGGGTAAATTTTACTTTCACCGCTTTCGCATATTTCGTAGCCTTTTGCTCCAAGTGTGGTAATAACAGTTTTAATTCCGTAGCTTAATAAGGTGTCAACTCCGCCTAAAATTTCAAGCTCCGTTTCGTTTGGCGTAATTAAATCAACGTACTGTAAATAGTCAGAAATTGCCGTATTTGCAGGGGCAGGGTTCAAAACTACGAAAAGCCCCTTTTCTTTGGCTTTTTTTAAACCGTAGCCAATAACGGATATAGGATTTTCAAGTTGTGTTAAATAAATGTCACCCTGTGTGGCATTTTCAAGCATTTTGTCAATATCGTTTTCAGTTAAGCAGGCGTTTGCACCGCTATCTAAAATTATGCGGTTTTCTCCATTTGTGATTACAATTATAGCCACACCTGTGGGTGTATTGTCAACTTTTCTTATAAAATCCATGTTGACGCCGTCTGCCTTAAGGCTTTCAATTAAGCCCTTGCCAAACGCATCGTTACCAACACAACCGCACATATAAGCATTTCCGCCAAGCTTTGCACAGGCGCAGGCTTGATTAGCTCCTTTTCCGCCATTGTTGGTTGCAAAATTACTGCCCATTAGAGTTTCTCCGCCTACCGGCATATAGGGGGCGTGTATAACTAAGTCAGAATTTAAGCTTCCGACAATAAAGATTTTTTTCATGTATCACCTCAAATTAGAATTTTACAGTAACAGTTTCTCCAACCTTAACCGTCACCTTTTTGAAGCCAACAAGCTCCTTATGCGGTTCGGTTTTAAACTTAAGAACGGAGTAGTCCGTATCCATACCGCCACGGTTAGTGATTTCAACCTCGTTTTCATTAAGCCAATTTTCAGTAATTTGACCGTAGGTTAAGCCGTGTCCGAACGGATATAAAGGAGTTCCCTTGAAGAACTTGTAAGTACGGTTTTCCATGCTGTAATCTCTGAATGGAGGTAAATCCTCAGTTGAACGGTAGAACGTAACGGGAAGTCTGCCGCTTGGTGAAGCTTTTCCAAAAAGCACGTTTGCAAGAGCAACACCGCCCATAGCACCCGGGTAGAAGCATTGAAGCACAGCGTCACACTTTTCATCCTGCTGGCAAAGAGAAACACAGCTACCGCTTATGTTTACAAAAACAGTAGGCTTACCAAGGCTGATAACCTCATCGAAAAGCTTTCTTTGAGATTCAGGTAATTCAATATCCTTTTTATCACCTGCAACGTCGCCGTTATAAGCGTCGCCCTCTTCGCCCTCAATTCCCGGGTTTAAGCCCATACACATAATAACGAGGTCGGCCTTTTCAGCACAAATAATCGCCTCACGGAATGGGAATCCACCCCACATACTTGAACCAATATCGGTAGGATGACAGCCTGCCGCAAAAAGTACTTTGCCCTCAAACTCATCTTGAATACCGCGAAGGGGAGAGGTGTATCTTGACGGGTTTCCGTTATAGTTGCCAATAAGGGTGCTGAATCTGTCACAGTTAGGACCGATAACCGCAATAGTTTTGTATTTGCTTCTGTCAAGAGGTAAAATGCCGTTATTCTTTAAAAGAACGATACTTTCCTCGGTCATTTTTAAGTTGAGAGCCTTATGCTCGTCGCACTCTACTACATCGTAAGGTATTTTATCGTATTCGCAATCATTATCAAACATACCAAGACGGAAGCGAGCCTCGAAAAGCTTCGTTACAGCTTCGTTAATGGTTTCTTCGGTGATTAAATCCTGTTCCCAAGCCTCGTAAAGGCTAAAGTAAGCGTCACCGCAGTTTAATTGGCAACCGTTATTAACTGCAAGAGCAGCACCCTCCGCGTCGGAATTGGTTATCTTGTGTCCCGTTGTGATATCGCGAATAGCGCCGCAATCTGAAACAACGTATCCGTCAAAGCCCCATTCACCGTATAAAATATCGCCAAGAAGCGTTTTACTTGCGCAGCACGCTTCACCGTTTACACGGTTGTATGCGCCCATAACCGCTGACGGTTTTGCGTTGTCGATACAGTATTTAAATGCGGCTAAATACGTTTCTCTTAAATCCTTTTCAGAAACTACCGCGTCAAAGCCGTGTCTTTCGTATTCAGGACCGCTATGAACGGCAAAATGCTTGATGGTAGCATCTAATTTTCTGTATTTACCCTCACCCTGCAAGCCTTTAATAAACGCAACGCCCATTTCACCGGTAAGATATGGATCCTCTCCGTAGGTTTCGTGTCCGCGTCCCCATCTTGGGTCTCTGAAAATATTTATATTAGGCGACCAATATGTAAGACCTTGATATTGTTCTGTGCTGCCGAATTTTTTGTATTCATTGTATTTTGCTCTTGCTTCGTCTGAAATAGCAGTTGCAACCTTATACATTAAATCTGTATTAAAGCTTGCACTAAGTCCTATTGCCTGCGGAAAAACCGTAGCGCTGCCCTGTCTTGCAACGCCGTGCAAGCATTCGTTCCACCAGTTGTAAGCAGGCACGTTAAGCCTCGGAATGGCAGGAGCGTCATATCTCATCTGCGCCATTTTTTCTTCAATTGTCATTTTTGAAACAAGCTCTTTTGCTCTTTCGTAAAAAGTCATAGATAATTCTCCCGTAAGTATAATTTGCACCTTAATTATACATTATACCGAGCTATAAATCAAGTTCCTTTTCTATTATTTTTTCTAATATTAAGTGATTAAAATTTTTTTGCTTTTCACAGCAAGGAGTACTGATAACGGTACATATATCCGTTGACAGATTTATTCCTGCGTGGTATTCTTTAGACGTAATAAACAAAAAGCGAGGACAAAAATATGAAAAAGCAATTGGGATATGAAAAGGTACGCGGCAAAACTCTTAAGGGTGGAGATTATTCGGAAATATATTACTACAATAATGACAATACGTCATGCTCCATTGAAGAGGCAACGCATTGTATTATCTACGAAAGAAAAAACAGCGGAGCTTTGGTTCACACCATTTACGCATATTTATAATAAAGTCTTGAAAACGGTACAACACTGTGGTAAAATATAATTACCAAATAAAAAGAGGTGTTGTTGTGAATCCGGAAAACTCAAGAAAAATAAAGCTTCTTAAAATGTGGGAGCTTTTAAATCAAGAAACTGATGAAAAGCACCCAATGGGAACGCAAACCATAATAGCAAGGCTTAAGGAGCAGGGCATAGAGGTTGACAGAAAAATCCTATACAACGATATAGATTTGCTTAATGCAAACGGCTATGAGGTAATGTGTAAGCGTGAGAAAAGCAATAAATATTACGTAATGGACCGTTCCTTTGATACTGCCGAGATAAGAGTTTTAATGGACGCAGTACAGGCGGCTGCATTTATAACCGAAAAGAAAACCGAGATATTGCTCGATAAAATTTCTGCCCTTGCAGGAAGCCAAAGAGGCGAGGTTTTGAAAAGTAAAATTACAAAATTCAGTACCGTAAAAAGCGTCAATGAAAGCATTTATTACGTAATAGACAGAATAGTTGACGCAAAGGAGGAAAACAAAAAAATTTCCTTCAATTACTTCGACTACGGTCTTAACAGAGAGAAAATATACAGAAAAGATAGAAAAGACGAAGCAAAGGATAAATTATACGTTGTAAATCCCGTGGAAACCGTTTTTAATAACGACCAATATTACCTTATATGCTACGACGACAAGCACAAGGACTTTACCAATTACAGAATAGACAGAATGGATAACGTGACCGTAATGGATACTGATATTGCGGTTTACGATTGGTTACTTGGCAAGGATATATCCAAATACAAGCGTCAACAGTTCAGTATGTTCAGCGGAGAGGTTAAAAACGTTACCTTTATAGCTGACAGGGGCTTAATTGACGTAATTTACGATAAATTCGGCTCACAGGTGTCGCTTAAGGAAATTGACGGTAATAAATTAAGATGCACAGTAGAAGTGCAGGTTGGAGCTATGTTTATTGCGTGGCTTTGCTCCTTCGATTCCAGACTGAAGGTGGTATCTCCGCCTACTGTTGTGGCTAAGGTTAAGGAGCATTTAAGGAAAACGATTGAACAGTATTCCGATAACGGTGATAGCGAGTAGGATTTAGCCTTGCGGACAGGAGAAAAAATATGGCATCAAAGCTTGATGGAAAATTAGTTGTGGGAATTTCATCCCGCGCACTGTTTGATTTAGAGGAAGAAAATAAAATATTCGAGGAGCAGGGGCTCGAAGCTTATTCAAAATATCAGTTAGAGCATGAGAACGATATTTTAAAGCCGGGAACTGCGTTTCCTCTTGTAAAAGCGTTGCATAAGCTAAATTGCGGAGAAAAGCAGCTTACGGAAATTATAATTATGTCAAAAAACAGCACCTCCACGAGTATGCGAATATTCAATTCAATCAAGCATTACGGGCTTGATATAACAAGAGCAGCTCTTGTTAGCGGCACCTCGATAGCGCCATATCTTAACGCATTTAAAACCGACCTCTTTTTATCAGCCAGCGAACAGGACGTGCAGGAGGCTATAAATGCAAATATTGCTGCAGGTATAATCTGCTCAAGCACAGGGCTTCCTATTGATGATGAGGAGGAAATATCCCAAATTAAAATAGCATTCGACGGAGATGCAGTAATCTTCTCTGACGAATCCGAAAAAATATACAAGGAGCAAGGAATGAAAGCGTTTGAGGAGCACGAGGAGAAAAATGCGAAAAATCCTTTATCCGAAGGCCCCTTTGCCAAGCTTCTTAAGACGATATCCTACGTACAGACACAGTTTGAAAATACCGATAATATTCCCATAAGAACAGCCCTTGTAACCGCCAGAAACGCTCCTGCTCACGAAAGAGTGATAAGAACCTTAAGGGCATGGAACGTGCGTATTGATGAAGCGTTTTTTATGGGCGGAGTGGAAAAAAGCGAGGTGCTAAAGGCGTTTGGCGCACATATTTTCTTTGACGACCAAACATTACATACGGAGCCTGCATCAAAATTAGTGCCTGCTGCAAGAGTGCCTTACAAAACCTCAAAATTAAAAAATGATATTTTAAAGTAATAAAGAGAGGAAAATATGAAAAAAATAAATTTCAATGAAAATTGGCTTTTTAGTCTGAACGATAAAGAAAAAAGCAAAATTTGCCTGCCTCACGATTTTTCCATTATACAGGAAAGAAAGCCGGACGCAAAATCCAATCAGCACGGCGGCTTTTTCTTGGGCGGTGTTGGCGCCTATGAAAAATCCTTTATTGCAAAAAGAAACAAGAAATATTTTTTTATGTGTGACGGCTCCTTCGGACTTACGGAAATATTTGTAAATGCCAACTCTGTGTTTATAAATAAGTATCCGTATAACACTTTTTACGTTGATATAACAGATTTTTTAAGATATGACAAGGAAAACAAAATTTTAATTAAGGTTAATAATGCTCATCAACCTAACGCCCGTTGGTACACGGGAGCAGGCATATACAGAGATACTTATCTTTGTGAATGCGGAAGTACGTATTTCAGCCCCTTTGGTTTATACGTAAAGACTGATTATCAGGACGGTACAGTAGCGTATTTAACTCTTGAATGTGACGTAATTGCTGATAAAAAAGGCGAGGGCGTGTTAGAATTTGAAGTTTTTGAGGACGGTAAAAAAGCGCCTGTGCATACCTTTAATAAATATGTTTTTGCCGAGCAAGGACAAAACAAGATTACGGCTAAATTTAAAATAGACAACCCTAAAATTTGGGATGTGGATTCACCGAATATGTACAGTGTTAAGGCAAAGCTTGATTTTGACGGAATTAAAGACACAGATGAAGCTGTTTTTGGTATAAGAACCGTATTTATTGACAGCCAAAAGGGCTTTATTCTCAACGGAAAGTCAATAAAGCTCCGTGGAGGATGCGTACACCACGACCAAGGACCTGTGGGAGCAAAAACTTATCAAGAGGGTGAATACCGCCGTATTGCTAAACTGAAGGAAGCAGGCTTTAATGCTCTAAGATGCTCACACAACCCTCAGTCACAGCATTTTTACGATGCCTGCGACCGTCTTGGAATGCTTGTTATGGATGAGCTTTTCGACTACTGGACAGAGGGTAAGCAGCTTGACGACTATCATTCGTATTTTGAGGATAATTACGTCAAGTGGATAGAATATATAGTTAAGCGTAACAGATGCCATCCGTCAATCGTTATGTGGTCAACAGGTAACGAAATTCCGCAAAAGACAGGCAGAGGCTACGGCTTCCGTGTGGCAAGAAATATTGCTGATAATATCCGTTTGCACGACACCTCCCGCCCTCTTTCTCACGCTCTTTGCAGCCTTTGGGATAACGAAGAGGCTTATGAAAGAGAAAAAGCGGAAAATGATTTCCCCACCGAAAAAATGGACTACTTTGCCTCCGCTACTAAAATTACGGCGGATACTGTTGATATAGTTGGCTACAATTATCTTGAATACAGATTTGAAAAGGACCTTCAAAGATTTCCGAATCGAGTGTTCTTAAATACGGAAACCTTTCCGCTTTGCGCATACACCACTATAAAACAGCTTAAGGAAAATCCTCGTATAGCAGGAGATTTTGTATGGACTGCCTGGGACTATTTCGGTGAAACGGCAATAGGACACGTTACGCATAATCTTAAGGGAGATGACGTGTTTATGTTTAATTATCCCTATCATATTGCCGATTGCGGAGATATTGACATAATCGGTGAGAGAAAGCCTCAATCCTTTTACCGTGAAATTGCCTGGGATTTGAGAAAAGAGCCTTATATTGCGCCACGTCCTGCTCAGTATGCGGGAATTGATTACAAGATAAGCGGATGGGGCTTTTACGAATGTGAGCATAGCTGGAATTATGAGGGCTATGAGGGCAAGCCTATAGAGGTTTACGTATTCGGTGAGTGTGATGAAATGATTTTATACGTAAACGGCAAGGAAATTGAAAGACAAAAGCGTACGGATAACGGCGTTTACCTTTTTAAGACAACCTATGAAAAGGGAACCGTTTCAGCAAAAGCAGTTTTAAACGGCAAGGAATACACCTCCTCAATTTCAACCGAGGGTAAACCAAAAGCGTTGTCTCTTACCAAGGAGAAATCATACCTTACAAAATATACCAAGAGACTTAATGAAAAAATCGTTTACGTATCCGTTGAAATGCAGGACGAAAACGGCAAATTATGCACACAGGACACTACAAAAGTGTCATACACTGCTGACGGGGCAGAGATTTTGGGCATAGCAAGCGGCGACCTTGTGTGTGAGGATATTTACACGTCAACAAAAAGAAGCCTGTATCGCGGAAAAACCGTTGTGGTTCTTAAAAAACTTGCCGACAACGCTTATCTTGTAGCAAGCGCCGAGGGCTTTAGTGATGCCAAGGTGACTATTTAAAATAAACAAAAAATGAGCATAGTAGCCTACTTAAAAATGAGGCTTATGCTCATTTTCTTTTCAGGTATGTGAACAATGTGCAAATTCTCGAAAATTTCTTGACTTTTTAATATATATAAGTTATAATAAATTGATGTTCCTCGCGCACGTGAAATGCGCGCGATTTAAGGTATCTATGGAAAGGAAAAATAAATGGGCAAAAACTTTTTAGACCTCAAAAGAAAAATATTTTGCATAATGGTTGCAAAAACAATCATTTTCGGATTGTCCGTAGGAGCAATTATCGGTTTAACGGTTGCTCTCGTTCAACGTCTTACCCTGGGCAAGGCAGATTTGCTTTTATGTGTTCTTATAGGGCTGGGAGCTATGGTTATATCGGGCGGAGCGCTTTTACTGCTTGATTTTCCATCCGAAAAGAAAATTGCAAAAAAGATAGACGAGGGGCTTTCTCTTAACGAAAAGGTGCAAACCTTGGTTGCCTTTAAGGCAGAGGACGGCACTATCGTAAAAATGCAAAGGGAAAGCACAAACGAGCTTTTAAATGGCGTGGGACTAAAGCAGCTTTTCAAAAAAAGAATGCTTTTGAATCTTGTAGCACCGCTTTTGGCAATAGCTATGATGGTTTTAGTAATAATTGTACCGCCAAAGGAAATTACAAGCACTGATGTACCGCCACCGATTACCGACCCGGATTTTGACATAACCAAAATCCAAATTCAAGAGCTTGAGGAGTTGATTGAATACGTTAAGGAATCGGGTATGGATGAAAGCGCTCGCGCTCTTACCGTAACACAGCTTGAGGGGCTTCTTGCAGCTCTTAAGAGTGAGGAAAAAATCACGGTGGGTCAAATGAAGGAGAAGGTTTACGGCGTAATATTAGAGGTTCGAAAAATTCTCGATAACGTAAACAGCTCTGATGATATAAGCTTTGAGATTAATAAATCCAAGGACAAAAAGCTGCTGAGATTGGCACTTGCCATTCAAGGGCTAAACGGTATTTCCGCAGAGCTTGCATTGGATGAAATGAGGTTAACATTACCCGATACCATTTCAAAGAGCGAGATAAGTAATCTTTCAAGTGCTTATTCAAAGGCAATTAAGGATGCTCTTGCCGCCTCGGGAACAAAGGACAGCGATATTTTGTATCTGTCGCTTTTGCAGCTTGCAAACAAGCTTGAGGATATCGGTGCTAAAGCAACCGAAACCGCAATGATTGACCTTCAGTCCGATTTGAGAATTATTTTTGAGGACGCAAGAATTAACGTAGGCACAGCACTTAATATTCAGCTTAACAATAGTGAAATTGCAGAAACGGTTGTAGATACTCTTATAGATATATTCGGCTTGTCATTAGGCGAGATTCCGGAATATGAGGATGAGGACTTTTTCGTTTCAGTCGAGCTGCCCGGTGAAAATCCGGACGATAAGCCTACACAGGGCGGAGGAGCAGGAGACGGCGAAATGCTCTACGGCAGTAAGGATAAAATTTACGACCCTGTAACGGGAGAGTTTGTAGAATACGGAACACTCATAGATGCATATTTGGCAGCACTTACCGAGCAGGTGCAGGACGGCAGAGTGCCAATGGAACTTGAGGAGTTTATAAGCGATTATTTCGCAACGCTTTATGGCGGAAGCAAGTAATTTGGAAAATTAAATTAGTATAAAATTTTGGAAGGATAAATTTATTATGGAAAACATTGAAAGAGTAAAGGGCTTTAACCAAGCAATTGAAAGAGTTAAGGCGGAATTAAGCAAGGACGTTGTCGGACAGGACGAAATTATCGAAAACGTGATTATCTCAATTATTGCAGGTGGTAACGTGCTTTTAGAGGGAGTACCGGGCGTTGGTAAAACAAGACTTGTACGTTCTCTTGGCAGAGTGCTTGCGTTACCGTTCTCAAGAATACAGTTTACCCCTGACCTTATGCCATCTGACGTAACAGGTACAGACGTAATTGAAAAGGACGAAAACGGAAATTTGAAAAACGTATTCCGTAAAGGACCAATCTTTGCAAACCTCGTTCTTGCGGACGAAATTAACCGTGCAACTCCAAAGACCCAGTCATCAATGCTTGAGGTAATGCAGGAGCATAAGGTAACAGTAGGTAACAATACATATAATCTTGAAGAGCCGTTTTTCGTGCTTGCAACGGAGAACCCTATTGAGCAGGACGGTACGTATCCCCTTCCGGAGGCTCAGATGGACCGCTTTATATTCAAGCTTGTTGTTGATTTCCCAAAGAGAAAAGAGCTTGTTGATATTGTAAAGATGACTCAAAAGACAATGGCTGAAACTGCAGAGGCAGTTGTTGACGGAAAGACTATTCTTGAAATGAGAGAGCTTGCTTCAACGGTCCCTGTAATTGATGAAATTCTCGATTATGCAATTGACCTTGTAACAAATACTCACCCTGAGCTTGACGGAGTACCTGAAGCTACTAAAAAGTACGTTAAATACGGTGCTTCTCCGCGTGCTGCGCAGGCTCTTATTACCTGTGCAAAGGTAAGAGCGCTTATGCACGGTAACTATAACGTATCATACGAGGATATAAATGCGCTTGCAGTTCCCGTTCTCCGTCACAGAATAAAGGTGAACTATACTGCAATTAACGAGCATCTTAGCGTTGAAGATGTTATCAAAATGCTTATAAAGGCAACAAAATAAAATGGCAAAATTTCAAATCAACGAGGAATTTTTACAGCAGGTTGAGCTACTGCAAACTGTTATAAAAAATAACGTGGCAGGTCTTTTTGGCGGAAATCACCAAAGTAAAAGCTTCGGCTCATCGTCGGAATTTGCACAACACAGAGATTATATTGCAGGTGACGACGTTACTAAAATAGACTGGAATGCCTTTGCTCGCTTTGAAAAGCTTTACTTGAAGCTTTTCCTTGACGAACGACAGCTCCATACGAGAATTTACATTGATGCAAGCCGTTCAATGGAATTTGGAGATGCCAAAAAGGCAGAGCAAGCGTTAAGAATAGCAGCAGCCCTTGCATACGTTTCCGTATGTGAAATGGACAAGGTTTCAATCTATCTCATAAAGAACAAAGAGGTAGTTGAGGTGGCTGAAAATATGGTAGGCAAGGAGGCCTATCTTGGCTTAATCGGCAAGTTAAACGAGGTAGAGTTTGATGGCGATAGCTATATAAGCGACGCAATTATACCGTCAAAGGTTGGTTACGGTGACGGATTGTCCGTTATAATTTCGGACTTTCTTACCGATAATAACTTTGAGGACGCTATTGACCATTTAGCATCTAAAAAGAGAGATATATTCTGTATTCAGCTTCTTTCAAAGGAGGAGCTTGACCCGCAATCTCGTGGAAAGGTTCATTTCTTTGACTCTGAGGATACGTCAAAATTCTACCGAAAAAACATAAACAGAGATATTGCAAGAGCCTATAAAAAGGCGCTTGACTACGTTCAGGACAGAATAAGAAATTACTGTCAGTCAAGAGGAGCGGGCTATATGCTTGCTTCAGCGGAAGCGCCTCTTGGCGAGGTGTTCTTTGGCAAGCTTGTTTCAGAGGGGGTACTTAAATGACGTTTTTATATCCTCTTGGCTTGCTGGGACTTATCGGTATTCCGATTTTGATAATCATTTACATAATCAAGAGCAAGTATATGGAGCAAACCGTATCATCTACTTATCTGTGGACTCTTAGTGAAAAATTTATCAAAAGGAAAAATCCTATAAGCAAGCTTGCAGGCTTAATCAGCTTGATTTTACAAATACTTATAGTGGCGATAATTTCTTTAAGCATCGCTCACCCCATAATCAGTATTCCCGACGCCGCAAACGAATATTGCTTCATTTTGGACGCTTCGGGCAGTATGAATATGGAGTATAACGGTCAGACACGTTTTGAAAGAGGTAAGGAAAAAATCGCAAGTGAGATTGAAAATGCCTCTAACGGCAGCGTTTTCTCCCTTATTTATGTTGGAGATACTGCAAGTGTAATTTACGAAAGAACTGACGATAAGGAAATCGCCTCCCGTCTTTTAAGCGAGCTTAAGCCGGTTTATGATAAAACCGACATAAATGACGCTTTGAAAATAGCTCAAGGCTATTTCAACGAAAATCCGGCATTGAAGGCTTATTTCGTGACGGATTCGCTATTTAAAATCAGCAACAATCTTTCTATACAGGACGTTTCCAAAAACGAAAATAACTGTGCCATAAAGGAAGCAACCTATACGCTTACAAACGGAACCTTGTCAGTTGTGGGAAGCGCCGTTTCCTATATGGGACCTACGCCGCTTACCTTTAATTTGTACGTTAACGGAGAAAGTGAGCCGTCTGCAACAGCTATGTTTTTGGTGACGGAAAAATCAGATACCTTCACCCTTTCCTGTAACGGCGTTGAGGCTGTTTCTGAAATCAGAATTACGTTTACGGAGAATGATGCGTTAGCTCTTGACAATGAGTATATCATATACAATCAAATGAGCGAAAGCACGTATAAAACGCTTCTTGTAAGTGATGAGCCGTTTTTCCTTCAATCCGCCATTGAGGCTATGCTCAAAACGAAAATAGATGTTTTGAAGACAGAGGATTATCTCAAAAACGAGGTAAGAGGCTACGGCTTATACGTATTTGACTCCTTTGATGTTACAGAACTTCCGAAGGACGGCGCTGTTTGGCTGTTTAATATTTCCAATTCAGTTGAAAGCTCGGGCTTTAGCGTGTACGGAGAGCAAGCTCTTGGCACAGGTGTTGAAATTGAGCTTACAAACGACACCTCGTCAACTGCTAAAAAGCTCGTTAAGGATATGCTCGGCAATGATCTTTACGTGGCGGGAGAATATATAAAGTACGGTACGTACCGTAGCTTTACGACACTTTTCAGCCATAAGGGCAATCCGTTGGTATTTGCCGGCTCCAATGACTTCGGTAACCGCCAGGTTGTTTTCGGATTCGATTTGAACAATACCAATATTCCTTTGAAGGGTGATTTCTTGATTCTTATAAGAAATCTTATTGAATATTCCTTCCCTGAGGTAATAGAGGGTACTAACTATCAATGTGGTGATGAGGTAGAAATCAACGTGCTTCCAAACTGTGACAGCATCAAGGTTGAAAGCCCAATGCAAAACGTATCCTATCTGGATTCCAATAACGCAATTTCAACTCTTAAGCTCACAGAGGTTGGTAAATATACCGTAACTATGCAGATGGGAGATACTCAAAGAGTAGTAAATATCTACTCATCAATGAATGAAAATGAAAGTGCGCCTATATCCCTTGAGGATGAGGCAATCATAAACGGCGTGCCTACCGAGGGCGGATTTGACGGTAAGTACGATACTCTTATTGCTCTGTTTATCGCTTTAGCGGTAGTATTTTTAGCGGATTGGATGGTGTATTGCTATGAAAAATGTAAGCTTCGATAATCCGTATTTATTACTGCTTCTTATTCCTGTTGCGATAGCGATTACAATTCCGTCAATTATCGCTATGATAAAGGGCGTTAAAACTAAATCTGTGGCTATTTCCTTTGCAATTCATCTTGTAATAGCGACAGTTGCGATTTTAGCCCTTGCCGGAATGAAATCGGAAACGGTGATAACAAAAACAGAAATTTACGTCGTTGCCGACGTATCGTATTCCTCAAACAAAAATCTTGATAAGATTGACGAATACGTAATGCAGGTCAAGGAAAAAGCTCCTAAAAATTCAGAAATAGGAGTTATTTGCTTCGGTAAAAATCAAGAAATTCTTGTTAATATGGGCGATGAAATAAAAAGCGTGAGTCTATCAACGGTAGATAATAGCGCAACCGATATATCGGGAGCATTGAATTTTGCCGCTGACAGATTTTCTGCCGATACTATCAAGCGCGTTGTGCTTATAACAGACGGTAGAGAAACTGCTCAAAATGCCGAGGGTAAGATAATATCTGCTATTGAAAACCTATATGCAAAGAATATTTACATTGATGCGGTTTACGTGGACAGCAATCTTGGTGAAAACGATAAGGAAATTCAAATTTCCGACGTTTCTCTTACACCTAACGCTTATATAAACCACGAAGCAACCGTAAGTGTTGCACTTCGTTCAACCCACGGAACAAAGGCAATTCTCAATCTTTATAAGGACGGAGAGCTTTATAAAAGTCAGTCCGTTAAGCTAAGTAAGGGCTACAATATAGTGGAGCTTGACCTTGACACCAAGGAAAGCGGCGAGTTTGATTATATGGTAGAGCTTTCAAACGAGGAAATTGAGGATTTATCCCCATATAATAATCAATATACCTTCTCACAAAAGGTAAGCGCCGATTTGAAGGTTCTGCTTGTTACCTCTAAAAAGGAGGATGTGGAGAAGGCAAAGGAGCTATACAGTAAAGAGGCTGAAATCGTGGCTTGCGGAAGCGTAAACGGAAAAATGCTTCCCTGTGACGTTGAGGAAATTTGCGAGTATGATGAAATAATCATTTCCGATATTGATCTAAGTACCCAGGAAAACTACGATGCATTTATAAACAGCGTTGAAAAGGCTGTTTCACTTTTCGGTAAAACTCTTATTACTTTAGGTGATTTAAAGCTTCAAAATACTACCAACGAGGCCCTTAAAAGACTGGAAAACCTTTTGCCCGTTAATTTCGGAAACGATTCAGAGGGCTCAAAGCTGTTTACCATAGCTATTGATATTTCACGAAGCATGAATCAAGCCTCAAAAATCTTTATGGCAAAGCAGGCGGCAGTTCAGCTTATGGGACTTTTAAGCGATGACGATTACGTGTGCATAGTTGCCTTTGCAGGAGATGCGCAGGTTGTTCAAGCGCCAACCAAGGCAGTTAACCGTGAAAAGATTAAAGCAGAGGTTATTGATAAATTAGAGCCAACACAAGGCACCTGTATAGGCGCAGCTCTTGATGAAACCTTTAAAACTATAAACGCCCTGCCTTACAAGGAAAAGCAGGTTATGCTTATAAGCGATGGTCTTTCCTCTACCTTGGAGGCGGACAATCCTAACGACGTAGCTAAAGAAATGAAGCAGGCTAATATCTTTACGTCAGTTATAAATATAAATTGCGACGAGGGAGCAAATACTCTTATGGGTATAGCGTCCTTCGGCGGCGGAAAATATTATTCCGCAAAGTCCGAGCAGGAGCTGAACGAGGTAATGTTCGGAAAAATTGCCGACAGAATTACCGTATCCGTTGTGGAAAAATCATCACCTGTTAAAATTAAGGTTATGAACGATGAAATTTTAAAGAATATCACCTCATTACCTAACGTTAACGGATATGTTTTTGCGTCATTGAAATCAAGCGCTACTACCGTTTTGGTTACAGAGTATGAAAAGAGCGACGGAGAAAGATCCACACCTCCTATTTATGCTTACTGGAATCACGGTAACGGAAGAGTATGCACCTTCACATCAAGCTTGACAGGAAAATGGGCGAAAAATTGGGAGGATAATGAGGGAGAAACACTTCTTTCCAGACTTATAAACGTAAACACTCCTGATGAAAAGGTAGATTTCCCTTATAATTTCAACGTTGAATACGACGGAATTAACTCAACCGTTGAGCTAATACCCGCAACAGTAAATCCTTATGCTACGGTTGAAATCGAAATCAAGTTGCCAAGCGGCGAAATTATTAAGGCAAGCAGTAATAAGGAAATTGTATTCAATTCCGAAAAATACGAATATACCTTTGCAAGCCTTGATTTAGGTAAATATGAAATTGCCGTAAAATATTCTTACGACAAAAAGGAATTTTTATCTTCAACGTCATTTAATATTTCATATTCACCGGAATACGACAGCTTTGTAACGTTCAGCCCATCTACACTTTATTCCACGGTAAGAAACAGAGGAACTGTAAGCGTTGACGGAGTGCCTGCTCTTGAAAACGACGTAAACAGAGTAAAGACTTACGTGGCATCTTATGCAATCCCGCTTCTTATAATTGCAGTATGCTTATTCGTTGTTGATATCATAGTAAGAAAGCTGAAATGGAATGACGTAAGAGGATTATTCAAAAAAACAAGCGACAAAGGAGGAAATGCAAAATGAGTAAATTGAAAACAGTTATAGCGATTTTATTGGTTGCTATATTTTGCCTGACCTCCTGCGGTCAAATTATAGACCCCGTAGATACGGGAAGTGATATTCCATCTACCGATACTGACACCGGTACCGGTGAGGATAATCCGGAAAGCCAAGGCGGAAAATTTTCAGTTAGCTTGATATTTGACGGTAAGCCCTTTATCCCACAGGAAACCGACATAATTGTGGAATGGACTAAGGAGGACGGACACAGCGTTCACACAGCGCCACTTATTGACGGATATGCGGAGGTTGACGGATTGGACGGTAACTATACGGTTGCTCTTTCAAAAACCCCTGCGGGCTACGTATATAACCCAAATATTCAAAGCGCAACAAACGACAGTAAGCATCTTGAAATTGAGCTTATTAAGCCTGAAGAAACAAAGGCAATAGGTGAAAACGGACTTTACAGCAGTCTTACTATTAAGAAAGACGGTGTTTACTCCGTTACTATTGAAAATGCAAATCAAGTTGTATTTTATCAGTATCTTCCAAGCCAGATAGGCTCCTACTGTATCGAAAGCTGGGTTAGTACTCAAGAAAATATGATAAACCCCAAGCTTGATTATTATAGTGGAACTACGGCGGCTAAATATTATCAGTTCACCGTAAACGATGGCGGTACCGAGTCTTTTTATACCAAAAATTTCAAGCACATAGGTAACATAGAGGACGTAGGCAACGGCGGCGGACAGGGCTTGTTCTTTGCAATAAAGGCAAGCAGTAAAAACGGAGAATATCCGATTAACGTTGTTTTTGCCGTTTACCGTGACGGAGATATTCCGGGAAAAACCAATACAACCGAAATGGCTTTGCAAAAGGAGAAGCTTGAGCATCAGAGCGCACAAAGCTCAAGCACCCACAAAATTTCCGGTCCCGAAACTATAAAGGGCGGAGAGCGACTTTTCAAAAACGATATGTGGAAGCTTTGGGAAAAAGAGGACGGAGGAGACGGCTACTATCACCTTTACGACTTGGAGAAGTATCCCGAAACTAACGGCTATGGACCTATTCTTTACGCATACATAGACGCGCCCTCGCGCTTTATCAACGTTCCTTTTACAGCAGTAGAAAATTCAGGAAATAACGCGCTGACAATTTACTATAAAACGGAAGAGGGAACGAAAAAGATAAGCTATAAAATGGCATTACAAGGCTTGCCGAGTATGATAATTGACGGAACAAAGCTGGACCCTAACGGTACAGCACCGTTTATGTGTACAAACGGCTGTCCTTGCTATCTCGGTCAGGAGGACGCACAGCCCGAGTATAAAAAGGCTGGTATTACCTACATAGGTGCGTGTCCTTCAAGCTGTACTGCTTGTACAAGAGATTGCAGACATATAACGGACGATACCTTTAACGTACTTTTAGAGGCATCAAAGCCGGGCAGTAGCGTAGTTACTGTAACCACATGCCGTTACGATTGCGTAGATTGTGCAATTTCAGGTGGCGGCTGCTACGGTGATTGTAACTGTGACTGTGAAAACAAAATCCAAATGCCCGAGCAGCTAATGGGCTATCAATATTTCACAAACAGCGATGGCGGTTATGCGGTAACGGAGGAGCTTAAAGAGTTCTTACAGGCATACAGTATTCAACAGCGTCTTTTTGCCGATGGTGATGGCTTAGTGGAAAAGCACGAAACCACACCTGTTAACGCGACAGAGGATTCTCAATGGCTGTTCGCTTGTTACTATTATAAGCCGATCGAATAATTTAACGGTTTTACGAAATAAATAGGAGACTTTTATGAAAAAGAGTTTAATTTTTGCTCTTTGTATACTGATTTTGTGCGTTTTTTCGTTTGTTTCCTGTGGCGGAGGAAATCAAACTGATACTGATGATAATCAGCATCAGCATACCTTTGATTACACAAAATGGACAACGGATGAAACTCACCATTGGTACGGGGCAACCTGTGAGCATAGCTCAATAAAAATCAGCCTCGGTGCTCATATCGACGCTGATGATGACGGAGTATGTGACACTTGTACGTACGATTATAACCACGAACATACTTTCGATGACGAATGGACAATGGAGGGAAGCAGCGAGGCTGTGCATAAGCACTATTACGCTCGCACCTGCTCCCATACAGGCGTTGCTCATAAGGATGAGGGAGTGTTCGTTGACGAAAATAAGGATGGCGTATGTGACGTTTGCAGTTGGTCAGACGCAAACCATAAGCATACCTATCAGATAGAGTGGACAATTGAAGGAACGGGCGAGGGTAATCACAAGCATTATTACAAAATTACCTGCGCTCATACAAGTGTAGGCAATAAGGACGAGGGTGCGTTCCTTGACGAAAACAAGGACGGCGTTTGCGATACCTGTAAATGGTACGATGAAAGTCATACGCATACCTATAATGACGCCTGGGCAATGGTCGGCGAAACGGAAGAGGAGCATAGCCACAGCCACTTACCAAGCTGCTCTCACACAGGCGCTGCAGCCAAGGATTTCGGCACCTTTGCAGACGTAGATAAAAACGGCGTTTGCGACGTTTGTGTTTGGTCGGACGCTAACCATACCCATACCTATAATGAAGAAAAGTGGGAGCAAAATTCAACTCACCACGGATACGTACCAAGCTGCTCTCATACAGGCATTGATTGGAAGGACTACGCTGAGCATACCGATACCGAGGGTGATTTGATATGCGACGTTTGTAGTTACGATTTAGGTCATGTACATAGCTTTGACTATATGACGTTCTTAAGCGATTATAAGGGACATTGGTTTGCTACCACTTGCGGACACAGCGTAAGAGGAGCTGAAGCAGCTGAACAACCCCACCAGGACGCTAATAATGACGGCACGTGCGATTTCTGTGATTGGTTTGATGAAACTCACACGCATACGTACGATGAGGAAAACTGGGTAACCATAGGCTCAAACGCACAAGAACATAAGCACTATCACGTAGCATCCTGTGAGCATTCGGGTATTCCTTTTAAGGATGAAGGGGAGTTCGTTGATGAAAATAACGACGGTATTTGCGACGTTTGTGAAGCTGTAATTTGTGCTCACGACTATGACAAAAGCAAGTATTTATACGATATTGATGCCCATTGGTATAAGCCAAACTGTGGCCATAACGTAAAGGGAAGCTATGATGCTCATAACGGAACAGATGACGGCAAGTGCGACATCTGCGGTGCATTTGTGGATTTTGCTAAGGTTATAGAAAGCGCAACGTCAATAGAGAGCGCTAACAAGGTTGTAAGCGGAACCATAACAAGAGTTCAATATGGACCTGTGGCTACAACAACCACTACCGTAGAATACCTTTTCGGAAAGGATAACTTCCTTTACGTAAAGGAAAACGTTAAAATTGTAGTAATCGGAACCAACGAAGAATATATCAGCACAACAGAATATTGGTATTCCTTAATAAACGGCGGTAATGAAGTTTTGGTTATGATGCTTGAGGAAGGTATGACCGAGGCTGTAAAGCAGAATATTGAAATATCTGTTGAGTGCATAAACGGCTACTATTTCCCCGGATTGTTTGCTGACTCAGCCTTTACCGCTTACGGTGTAGAGCAGCTTATTTACAAATTCTATGATTTTGAAAACCAGGCAACCACCAACGCAGGACTTTTAAGCGGCGCAATTGTATGTAATATCAATCCCGAAAACGGTAGATACACAATGCTGGCTAAATATAACGGCTATGATATAAACGTTGAATTTGAGCTTGATGAGGACAACGTAATTACAGGCGTATGGCTATCAAATACAGCTGAAATTAACAGCCTTGTTTATGAAATCAAGCAGACAAAGGGAGAAAGAACAGAGTTATATCCCTTTGAAGATAACAACTTTATTGAAAGCATAGTAATAAAAGACAGTAAAGGAAATGTTATAGACCCTTCAAAAACTATAGTTATTGACGCAAGCGCAGCAAACAACTACTACCTTACAATAACACCAAGCGATTATAATACAGCAAATGACGGTATCAGAATAGAGGGCGAAATTGACATAATTGTTGGCGCATATACTGCAGAAACCGGTATTTTGCTTGTAAAGGGCTTGAAAAAAGGTACGTCGTCTTTAACTATACGCTCATCAATGCTGTCAATTACACTTAATTTCCAGGTTGAATTGCCTGCTCCGAAAAAGCTTGAGTCAAAGGTACATTACAGTGACGGCGGCTTTGAAATCTTACAGTCGGTTCAAACTTACGTTGACGTTCCTCTTGGCGTAGAAGCATTCGTTAATAACGGTGAGGACCCCTCCTATATAGCAGAGCTTATAGAAGGAGAAGGCGCGTCATTTGAATGGGACGACTTGAATGAATACTATACGTTCGTTTCAGGTAAGGTAGGAAGCTATAAGATAAAGCTAACTTCATTAAAGGACAGCAGTAAAACAACTATACTCGAAATAACCGTAAAGGAAAAACCAAACGTTAACGTAGCGGAGATTTTAAGCGGTAAATATGAGCATCGTTTTGATAAAAACACTCTTATATTTGAAGTGATATTTACGCCAAAGGCAGAAAATGCAACGGAGGGAACACTTTGGTTTAACGACTTGTCTAACGAAAGCTCTTATGCCGGCGTTTACAATTATAAATATTTAAACGGCAGAGTTGAAATATTTGATAACGATGGAGTGGTGTCAAATAAAATTTCAATTAGTGTAAGCGAGCTTGGCGTTCTTACAATAACTGCAGGTAACCATGCGAATACAAAGCCTGTAAAGGTAGATACTACTGCAAGAGACGTTCTTATCGGTAAATACGAGGTGCTTGATGCGTCAGGCAACGTGATGTATAACATCATATTTACTCCAACTACCGTAAAGGGAGCTGAAAACGGTGCGTTAACAATTCAGTCCGTTTCTGCCGGAGCAGACACCTCTGTAAACGGTAAGTTCAGATTTAGTTACGAAAACGGGGCGTTAGTATATACTAACTATCTGAATACAGTGCCTACTAAGGTAAAAATACCTCTCAAGCTTGATTCTGATATGAAGCTTTCATGGGAAGGCTATACCTTAAGAAGAGTTAATTTCCAACCTAACGATACCCTTAATGGCACGTATCTGCTTTACTCATCCAGCCGTTCTATCTATGGAGAAATCACCTTTGACTATGACAAAAAGACCTTTACAATAAAGGACTATAACGATAACGGCTTAGGCGGTACGTATTCATTCTCTTATGATAGCGGATTAGTTACGGTTGACGGAGTAGTAGGCGACGGATACACTATGTCTATATATCTGACAAACGGCTTGTTCTTCACACGTGTATCAACGTACAAATCGGAAGTTGTTGACGGTGAAACGGTATTTCAAACCTCACAGGTAAATGTTGAAAACTATTTGCCACCGCAAATTCAAGGTGACGGAACAAAGGAACATCCTTTCGTTACAAACAATTTGAGCGGACCTATCGAATTTGAGAATGGGGCAAGTGAGGTGTATTATACTTATACTCCTCAACAAAGCGGAAATTTGGTGGTAATCTTTGATAGCGTAACCTCATTCACAATTACACCAAGTAAGGAAGAAACCTATACGGGCAAGAGTGAGTACAAAATTTTAGTTGAGAAGGGCGTAACCTATACGATTGTGTTTAATAACGCAACCGCCGTTGACGGCAAGCTGAATGCAAGCTTCTCAATTGAAGAGGTAGCTATGGGAACTGATGCATCCGTTCCGTACAGCTTACCGTTATCAAGAGTACAAACAAATTATTCAGGATTTTCAGGTAGCTTTAATCACGATTATATGTGGTTTGCATATACAGCTACGGCTGACTGTACTATTCAAATTTCAGTTCTTACGATAAATCTTGAAATTAAATACGGTACTGATATTGACAGTCTTACCGAAGCTACGGTAAACAGAGGTCAAAAAACACCTGCCATTGAATTACAGGCAGGAGAGGTGCTTTACGTGGCAGTTCGACCCGTTGCAACCACCGGAGTAACTAACATTGGCTTCTACGGCATAGTTACACCAAAGGCACAATAATTGCTTTAAAACATTAAACGAAGCGCGTTTTCAGAAATGAAGACGCGCTTTTTGTTAAGAATAGCATTGAAAAAATCATTACTAAATGGTAAAATAATATAAATGAAGGGAGTGAGCTTATGGAACAAATGATTTTTGAAAAAGCTAACGCCATTATAAAAAGTCTGTACGGTGAAAACGCTGCCTTCCGAGAGGGACAGTACGAGGCTATTTATGCTACAATGACCAAGAAAAGAACTCTTGTGGTTCAAAAAACCGGTTGGGGCAAAAGCCTTGTTTATTTTTGTTGCACAAAGCTCTTAAGAGAGCAAAATAAGGGCGTAACGTTTGTTGTAAGCCCGTTGCTTGTTCTTATGCAAAATCAGCTTGAGGCTGCAGAAAAGCTGGGCTTAAAATGCGAGGTATTAAACTCTGATACAAAAGAAAATCACGCGGAAATTTTAGAAAGCCTTAAGAATAATGAAGTTGACCTTGTTCTTATAACTCCCGAAACGTTATTTACGGAGCAGGTGCAAAAAGCTCTTGGAAAAATCCAAATCGGTCTTTTGGTAATTGACGAATGCCACTGTATTTCCGACTGGGGGCACGATTTCAGACAGGAGTACGGTAAATTAAGAGAGGTAATTTCCATATTGCCGACAAACGTACCTGTTCTTGCCACAACAGCCACCGCCAACGATAGAGTTATAAAGGATTTGGAACAGCAGCTGGGCGGAGACGTGTTCGTTTCAAGAGGGCCTCTTACTCGCCAAAGCCTGTCTATTCAAGTTTTGAAAATGCCATCCAAGGTGGAAAGATACGCTTGGATTTTGGAAAATATAAACAAATTGGAAGGAAGCGGAATAATATATTGTCTTACCCAAAGGGATTGCGACTATCTTGCAAGCTTTCTTAACCAAAACGGTATAAGCGCTATGCCCTACTATTCAAGCGAGGACAGAAATGATGAAAATAAATTAGCCGAGGAAAAATTCAAGCGTAACGAAATAAAGGCGATGGTTGCTACAATAAAGCTTGGAATGGGCTACGACAAGGGAGACGTTTCCTTTGTTATTCACTATCAAATGCCCTCGAATATAGTATCATATTATCAGCAAATAGGCCGTGCAGGCAGAAATATTAAAAGAGCATACACGTTCCTTATGTACGGCAAGGAGGATATGGATATTATAAATTATTTTATAAATACCGCTTTCCCAAGCAAAGAGGAAACCGATAAAATCATGGACCTTGTGGGCGAAAACGACGGCATAAAGCTATATCAGCTTGAAAGCCAACTTAATATTTCCACAAGCCGTCTGAAAAAGGCTATCAGCTTTCTTTTGAATGACGGATTTATAAGAAAAGAAAAAACAAGCTATTACCTTACTCCAAAAATGTATTTTTATGATGAGGAAAAATACAATGCCATAACCGAGATAAGACGTAATGAAGCGGATAAAATGATAGAGTTGTCCGAAACCAAGGAATGTTACAGTAAATTTATCGTAAATTGTCTTGATGACCGTAGCGCCGTGCCTTGCGGTAATTGCTCCAATTGTTTGGGAAGAGAGCTTTTGTCCAAGGAGGTATCGCTTAAGGCAAAAGAAACAGCCGCCGCATATATTAACAGACTGTCTCTTACCATTGAGCCGAGAAAGCGCTTTGTTTACAGCGAAGTGACGTCCAACTGTGCAATCAAGCACGTAAACAAAGAGGGTATATGCTTGAGCAGATACGGTGAGGTGGGCTACGGTGAGCTGGTTAAGCGGGATAAGGAAGCAGGAAAAGAACGCTTTTGCCGCGAGCTTATAGGAAAAAGCGCGGAGCTTTTAAGGGATTTGGTAAAGGAGCAAAAAATAACCCACGTAACTTACGTTCCGTCTTTGAGAAGCAATATGGTTAAGGAGCTTGCAAAAGAGCTTGCTTTAAGCTTGAAGCTTGAATTTGCAGATCTTCTTGAAAAGCACGTGGCAAGAGGGCAAAGAGAAATGGAAAATAGCTCCTATCAATGCCAAAATGCCTTTAAATCCTTTGAGGTAAAGGAAAATGCGAAAATGCCCAAAAAGGTTATTTTAGTAGATGACCTTGTTTCTTCACGGTGGACGCTTACGGTATGCGGTTATAAAATAATGGAAAATGGCACAGAGGAGGTTTACCCTTTCGCTCTTGCAGAATACGGAGATGTATAATGAATAAAAATTCTGTTGCAATAATATCCTTATGCAGTAGCCTTTGTAATTGTGGCGTAGCACCTCTTTCCTGTGAGGAGTGGAGCGCCTTGGCTCTGACCTTAATAAAAAACGGAATACAGCCTATGGAGCTTTTGGGGTATTCCTGCGAGGATTTTATAAAAAATATAGGCGTAGACAATAACTACGCAAAAAGACTCTTTAGCTTAATCGGAAGAACTGCGGCTTTGTATTTCGAACTTTCAAAATATGAAAATATTGGAATAAGTGTCGTCACAAGAGCTGACAGTACATATCCGAAGGAGCTGAAAAGAGAGCTTGGACGCTTATGTCCGCCGCTTTTTTATTTCGCAGGAGATATATCCATTTTTGATAGAGAGCATATTTGTCTAAAGGAAAAGGATACGCTTATAGAAAATAGTGAAAAGCCTGTTGTCAAATACGTATCCTCTCTTATGAAATCAATAAAGAGCGCCTCGTCTGTAAAAGCCGTACAAAAAAGAAGGCTTCTTCTGTTATCACAAAATATATAATCCAAAGCGCTTGGTGTTCTGTAAACGCACAGAAATACCAAGCGCTTTTTGTAATAAATAGAAATAAAGTGAATAAATATATACGTGTAGCCAAAAGGTACCGACATATCACGTTTTAGGCGTGTTCGAATCTAAAAAGCAAGAGGGAGTGATGGATTGAAAAAAACAGGACTAAACAGTAGCGAGGTTAATGCCTCTCGTGAAAAGTACGGCGCAAACAAAATATGCGAATATAAGAGAAGAAGCTTTTTTAAATGCTTCGCTTTAAATTTGTCAGATCCTATAATAAAGGTGTTAATTGCCGCATTGTTTATAAATACCGTATTTATGTTTCCCAATATAAATTGGTTTGAAAACGGCGGTATTGCTTTGTCAGCAATAGTAGCCACTCTCGTTTCAACCGTATCGGAATACAGTAGCGAAAATGCCTTTGAAAAATTAAGGGATAAAAGTAAAAACGTAAAATGTATAGTTGTAAGAGACGGCAAGGAATGCGAAATATTGAGCGATGACGTTGTAGTGGGTGATTTGCTGATTATAAACACAGGTGAACTTGTTTGTGCTGATGGCGAGCTTATAGAGGGTGAGCTTTCACTTGACGAGTCCTCTTTGACAGGCGAAAGCGTTGACATTAAAAAGAAAACGACAGATAAGATTTTAAAGGGAAGCCTTGTATGTCAAGGAAAAGGAAAAATGATAGTTAGCGCGGTAGGAGAAAGCACGTATTACGGCAAGGTTGCCAAGGATTTAAGCGAGGATACGCGCCCAAGCCCGTTAAAGCACCGCCTTTCTCAGCTTGCAAGGAGTATAAGCAGGCTTGGATATTTTTTCGCAGCTTTAATAGCTTTTGCGTATCTTTTTAACGTATTTGTAATCGATAGTAAAATGGTGTGGAGTGAGGTTTTAATAAAACTGGCAGATGTCAAATTCGTAATATCAAAGCTTTTATCAGCTTTAACTCTTGCCATTTCCATAGTAGTGGTTGCCGTGCCGGAGGGGTTACCTATGATGATAACCGTTGTCTTATCATCAAATATGAAAAAAATGATAAAGGACAATGTTTTGGTACGCAAAATGGTGGGCATCGAAACTTCGGGCAATATAAATCTCTTGTTTACCGATAAGACGGGAACGCTTACGGAAGGGAATTTAAGGGTTAAGGAAATACACTTGACCGATAAAAAATACACCTCCCTTTCCTCATTAAAGGAAAGCAAAGCCGCAAAATATCTGTCCCTTTGTTGTAATTATTGTAACGACGCGTCTTTTGACGGAAAAAACGCAATTGGCTCCAATGCAACTGACAGAGCGATGTTAAGCTTTTTTATAAATGCAAGAGAAAAGGCGCAAGTAAAGAAAAAAATCCACTTTGATAGCGATAAAAAATACAGCGTAGCAATGGTGGAATATGAAAATGAAGAGTATTCTCTGTTTAAGGGCGCACCGGAGAAGCTTTTGAAAATATCAAGCAGGACTATGAACTCAAATGGAGAAATAACTGAAATTAACGACATGCTTAAGGGGCAAATTTTATCAAGGCTAAAGGAGTTAGCCAAAGAATCATACCGTGTAGTAGCCGTAGGAATTAAGCCGGTAGCAGACGAAAGACCGTGTGATTTAACGTTTATAGGGCTTATAGCCATTAAGGATAAAATAAGGAGACAAGTGCCGAGCGCGATAAAGCAGGTAAGCTCTGCCGGAGTTGGCGTTATTATGATAACGGGAGATAATGCCGATACCGCCGAAGCAATAGCAAAAGAATGCGGAATAATTTCTAAATATACAGAAAGAAGCTTGGTTTTAACAGGAGCGCAGCTATCAAATATGTCAGACAGTGAAATTTCAAAAATACTGCCTAATGTAGCTGTAATTGCAAGAGCCTTGCCGTCTGACAAAAGCAGGCTCGTTAAAATATCACAACAAAACGGCTACATAGTAGGAATGACAGGAGACGGTATCAACGATGCTCCGTCACTAAAATTGGCAGACGTAGGCTTTGCTATGGGAAGTGGAACGGATATTGCCAAGGAAGCGGCCGATATTATAATCACAGATAATGATTTCGCTTCAATAGTTAAAGCTATACTTTTTGGCAGAACCGTGTTTTATTCCATACGTAAATTTATCGTATTTCAGCTGACGATGAATTTAGGCGCGGTAGGTATCTCTCTTTTAGGCCCGTTTATAGGAGTTGAAAGCCCTGTTACCATAACGCAAATGCTGTGGATAAATATAATTATGGACACGTTAGGCGCTTTAGCCTTTGCAAAGGAGCCTGCAAGACAGGAATATATGAGGGAAGCTCCAAAGCCCAGAGATGAAAAAATTTTAACTAAAAAAATGCTCAAGACAGTATTGGCAAGAGGACTTTATATTCTTGTCTTGTGCGTATGGTTCTTAAAATCCGACACAGTCCCAATGCTTTTAAGACGGGGAGACGATACGTACCTGTTAAGCGCATTTTTCGGAATGTTTATTTTTATGGGGATATTCGTTTGCTTTGTTTCCAGAACGGACAGAATAAATATATTAAGCGGTGTAAGAGAAAATAAGAGCTTCGTTAGTATAATGCTTCTTATTTCTCTTATGCAGATTTCCTTTATCTATTTTGGAGGCAATCTGTTCAGAGCGGTTCCTCTTGCTTTTTTCGATCTTATAACGGTAATTGTAATATCATTTAGCGTAGTAGTGTTTGATTTTGTCGGAAAAATACTTTCTAAAAGAGCAAAATTTAAAAATAAAATAAAAAAACGTAGTGGAGGCAAGCAAAATGCTAAATAAATATCTACCCGAGGGGGCGCTTTTGGGAACTAACGAGAACAGAGAATATTTGTCGTCTTTGCAAGGACTTGAAAAAGCCCGCAAGGACGGAATAATCCTTGAGGGCGTGGTTACAATATGCGATAGTCAAACTATGGATTTGCACGTGGATTTATACGGCGTAGAAGGCATAATAAGACGTGAGGAGTGTGTGCTTTGCGATAAAATTAAGGATATTGCGATAATAACGAGAGTAGGCAAGCCCGTTTGCTTCAAGGTGCTTCAAATTGAGAAAAATCAAGACGGTAAGGCAGTAGCAATTCTGTCAAGACGAGAGGCTCAAAGAGAATGTATAAGCAGTTATCTTATGGATTTAACGCCGGGAGATATAATTCCTGCCAAGGTAACCCATATAGAGCCGTTTGGAGCTTTTGTTGACGTGGGCTGCGGAGTTGCGTCGCTTTTGAGCATAGACAATATATCCGTATCGCGTATTTCTAATCCCAAGGAGCGCTTTTCCTTAAGACAGGAGCTTATGACCGTCGTAAAGGAGATTGACTACGAGTGTGGCAGAATAAGCGTTTCAACCAAGGAGCTTTTCGGAACTTGGGAGGAAAATGTAGAGGGCTTTAGCGTAGGTCAAACCGTTTCGGGAATTATAAGGAGCATAGAAAGCTACGGTATTTTCGTTGAGCTTACTCCTAATCTTGCAGGACTTGCAGAGTTAAGAGAGGACGCTTGCGTAGGTCAAAGCTGTGCTGTGTATATAAAGAGCATTATTCCCGACAAAATGAAAATCAAGCTTGTTATAATTGACACTTATGATGTAGAAACCCAAAAAATCACACAGGACGATTACTTTGTAAATACAAAGGAAATTTCACACATAGACCTTTGGAGATATTCTCCCGATTCTTGCAGTAAGACGGTAGAAACCGTATTTTAGCAAAGCCCCGTATTACAGTGGAATTTCAAACGTGAATGTTACGGAGCTGTTTTCGCTTGTAACCTTGATTTTGCCGCTATGTAATTCTATAATTTTTTTAACTATTGCAAGACCGATACCGTTTCCCGAGCAGGAGTGGGATTCGTCAACCTGATAAAATTTTTTGAAAATTTTATCCTGCTTATCCTTTGGAATTTCACAACCGTAATTGGTTATGGAAAAAGTATAAAGCTCGTGTGTTGCGTTAGCTGAAATGTCAATTTTTCCATCATACAAAGAAAATTTTATAGCGTTGTCAATTAAATTGATAAATACCTGCTTTAAAAGCTCCTCGTTAGCTTCGATTGTGTTTTCGTCGAAGTCGAGAGAAAAATCAATGTTCTTCTTTGACCATTTGCTCTCAAGCAAGAGAATACAGGAGCGCACTTGCTCCGATATGTTATAGCTTGAAACGTCGTAAAGTACCGAGGTGTTTTCGATTTTTGTAAGATTCAAAACGTTTGTTGCCATATAGGAAAGACGGATTGACTCTTCCTCAATGGCTGATAAATACTGTTCCTTTTCCTCGTCACTTAAATTGCCTTTTTTCAAAAGCTTGGCAAAGCCCGCAATTGAAACTATCGGAGTTTTAAATTCGTGAGAAAAGTTGTTTATAAAGTCGCTTCGTAAAAGCTCGGTATTCTGAAGCTCATTTGCCAGCTTGTTAAAGGTGTTTGTTAAATCTCTGAAGCACGGAATTTTGCCTATAAGCTCGTCTGATTCCATTCTTGAAGCGAAATCTCCCGATGCCAAATCGTCAATTTTGTTAATAAGCCTGTTAATAGGTCTTAGGGTAAGCTTGCTTAAAATTAAAGAAAAGACAGCGCCAACAACGATAATGAAGGCACTCATATATAAAATTGCTTGAGAGGCGTCGATTTGACCGTCCTCCGTTTGCTTTAATATTCCCGTATTTGCAAAAATGACAACTGCAAGGGCAGAGAAGCCAAAGGCGAATACGAAGGCTAAAAATATGCTTCCCGATAGGGACATCAAAAGAGAATTACTTCTTTGAACACGTTTTTTAAAATGGATTTTTTTCATTTTTTCTTTACCGCCTTATAGCCAAGACCTCTTACGGATTCAATAGAGAACTCCTCCCAGTTTTCAAACCTTTTGCGAAGCCTGCCGATGTGTACAGTTACGGTTTCCCAGCCTGTTTCACAATCAGCTCCCCAAATTTCATCCATTAGCTGTATTCTTGTGAATATTTTTCCCGGATATGAAAGAAGCTTGTAAAGAAGCATAAACTCCTTTTGGGGCAGCTCTTGAACGTCGTCTCCCTTAGTTACTGTGAGAGAATCGTAATCAACTAAAACGTCACCTATTGTGATTTTATGCTCGCTTACAATTTTGGCGCGTCTTAAAAGTGCCTTTATTCTGTAAAGCATTTCTTCGTCATCAATAGGCTTTGTTATATAATCGTCAGTGCCGACTAAAAAGCCTTTATGCTTATCTTGAGGCATCTGCTTTGCGGAAATCATAAGTATTGGCAAATTGTCGTTGCTTTGGCGAATGGTCTTGGTAAACTCATATCCGTCCATTTTAGGCATCATAATATCAATAACAACTAAATCAATATGCTCCTTGTCAAGTGCTTCAAGAGCCTCAATACCGTTTGTAGCTGTAAAAACGGTGTAGCCCGCATTCTCGAGGACTGCCTTTAAAAGAAGTCTTGTGTTTTTGTCATCATCTGCAACAAGTATATGAAACATTTAAGCCTAACCTCCTTTGGTGAGCGTAGCAGAGAAACTCGAGCCGATTTGGCTGAGCAATACCATTGTACCATAAAATAAGCTTTTATTCAATTTAATAATAAAAAAATCAAGGATAAAACCTTGATTTTTTCACTTTGTTTATAATTAAGCCCAAAGATGTGCGATAGTTATTTATACAATTTGTATTTCAGTCGCATATTGTCTGCAATCATGGCAATAAATTCTGAGTTTGTGGGCTTGCCGCGGCTGTTTTGTATGGTATAACCGAAATAAGACGTGAGAGTATCAATGTCACCTCTGTCCCATGCAACCTCAATGGCGTGTCTTATTGCTCGCTCAACGCGTGACGTTGTGGTGGAATATTTTTTAGCAACGGAAGGATATAGAATTTTAGTTACGGAGTTGATAATTTCATTATCTGAAATGGTCATTAAAATAGCGGTGCGAAGATATTGGTAACCCTTTATATGAGCGGGAACGCCTATTTGGTGTATAACCTTGGTTACCTGGGATTCAATGTCAACGCTTGACGTACTTGCACTTTGTGAGCTGGAAAGTCTACTTCTGTATATTGTGTCTATATGCTCACACAAGCTTGAAAAGTCAAACGGCTTCATTAAACACATTGCAGCGCCGGCGTTAGTTGCCTCAATAAACATACTTTGTGAGGTGACAAGCGATGCGATTATAAAAGACGGAGGCATATCAGGCTCAAATGAAATTCCTTTGCAATTGCGTATAAGTCCGATTCCGTCCAGCTTCGAAAGCCATACGTCGGCAATGACGATGTCGGGATGATTTCTGTTGATTTTTATAAGAGCCTCTTCGCCGTTTAAAGCCTCGTCAATGTTGCGATAGCCTTTTCTTATAAGCCCTTCCTTGGTTGCGTGTCGTGTTTGCGGATTTTCGTCAGCAATTAGTATTTTTGCGTTGATTTCCATTTTCTACTCCTTGATAATATTCTCGATTTAATTTTACATAATTTTCCAATGCGAAGATATTATAACATACAACACTATTATTTGCAACACAATTCGATTGCCAAAAATCTACAAATTATCTATAAATATATTACATAAATTACCAAATTCTAACAATTGGTACAAAATATTCAGTCGAAATGCGTCGAATAATGTTTTGTGAAAAAATGAAAAAGTGAAATTTTATTGCTTTTGATGCGAAAAAATCCTATTATGTCGTAAACACGGTGATATAATTTCTAAATTTGTAACAAAAACACACCCGCAAATTGCGAGTGTGTTTAAATGTTGAATTAAAGAGCGTCTTTTCTTGAAAGATTAGCTCTGCCTTTTTCATCAATTCCCAAGAACTTAACAGGGAACTCGGCGCCAACGTTGCAAACGTCCTCAACCTTTTCTGTTCTTTCCTTTGCAAGCTTGGAAATGTGAACAAGACCTTCTCTGCCCGGAGCATACTCAACGAATGCACCGATAGGAATAATTCTTGTAACCTTGGAGTTGTAGATTGCACCAACCTCAGGCTCAAATACGATGCCTGCGATAATTTCGCGTGCGGCTTCAATAGCATTCTTGTCAACTGCTGAAATAAAGATGCTTCCGTCGTCCTCAATATCAATTTTAGCGCCGGTATCAGCAACGATTTTTTGGATTACCTTTCCGCCTGAACCGATAACCTCACGAATTTTGTCAGGATTTATCTTCATTGAAATCATCTTAGGAGCATAGTCGGAAACCTCGCTTCTTGGAGCAGGGATAGCCTTTAAAATAACCTCGTCAATGATTTGGTCACGGCCTGCATGAGTTTGCTCGAAGGCTCTCTTGATAATTTCAGGTGTAAGACCGTCAATCTTTAAGTCCATCTGAATGGAGGTAATACCCTTGTGTGTACCTGCAACCTTAAAGTCCATATCGCCGTAGAAGTCCTCAAGACCTTGAATGTCAATCATTGTATCCCAAGAGCCGTCTTCTGCTGTGATAAGACCGCAAGAAATACCTGCAACAGGAGCCTTGATAGGAACACCTGCGTCCATAAGCGCAAGAGTAGAGCCGCAAACAGAAGCCTGTGAGGTTGAACCGTTAGAGGAAATAACCTCGGAAACAAGTCTTATTGCATAAGGGAATTCTTCAACTGACGGAAGAACGGGAACGAGTGAACGCTCAGCCAAAGCACCGTGACCGATTTCACGTCTGCCGGGAGTACGTGAAGCCTTTGCTTCACCTGTTGAATAGCCGGGCATATTGTAGTGGTGCATATATCTCTTTTCTGTTTCCTCATCAATGCCGTCAAGCATTTGACATTCGGAAATAGGGCCGAGTGTTGCAAGGGTCATAACCTGAGTTTGTCCACGTGTGAACATACCGCTACCGTGAACCTTCTTGAACATACCAACCTCAGCGGTTAAAGGACGAATATCATTCATTCCTCTGCCGTCAACACGCTTCTTGTCCTCGAGTAACCATCTGCGAACAATCTTCTTTTGAATCTTATAAATAAGCTCGGGAAGAATTGTTTTGATGTTTTCGTATTTTTCCTCAAAGGTAGCAACAATGCTATCCATAATAGGCTGCATCTTTGCGTCACGAACGGTTTTGTCGTCTGTGTCAAGAGCTTCCATAACGTCCTTTTCGCAGAAAGCGAAAATTTCGTCAAACATATCGTGGTCAAGCTCGCAGGAAGGATAAGCAAACTTAGGCTTACCGATTTCTGCAACAATATTGTTAATAAACTTAACTAATTTCTTGATTTCCTCGTGTGCAAGCATAATAGCGTTGAACATATCGTCATCGGAAACCTCTTTAGCGCCTGCCTCAATCATCACAACCTTCTTTTCGGAAGCTGCAACGGTAAGCTCGAGAATGCTGTTCTTTCTTTCCTCAAGAGTAGGATTGAGAACAATCTTGCCGTCAACCATACCAACGAAAAGACCGCCGATAGGTCCGTTCCACGGAATATCTGAGATAGATAAAGCGATTGAAGCACCAATCATAGCTGTAATTTCAGGAGAGCAGTCATAGTCAACTGAAAGAACTGTTAATGAAAGGTTAACGTCGTTTCTTAAATCTTTTGGGAATAAAGGTCTGATTGGACGGTCGATAACACGGGATGTAAGAACAGCCTTTTCTGAAGGCTTACCTTCTCTCTTTAAATAACCGCCCGGAATTCTACCTACTGAATACATTCTTTCCTCGTAATCTACTGAAAGAGGTAAGAAGTCGATACCGTCTCTTGGAGCAGCTGAAGCAGTTGCGCAAGCAAGAATAACGGTTTCACCGTAGCGAACTAAAACGCTACCGTTTGCAAGACCTGCCATTTTACCGTTTTCAACGATAAGCTTACGGCCTGCAAGCTCATACTCAAAGGTTTTGTAATTGTCAAAAACCTTTTCTGTGAACATTTTTGCCATTTTGTTTTCCTCCGTTTTTAAAAAATTGATTTTTTGCGTGAGAGGACATAGCATTTAACCAAAGGTCAAAATAGCCGTCAGCAGATAGCTGTCAGCTTTAAGGCATTTACCGTTGCAATTATCAGCCGTGAGGGGCTGTTTGGCATTTGGTTAACTGCTATCTCGTCACGCTTTACATTTGAACATTTTAGCCAAAATTACTATCCGCACTCGGCTAAGCTATACGGATAGGGAATCATTTGTCCCGTAATAAAACTTTAGCTGTGCAAATATTGCACAGCTAAGCTTACGCACACTGTGCGCGGAATTTTATTACTTTCTGAGACCGAGCTTTTCAATGATAGCACGGTAACGCTCGATGTCTACCTTTGCAAGGTAAGCAAGGAGGTTTCTTCTGTGACCTACCATCTTAAGAAGACCTCTACGGCTGTGGTGGTCGTTCTTGTTGATCTTAAGATGCTCGTTAAGGTTGTTAATACGGCTTGTAAGAAGTGCGATTTGTACTTCAGGTGAGCCTGTATCACCTTCGTGAGTAGCGTAAGCAGCAATGATTTCCTGTTTTGTCATTTTTCTTCACCTCATAAAATTTTATTTAGCGCCATGAACTACGCAATCGGTGGGTGAATAACCTTACTTTTGCATTGGTCTTTGTCCGAAAGCCTAGTCGCAGGCGACTACGCGTGATATTATAGCATACTGTATTCGGTTTGTAAAGAGTTTTTTGAAATAATTTTTCAAATTTTTCTTACAAAAGAATTATAAATCGAAGAAAAGCCTCCCAAAATAAGCAAAGCCCCAAGTATTTTTCTTGGAATTTCCGGACTAACTGCGTTTGCAAGAAAGGAAAAAATGAAGCTTCCCAAAGCCCCGAAGACAGCCATTACCAAAACCTGCAAAAAATAAATTTTTCGCTTTTTTACGTGGATAAAAATTGATGCTAAAACAGCCAAAATAAAGAACGTCAAATTTGTCCCTTGGGCGTTAATTTGCCCGAAATTCAGACACAGAGTGAGGTAAATTACAAAAAGTCCTCCTCCCCCTACCCCCATTCCCATAAGGGCAGAAACTAAAAAACCGACGATAACGTTTAAAATCATAAAACCACTTTCATTTTGTTATTTTAAGAGCATATTGAAGCCCGAATAAATTATAAGCAAGGCAAAAATTCCGTTGAGATATTTTGTTTTTATTTTGTCGACTGCAAGCGCACCAAGCACTCCTCCCAAAATAGCGAAAATTCCTACCTGACTTATGATTTGAAAGTCCACACTTGCGTTTTTTACGTAAGCGTAGAGTCCAACCAAGGAAAAAATCAGCGTGGCGCAAAGAGAGGTTGCGTAATTGTCCTTTGCGTCGTTTTTTGTCAGTCCTGACAGCATAAAAATAAAAACAATGCCGCCTCCCGTGCCTAAAAATCCGTTTATTCCCCCTGCCAAAAAGGATAAAAAGCAAAACAGAGCTAAAATCAGCCCTTTTCTTTTAAATTTCTTTAAGTTCATAAGCCCCCTAAAATATTTTTTACTTTTGCCAAATATCTATTGATTTTCCAACTTTTTTCTGTTAATATAATATATGTAAGTTAATAATATTTTTCTGTAGGTTTGGCAGAGGGCGTTTTTGCGCTCTCTGTTTTAAACGGAGTTTTGATTAGTATTACACAACTTTTAGCTTTTATGCCTGTTAAGGCGAATCTTAAAAAGAAAGGATAACGAGGATGAAGAAGACAAATACCAAAGATACAAGAAAAAAGACAAGCCCCAAAAATAAAAAGGCTCAACAAAAGAAAAAAAGCTCTCATGCTCTTAAAATACTCAATAAGCTAATGCCTTATATTTTGACCGTTTCTTTCGTTGTTTTGCTGTTTTCCTTGGTTGGCTTCTTAGGTGGCTTCGGAAAATGGCTCAGCAGTATATTCGGCGGCTTATTTTCCAATTTTGCATCGTATTTTATACCGTTTTTTATGCTGTATCACGCCATTATGTGGTACTATGATACAAAGAGAAAAATTTGTACAAGACGTGTTATTTGCTCCTTTGTTACCGTTATCAGCCTGTCTTCATTACAGCATATAATTACGACTGCAAAAAGCGAGGAGCTTAGCGCGGTAAAGTCCTTTGTGGGGCTTTATAAAAACGGCGTTAACGGACAAGGTGGCGGCGTAGTTGGAGGAATCAGCTCTGCGTTGCTTCTGTCGTTTGGCACGGTTGTTGCTATAATCGTTATTTTTTTAGTGCTGTCCCTTATGCTTTTACAGATGTTCAACATTACCCCCGCGTCAATGATAAGAGCAATATCTAACGGTAATAATGCTAAAAAGGCTGACTCTCAAGACGGCAGAGATAAGAAAAAAACAAAAATCAAGCATAGAAACGTTGATATTTTTGACGATGATGACGATTATGATGAGGATAATCTTTCATCTCTTGCTCTTACTGACACAACTGCTGTTTACACAAAGCAGGAAAAAACAAATGCCCCGGAGGATAAAACGTATAAAAGAGCAGATAAAATTTTGTCTGACTCAGCACCTCTTGAATCCTCCTCGCAGTTAAAGCCTTACGATAAAAACAAGGACTATACAAAGAAAAACAACAACGCTTATGAGTATGAAAAGGATAACAGCGACAGCAAGAACGATGAGCTTATAGTGACAAAAAACAAGTTGTTAAAAGATGAAGAAACACCTTGTATGGAGCTTAATAAGCCTGAAATATCATATTCGAATGTCGCCTACAAGGATACAGATAACGTATCTTGTGACGATAACATACTCTGTGAGGATACTGACAACGCATCGTACGAGGATAATGCGCACTATGAGGATACGGATACTGTATCCTACGGTGAGGACGATACGCTCTGCGAAGATGAGTATAGTTTTTACAGCTATGAAAAGGACTGTTCGGACGAAAACGAAAATGACGGATGCGATACCGAGGACGAAGTAGACGTGTATCAGCCTTTGCCCAATAAAAATGACAGCTGTGATAAGCGTGACGAAAAGGAAGACACCCTTTCCAACCACCTGTCCGATGAGGTTAAGGAAATGCTTAAGCCGGAAAAGCCAAAGGAAGAGCTTTTGGTAGAGAAGAAGCCTTTCTTAATGAAATTCAAAAAGGACAACGAAAAGGACAGTAAAAATAACGGAAAAGAGGAAAAGAAAATGGATAAATTTGTTCCGCAAAAGAAAAAGAAGCATCTTTTCCCATCAATTGATTTCCTGAAGAGCGCTTATAGCGAGGAGGACCAGGAAGCTATAAGACAGGAGCTTCAGGATAATGCAGGAAAGATAGTAACCACCCTTAACGAATTCAACGTAAAAACTAAAATAGTAGATATTGCAAGAGGCCCTACGGTTACAAGGTATGAGCTTGCGCCCGAGGCAGGCGTAAGAGCAAAGGCAATAGCAAGTCACGCTGACGATATTGCGCTGAAGCTTGCGGCGGAGGGCATAAGAATTGAATGTCCTATTCCGGGCAAGAGCGCCGTTGGAATTGAGGTTCCTAATAAGATAACAAGCTTTGTGTATCTTAAGGATCTTCTTGACACCGACAAGTTCAAAAAAGCAAAGGGTGTTTTAACCTGCGCAGTCGGAAAGAGCATTTCCGGAGAGAATATATACGTGGATATTGAAAAGACACCTCACCTTTTGGTTGCAGGTGCTACAGGTATGGGAAAATCCGTATGCATAAACTCCTTGCTTATCAGCATGCTTTACAAAGCAACGCCTGATGAGTTAAGGCTTATTCTTATAGACCCGAAGCGTGTTGAATTGTCGAACTATAACGGTATTCCGCATCTTCTCGTTCCCGTTGTATGTGAGCCTAAAAAGTCACTTGGCGCATTACAGTGGGCAGTATCCGAGATGGATAAGAGATTTGAAATAATAGAGGAAGCAGGGGTTCGTAACCTTACGGAGTTTAACGAAAAGGTTGATAATGGCTACGAGGCAGAGAAAATGTCCCGTATCGTTATTGTAATTGACGAGCTTGCCGACCTTAAAATGACAGTTCCGGATATTGAGGGACATATTACCAGACTTACGCAAAAGGCGCGTGCCGCGGGTATTCATATCATTATCGGTACACAGCGTCCGTCCGTTGACGTAATTACAGGTCTTATCAAAAATAACATTCCTTCAAGAATTGCATTCAGAGTACCGTCACTGGTCGACTCAAGAACGATTCTTGACGAGCCGGGAGCTGAAAAGCTTGTAAGCCGCGGCGATATGCTTGTTAAGATTGTAGGTGCATTAAAGCCCGTACGTGTACAAGGCTCGTTTGTAACCGCAGCTGAAATTCAGTCTATTATCGATTTCTTAAAAGAAAATTCAACGGAAAATTACGACGAAAGCGTAATTCAACAAATTGATTCCAATGCAGCTAAGCTTGCAAGAGCAGAAAAGAAGGACGATTACGATGATGACTCCGATAACGGTGACCTTGATCCCGAATTTTACAACGCTCTTAAAATTGCCGCAGAGGACGGAAAAATTTCATCATCTCTTCTCCAAAGAAGATTGAAGCTCGGATTCCAGCGTGCCGCCCGTATTCTTGACCAGATGGAGGAGTGTGGCTTTGTTGGCGAAGCAAACGGTTCAAAGCCAAGAGAGGTTTTAATCAGTCTTGAAGAATACAGAGAGCTTATGATGAGAAAGGACGACGAGGAGTAAAGCTTTATGGGAAAATTTATAGCCATTGACGGACTTGACGGTAGCGGAAAGGGAACGCAAAGCGAAAAGCTCGTTAATAAACTTATAAGTGAGGGAAAAAAGGTTAAAATTCTTTCTTTTCCAATGTATGAAAACGATAGCTCGTTATTTGTAAAAATGTATCTGGAGGGCAAGCTTGGTAATAAGCCCTCGGATACAAATGCATATACCGCATCAATGTTTTTTGCTTGCGACAGATATATAAGCTACGCAACCGATTGGAAAAAGGACATAGAGGATGAGGACACATACGTAATTGCCAATCGTTATACCACCGCAAACGCGGTTCATCAATTGTCAAAATTGCCCGAGGAGGAGTGGGAAGAATTTCTCAAGTGGCTGTGGGATTTTGAATTTGCAAAATTAGGCTTACCCGAGCCTGACCTTGTAATTTATCTTGAATTACCTCCGTCAATTTCTTTATCTCTTGTAAAGAGCAGAAGCGACGAAACAGGACAAAAAATGGATATTCACGAAAAGGATACCGCCTATATGGCAAAATGCTATGAGGCAGCCCTTTATTCCTGCAAAAAATTAGGTTGGGCGCAGATTACCTGTCATAAGGATGGAAAAATCCGCACACGTGAGGACATATTTGAGGAAATTTACAATAAGGTGAGGGAGTTATAAATGGTCTACTTATTTTTAGCCGATGGCTTTGAGGAAATAGAGGCTCTTTGCGTGTTGGATTTGTTAAGACGCAACGGCGTTGAAACTAAAACCGTGGGTGTTACGGGAAAAATCGCAAACGGCTCTCACAAAATCCCCGTTGTGTGCGACGTTACTGAGGACGAAATCAGCGTGAACGATAGCTTTGATATGATTATTCTTCCGGGCGGATTGCCGGGTAGTGACAATTTGCATTTAAGCAAGGTAGTTGACGCATTCATAAAAAAAGCTAACGAAGAGGATAAATTTATTTGCGCAATTTGCGCAGCTCCGTACGTTTTAGGCGTAAGAGGAATTTTAAATGGTAAAAACGCCACTTGCTATCCGGGCTTTGAAAACAGACTGGAGGGCGCAATTTGCAAAAATGCAGGAGTTGTCCGTGACGGAAAAATTATAACAGCAAGAGCAATGGGAAGCGCAACTGACTTTGCCCTTGAAATAATCGAAGCATTATTAGGTATGGACGCAAGAGAAAAAACAAGAGCATCTATCATATATGAGTAATATTTGAAAGGAAATTATAATGACGCCCATAAAAAGAGAAAAAGACGCAATAAGAAAAGAATTTTCTATGAAGCGTGATAATATAGACAGTAGCGAAAGACAGTTAAGAGATGAAAAAATATGTACTCTTGCAACCTCTCTTATGAGCTTTCGTCACGCAGACATAATTCTTTTGTACGCACCTATCAAGTCGGAAATAGACGTAATGCCTATAATGAAAGAAGCACTATCAAAGGGTAAAAAGGTAGCGTTCCCAAAGTGTAACGTAGAAGAGCGTACAATGAAATATCATTTCGTTACAAGCGAAAGCGACCTTGAAGTATGCGCCTACGGAATAAGAGAGCCGAAGGAGAATTTACCTGTGTACGACCCCGAAGCCACTCGCGGAGTAGCGGTATGCTACGTGCCGGGTCTGGCGTTTGACGTTTATGGCTACCGCCTTGGTTACGGCAAGGGCTATTACGATAAGTTTATGAATAAATTCACAGGCTGTACCATAGGACTTGCATATACCGAGCTTATTACTCAAGAACTTCCAAAGGGACGCTATGACCGCCACTGTGACGTAATACTAACCGAAAAGGGCGTAAAGCAGCTAAAACAGGAAAAATAATTATCACTAACGCGAAATTTTTTTACATTTTAAGGAGAGAAAAATGAAAAGAAAAATTTTACTGACGCTTTTTGTAATGGCAATAGCTCTTGTGGCTCTTGCAATTTCATCAAGTGCTGCCGAGCCGGTCAAAACGTGGAACGTATCCGCTACGGAAAACGATAGCGTATATGCCTATCTTTTTGAAGACGAGGAGAACGAGGGCTATTATACCCTGACAATTACGGGTACGGGAAATATGTTTTCCAATACATTCTCTTACACGCGCTTGCCTTGGTATAACGAGGGGTACGATGATTTAATTACCTCCTTTACAGTAGGCGAGAACGTAACCAGCTTAAGCGGATATTTGTTCTTCAGAAGCAAAACCCTTAAGGAAGTTCACTTTAACGCTATAGAAATGGCGGATTTTGAAATAAGCACGTCGTTTTATGAAACAGGACATGAGGACGGCTTGACAGTTTATATCGGAAATAAGGTAACGTATATTCCGAAAACCTTTCTTTACAGTAGCTATACAACAAGCGTTGTATTTGAAGAAAACAGCTCCCTAACGACCATAGGACCGGATGCCTTTACTTCCTGTTCAAGGCTTTCAAGCATAAATCTGCCAAGCAGTTTGAAAACTATCGGTAATGACGCATTTGAAAGCTGCAGAGCGCTTGAAAACGTAGAAATTCCAAACGGAGTAACAACTCTGGGAAGCAGAGCCTTTTATTACTGCGGCATTAAGGAAATAGTAATTCCCGATAGCGTTACAAATGTTGGAACAGGAGCCTTTTACGGCTGCTTTAATTTGACAGACGTATCAATTGGTAAAGGAATTTCCGAAATAGTAGGCTCAATGTTCAGAGAATGCTCGTCCTTGGAAACTATAACCGTTCCCGAGGGAATAATTGCTTTACGTGAAGGAGCATTCTATTCTTGCGGTAATTTGAAGAATATTTATTTCCCAAGAAGCTTGCAAACTATTGAAAATAATGCTTTTTATCACTGTGGCTCCATTGAAGAGGTTACGCTATATGAAAACGTAAAAACGATTAGTTCAGGAGCGTTTTTTGGCGTAACAAAAATGGAAAAGTACGCGGTTGACGAAAACAACCCCTATTTCAAATCTGTTGACGGATGTATTTATACCAAAAACGGGGAAAAAATGGTAAAATATCCAAGTAATAAGGATGCAACGTCATTCACTCTGCCAAGCGGTGTAAAATACGTATTGTCCTATTGCTTTGAGGATGCAGTAAACCTTGAGCATATAGACCTTGGAAATGAGGTTATAAGTCTTGGCTTAAGCGCATTTGGCGATTGCTGGAACTTAAAGGACTTAATTATACCTGAATCCGTAACTTTACTTGATAACTTTGTTTTCTTTAACTGTCATTCGCTTGTAACAGTTGAAATTCCAAGTGGAGTAACGTACATTCCTCGTAATGCGTTTTTCGGTTGCCAGGGACTTAAAGAGGTAATCATTCACGATACAATGAAAACCATTGGAGAAAGCGCCTTTGCAAATTGTACTGCTCTTGAAAGAGTTATAATTCCAAATAGCGTTACAAGAGTAGTAAGCGGTGCGTTCTACAACTGTACAGCAGTAACTATTTATTGCGAAGCGTTTAGCCAGCCATCTACGTGGGACGGAGGATGGAATCCTCTCGACCGTCCTGTTGTATGGGGCTACGGACACGAGCATCAGTATACCGAGGAAATAACGAAAGAGCCAACACACATATCAGAAGGCGAAAAAACATACACCTGTGAGTGCGGCGAAATTTACATAGAGAAAATTGATAAAACAGAGCACAACTTTGGAGAATGGAAGTACTTTGACAAATATTATCATACAAGAAGCTGCGAGTGTGGCGAAGTTGAAATGGAAAACCACGATATTTCAGACGGTAAGTGTACCTTATGCGATATGGTTGTTGAAAATATTGCACCGAAGGCAGAAATTTCAGTTGATACAACGTGGTGGGGAACAGACCTTAAGTATTTAGTTGATAACGACTGGTCGTTAGCTACGCTGATACGCGCATTTCAGCCGTATAACGTAATTACGTTTAATTGGTATTCCGATTGTGAATTTACAAAAGTAGTAATAGGCGTAAACGGAACGGGAGAAGCTCCTACTGCTTGGCAAGTGTATGAGAAGACCAACAATGATTACGTTGTTAAAATTACAATGTATGACCTTGCAGGAAACGTAACCTATCAAAATTCAAGCAACACTCTTGATATTCAAGCCCTTGTGTTAGATGTTGACTGTGTAGCGTCTAAAATGGTGCTTGAAATAACAACCAACTATAACATATATCCGATTTTTGAGGTAGAAGCATATACAACCAGCGAGTACAATTATCACGCACACGATGACGAGCTGATTGATTACGTTGCGCCAACCCATAACGAAACGGGAATGTCTATATATGCTTGTACGCTATGCGGACGTGAAAGAATTGAAGAAATTCCAAAACTTTCTCATACTTACGTAGAAACGGTAGTTCTTCCAACGTGTACGAAGGAAGGCTATACCGTTCATTTCTGCAACACCTGCGGAGATACCTATACCAGCGATTATACAGAAAAGTTAGATCACGATTACGAAAACGAAATTTGCTCAATATGCGGAAATAAGCAAAAATATCTTATTTCAAGCTCGAATATTGCTACACTTTATAATCCTGACGGAACGATTGTTGTTGACGGTCTTATGAACGGCGGACACCGTTTGCCAAACGTTTTTGACGGAAATACGAGTGAAGCTCTTTATCAAAATACTCAAGGAAGATATATAATTATCGACCTGAACAAAATATTTGTCGGTGGATATTACGTAACTGACGTTAATATTTATCACGCAGGAAACACAAGATATTCGTTATATTATACAAGTGACGGAATAACTTGGTATTCAATTGCGGAAAACATTATAACAGAGGATACCGTGTATGCGGTTAACCAATATGCTACTCAAATCAAATACGTGTTTGAAACTACCATATCTTGGACGCCTTCCTTAAAGGAAATCGAAATTTACGGTGAGAAAACTTCAAACGTATGTACTCACGAAGGCTCCATGGAGATAGTAACACAAAATCCAACGCACGTAACAGTCGGTTTAATAACGTACGCTTGTAGTGAGTGCGGCTATTTCTACGAAAAAGAGATTCCCGCATTGGGACATAGCTTTGGAAAATGGAGCTATCTTGATGAAAATCATCACCAAAGAAGCTGTGAGTGCGGCGAGGTCGAAATAGAAGGTCACGTATCTTCAGACGGTGATTGCCCTGTATGCCACGGTGAGGGTAAAAATATAGCGCCGTTTGCTGACGTTTTGTTCCCTCCGGATGTTTGGTGGGGAGTTGACGTTAAATATTTGGTTGACGGAGACTGGACTCTTGCTACGGTAACTGCGCCAAGAGTGAGAAACAGTGTATATACCTTTGATTGGTATATGAATTACCACTTTACCGAAGTTGCTATTGGTGTAAACGGAACAGGTGAAGCGCCTACCGTATGGCAGATTTATGAGAATACGAATAACAATCTTCCAATTACCATTGTTATGTACGATATGGAAGGAAACGTAACCTATAAATATTCAGGCAACACCCTTGATATACAGGTTCTTTACTTAAACGTAAATTGCGTTGCTTCCAAAATGGAGATAACAATAGAGAATACGTGGGGATTATACCCGATATTTGAGGTTGAAGCATATACTGACGATTATTTTGTACCGCACATTCATAACGATTATGTAGTATCAATTGTTGAGCCTACGCACACATCAACAGGCTCAATAACCTATATATGCAATGATTGCGGACGCGAATTGGTAGAGGAAATTCCACAAATACCACACGAATACGTATTAGTTGAGGTTTGTGAGCCAAGCTGCCAAAATGAGGGATATAATGTATACGCTTGCGAATGCGGTGCAAGCTATAACGGTGACTATACTGACGCATTGGACCATGAATTTGGTGAAATTAACATAATTTACCCTACCTGTTGTGAAATAGGTATGTTTGTGAATACTTGCGTAGTTTGCGGAAAAGAGTTCGTAGAAGTAACTCCAATCAATCCCGAAGCTCACGAAGCAGATTGGGATACTTATGATTACGTTGCCCCAACGTGTATAAGCAACGGTTATGAAAGCTACACGTGCGCATTATGTAAGAAAGAAATTGTAATGGTAATCAATTGTTCAACGGAGTTCTGCCTATACGAAACAATTGAATATGTTTCCGCAACGTGTCAAGCGGCAGGCTATGAAAAGCTTGCTTGTGTGTTATGCGGCACGGAAATACAGTATGAATTATCACAAAACGAATTTGCTCACGTTTATGGTGACGGAGTTATAGGTGATGGCGTAATTAACTATAATTGTATGATTTGTGACCATCTGTACCAAGAAACTGTTTATATGCTTTCCATTGGGGAAAACCAAATTGAATTTCCTGTTGTTGGAAGCTCTTGGGACTTTGAAATGATAGCCGGAGAGATTAAAGCGGTATTTTTAGCCGAGGGTAAATTCGTAATGTCGTCTGATGATGCATGTATAACAATTATGTATGCTAACTCAGTATACGAGTTAGCGGAGCTACCATATACGTTTGAAGTCAAAGAGGGCGAGGCTATTATATGCTTTATTACATCGAGTGACTGGCACACATTTACAGCGACTGTGATTATTGAAGAACAGCACACGCATAATTTTACCGAAAATGTGGTAGAAGCACCTACACACGTATCCGAAGGAATAACGGAGTATGTTTGTGCTTGCGGTGCAAGCTATACTGTAACAATTCCGGCAACAGATGAGCATAATTACGTTGTGATTGAAGAATATGAGTCAACCTGCGGAGAGCTTGGATATATAATTTATGAGTGCGAATGTGGGGACACTTATACAGTAGAGTTAGAGCTTGCAGACCACTCAGCATTCCATAAAATAATCCCTGCAATTCCTGCAACTTGTATGAAAACAGGTTGGACAGAGGGCGTAGAGTGTACGTATTGCGGAGCAATCGTATGTATTCCCGAAGAGACTCCTGTAAATGAGAAGAATCACGAATGGTCAGCGTGGTATGACACCGATGACGAATGTATAAATGAAAGAAGCTGCAAGTGTGGCGCAAAGGAATACCTTGAGGTTGAAAAGGATAAAGAAGACAACAAGGTAAACGCAAAGCCGGATAAGGTTGATAAGGATAAGGAAAAGAACAATATAAAAATTGACGTAATTTTCGATACGCCAACCCTTGAAGCTATCGGTATTCAGATTATCCCTGAAATTATCGAACAGCTCAATAATATGGAAACGGAAATCAATACGGATATCGGCTCAGTAATCCTTGACGCAATTGCATCAAGCAAGCTTGCAGAAACAGGCTCAACCGTTAATATCGGTATTGCAGATGTAACTACAGCTAAGGAAGAAAAGCAAGGCCGCAAGGTATTCAGTATCACGGTAAATGACGATAACGGTAATCCAATATTGCCACCTGCCCAAAGCGACAATAATGGAACCGTAACGCTATCCTTCAAGTACAAGAAGGGCTTGGTAAAGGAGCAAATCAAGATTGCATACAGAGACGAAAACGGTAAGCTTGAGTATATGGAGGTAGAAAAGTACGATCCCGAAACAGGAGAGGTGTCCTTCAAGACAACGCACTTATCCGATTACGTAATTTACGTTGAAGAAGAAAATCCAAGCGTATATCTTGAAAACGCATTTACGTTCCTGGGCTATTCCGTAAAGGAAGACGGTTCAAACAGAATTTGTGCAGGCTATATAATAAACTATGAAGCAATTTCAATGTACGAAGAAGCAACAGGCACAAAGCTTAATTTCGGTGCAGTATTTGCATCTTATGAGCGCCTTGGCGGAAGACAGCCGTTAGACGCAAACGGTAACGTAGTATCCTTAGAGCAAGGCAAAGTAATTAAGCAAGACCTTACAGACTACAAATACGCAACCTACGATTTAGTAATGAACGGAATTCCTGCCGATATGCTTGAGCATGAGTTTGTTCTTTCAATGTACGTAAGTACAGGAAACGAGGTTAAATATTATCAAAACGGCGTAGCAAATACAGTAAACGGAATAAGCTACGTTAACGTAAGAGATACAGTTAAATTGGAGGAAGATGTAATATGATAAAATATATAAATCCAACGTATAGCTTACAGCTACTCGAAGCAAATGACGTAATAACCGAATCTCCTTTTGGTGGCGATAACGGCACAGGCGGCGCAACACTTACAGAAACAGGCGAAAACCAAGCCGAGGTAAGCGTAAACGCAAGCGA
>JAZRIQ010000021.1:0-24177 GCA_045645405.1 Eubacteriales bacterium
CTGACGGCAATTTCAATGAGGAATATTGTCAATGGTGTTATGCTGACGGCGAATACACCCTTGATATTTGGAGACGATATGCTGAAATAGGCGGAAAAGAAAAGCTTGAAGAATTCAAGCGCCAATTAATCGACGAACTCAACACGCTTTTGAATATCGAAGGTTTGCCCAAGGTAGAAAAGTTAAACGTGCTGCCGGGAGAGTTTGTCAATATGGAATACACCCTTCCGAATGGGGAAAAAGTAAAATTCCTTGACGATAAGCAGACATATCTCGGCAGTCAGCTTGAAAGCGATTTCGGCATATGCTTTGGTATAGTTGCAAATATGGACTTTCTTCTTATATGCTCGTATGAGGAAAACGGCGAAAACCCCGAATTGGTCATATATAAGAAAAGATAGTCAAATTCCAATTGATCGAGCAGCTTTCTTTTGTACTTTTTACTGTTCTTACCTACATTTACACACCTTTTTACTGCTCTTAGCCAAAAGAAGCCTTAACCGAACACGGTTAGGGCTTCTTTAGTTCTATTTGCTTTGCAAGTTCTATTGTTTCGCAGTGATATTACTTCGTAGTGATATTACCTTCGGCAGTTTTATGTTACAAAAGCAAATATAAATTACTGTGAGCAAAGCGAACAATATCACTTAATACCGTTCAATTTTTATCTCTCCTCCTTTTCCTATATTTTTATTACAAAATTTTTCATTATTGCAAAATGCGTTTTTTAGTGATAAAATTTATTATATAATGTTGCTAAGAAAAGGAAACTGCTATGGTTGAAAACAATGCTTACCCGTTTGAATTTATTATAAATCCGCTAATGTGGAAATTATTTGGTAAAGATATTGAAAATTACACTATTGCATATCACTTTATTCTTGAAAATTTTGATGAAATGCGTTTTTTTAGGGAAAGACGAATTATTCAAGACGACCCAAAGGATTATTGGAGATATATATACTGCGGAAATTTTGTCTCGAATGAGGACATTATTGCTTATATTGGCAAAATAATTGAGCGATTTAAAGAATTTAACATACTTGCTGAAAAATGCACACGCTCAGCACGAAACTTTTTTAAAGAGCCGCAGGACGTGGTTTCGAGCTATTTTTATCGTGATTTTATGTGTATCCAACTTGAAATGGAGCTATCAAGAAAAGTATATCTGAATAACACAAAAATCTATAATGAATTTAAAAAAAATAAGGAAAGCCCTATTCTTAAGGAGCTAATTGGCGAAGAAAAATACGAAGAGTTAATAAAACCGTACCGTCCATTTAAATATCCTGAAGCGGCAGAACAAAAAAAGAAATATCTGGAACGAATAAACAAAAATAATAAAAAGTGACGTTTTTCTTTATTTATTTGACATTAAAATAACATTTGAGGTTAGTTATATGATTAAAAAAATTTTAAAAAATCCAATTGATAACGGTTGGTATGCCGACCCTGAGGCAAGAATTTATGAGGGAACGTACGTTATTTACGTTACAAACTCCTTACCTTACGAGCAACAGAAAAATCACGCTTGTTTTTCGTCCAACGATTTAGTTAATTGGACACGTCACGACGATATTATTGATATGAGCGGTTTTCCTTGGGCAAAAAAGGCGATTTGGGCACCCACCGTTATTGATAAGGACGGAAAATATTACTACATATTTGCATCAGGAGATATTCATTCAAGTAGTGAAAAGGGCGGTCTTGAAATAGCCGTTTCAAGCTCACCGACAGGTCCGTTTAAAGCAGTTATGGATAGACCTCTTATAAACGAATTTCATAATGGCGCTCAACCTATTGACGCACATTTATTTAAGGATGACGATGGAACAATTTACCTTTTATACGGTGGCTGGGGACATTGTAACCTTGCAATTATGAACGATGAAATGAACGGTTTTATCCCATTTTCTGACGGTGAAATTTTTAAAGAAATTACTCCTCCTGACTATGTTGAAGGACCCTGTGTCTTTAAAAAGGATAACGAATATTATTTTATGTGGTCCGCAGGAGATTGGACAAGGGGAACTTACCGTGTAAACGTAGCCCGTTCTAAATCTCTTTTCGGTGACTTCAGCAACTATAAAACAATACTTGAAACAGGGGAAAATGATTTTGCAAACGGCCCCGGTCATAACGGATATTTATATTTACCTAATCAAGATAAATATTTGATAGTTTATCACCGTCACCATAACGATATTAAAGATTCAAATGCCCGCTTTTTATGTATTGATGAAATGAATTTTGATGAAAACAACGACATTTTAAAAATTAAAATGACTAAAGAATGGAACGTTGAATTTTAATTTATAAGGCACCTTAAATTTTGAGGTGCTTTATTTTTATAAATTCTTTTTAAATTTCCTCGCTCTGCGTTGAAATAATTAACTCCTTTTGTTCGTTAATTATATACTTTTCCTCGCTTTGCATTGAAAATAATTAACTCTCTTCGTTCGTTAATTATATACTTTTCCTCGCTTTGCGTTGAAATAATTAACTCTCTTTGTTCGTTAATTATATACTTTTCCTCGCTCTGCGTTGAAAATAATTAACTCTCTTCGTTCGTTAATTATATACTTTTCCACAAAAATGTGGAAAAGTATATAATATATAGTAGAAAAAATTCAAAATTTATTGACTTTTTTTGATATATATATTATAATAACAGTAAGTATTATATATTAAGTGTAATTATGTACAGTTATTTATTAAACTTTATTAGGAGAACATTATGAATTTTAAAGAACAGGAGCTTTCGGAAATACATTCTTTTTTGATAGATGCTTTATCTAAAAAACATTCCAGCATCGTAGTTAAGCTATGGTTTACTGAGCTTAAGCTTTCCTCACTTACTAAAGATGAGGCTATATTTATTGCTTCAACAGATATGAAAAAGGATATAATTGAGGATAAATTTTCTGATGATTTAAGCGAATGTCTTGCTGAAATTGTTGGATTTTCTCCTAAAATTATTATTCATTCAAAGGAACACGGTGAAATAGATTTATCTATTAAACCTGCGCCTGTTAATCATAGCATTGACGGAGAGGCTGTACCTCAAAGAAGATTAAACAAAAGCGAAAACAGTCAATATACCTTTGATAATTTCGTTGTAGGTAAATCCAATAATATGGCACACGCGGCGGCAAAGGCTGTTGCTAACCAGGATTTTTCAAAGCCTGACTTAAATAACATTTATAATCCGCTTTTTATTTATGGTCCAAGCGGAGTTGGTAAAACCCACTTACTTTACGCTATCACTAACAGAATTTTGGAAAGATATCCTGAAAAAAAGATTGTTCTCATAAGCAGCGAGGAATTTACCAATCAATTGGTTGACGCAATTCAAAAGAAAACAACCTCACAATTCAGAGATAAATACAGAAGCGTTGACGTGCTTCTTATTGACGATATACAGTTTGCTGCAGGAAGAATTTCCGTTCAAGAGGAGCTTTTTAATACATTTAATGCTATTTATGAAGCTAAAAAACAGATTATTTTAACATCTGACCGTCCTCCGCAGGAAATACAAACATTAGAGGATAGATTAAGAACGAGATTTATGTCCGGTCTTATTGCTGATATTCAGCTTCCTGAATTTGATTTAAGATTTGCTATTTTAAAACAGAAATCTATTCAGTACGGTCTTGAAATTTCTCCATCTATTTTGAGATATATTGCAGAAAATATTAAATCATCAACAAGACAGCTTGACGGTGCTATTAAAAAGCTTGGTGCAATTCAGCTTTTAGAGGGCGTAGAAATCACTTTAGAGCGCGTTTGCTCATCTTTAGGTGAATATATACAGGCAGAACCTTCAGATACGAAAAAAATGGATGAAATCATTCTTAGTATTTCAAAACGCTACGGAGTTTCAAGAGAAGATATTCTTTCATCAAAGCGTAATAAGGAAATTGTTGAACCAAGACATTTGATAGTTTATATTGCAACTAAATGTACTAAATTAAGCAAGGTTCAAATCGGCAATTCAATCAACCGCGACAGAACAACACTTGTTTCAAGCGAAAAGTACGTTAAGGAAAAAATAGAAAAGGATAACGATTTTAATTTACTTGTTAAAGAAATTATAAGAGAAATTAACGGATAAAGACTTATTATAAGCATGTAAAAAATTAAGCTCATTTATAAAAAAGTTTTCAACGTAATTCAACGGTACGGTAGTGGAAAAAATATTTCACTTTAGTCAAATAAAGGATATAGATTTTATAAGGCTTTTCACTATTGTTTATTTTACCAATCATTTCTTTTATCAAATAAAAAGTAAAAAAGTAATAAACAGTTGATAATTTGTTGAAAACTATTTTTAAGAAAAAAATAAAAAATGTGGAATAATGATTATAATTATCCACAGATGTCAACAATTACTTGTTGATAAAAAACGTTTAATAATCCTTATAATACAGTGGTTTTGAAAGTTTTCAACATTTTAAACGGTATCTACTACTACTGCTACTAATAAATTGAAATAAATATTTAAAAAGAATAATTAAGAAAAAGACGGGATTTAAAGGAGATTTTTATGATTGCTACTTTTGAAAAAAGCGTATTACTTGCAGCTCTCATTCCTGCAATGTACACAGTATCGGGAAAAAATACTATGCCATCTATTGAGGGCGTTCATTTAACATGCACAAATGATAACAGATGCATGATACAAACTTATGACCTTGAAAAGGGTATGAGAACTTATATTGACTGTGAGGTTGAGGAGGATGGAGTTTGTATTATTAATGCACAAAAGCTTCTTCAAATCATTAAGGCTATGCCTGAAGGACCTATTAAAATCTCCGTTGATTCATCTTATAAGACTATTATTGAAAGCGGGCTTTCACATTTTGATATAAAGGCTCTTCCGGGAAATGATTTTCCTACTCTTCCTGAGCTTACGGGAGAAAGAGGATTTTCTATACCCCAGTACTTATTTAGAAAATTTGTAAACAGAATTTTATTTGCTATTGGACAAAACGATGCGCGTCCTGTATTTAACGGTGCTTATTTTCAAATTAAAGGAAGCAAGATAACTATTGTTTCTTGCGACGGAAACAGACTTGCTTACTGTGAAAAGGATGCGGATATAGTTAATAAAAACAGAGATGGCTCTGACTTGAATCTTAAGTTTATAATTCCCGGAAAAACTCTTCTTGAAATTCTTAAGATGGTTAAGGATACAGAGGATGAAATTGAAATAAGAATGCTTTCAAGAAGATACATTATATTTAAGATTGGTGCTTTTGTATTCTTCTCAAAAACTATTGATTCTGATTATATTGATTATACAAGAATTTTACCAACCTCACACAATTTAAGTATTGAATTAAATGCGGGAGAGCTGCGTTCTGCTCTTGAAAGAAGCTCACTTATCGTTGAGGACAGGCTTGCAGGAAGTATCCGTTCTTACGTTAAATTTACAATTGACGAGTGCTTGTCCGTTTCAACAACATCAGCTAACGGAAACGTTTACGACGAGATTTCTATTAGTAAGGAATACGGAGAAGATATTGTTATTGGCTTTAACTGTAAGTTTTTACTTGACGTATTTAAGGTTTGTGATGACGTTAAAACTAAAATGTCCTTTAAAAATCAGTTAACCGGCGTTTTAATTGAGCCTGAAATTGTTGACGGTGAAAAATATTTGTATTTTGTAATGCCAATAAAAATGAACAACTAATTGTTCATTTTAGTGGTCAGCCGCCGGTGGTCAGTGGTCAGCAAGGTTAGAAAATAACATTGAAAGAAAAAAGAAAATTTAGGTTTTAATTTATCATTTCTTTTTGCCTACTTTTTCTTTTTGCAAAGAAAAAGTATGATATGTAAAGAGATTGAATTTACCTTTTTTAGAAATATTGAAGGTGAAAAAATTGAATTTAAAGACGGAATAAACGTAATTTACGGTGAGAATGCACAGGGAAAAACGAATATTTTAGAGGGAATTTATATTTTTGCAAGAGGAAAAAGCTTCAGGGCTTTTAAGGATAAGGAGCTTATAAATTTTAATTCCAACGTTGGCTATGCAAGAATGGTATATGAGAGTAAAAGCGGAAATAAGGAATTAGGCGTTGAGATAACAAAAAGCTCAAATAAGAAATTTTATCTTAACAAAAATAAGGTCGGCAAGACCTCGGAAATTATAGGTGAATTCAGAGCCGTTTTATTCTGTCCCTCTCATCTTGGAATTATAAAGGATTCTCCGTCTATAAGACGTAAGTTTTTAGATATAGCTATTTCTCAGTTAAGACCGATTTATATTAAGATGCTGTCGAAATATAATACAGTGCTTGAAAACAGGAATGCTATTTTAAAAATGAGCGAAGAAGAAAGAAAATCTTATAAGGGAATTTTAGAGGTTTATTCCGAGGAGTTAGCCACTTTAAGTGCTGATATAGCAAACATACGTATTGATTACGTTAAAAAGCTTGATTTTTGGGTTAAACGCTATTTTGAGGATATGACTGAGGGTAAAGAATTACCGTGTATCAGTTATGAGACAAATGCCCAAGGTGATGACTTTAATTCAAGAGAGCTTTTAAAGGAAAAATATTTTAATCTTCTTAATGAAAATTTAGAAAGAGAAATAAAATACGGTGCTACTCTTTACGGTATTCATAAAGACGATTTAAAAATTGAGTTAAATGGAAAGGACGCCAGATTTTATTCCTCGCAGGGACAGCAAAGAAGTCTTGCTCTTGCTATGAAATTAAGTGAGGGTGAAATAAGTAAGGAACTAAGTTCGGAATATCCTGTGTTTTTGCTTGATGACGTTCTCAGTGAGCTTGATGAAAACAGACGTAAATATATACTGTCAAACATAAAGAAAAGACAGGTTATTATTACGACCTGTGAAAGCAGCGCCTTTGACGAGATTGAAAACGTGAATTTTATTTATATAAAAAACGGACATATAGATAATTTTTCTTTAGAGAAAGAAATCAAAAATGATACAACAGAGGAAAATATTTAGTCGTATAAATAGCCTGCTGTCGGCTGGCGGCTAATAGCTGGTGGCTAAAATATGTATTTGCATATAGGTGAAAATAAGGTAGTAAGAAAACAGGATATTGTAGCTATTTTTGATATGGACAGCTCAACCGTATCATCGGTAACTAAAAAATATTTATCAAATGCTCAGAAGGAAAATAAGGTTAAATCACTTGGATTTGATTTACCGAGAACATTCATTGTAATGAGAGATAAAACTGTTTATTTAAGTCCTTACGGATATTCAAGAATAATTGAAAATTAAAAAATAAATGAAATATTGTGATAATTGTTTTAAAAGAACTTTCTTTTAAATAAAAAATCAAAAAGTTAATAAAAAATAACATATAAACAGAATTGAGACTTTTGTTTTGATTTTTTTGTAGAGCTTTTCTTAAGTCGAGGAGTACTCGACACGAAGTATGAGTGTTGGGGTTAACGAGGGAAAAGAGAAAAATAATTTATAAAAAATTACAGATAAATAGAATTGGGACTTTTGTTTCGATTCTTTTGCCAAGCTTTTCTTCGCGTTAAGAAAAGCGGGGGGAAGGGAGAAAAAATGGAAGAAAAGGAAAACGTAGTTGAAAGAGAATATGGCGACGAGCAGATACAGGTGCTTGAAGGTCTTGAGGCGGTAAGAAAGCGTCCCGGTATGTATATCGGTACAACGTCAATCCGCGGACTTCACCATCTTGTATATGAAATTGTTGATAACTCTATTGACGAGGCAATGGCAGGCCATTGTGACAAAATTGAGGTAGTTTTACACAAGGACGGAAGTGTATCCATACAGGATAACGGACGTGGTGTTCCTGCCGGAATAAACGCAAAAACAGGTACTCCTACTCTTGAGGTAGTTTTCCTTGTTCTTCACGCGGGAGGAAAATTCGGCGGTGGCGGATATAAAATTTCCGGAGGTCTTCACGGCGTTGGTGCATCTGTTGTAAACGCTCTTTCCGAATGGCTTGAGGTAGAAAACTGTCACGACGGAAAAATGTACACGGAAAGATTTGAAAAGGGACAGGTTGTTCGTCCTTTTGCCTGCGTTGGAGATGCTCCTGAAGGAAAGCACGGCTTGTACGTACGCTTTAAGCCTGACGCTACGATTTTTGAGGAGGTAGTGTTTGAATATGACACTCTTCTTACAAGACTTCGTGAGCAGACATTCTTAAATGCGGGAATCAATATTATTTTCCGTGATGAGAGAGAAAAAATTGAATTTGAAAATGAGGACGGAACAAAGTACGAGGATTACCGTCAAGATGAGCTTCTTTTTGAAGGCGGTATTCGTGAGTTTGTAAGCTTCATTAACAAAAATAAGGGCTGTGGACTAATTCATGACGAAGTAATTTATATGAAAGCTGAAAAGGGCGACATTACGGCTGAAGTTGCTTTACAGTATAACGATACTTATACTGAAAGCATTGTAACCTTTGCTAACAATATGTCAACCGTTGACGGCGGAACTCACGAGGTAGGCTTTAAGGAAGGTCTTCGTAAGGTAACTAATACTTACGGCAAGAAGCTTGGCTTCTTAAAGGATGGAGATAAGCTTTCCGGTGAAGATACAAGAGAGGGTATTACCGCGGTTGTATCAGTTAAATTACCTGATGCACAGTTTGAAAGCCAGACTAAAGCAAAATTAGGTAATAGTGAAATCAGAACCATAGTTGACCAAATAGTAAGTGAAAAATTAAGCGAATATTATGAAGAAAACCCAGACGTTGCAAAGATAATTATTGATAAGTCTTGCGCTGCGTCAAGAGCCAGAGAAGCGGCAAGAAAGGCAAGAGAGCTTGCAAGAAGAAAGGGACTTTTTGAGGGTTCATCACTTCCGGGTAAGCTTGCTGACTGTCAGGACAGAAGAAGTGAATATACCGAATTATTCCTTGTAGAGGGAGATTCTGCGGGTGGTTCCGCAAAGGACGGACGCGATAGCCGATTCCAAGCTATTTTACCGCTTAGAGGTAAGGTTCTTAACGTAGAAAAGAGCCGTCTTGATAAGGTATATTCAAACGAGTCCTTAATTCCTATTATTCAAGCTCTCGGCTGTGGAATAGGCGAGGAATTTAATTCTGAAAAGCTTCGTTACGGCAAAATTATTATCATGGCCGATGCCGACGTTGACGGAAGCCATATTCAAGTTCTGCTTTTGACGTTCTTATATAGACACATGCGTCAGCTTATTGAGGATGGACACGTATTTCTTGCAAAGCCACCGCTATATAAGATTACAAAGGGTAAGAGTATGAGATATGCTTACTCTGATGAAGAAAGAGATAAGATTTTCTTAGAGCTTGGAGGCGGTCAAGCTGAAAGATATAAGGGTCTTGGAGAAATGGATAAGGAACAGCTTTGGGAAACTACTATGGACCCAAGCACAAGAACTCTTATCAAGGTTGAAATCGGTGACGCCATAAGATGTGATGAAATATTCTCATTACTTATGGGTGATAAGGTTGAGCCAAGAAAAGAATTTATTGAAAAAAATGCAAAATTCGTTAAGAATTTAGATATTTAAGGAGGAGGCACAAATGAGCGAAAAGAACGATCAGCATATTGATTATGAAAATATAGAGCAGATGATAGTTGGAAGAACTATTGAATCAAGAGTGCCGGAAGCATTCCTTGAATACTCAATGAGCGTTATTGTAAGCCGTGCGCTTCCTGACGTAAGAGACGGTATGAAGCCCGGTCAAAGACGTGTAATGTACGCTATGTTTGAAGACCACCTAACATCTGATAAGCCATTCAGAAAATCAGCTACAACCGTTGGTAACGTGCTTGGTAGATACCATCCACACGGTGACCAATCCGTTTACGGAACTATGGTAAGAATGGCACAGCCCTTTTCACTTCGTTATCCGCTTGTTGACGGACACGGTAACTTCGGTAACGTTGACGGTGACGGCGCAGCTGCTTACCGTTATACTGAGGCGAGAATGTCAAAGCTTGCAAACGAGCTTATGAGCGACATTGATAAGGACGTAGTTGATTTTGTTCCTAACTTTGATAATTCAAGAAAGGAGCCTACTGTATTACCATCAAGATTTCCTAACCTTCTTGTAAACGGAAGCGTTGGTATTGCGGTTGGTATGGCAACTAACGTTCCTCCTCATAACCTTGGTGAGGTTATTGACGGAACTATTTATTTGATGGAAAATCCCGAATGTACCGTTGAGGAGCTTATGGAGTACATAAAGGGACCTGATTTTCCAACTTGCGCTACAATTTACGGTAAGAGAGGAATTGTCGACGCTTACACAACAGGTAGAGGAAGAGTAAACGTACGCTCAAAGGCTACCATTGAAGAGGATAAGCGCAGAATTATAATTACTGAAATCCCTTATATGGTTAATAAATCAATGCTTGTTAAGTCTATGGCTGACCTTGTTAAGGATAAGAGAATTGAGGGAATTACCGATATTCGCGACGAGTCGGGCAGAGCGGGCATGAGAATTGTAATTGAGTATAAGAAGGATGCAAACGGTCAAATTATACTTAATCAGTTGTATAAGAATACACAGCTTCAGGATACCTGCGCTGTAAATATGCTTGCCCTTGTAAACGGCGAGCCAAAGACGTTGGGACTTAAGGCTCTTTTAAATCATTACATTGCGTTCCAAGAGGACGTAATCATAAGAAGAACTAAATTTGATAAGGCAAAGGCAGAGGCTGAAAGACACATTTACGACGGATATAAGATTGCTATAGATAATATTGACGAGATAATTTCTATAATCCGTTCATCTGAAAGCACACCTGTGGCAAAGGAAAGATTGATTGAAAGATTTACCTTATCCGAGGCTCAAGCTCAAGCTATCGTTGAAATGACGCTGGGTAGATTATCAGGTCTTGAAAGACAAAAGATTGAGGACAGAATAGTAAAGCTTAACGAGCTTATTATGGAATTAAACGCTATTTTGGATGACGGCGGCAAGGTTAAAGAAATTATCAAGAATGAAATGCTTGAAATTAAGAGAAAATATTCAGACCCAAGACGCACGGATATTATTGACAGCGAGGAAGAAATTGATATTGAGGATTTAATTGAAAAGCACGAATGTGTAATCACTCTTACTAATTCCGGATATATCAAGCGTTTACCTGCTGACACTTATGAAAGTCAGCATAGAGGCGGTAAGGGCTTAATCGGTATGTCAACGAAGGACGAGGACTTTATTGAAAAGGTGCTTTGCGCAAACAGCCACGATTATCTCTTAATGTTTACGGATAACGGAAAGATATTTGTAAGAAAGGCATACAGAATTCCTGAGGCTTCAAGAACTGCTAAAGGCTCGAATATTATAAATCTTATTGAGATTGAAAAGGGCGAAAGAGTAACTGCTATGATTTCTATTAAGGAATTTGAGGCGGGAACGTATCTTACAATGGTTACTCAAAACGGCGTAATTAAGCGTACTGATATTAAGGAATATGAATATCAGCGTAAGGGCGGTAAGCTTGCTATCAATCTTGATGAGGGAGATAAGCTCATATTTGTTGGACATACTACCGGTGAGGACCATATTCTTATCGGTACAAAGAACGGATATGCAGCAAGATTCCACGAAAATAAGGTTACGGTTGTTGGAAGAACTGCAAGAGGTGTACGCGGTATTGACTTAAGAGAAGGCGATATTGTATGCGGTGCGGTTATTGTTGACAACGATAAAACACTTCTTACAATTACTGAAAACGGTTTCGGTAAAAAATCAAGCTTTGACGAGTTTGAGCCAAGAAACCGCGGTATTATGGGTGTTATTATCCATAACATTACGGATAAGACAGGTAATCTTGCCGGTCTTGGCTGTGTAAGCGATGATGATGACGTTATGATTATTACAAATGAAGGTGTAATAATAAGAACGGATTCTATTGAAATTCCTACCTACAAGAGAAGCACAACGGGTGTTCGTGTAATGAAGCTGTCTGAGGGACAGAGCGTTGCAAATATGACTCTTGTAAAGAAGGATGAAAAAAATGACGACGAGAATGTAAGTGAAAGCAGTGATGACGAAAATAACGATGTATCGGTAGATGAGGCTGTTGAAAAAAATGCAGATGAAAGCGTAAATTTGGAAGAAAACCAAAATGAAGCAGACAAAAACAAAGATAACAGCGAAGCAAACGAAGCGTCAGATAATCAATAAAGCAAGCACAGGTCGTTTAAAATGAAAAAAATATTTAAGATTACAATACTTACTATACTGACTGTCTTAATGGCAGTCGGTACGGTAGGCTGTAAAGCGGTTGACGATAAAACTGCTGTGTCCATTGTAAATATGCTGGTAGAGCAATCCTACGAATTGAACGTTATTTATTTTGGAGATGGGCTTGATAAGCAGGAAGCAGAAAATGAGAACGACTTATACGTGCCTGTTGCAGGAAGCTCTAACTATACCTCAAAAGTAGAATTAGTTAGAAGAACAAAAGAGATTTTTAGTCAGAGCTATTCAGCCTCCATTATAAAGACTGCCTTTGAGGGCGAGATGGGAGCCATTGGTTCAACGGCTGTTTATGCAAGATATATTGAGTTTGAGGATTATTTATCCGTAAGACGTGATATTGAGGGCATAGAGGTTGCAAAATACGACTTTACAACTACTGAAATTTTAAAAAACTCCAAGCGTTTTATTATAGCCAAAATCAAAACCACGGACACTGATGCTCCTCAATTTGTAGAGATTACTTTGATAAATGAGGAAAACGGTTGGAGAATTGATAGCGCAACGTACTAAATCTCGTTTAGATGTAGTAGTGGTCAGTTATCGATAGTAAGAATAATGATTATAACGTGACTACAGACTGTGATTATTGGCTGAAACGGCCAGCTATCGTCTTTTTCAAAACTTAAAAGAAAAACAAAATGTAACAAAGTGAGACAGGAGATGTTTTGTAAGTCTTGTGTCGGAAAATTTCTGACTGCTTACTACTAATTACTGACTACTTGTTGACGAAAGGAAAAAATATGGCAAAGAAGGCAGAAAAAAAGGATAAGGCCGTTATTAACGGCGCTGATGACAGAAAAAAAGCCCTTGAAACTGCGTTAGGTCAAATAAGAAAGGAATGCGGACAGGAAGCAATTCGCCGTTTGGGAGATAGCCCAAATATGCAAGTAAGCGCGATTTCCACAGGCTCTTTAACTCTTGATTTGGCTTTAGGTGTAGGCGGTCTTCCAAGAGGTAGAATTATAGAAATTTACGGACCTGAATCTTCCGGTAAGACAACGGTTGCGCTACACGCCATTGCAGAGGTGCAAAAGGTGGGCGGAACTGCTGCATTTATTGATGCGGAGCATGCTCTTGACCCGGTTTATGCTAAGGCAATCGGCGTTGATATTGACGATTTGCTGGTATCACAGCCTGACCACGGTGAGCAAGCCCTCGAAATTACGGAAATGCTTGTAAATTCCGGCGCGGTTGACATTGTTGTAATTGACTCCGTTGCGGCTCTTGTTCCAAAGCAGGAAATTGAGGGTAGCATGGGCGACAGCCACATGGGAGTACAGGCAAGGCTTATGTCCCAGGCGTTAAGAAAGCTTTCGGGCTGTATTTCTTCAAGTAACTGTATTGTTATTTTCATAAATCAGCTTCGTTCAAAGATTGGTGTTATGTATGGAAATCCCGAAACTACAACGGGCGGTAATGCGCTTAAATACTATGCTTCGGTAAGAATTGACGTAAGAAAGAGCGAGGTTCTCAAAAACGGAACTGAGTCTTACGGTAACCACGTAAAATGCAAGGTGGTTAAGAACAAGGTTGCTCCTCCGTTCAGAACGGCTGAGTTTGACATTCTTTATGGAACAGGTATTTCAAAATCCTCTGAAATTATGGAGCTTGCAATTGAATTGGAGCTTGTTGAAAAAAGTGGCTCATGGTTCTCTTATGAGGGAACAAGAATTGCCCAAGGTAAGGATAATGCAAGAAAGTATTTTGAATCAAATCCCGAAATTATGAAGGATTTGGAAAACAAGATTAAGGAAAAGATAGCAAACGGTGATGTAGTCGGTGCTTTAGAAGAGGACCTTGACACATCTGATTTCGATATTGACGCTTTAAATTTGGATTAAAAAATTATGGAAGAAAAAATTTTTTACACAGTAGAGAGAATTAAAAAGTCACCTGCAGGAAGAACGTACTGCATAAGGTCCTCTATGGATACTACTTTTGAAATGCTTGTTTCCGAGGAGCAATACGCGCGCTTCGATATAAAAGAGGGAGATAAAATTGATGACGCTCATTTTTTGAAAATCAGAGAGGAAATGATTTTCGATAACGCGCGTCGCCAAGCCTTTACCATTCTATCTTACGGTGAAAATAACAAAAAAACACTCATACAAAAGCTACGTCAGAAGGGCTTTAACTACGAGGTGTGTGAGAATATAGCACTTTATATGGAGCATAGAGGTTATATTGACGAGAAAAAGCAGATTGGACTTTTGTGCGAAAATTATTTGCATAAAAAGTACGGTAAGCTTAAAATTAAAAACGAATTGATTACCAAGGGATATATGCGTGAGGAAGTAGATGAATACGTAGCAAAAAACTTAAGCGACGTAAATTTTGCACAAAATTGCGCATATATTATTGAAAATAAGTATTTTCCACTTCCAAAGGATTCTCAAGAGCTTGCAAAGATGATGGGTGCGCTTATGAGATACGGTTACACAATAGGTGATATTAAGGAAGCGGTTAAGCTTGTTTCGCGAGGTGAAAATGAGTAGAATAGGTTTTGTATCTCTTGGATGTCCTAAAAATCTTTTGGATACTGAGGTTATGCTTGGTCATATTGCGTCAGCAGGCTATGAAATTACGCCTGAGCAGGAGGAAGCGGATATTATCGTAATAAACACCTGTGCATTTATTGAAGATGCGAAAAAGGAGTCTATTGATAATATTTTAGACATTATATGGCTTAAGGAAAACTGCAATTTAAAGGGAATTATTGTAACGGGCTGTTTAGCGGAAAGATACCGTCAAGAGATAATGAATGAATTTCCTGAGGTTGACTGTGTTCTCGGTACGGGAAGCGTTCACAGCATTGTTAAGGCAATTAAGGAAATTGAAAATGGAAGTAAGTATCAGGAATATTCCGACAAGGATACGGTAAAATTAGGTGGAGACAGAATTGTAACTACCGGCGAGGCTTTTGCTTATCTTAAGATAAGTGAGGGTTGTAACAACCGCTGCACCTACTGTTCAATTCCCAATATCAGAGGTAAGTTTCGTTCACGTCAAATGGACGAGATAATTGAAGAGGCAAAAGAGCTTGTTTCAATGGGAATTAAGGAGCTTATTGTAATAGGACAGGATACTACTGCTTACGGTATTGATTTGTACGGAAAATACAGTTTATCCACACTCCTTGGCAGATTAGCAAAGGAAACGGACGTTAAGTGGTTAAGGATTTTGTACTGCTATCCGGATAAAATTACGCCGGATTTGATAAATGAGTTTAAAAATAACGATAAGCTTATAAAGTATATTGACATTCCTATTCAGCATATTTCAAGCAGAATTCTAAAGAAAATGAACCGTCGCGGAGACGGAGAACTTGTTCGTAACGTTATTAAAGAGCTTCGCTCTATTGACGGTATGTCTATCCGTTCAACTGCGATAGTTGGATTTCCTTCTGAAACGGAAGAGGAATTTAACGAGCTTTGTGAGTTCATTAAAGAAGTGGAATTTGACCGCTTTGGCGCTTTTGCTTATTCGAGAGAAGAAGATACGCCTGCCTATAATTTCGATAATCAGATAGATGAGCAAATAAAGCAGGACAGATACGATATTTTAATGAGAGAACAGTTTTATATTTCTGAAAATCAAGCAAAAAACGAGGTTGGAAAGGTATATAGCGTAATTTACGAGGGCTACGATCCGATTTTGGAAAAGCATAAGGGAAGAAACTATAAAAACGCTCCCGATATTGACGGAATGATTTTCTTCGACGGAAATAAAAATCATAAAATAGGTGATTTTGTAACCGTTGAGATAACTGATTTTGATGATGAATTTTACGATTTGATAGGAAAGGAAATTTAGTATGAAATTGAACGTTCCAAATCAGCTGACAATTTTGAGAATGGTTTTAATTCCTGTTTTTGTCGGTTGCTTTATTTACATTAAAAATCCTTTAACGGCAGGAATTGTATCAGCCATCGTTTTTGCGGTAGCTTCTCTTACTGATATGCTTGACGGAAAAATAGCAAGAAAATATAATATCGTTACCAATTTCGGTAAAATAATGGACCCACTTGCTGACAAGGCTCTTGTTTTTTCTGCATTTTTAGTTATTGCGGCGAAGATAGAAGCTCTTGACGGAATAATGATTTGGGCATGCGTTATCGTGTTTATAAGAGAGCTTGGCGTTACCTCTATTCGTTTGTTATGTGCAAGCAGCGCAGGAAACGTTATTGCGGCAAACTTTTTCGGAAAAGCAAAAACCGTTACACAAATGGCTTGTATTTTGATAGTGATTATTGAAAATGCGTTAATTGCATCCGGTAATATTGATTTGGGCGCATTTAACTATGTTGCATCATTTGTAATTACTATTGTAATGGCATTTATGACCGTTGCTTCGGGAATTAACTATTTAAAGATATATTTTCCTTATTTAAACACAAACAAATAAAATAAATGGCACGCTATGTTAAGCGTGCCATTTTTATTGTGTTGACAAAGCAACAAATAAGTGATAGAATATTGATATAAAAAACATTTAAGGAAGGTTTTTATGAAAAATAAAGCAGTAAGAATTACGGTAATTACCTTGTCTATTGTTCTTGGCGTTATTATTTTGCTTTTATCCGGTGTTAAAATCGGCGAGAGAATAAGATACAGGGAATTTTACAAGGACGCAAATAAGGAATTTAAAATGCCCGGAATTTCAGACGGTCTGGTTCAGCAGGGTATGGAATACGTAAGTGAAAAGGACGTGTTTATTGTTTGCGGATATATGGCAAACGGTTCTGCCTCAAGAGTTTACGTTTTGTCAAGTGACGGTAAGGTTTTGAGCAAGACATCTCTTAAGAATGCTGACGGAAGCGATTACGTAGGTCATACGGGCGGTATTGAATATTACGGTAATAATTTATACATAACCGAGGGAACAAAGGAAAAGGGCTACGACGGCGGTCTTGACGTTTTTCCTCTTAACGAGGTTTTGGAGGGAAAGAGCGAGGTTAAAAAGGTCGGCAGGGTAAAGACATATAATAATCCTGCTTATTGTCACATTTATAACGGATATATGTTGGTTGGCGAGTTCTACCGCGAAAACGATTACGAGACCTTGGAGTCACACAGAATGGTTACTCCGTGCGGAGATAAAAATACAGCGCTTATTACCGTATTTAAGCTTGATGACAGTAGATTTAACATAAGCGGCGCGCCTGTTGCCGGTATTACCACAACTGACGCTATTCAAGGAATGTACACAATAGGAGATAAGCAGATAGTTTTGTCCACCTCTTGGGGACTTTCAACCTCAAAGCTATATTTTTACGATATGCTGAAGATTGAAAGCTATGATTCCGCTATGCTTGTTGACGGAAATCCTTTATCAATGTATCATTTAGATTCGAAGTGTCTTGTTAAGACCTTGGAATTACCTCCTATGGCAGAGGAAATTGTTTATAAGGACGGAAAAATTTTAGTTCTTAACGAGAGCGCTTGCAAAAAATACATTTTCGGTAAGTTTTTAAGCGGTAATAATCTTTTTGGATACAATTATCAGCCATAAGGTGAAAAATGGGAAAAATAAGATTGAATGAAAACAAGGAGCTTGTTGAAAAAATCAAGGCGGGATTAGAGAAAAAAGGCGGTTACTGTCCTTGCCGTCTTGAAAGAAGCGAGGATACAAAATGTATATGTAAGGAGTTCAGGGAGCAAATAGCTGACCCGGACTTTGAGGGATACTGTCATTGCTTGCTTTACTACAAGTCCAAGTAGCCGGCAGGTTGGTTGTTCCACGACGGTATATTTTATGAAGATAAAAGCCCTAAACACAGGCACACGTGTCTGTATTTAGGGCTTTTTTAGTTATTATTGGATTGAATAGGTTGTTTTTATTTGATTTCTTCAATTCCTTCTATTAAAGTGGATTTTGAAATTGCACCTATTTCATGGGCTATGAGATTTCCGTCCTTATCAATAAAAAAGGTTTGGGGGATTGATGATGTGTTATAGGAGTAATATCCGTCGTGATACGTATCAAAATAAACGGGGAACGTATAGCCGCTTTGCTGATAAAAGTCTTTTGCGGTGGAGACTGTTTCACGGTTTGCTAAAAGGTTAAGCATAACGAAATGAACGTCGTTTCCGTATTCCTTGTAGGCTTCTTCAAAATCGGGCATTTCACTTTTGCAAGGAGGGCACCAGCTTGCCCAGAAATTAAGCACAATGCCCTTGCCTCTTAGACTTTCAAGCGTTACTTCGTTGCCGTTATAGTCAGTTATTGTGATGTTGGGGGCTTTTACGCTGTTTTGTGGCGTGTCAGAGTTATCTGAATCTGTGGACATGCCGGAGTCTGTGGATATGTCGGTGTTGGTAGACGTGTCAGAATTTGCGGACGTGTCGGTGTCAGATGAGATGATATCATCTGATGGCTCGTTTGGTAAAATTGGCGCGTCCTCGGGCTTATGAGAAGAGTCCTTATCAGTAGTTGCTCCGTTTTCTAAATCAACGTAAGCGTCTGAGGAGGTGCTTGTATTTAAGTCGGAGCCTGTGTCAGTGCCTGTATCTATATTAGTGTCGGAATAAGTGTCATTCGTTGTGTCGGTATCGGTGTTGTTACGGTTGCATGATGCGAAAAGCAGACACGTGACAAGCAAAATCATTAAAATTGATAGTGTTTTTTTCATAAAATACCTTTTAAAATTTTTTAATTAAACAAAGCAATAATTTGCTCTTTTGTTTTAACTCCGCTTGATTGGTGGACAATTTTGCCGTCCTTAATTGCAACAAGATAAGGTATATATTGCACTTTGAACGCCATTGCAAGCTCGCCGTTTTCATCAACGTTAACCTTGCAAACGCAAATATCGCTATTTTCCTTATCTATTTCCTCAAGAATCGGAGAGAGCATTTGGCACGGTCCGCACCAATCTGCATAGAAGTCTATTAAAACGTTTTTATTTTCCTTTGTTATTTGTTCAAAGTTTTCTATGGTTAAGTGTTTCATATAATCTCCTTTAACGTGTTTTATTTTAAAATTTACGGATTTAAGGTGTTGGTAGTTGAGGTAAGCTCTCCGCGTAAATTTTCCTCAAGCTTGGTTTTAATTTCTTCCTTTGAATAGTTTTTGCTAAACAGGTAGTAGAGCTTTGCAACGGTTGCCTCGGTTGTCATATCGTAGCCACAGACTGCGCCTGCTTTTTTCAGAGAGGAGCTTGTTTCATATATTCCAAGAGAAACCGTTCCCTTTGGGCATTGGGAGCAAACAGCAACCACGCTTCCACTTTCAAATGCCTTTTTAATGATAGGAAGGAGGCTTCCGTTATCGCTTGGAATATTGCCCGCACCGAAGGTTTCAAGAACTATGCCCTTTAATTTTTCCGTCATTACGCCCTCGAAAAGAGGGAAGCGGATACCCGGGAAAATTTTAAGAACGCCTATTGGAACGTCTATAAATGGGCAGAAATTAAAGTTGCCGGAGTTTTTTGGAAGAGGTGGATAGGACATATAGGAAATTGATATGCCTGCCTCGGCAAGAGGCGGGCAGTTGGGAGAGGAAAAGGCTCTCATTCCGTCGGCTGACATTTTGGTGGCTCTGTTTCCGCGAAGAAGCTTTCCGCCAAAATACAGACACACCTCGCGTACAATTCCCTGTGAGGCTATAAGAAGAGAGGTGATTAGGTTATCAAGACCGTCGCTTCTTATTTCGCAAAGGGGAATTTGCGAGCCTGTTAAAATTATGGGCTTGTCAAGATTTTCCAGCATAAAGGAAAGAGCAGACGCCGTATAAGCCATTGTGTCGGTACCGTGAAGTACGACGAAGCCGTCGTAGGAATGGTATTTATCGTTGATTAGCTGACCTATTCTGTTCCATTCGCCAACGGTCATATCCGACGAGTCCAAAAGGGGCGACATTTCGTAAAAGTCGTATTTTGGCATACACTCGTTTTTTAAGTCCTTTATCTGCTCGAAAAGTGTTTGAATATATCCTTCCTTTGGCTTGTAGCCGTCGGCTGAATTTATCATTCCTATTGTTCCGCCTGCGTGGATTAGGCATATTTTTTTATCCATAGTAATGCTCCTTGATTAAATAGTTGAACGGAAGCCCTTTCCGATAATATCGCTGGAGTTGGTGATTATTGTGAAGTCACTACCGTCACCGCTTTCTTTTATGTAGCTTTTAAGCTGCATTGCCTGGGTGCGGCTAAGAACGGTTATGATAATTTTTTTATCCTCGTGCGTAAAAGAGCCTGTGCATAAGGATACGGTTGCGCCACGATGAAGCTTATCGTTAATATATTCCACGATTTCCTTATCCCGCGACGTAATAATATAGAAGCATTTAGTACGGTAAATACCGTCTATTACTATATCCACTATAAAGGATTTTAAAATTAGTCCAAGCAAAGAATAAAGACCTATTCTTATGTTTATTATGAAGAAGCTGGCGAGAACCAACAATGCATCGGAGAAGATAAGGGCGCGGCTGATGTCAAGCTTAGTGTATTTTTTCAGTATCATAGCCACAATATCCGTGCCGCCCGAGGATGCGCCTACGCTAAAGGTGATTGCGCTGCCTACTGCGATACAGCCGATAGAGTATACAAGCTCAAGTAAGGGGTCTTGGGTTAAGGTTTGCGCGCCGTTTGCAATTATTCGAACGGGAAGCACCTTTTCCATAATCAAAGAGAAAAGAGAGATAAGAAGGCTACAGTAAACTGTTTTAAACGCAAAGTCCTTACCAAAAATGATCAAGGCTATCAAGATAAGAATTACGTTTACAACTGCCATAATAAGCCCCGGAGTGATTTGCTCTAAACCTATAAGCTTGGCAAGAAGAACGGACAAGGCACTTGTGCCGCCCGTTGAAAAATTATTGGGAAATGAGAAGAAATATACGCCGCAGGCAACGATAAGACCGCCTAACGTAATTATTAAATACGTTTTTATTGTATCCCAAAATTTAGATTTCATTAGATTTTAGTCCTTATTAAAAAATTTCTCTTTTTTTAATTTTACCACAATTATTTTAGTTTTACAAGTAAAAAACGCACGTGCGTGCGTTTTAATAGTTGTATTTTTTCCTTAATGCAAAAATGCAGGAAAATGTGATTATAAGCGCAACAAGCTCGCTTGCAACCCCGGACAGCCATATACCGTCAAGACCTAAAAATACAGGGAGAACTAAAACGGAAACGGCTTGTAATAAAAACAGTCTTAAAAAGGACAGAATTGCTGAAACAAGTCCGTTATTCAATGCCGTGAAGAATGCAGAGCCGAAAATAGAGAAGCCAACTATCATAAAGGAGAATGAATAAAGGCGGAAGCCTCTGATTGTCATTTCCAATATTTTTTCGTTATAGCCCACGAAAAGCTTTGAAAGAGGGACAGCAAGTCCTTCACCTAAAATGAACATAGCAATTGCAAGAAACAGCAAAACGGCTAAGCTTTTTCTCAAAAGTCCTTGCAGCTCTGTATGGTTTTTTGCTCCGTAATGATATCCTATTATTGGGGAAACGCCTATGGAGTAGCCAATAAAAATTGAGATGAAAATGAAGCCCACGTACATTAAAACTCCGTTAGCGGCGATACCGTCGCCCTCGCTTCCGGCGTATTTGAGAAGCTGATAGTTATAAAGAATAGTGATTACGGATAGAGAAATATTGGTCATAAGCTCGCTTGAGCCGTTTGTGCATACCTTTAAAAGTGCTTTGAAATCTAAAAGAGGCTTTCCTAATTTCAAAAGGCTGTTATTTTTTCTAAAGAAATAAACAAGAGGACACAGTCCGCCTATTACTTGGCTTAATGCGGTTGCAACTGCGGCTCCTATTATTCCCCATTTGAAAGCACCGATGAAAAGGGCGTCAAGAACCATATTGGTGACGCCTGCGCCTATGGTAACGTAAAGACCTATCTGTGGCTTTTCGGCGGTGATAAACAAGCTTTGAAATTCCATTTGGAGCATAAAAAACGGTAGGGCAAGTAATATGATAGTGCCATAAATTATGCAGTTTTCCAGCATAGCGCCTGCGCCTAGCGCCTTTGCTACAGAAGGTAAAATAAAAATGCCGACTATCGCGAAAATTACTCCTATTATTATGGAAAAATAAACGATGAATGAAAAAATACCGTTTGCCTTTTTCTTATCTCCCTCGCCAAGGGTTTTTGAGATAAGAGCGCATCCGCCTGCGCCAAACATAAAGCCAACAGCGCCAAGCAGCATTAAAACCGGCATTATAAAGTTTACTGCTTTAAATTCAAGCTCACCTGCAAAATTGGAAACGAAAAATCCGTCAACTACGCCGTAGATTGAGGAAAAAACCATCATAATAATTGAGGGGAGTGTGAATTTTAACAGTTTTTTATAGGTAAAATGGTCAGAGAGCTGAATCTTCATTTTGAAGCTCCTTTATAAAATTGGCTGTGATTTGAGAAAGTGTTTTAATATCAAAGCCTGTTGTATTTATCACGGCGTGATAAGAGGACGGCTCGCCCCATTCTCTTTCTGTAACAATGGCGCGCGCACGTACTCTTGACTTGTCAACACGTTTGATTGCCTTTTCCATAGTGTAACGGTCGTTTTTCTCGTTATCCTTAAGATTTTTTAGGCAACGGTCAATTCTTGCTTCCATTGTCGCGCAAACAAAAATATTGAAGGGATTATATTTCTCTAAAATAATATCTGCATTTCTGCCTACGATTACAAAATCCCTGCTCTGTGTCGCTATTTCCTCTATAATTCGTCTTTCCTCTACCATTAAATCGGTAGATGAGGGGGAATAGGTGCTGATAATTGTTCTGCCAAAGGAAACCGGGATGGCTTTTAATGCGGCAGAGCTTAAAGATTTTTCCACAAAATCCTTATCCAAATTCTTATTTTTAGCGATTGCGTCAATTATTTCCTTATCATAATAATCGTAGCCGAGCTCTTGCGCCAGTCTTTTGCCAAGCTCTCTTCCGCCACTTCCGAATTGACGGCTGATTGTAATAACGTTCATATAAAGCCCTCTTACAGTAAATATCGTTTTATATTTTACTATATAAATAATTTAATGTCAATAGTTATTGAATTTTACAAAAAAATCTGCTAAAATAGCTTTTGGAGAATTTTATTTGAGGTGTAATTATGGAACTGACAAAATGTATAAACGAAAGAAGAAGCATAAGAAAATACAAGGACTATACTATTACAGTTGCGGAAATAGAGGAGATTATTAAGGCCGGACAAATGGCTCCGTCCTGGAAAAACTCACAGACTGCAAGATTTTTCGTTGCATTAAGTGAGGAATACAAAGCTAAAATAGTAGACGCGCTACCTGATTTTAACAAGGAAAGAGCGGAAACTGCGTCTTGCGTTATTGTAACCGCTATTGAAAAAGGAATTGGCGGTTATAGGTCAAACGGCGAAGCTGCAACGCATTTAGGACACGGATTTGAATGCTTTGATAACGGTTTGGCGGTTGAAAATATTTGTTTAAAGGCGTACGATATGGGATACGGAACGCTAATTATGGGTCTTTATGATGAAAAAAAGGTCCGTGATGTGTTTGAAATTCCGGAAAATTTGGCAATTGCTACGCTTGTGGCAGTAGGAAAGGCAGATATAAGTCCCGATTTGCCACAAAGAAAAGAGCTTAATGAGGTTCTGACTGTTAAATAGAAATTCAGCGGTCGGTGGTTGGCGGTCAGGCATGCCTGACAGGAGTGAAACGAACCAGCCTTAAGCCGTGTATTTACGGTATTATAAAGGTGTTTTCGTTAATATCCGTCAATCCTTTAGTAATTTTGGCAAGCTTGCTCCTTGTAGTATGTTAATACAACTGCGTCGCAATCTTACCAAAATTTTCTAAAAATACATCGGCTTAAGGTGCCTTGCATTTTCGAACGAGCCAAAAGGCTTGTGTTCAAGGCAAAATTTTGCCGATATATAAAAATATTTCAAAAAATTTTAACGCTGAAGACAGGTCTTTTGTCCGTTCCAAAACTGATTCGTTCCATT
>JAZRIQ010000022.1:0-159418 GCA_045645405.1 Eubacteriales bacterium
TCACGCTCTTTACGTAGAGGATAATATAATTAAGATTGACTGCTCTCCTGCCACCGACGTTATAGTAACGGGCTTAGGCAGAGCTTTCCGCCCTTACAATACCGACGGACAAGAGGTTACACACGCTGAATTTAAGCTTGATGCACAGGATGTTATGTTTCGTGTAACTGTAAGAGATAAGTATGGCAACAATGCGCATACACACTATTATAAAGTTGACGATTTTTTAAGCTAAGGAGATTATAAATGAAAAAGTATTTATTGCCCAACGACGTAAAATGGTACCGAGCAAATTTTCACTGCCATACCGTTCACTCTGACGGTGCGTACACACCCGAAAAGGTAAAGGAGGTATATAAGAACCACGGATATTCTATCGTAGCTTATACCGACCATGATATTCTGTTAGACCACTCCGATTTAAATGACGATGAATTTTTAGCCCTCACCAGCTGCGAATATGCGGTAAATGAGGCTACACCAAGTTTTCCTAAAATATTTGATACGGAAACAAACGAATGGGTTCGTAAAAAATGCGTTCACTTAAACATTTTTTCAAAAGACCCACACAATACCGTTATGCCGGCAACTAACTATGAGCAAAACTGGATGAGCAAAAGATATCCGGATATGAAATGCGACGGCTTTGTTCGCGAATACAGCAAAGACGGCATAAACGAAATGATTAGGCTTTGCAACGAGGCAGGATTTTTAGTACAGTTAAACCATCCGTATTGGTCTCTCAACGAGCGTGAGGATTATATAAACATGGAAGGTCTTTGGGGACTTGAAATTCTCAACTATGCAACAGAGCTTGAAACCGGAAGCGAATACTGTCCTTACATATACGACGATATGTTAAGAAACGGTATGTTCAATCTTGTTTGTACAATGGGTGACGATAACCACAACCACGGCGATAGCGTAAGAGAATCCTTTGGTGGCTCTACCTTCATTGGCGCAAAGGAATTAAAGTATGACCAAATTATCGAAGCTATGGAAAAGGGTCACATTTACTGTGCAAGCGGCAGAGATAATCCACCGCAGTTTAAAGAGCTTTACGTTGAAAACAACAAAATCGTTATTGAGTGTACTCCTGTTGAAAACATCGTAATAAACGGCTACGCAAGAAACGACAGACATATAACAGCTCCCGCAAACGAAACTATTACACACGCTGAATTTGACTTAAGAGAAAGTGACGTTTATTTCAGAGTTACAATTCGCGATAAATTCGGCAACAATGCACACACACACACTTATTTCGTAAAAGATTACATTGAAAAATAATATATTGAAACAAATTTTTTGCAAAAACGGAGAAAAAGAAAATGGATATTATAAATGAACTTGCTAAAGAACTGAATTTAAGAGTAGGACAGGTTGAGGCTGCTGTTGGACTTATTGACGACGGCAACACAATTCCTTTCATTGCACGTTACAGAAAAGAGGTTACAGGCTCCCTTGACGATACCGTGCTTCGTACCCTTGACGAAAGGCTCAAATATCTTCGAAATCTTGAAGCAAGAAAGGAAGAAGTTCGCTCCCTTATTGACGGTCAAGGCAAATTGACTCCTGAAATCGAGGAGGCTCTTAAAAACGCCACTATATTAACAGAAGTTGAAGATATATACAGACCGTACAAGCCAAAGAGAGAAACAAGAGCTTCTCTTGCAAGAAAGAAGGGACTTGAGCCTCTTGCACAGCTCATTATGGAGCAAAGAGACGCTTACGAAAAGGAAATTATCGTTATCGCCGAGGACTATATCAATGCAGAAGATGAATCTCTTGACAAAAAGATGATAGTTGCAACCGCTGAGGACGCAATTAACGGTGCAAAGGATATTATCGCCGAGGATATTTCCGACAATGCCGATTTCAGAAAGGCTATAAGAAAGCTGACCTTTGACCACGGTATGATTGTTTCCAAGCAGAACAAGGATGAGGATTCTGTTTACGCTTCTTATTATGATTACAACGAAAGCATAAAGAAAATCCCCGGTCACCGCGTTCTTGCCATCAACAGAGGCGAAAAGGAAGAATTCCTAAAAGTTGACGTTAACGTTGACAGCGAAATCATTTTAAATTATCTGTTTTCACACTTAATAACCAATAATGCAAGCCCTGCAAAGGAATACGTGGCTTCCGCTATCGTGGATAGCTACGACAGACTTATTGCCCCATCTATTGAAAGAGAAATTCGTACAGACTTGTTTGACAATGCATCTGAGGGTGCAATCAAGCTTTTCTCCGATAACCTTAAAAACCTTTTAATGGGCGCTCCGTTGAAGGGAAAAACAGTACTTGGCTACGACCCGGGCTACAGAACAGGCTGCAAGCTTGCGGTTGTTGATAAAACGGGTAAGGTTATTGATACTGCCGTTATTTATCCTACCAAGCCAAAGGAGGATATCGAGGGCTCTAAAAAAATCGTAAAAAGACTTATCACAAAGTACGGTGTTGACGTTGTTGCTATCGGTAACGGTACGGCTTCTAAAGAAAGTGAAATTTTCATTGCAAACACGTTAAAAGAAATCGAAGGTGACAGAAAATATATTATGGTAAGCGAGGCAGGAGCTTCCGTTTACTCCGCTTCAAAGCTTGGTGCAGAGGAGTTCCCTGATTTTGACGTTACACAACGTTCTGCTGTTTCCATCGCAAGACGTCTACAGGACCCTTTGGCAGAGCTTGTTAAAATTGACCCGAAATCTATTGGCGTTGGACAGTACCAACACGATATGAAGCCAGCAAGACTTGACGAGGCTCTTGGCGGCGTTGTTGAGGATTGCGTTAACAGCATCGGCGTTGACGTAAATACGGCATCATATTCTCTTCTTTCCTATATTTCCGGTATCAATACCGCATCTGCAAAAAACATTGTAAAATACCGTGAGGAAAACGGTGAGTTCACAAAGAGAAGTGAGCTTCTAAAGGTTCCTAAAATCGGTGCAAAGGCATATCAACAATGTGCAGGCTTCTTAAGAGTTCCCGACTCCAAAGAAATTCTTGATAACACAGGTGTACACCCTGAGGCTTATGCTGCTACAAAATCACTTTTGAGCAAGTTTGACTATACTCTTGACAGCGTTGGCTCGGGACTTGGTGATATAAGAGCTAAGTGTACAAGATACGGCACTAAAAAGCTTGCTGAAGAGCTTGAAATCGGTGAACCGACGCTTCTTGACATTATCGGCGAGCTTGAAAAGCCGGGACGTGACGTTCGTGATTCCTTGCCTCTTCCTATCCTTCGTGACGACGTATTGGGAATGGAGGACTTGAAGGAGGGTATGGTTATGACCGGTACTGTACGAAACGTAATCGACTTTGGTGCTTTCATTGACATTGGCGTTCACCAGGACGGTCTTGTTCACGTATCCGAAATATCGGAAAAATATATCAAGCACCCGTCAGAGGCATTAAGCGTTGGTGATATTGTAACCGTTAAAATTAAGAGCGTTGACGTTAATAAAAAGCGTATCGGTCTTACAATGAAGCTTTAATTTGCGGCTTACAGGCAATTTTCTTTTGCATAGTCAAAATACACAAAAAACGGTTAACGCATAAAAAAACGCACTCTGTTTTTGTGCATATTCCACAAAAACAGAGTGTAAAGTTTGTGCAAAAAAACTATTTATTTTTATATACTTTTCTGCTATAATAGTACTGTATAAAAGTATGTCTGATTTTACATATAAAGACGCAGTAGGGCTTGTTTAAAGCCTTAATTTTACGCCAAGAGGCAAGGAGAAATTTAAAATGGCAAGTTTATCACTAAAGCACATCTACAAGAAATATCCGGGCGGCGTTACAGCTGTTTCCGATTTCTGTCTTGAAATCAAAGACAAGGAATTTATCATTTTCGTTGGTCCATCCGGATGCGGTAAATCAACTACTCTTCGTATGATTGCCGGTCTTGAAGAAATCACAGAAGGAGAGCTTTACATAGGTGATAAGCTTATGAATGATATCGCTCCTAAGGATAGAGATATTGCGATGGTTTTCCAGAACTATGCTCTTTATCCACACATGACAGTTTATGAAAATATGGCATTCGGCCTTAAGTTAAGAAAGACACCAAAGGAAGAAATCAAGCGCAGAGTTGAAGAAGCTGCTGAAATCCTCGGTATCACTCACTTGCTCGACAGAAAACCAAAGGCTATGTCCGGTGGTCAGAAGCAGCGTGTTGCTTTAGGTCGTGCTATCGTTAGAAATCCTAAGGTATTCTTACTTGACGAGCCTCTTTCAAACCTTGACGCTAAGCTTCGTGCAACTATGAGAACAGAGCTTACAAAGATTCACCAAAAGGTTGGTACAACCTTCGTATACGTAACTCACGACCAGGTTGAGGCTATGACAATGGCTACACGTATCGTAGTTATGAAGGACGGTCTTATTCAGCAGGTTGATACTCCACAAAATCTTTACGACAAGCCTGTTAATATGTTCGTTGCAGGATTCATCGGTACTCCTCAAATGAACTTCATTAACGCAAAGCTTGACAAGAGAAGTGACGGCGTTTACGTTGAGTTCGAGGGTCACTCCTTAAAGCTTCCTGAAGAAAAGGCTAACGACCCTGCATTAAGATACTACATGGGTAAAGAGGTTATTATCGGTATTCGTCCTGAATGCATTCACGATGAAGAAATCTTCCTTAACTCAATGAAGGATAACGTTATCGATGTTGACGTTGACGTAACAGAGCTTATGGGTGCTGAAATCTACCTCTACCTCTCCGTTGGCGAGCAAAGCGCAACTGCAAGAGTTTCTTCTCGTTCAAAGGCTAGAGCCGGCGACAAGATTAACGTTGCAATTGAAGTTTCAAGAATTCACATTTTTGATAAAGATACACAAAAATGTATCGTTCACTAAAACATATAAATACACACTCGCAAGAGTGTGTATTTTAGTTTTTACGGCTGTTTTTTATTTAAATATATTGACTTTTTTATATTTACTGTTATAATGTATTTATATAATATTATTTTATATAAGTTTTACTCAAAACGAGGTTCTTTATGAAAAAGAAATTTGCTGTTATCGGATACGGCGGAATGGGCTCTTGGCACGTTAATCACGCGTTGAAAAGCGACGTTTTAGAGCTTAGCGGTATCTGGGATATTGATATTAAAAAACGCGAGCTTGCCACTGAGCGCGGTATATACGCTTACAATTCTTTAGACGAGCTTTTAAACGACAAAAATGTTGAACTTGTAACAATCGCAATTCCAAACGACGTACATTTAGAGGTTGTTCTCGCTTGCTTGAACGCAGGTAAAAATGTAATTTGCGAAAAGCCTGTTGCTCTTTCCTCTGACGACCTTGATAAAATGATTAAATGTGCAGAAAAGAACAACAAGCTATTTACCGTTCATCAAAACAGACGTTGGGACGTTGACTACCTTGCAATCCAAGGTCTCAAGGATAGTGGTGAGATTGGTAAGCCCTTAAGAATCGAATCAAGGATTCACGGCTCACGCGGTATTCCTTCCGACTGGAGAGGAACAAAAGCTCAAGGCGGAGGAATGATACTTGACTGGGGTATTCACTTAATTGACCAACTAATGCTTGTTTACAAGGATGAGGTTATTGACACCATTAACTGCACAGTTACAAATATAACCAACAAAGAGGTTGACGACGGATTTTATCTTACAATCACCTTTAAAAGCGGCGCTGTTGCCTTTGTTGAGGTTGGCACATTTAATTTCATAGCTTTGCCAAGATTTTATATGAAAGCCGAAAACGGTACTGCCATAATCGAAGACTGGCAAAAGAAAGCCAAGATTGCAAAGTGCAAGCATTGGCACGAAAGCGAGGTAATTCCTGTTCAAACCGCAGCAGGTCTTACAAAAACAATGGCGCCAAGAGATAGCATTACTATGGAAGAATATGAAATTGACATTCCAAAAAGTGACGTTCACGATTTTTACCGCAATTTTGTTAAGGCTATCGACAAGGAAGCCATCCAGCTTGTAACTCACACTCAAATGCGCCTTGATATGAAAATTATGGAGTATGCATTTAAGTCTGCCGAATTAAATCAAACGGTTAAATTTGAATACTAAAACAAACGCTATGCTCTTAGAGCATAGCGTTTTATTTTAAGGTTAGAACAAATAAAAAAATGCGTAGTCGTTGACTACGCATTTTGTATTTAAAATTAGATCCAAGCAAGAACCTTAATATCAAAGTTCTTTGTTACTTCGAAATATTGGATTGGTGAAATCTTATCAAGGTACTTTGAACGTGGAATCAAAGTTCTGGCAGCAAAGTCTTCAACAGCATTTGGAGCCTTACCCTTGTTTGTTCTTGGACCAAGTGCGTGTCCGTAATAACCCATATACATATATTCTGAGCTATAAACCTCTAATTCCTTAATGTATGGGAATACCATTCCGTTTGACTGGTATACAATTCTTATATCATTTGTTCTCACAGGAGCATCAAACTGAACTGAAACCACGTATTCATTCTTGGTTTGGTCATAAGAAGTAACGCCAGCTTTAATGGTTTTGAAGGTACCGTCTGTATCTTTAACTTGAATATCTACTGACATTACGTGCTCACCGTTCACATCGCCTGTAATTGGGTCATTGAAATAAAGAACAACCTTATCAACATTGTAATATGTCTTCAAAATAACTCCGCAATATGTTCCCTTTACAAACGTTTCAGCGAACCAAGCCTTATTTTCGTTTTTAGCAATACCACCATCATTGATGTATTCAATAGAAGATGCGTTAGCATAAGTCATAACAGATGACGCATAAGCCGTTCCAAGGATTGCAAGGTTACCTGCACCTGTTGACTGCTTTCTGTTAGGAGTCATATAATCCTTCAAGAATACGCACTTATTAGCATCAACCATTTCGCCGCTTTCGTTTTCTACCTTGTATTCGCTGTCAATAAGAGCACCCATTTCCGTAAGAATCGCTCTATCACCGCCTGTAACCTCGGTAAATATAAATTTAACGCCTTCTACATTTTTCTTTTCAGGAAGTTCATATACAACGTTATCTTGTGGAGTAACAGATGATGTAGCCTCAGCGCCTTCCACTAAGCTTTCCCATGCGCCATTAACAAGAATCTGAATATCGTACTTCATTATAACGCCATCAACTGAACCGCCAAAGTTAGCGGAAACGTTTACTATATCGTACGGTCTATCGAAAATAGTCCATATAGTAGGTGTTGCGTCTTTCTTTATTTGAGCTGACTGCCAGTATGGCTTTGGTGTAGCAAGGTCAGGCATTGTCTTATCGTCTACTGCAAGAGCAGCGTAAATACCTTGAATATCGTTAGTAGATGTAGCCTCGATTAAACCACCAAGGCAAGCGTTTGTTGAAAGAACTGCACCGGCAGGAACGTCCCACGGTGGCGGTGGCGCGTCAACGCCCCACAACTGAACCTCGTGAACGATTGGAACTAACCACCAGTCGTGCCATCTTTCCTCTTCAGGTAAATGCTCAGTAGACTTTCTCCATCTACCCCACTCTGTACAGTTAACACGAATATCTCTTGTTACAACGTCTTCAACGTCGATTTTAAGCGTAGCAACAGCCTTACGGTCTGCACCTTCAACAGGTTGTGCATCGTTATTGTATGCTTCACCTATTTTTATCCACTCACCGAGAACAAGTGCCTCTATGATATAGTGAATATTGTTGTCGTACGGATTTCCGTCATGGGCATCAGCTTTTCCGTATTTATCGACGTAAAGAACTACCTCTTTTACCTCGTAATACTGTGTTGACGATTTCAAACCGCAATATTGAATTCTGTCATCCAAAGCAGGGTTACGGTCAACACCTTCAGGACGCCAGAATCTATAGCTATCCTCCAAAACGTCATTATTGATGTACTTAGGATTACTGTCGTAGTTCCATTGTGATGAAGCATACGTACCTATTCCGTTATCCAAAGCACAGTTCTTATATCCGTCATCCACTTCCTCTGCGCTAACTATTGCAGCAAAGCATGGAACAAGCATAAGAACACATAGAATAAGAGAAAATATCCTTTTCATTTGTTTACTCCTTATGGTTATAATTATTCTCTATTTTGTATTTTAGCACAAGTGGCTAATGATTTCAAGTCTTTTTTGTAAACTTTTGTTCATTTTATAGTATATTTTTGTATTTTTGCGCGTATAATATTATCAAAGGACATTTTTGATCTTTACGCTGACCCCGTTGGGGCGTAAGGGTCTGTCCTTTTTTCTATTTAAAATAGCTTTTTGCTTCCTCAATATCCGAACATATCTGTTTTTTCAAGCTATCAAGACTGTCAAAGTGCATTTCATCCCGAAGTCTTTTATAAAAATTTACTCGAATGTAAGAACCGTACAAATCCCCGTCATACCCTATGATATGCGTCTCCATGTTCTCCTTTCCGTCATTTTCGACGGTGGGGCGAACGCCTACGTTCGTAATTGACGGATATACATCCTCGCCAATTTCACATTCCGTAACGTACACGCCATTTTTGGGAGGAATTTTCTCGCCCGGTATTTGCTGATTTATCGTAGGAACGCCAATAGTTCGGCCTAAACGCTTTCCTTCAACAACCTTGGAATAAACGGAGTACGGAGAGCATACAGAAAGAAGCTTATCCACTTCTCCGTTTTGTATTTTTTCACGAATAAGAGTAGAGCTTATCGGAATATTGTCTACGCTAACTCGACTGCAAATTACGACACTCTCTGCGTTGTTTTCAAAAAAAGCTTTTAAATCTTCTCCTGTATATTTTGCATTTTTTCCGAAGCGGTAATCATATCCGCAGCAGACACCGATGGCTTTAAGTTGTTTCTTCAGCACCAACGCAACAAAATCCTCGCCGTCTAAATTTCTTATTTTTGCAAAATCATCTATCACAATATAATCTATACCGCATTTTTTTATGAATTTAATTTTTTCGTCCAATGTCATAATGCTCTTTACATTATTTTCCCATGCGGCCTTTGGAATCGTGTCGAACGTATAAGCTGCCGTTTTCGTTTTTAATTTTCTTGCCATCGCGCAGGCAGACTGAAAAACAGAAACGTGACCTATATGGCAACCGTCAAAGGTGCCCAGAGCTACTACCGTATTTTCCGAAATTTCACATTCCTGCATAGTTTTTGCATCTATTATTCTCATTTCTGCCTCCTTTTTTAAAAATTACTATTTAATTATACATTAAATTACGGTTGTATTCAACTAATTTCAAAAAATATCTTAAAAATATGATTTTTTTGACACAAGCAGACAAAAAAGTGGTATTATATAGGTAGCTTACTATATATTACTGCTCTGGAGGTGAAAATATGAAGGTTCTTTGGCTGGGGCAAGGCGGTCTTTTATTTGTTTCCGGAAAGACTAAAATTATGATTGACCCTTACCTGTCCGACTCCTTGTCAAAGGAAAATCACGAATTTGCAAGAAGAATAAAGCTCAACAAAAAGCTTTTCAAGGTAAAGCCCGACGTTTTGATTATAACAAACAGTCATTCGGATCACGCTGATATTGAAACTATCGAAAAGCTTGTAAAACAAAGAACAAAAAGAAGAAAGCTTTGCGTTCTTTCTTGTGAAAGCGTTTTTTCAGAGCTTGTAAATATTCCCACGGTTTGCCAGGCAAATCACATTATGCTTGAGGAATACTCAGAATGGACAATTGATAAGGTAAATATCCGTGCGGTTCCCGCAAAAACCGACGACAAAAGTGCTTTTGGCGTAATTATAACCGACTTGGAAAACAGCAGAAAATATTACGTTACAGGGGATACACTGTATAACGAAAAGGTTATTTCGAACATTTCAAACGACATATACGCTACCTTTTTACCTATAAACGGAGAATATGGCAGTATGAACGTTTTTGATGCAAAAAGATTTGCCGGTAAGATAAATTCACTGTTTTTCGTTCCTATTCACTTCGGCATGTTCGATAAGGTCAATCCAAAGGAATTTGATTTGGAAAATGCAATTATACCGCACCCCTACAAAATCATAGACTTTGAAGGAAGCGAGAGCCAAACGTACAAAAAATTTCTTGATGCGAAATTTAACGAGCGCGGCTATAAAGAAGCTGAAAACAAAACCGATAAAACTCCGACTATCATTTATGAGGAGCCTATTGTAAATGAAACTGAAGAGCAAAAGCCGGTAATAATAGAAAACGATATTTCGGCAAATGAAATAATTGAAGAAATTGTAGAAATCGAAGAAAATCAAAGTACAAGCGATGATATTCCATACAACGCAGTTATTTCAGACGTAACAAAAGTCTCAAATGAGGAAGCAACAGAAGCATTGGAAGCATCGGAATCAACTGAATCTGATAAAAAGCTCGAAGATAACGTTTTTGACAACAAGGCGCTTGATAGCGATAAAACAGGAAACGAGCCGAACCTCTCCATCGACAAAAGTGAATATGACGAGGAAATTCCTTTTGAGGAGGGCGATTGGAGCGAGTTTTTAAGCGATGAAATCATTGAGGACGAGCCGAGCGATGAAGATGATGAAGAATTTGAGGAGTTTGACAATCTGGACGATTTAATTGATGATGAGGACGAGCTTGACGACGAGGACGGATTTGATGATAAAAACCAATCTGACGCCGATGAAGATTTCGTTGACAGCACCGATCTTAATAGTGAGGCAAGTGAAGAAAAATCTTATTTTCACAATGATACGTCAGATGATGATGCTGACAAAATAGATGCTTACATAAGAGAAATCGAAAAATTCGAGCGCGGTGAAACCACAGATTTTTCCAAAATTGATTAAAATAAAAGCTCCCGTTTGGCGTATTCCGCCAAACGGGGACTTTTTTATTTATTTTTACTTGGAATTTTACTGATTACCGCATATATGTAAACAAGTATTAAAACCGTTCCTATGAAAGAAATTAAAGACAGAAGCTGTTGCGCATGTACGTTTATTCCAAAAAGCTTATTTCCGTTATTTTGAATGTAAGCAACAAGCGGACTGAGCGCTAACGTAGTCAAAAATCCCGCAAAGCCGGAAAAGGTGTTTACAAGAGCTACTGCCCCGGTCTTTTGGTCGTTGGAAACGTAATCATACGCTAAGTTTACTATTGCGCTATTTATTCCCGCCTGACCTATAGCATGAATAATACTGTAAATTGTAAACAGCGTCTTTCCGTTTGATGGGACTGTAAATACGTTTATGGCAAACGCCACAGCCTCAATTGCAAAGCAAATATAAAGCATCTTGCAGAAAGAATATTTGTCTGCAAATCTGCCAAGAGGCTTGGAAAAAATAACACGCGCTATACTCGACACAATAACCACTACCGATGCAAAAGTAGTTGTAAATCCAAGTGCGCCAACCTGATACGCGCCGCTGAATGAAACGGTAGCATAATTTGCTACGTTCCAAATTATGAAAACTACTATTATTTTCAGAAGAGTTTTATTCCCAAGCAGCTCGCTAATTGATTTTCTTACGTTTACTTTTACTTTTTCACATTTCTTCTCTTTAGCAAATACCAGAGTCAGAGTATGTAAGCCAAGTAATACAAACAAAACAACTCCACCCACAACAAAAGCTGTTCTTGAAGCCAGCTTATCCATAATAGCACCAAGCGCATAAGAGAAAATCATACCGCCTATTAAAGAAACAATTTCTTTATTTGCTGTGAAGCTTCCTCTTTTCTTATCGTCAACCAATGACATATACCAGTTGATTTTAGGGGAATTTATAGCGTTATGTATAATTTGTGCCAAAAACAGAGTTGAAATAAGAAGCACTGTTTTTGTAGTTTTCGAAGCTTCCAAAAGCGGAATAAAATACATAAGTGCAAATAAGGATTGGCTGATTATATGACAAGTAGTCACCCAACTCTTAACAGGTTTTTTATGTGCCAAAAAAAGTGCGATTATCTGGAAGCCGCAGCCCAATGAAACAAACGCCGTTATAATACCCGTTATCGCGTCGGAAATACCGATATGCTTTGTAATTTCAGCAAGATATACTCCGCCCACAGCTATTGAAATAAAATATTCAAGCGCGGCTTCGATTATATATAAAAATCGGCTAAAGGCATATTTATCCTTGCCTTGCATCTCTTTGTTCATAAAATTCTCCTATAAATGAATTTCGCCATACATAATAACACAATATTTTAAATTTTGCAATTATATATTGAAATTTTATTGGCAAAAATGTATAATGTAAGCAAATACCGGATCATTAACCTGTATTTGTGAATTTTACAAAAGGAGATTTTATATGGATTTAAAGGGTTCAAAAACAGAAAAAAATTTAATGGCGGCTTTTTCCGGAGAGAGTGAAGCAAGAAACAAGTACACATACTATGCTTCAAAGGCTAAAAAAGACGGCTACGTTCAAATTGCTAAAATATTCGAAGAAACCGCAGCTAATGAAAAAGAGCATGCTAAAATTTGGTTTAAGCTTTTAAAGGACGGCATTGGCGCAACTGACGTAAATCTTAAGGACGCGGCAGACGGAGAAAATTACGAGTGGACAGAAATGTATCCTACCTTTGCTAAAGAAGCAAGAGAGGAAGGCTTTGAGCACATTGCTTATCTTTTCGAGCAGGTTGCGAAAATCGAAAAGGAGCATGAGGAAAGATATAAGAAGCTTCTTGCAAACATTGAGGGCGGTCTTGTTTTCTCAAAGGACAACGATGCTATTTGGCAATGCTCTAACTGCGGTCACATTGTAGTTGGTAAAAAGGCTCCGGAGGTATGCCCTGTTTGCGCTCATCCGCAAGCATATTTTGAAATCAAGGCTGAAAATTATTGATTTTCTCACAAAACACGCCGTCGGCGTGTTTTTTGTTGACTTTTACTCATTTTTGGTGTAGAATATTTTGATATACGGAGGTGATAAACTTGAAAGTGAAGAAAAACCGTCTTTTAATGAGATTTTTGCCATATTACAAAAAATACGGCTGGATAGTTTTTGTGGATTTGCTTTTTGCCGCCCTTACCACTGTATGTGAAATCGTGCTGCCTCTTTTGGTTAAGGAAATCACTAACAGAGCTATGAATAATATTGCCTCTCTTACGGTAGAATTCATATTAAAGCTTGGTCTATTATATATTGTTTTAAGAATTATCGACACAGGTGCAAACTATTTTATGGTTTCCATAGGACATATAATGGGCACAAAAATCGAAACGGATATGCGCCGAGATTTATTTTCTCATCTTGAAAATCAATCTCATTCCTTCTATGACAACACCAAGGTCGGCTCGCTTATGTCTCGAATGACTACCGATTTATTCGAGGTGACGGAGTTTGCTCACCATTGTCCCGAGGAATTTTTCATTGCGGGAATAAAGATAATTTGTGCTTTCATAATTTTAAGCTCCGTTAACCTAACGCTTACGCTGATTACCTTTGCTATCATTCCTATTATGATTTTCACCCTAATCTATTTCAGACGCACCATAAAAAGGAATTTTGCAGAAAGCAAAAGGCAAATTGGCGAATTAAACTCACAAATTGAGGACAGTCTTTTAGGCATTAGAGTAACTAAAGCTTTTGCCAAGGAAGAATTAGAAGAAAACAAATTTGAAAAGGGCAACTGCGAATATTTGCGTCTTAAAAAAGAGCGTTATTATGCTATGGGCGCTTTTACCTCCACAACAAGACTTTTTGACGGTATTATGTACATCATAGTGGTGATTGTGGGCGGAATTTTTCTTGTAAACAAAAACATCACCGCGCCCGATTACGTGGCATACTTGCTTTACGTTTCCACCTTGCTCACATCTATACGCAGAATCGTTGAATTTGCAGAACAATTTCAAAACGGTATGAGCGGAATTGAAAGATTTATGGAAATTATGGACACAGAGCCTGATATTATCGACAATGACGGTGCTACTGATTTACAAAACGTTAAAGGCCGCATTGATTTTAAGGATGTAAGCTTCCATTACGAGGAAAACAAGGGTTCCGTTATTGCAAATCTTAATTTAGAGGTTGGTGCCGGAGAAAATATTGCTTTGGTAGGTCCCTCCGGCGGTGGAAAAACCACATTATGCTCCCTTATTCCCCGTTTTTATGAAGTATCAAAGGGTGATATTTTAATAGACGGTACAAGCATCAAAAACGTTACTTTAAAATCATTAAGAGAAAATATAGGGGTTGTAGCCCAGGACGTATATTTATTTTCCGGTAGCATCAAGGAAAATATTGCGTACGGCAAAGAAAATGCAACTGACGAGGAAATCATAAATGCCGCTAAGCTGGCAGGCGCGCACGACTTTATAGAATCTTTGCCTAACGGCTATGATACCTACGTTGGTGAGCGAGGAGTTAAGCTCTCCGGAGGTCAAAAGCAGAGAGTTTCTATTGCCAGAGTATTTCTAAAAAACCCTCCTATTCTTATCTTAGACGAGGCGACAAGCGCTCTTGATAACGAAAGTGAACGATTGGTTCAAAAATCATTAGAGCTTTTGGCAAAGGGGCGCACCACGTTTACAATTGCGCACAGACTTACAACAATAAAAAACGCAGATAGAATTTTAGTTCTTACCGAAAACGGTATTGAGGAAAGCGGAACTCATACCGACCTTATTGAAAAGGGCGGAATATACGCAGAGCTTTATAAGCTGTATGCTACTATATAATTTATTTTACACCTCTTCCGTCGGCAAGCTGACGTTCTCCCCTTCTAACAAAAGGGAAATCTGTTAGAATTAAACAAGCCATATTCTATATAAAAAATATCAAGGCAACAGCTTATTACTCTTAACGGAGTGTCACGCTGCCTTGATATTTTGTTTTATTCGTATTCTTTTCTTTCTTTTAAAAATTGATATACACCATAAATAAGCAAATACACCCCTCCGATGTCTGCAATTATTCCCATCCACATAAAGAATTTTGCGTTTTTTAGCATTTTTGCTTGTGACGTTTCAAAGTTAATTATTTCCTCTTTGTCTGTTTTCAGTTCAATTATGAATCCTGTTTCGGGGTTTTCTAAAACATATAGCTTTTCACCACTCGAGAGAGAGTCTAACTTGTCATACAAATCTATACTACCCAAGCACTCGTGTATATCGCATTTCATTTCGTCCTTGAAGCTTAATTCTATATAGTCCTTGCTATCTGTATAGTAGCTTTCATATATTCCTTCGTACGGTCTTGCATTTTCTCTTTCTATTATTTTATAATCGTTTGGCATTTTAATAAATATTATTGACACAACAGCCATCAAAACAGCCATGGTTATAATTACGTACGGAGAATCAGATTTATCAAAGTTCACTCTTTTCTTACCGTTTTTACGGTTATCGCTTGGAAGTCTTAATCTTTGATGTGTAATAAAACGAATCGCACTATATTCGTTTTTCAAGATTATTCCGATTTCTAAAAGCTCATTATTTGATTTTTCATTATTGGTCACGGGCAAAAATATGTATTTTTTATCCTTAAAAATTATTGCGTAGCCGTTTGAAAATACAACAGCGTGCTTTAGCTGATTATATTCATATTTCACCGAGGTTGTGTTACCGTCAACCATATACCAAACACGCATGCTATCCTCTTCAAACTCAAAGCCGCCTCTTTGTGTGACGTTCAAATCGAATATGCTTTGGTATTTTTTTAGTTTCTTTTTGGATAAAGCCTCTATGTTTTCTCTATATTTTGTATCTATTGAAAATTTCATAAAGTACCACACCTCCTCTACCTTATTATAACATATTTGCAATTATTTTACTAGTGTGGTATAATAAACTTGAAAAATTTTACATTTTCCTGTAACCTTTGCGCTTTGTTTCCTGTCTATTAGGGTGAAGTGCTTCAAATGCCACGAAAAGGAGGCGGTCATTATGGAAGACAGTAAGATAGTTGAATTATATTTAAACAGAGATGAAAAGGCAATTTACGAAACCAAGCAAAAGTATGAAAAATACTGCTCCTATATTGCCTGCAATATTCTTGACTCTTCTCAGGATAGTGAAGAATGCATAAACGACGCTTATTTGGCTATTTGGAATTCCATTCCGCCAAGCAAGCCAAGCAGTCTTCGCGCTTATCTTGGCAAAATCGTAAGAAATATTGCTTTAAACCGCTACCACAAAAATAAAGCTAAAAAAAGAAATTTCGGCGTTGAAATTGTGCTTGACGAGCTTAGCGAGGTTATTTCCGATACGTCAAATGACGGACGTAATTTAACAGACGAATTAACCTTAAAGTATGCGTTGAACACTTTTGTTGGCTCACTTAAGAAGGAAACGCGGGAAATTTTTGTACGCAGATATTGGTATTTAAGCTCCGTAAAGGAAATCGCCCTTGATTACGGCATTAGCGAAAGCAAAGTTAAGGTTACACTTTTGAGAACTCGTGAGCTACTCAAAAATTTCTTGGAACAGGAAGGAATTGTAATATGAAAAATAAAAAACTGCTTAATTGCATGAATTTGCTTGATGACACATATATAATCGAAGCAAATCCCGAAAATAAAAGAAAACGAAAAAAAATCAATTGGGTTAAATTCGGAGCACTGGCGGCTTGTATTTGCTTGATGGTGACTGCACTTAATTTATTCTTATTTATTCCGTTTAAGACACAGGTGCCTGACGTATCACAGTATGAAAGCAGCGAATATTTTCCAATCATTGAAAAGCTGAATTTATTATCCGCAACAAAACCGAAATATAAAAACAATTTTGATAAGATTATAAGCTCGTTTTCGGCTGTGGGCGGTGCCTTTGATAATAACGTTGACTTTGACGGTGTTTTTGACAAAAATGAGGATTTTGCCCCAGGCGCATCTCCTGATACCGGCTCTGATTCGAACAGTAGCGGAAAATATGAGGAAATTACGGACAATCAGGTACAGGGCGTTACAGAGGGCGACCTTATAAAGAGAAGTGATAAGTATATTTACTATTTATCCCATAATACGTTAAAAATCTACTCCATAGCCAAGGAAGAATCAAAAATGGTAGGAGAATTTGATTTATCCTACGTTGAAACGGTAAACGAATACGGAAAAACAGAAGAAACAAGTCTTTACGTTTATAACAGCGAAATGTATTTATCCAAGGATTGCAAAACAATTACCGTTATCGGTATGGATAATAAAAAAACGAAAATAATTTCTCTTAACGTAGAAACCCCTGAAAAAATCACCTTAAAGGGATATGCTTCGGTAGAGGGTAATTATAAAACCTCAAGAGTCGTTGACGGGAAGCTCCTTGTGATTACAAACAAGTATATATACAACAAGGATATTGATTTTTCAAAGGAAGAAACCTTTATTCCATCAGTCAGCTATGATAACGACAAGGAAACAATGCTTGTTCCTATGGACAAAATTATAGTGTCAGACAAAGTTACTGCTCAAAGCCACACAGTTGTTACTTTGCTTGATGAAAGCTCTCTTGGAATAAAAGGCTGCGCAAGCTTCCTTTCATTCACAAATGACGTTTATGTTACTAACAATGCAATATATGCTTCAAATTCCTTAAGCGAGGATATTAACGATGCCGTATCGTCAAAGCAAAAGAGCGTTACTGAAATTGCTTGCATTTCTTATGGCGATGACGGATTTGATATAAAGGGCAGTATTAAGGTTGACGGATATATCAAGGACAGATACAGTCTTGACGAACATAACGGTATTTTAAGAGTTGTAACCACTACACAGTCCTTTATAAGAAAATATTATGGCAATTATGAAAGTGTTACCGTTGACTCATCAAACGGTACAAGCGCAAGCATATACTGTATTGATTTATCCACTTGGAAGGTAATTTCGTCAGTTGAAAATTTTGCGCCAAAGGGAGAAACTGTGCGCTCGGTAAGATTTGATAAAAACTACGCTTACGTATGCACAGCAGTACAGCTGACTGACCCTGTTTTCTTCTTCGATTTAAGCGACGTAAACAATATCACCTATAAAGAAACTGATAACATTGACGGCTTCTCGACATCCCTAATAAATCTCGGCGACGGTTTTTTACTTGGAATAGGAAGAGGGGACAACTGGTCAACTGTAAAGGTTGAAATTTACAGAGAGGGCGAAAACAAAATTGAATCGGTTTGCTCTTATGAAATAAAAAACGCCAGCTACTCCGAAAACTACAAATCCTACTATGTAAACAGAGATATGCAATTATTCGGCTTTGGCTGTTATGACTACAACGTATCGTATAACTACACTAAATACGTTTTACTTATGTTTGTAAACGGCGAGCTTTTAGAGCTTGTAAATACACCTATACAAAGCAACGTTGACAGAATGCGCTCGGTTTATATTGACGGATACCTCTATATACTCGGAGAATATGATTTCAAGGTAGTAAAAATATAATTAAAAAACACACTTACGAGTGTGTTTTTTCTGTTTTGGAGCATACTAACGTACGTGAGGTGATATTTATGTGTACGGCAATTTTTGACGATTTGCTTTTTGGCAGAACTCTCGATTTAGAGTGTAGCTACGGGGAAAGCATCGTTATTACTCCCAGAGGATACAAATTTAATTATTTATACGAAAATAACGCTGGAAATAACGCTATAATAGGAATAGCGCACGTTGATAACGGCGTGCCGCTTTATTATGACGCCATAAATGAAAAGGGGCTATGCATAGCAGGATTGAACTTTCCAAAATACGCGGTTTACGGAACACGTATAGAGGGAAAAGTCAATATTGCGTCCTTTGAACTGATTCCTTACGTATTAAGAAGGTGCAATAATGTAAAAGAGGTTACGGAGCTTTTTTTAAACATAAGCATTACGAACGACAGCTTTTCAGACAAATTAAAATCAACTCCGCTACATTGGATAATAGCCGACGAAAACGAATCAATCACGGTTGAAGCCACGAAAGATTTTTTGAAAATATACAAAAATACGCTTGGAGTTCTTACAAACTCTCCCGACTTTGCTTATCATAAAGCTAACTTATCAAATTATATGGGATTGAACAGCAAAACGAATATAAATTCTCTTTGCAAAACAGAACTGGAAATTTACTCAAGAGGGCTGGGGGCGTTTGGGCTACCGGGAGATTTCTCATCATCTTCAAGATTTGTAAGAGGTGTGTTTGTGAAAAACCACACAGTTAAGGATAATGATAGGATAGGTAGATTTTTTCATATAATGGATAGCGTCAGCGTTCCTAAAGGATGTATTATTACAGATACACTTGAGCCTGTTTATACCGTTTACACCTCTTGTATGGATATAAAAAAGTGTATTTATTATTATACAACCTACGATAACAGAAAAATCAAAGCCGTTAGTCTATTTGATTTTAATTTAGATAAAAGTGAGTTATATCTTACGGCGCTATAAAAAATAACACCTTCCTTTACATGGAAGGTGTTGATTTTTACGGCCTTAATCCCATTCCGCCCTCTAAGGTTACGGTTTCTCCGTTCATAAATTTAAAATCCGGAGAAGCAAGCTGAACACAAGCTCGTCCTATTTCAGTTTCTGGGTCGCCAAAGTGTCCTGCAGGAGGCATTTTTACGTTTGCTTTGAAGGCTTCCGGATACGCTTTTTCAAAATTTTCAAGCTGTGCTGTCCAAGCAAGAGGACAAACAATATTTGTATTTATGCCGTCCTTTGCCCATTCTGTTGCTGCAACGCGGGAAAGACCGCGAATAGCTTCTTTTGCTGCCGCATAAGAGCATTGACCGTAATTACCGAAAAGTCCTGCGCCTGATGCGAAATTTATTATGCTTCCTTTGGTTTCCTTCAGATAAGGGTAGCACGCCTTCATATAATAGAAGGTAGCATAAAGTCCTGAATACATAGCGAGGTTAAACTGCTCGGTGGTATGATCCTGGATTGTTACGCCTGACGCTGACGCCTGGGCATTGTTTATAAGCACGTCAATTCTGCCGAATTCTTCAAAAGCCTTTTTTGCCACATCATTTGCAATTGCTTCATTATCGCTTCCTTCTGAAATGTCTGCACTTAATGCCAACACCTTTATTCCGTACAACGCCTCAAGCTCCTCTTTGGCTTTGTTTAATTTTTCAACGTTTCTTCCTGTGATTACAAGATTCGCTCCCTCTTTTGCGTATGCAGTCGCTATTCCGTAACCGATTGAACCGCATCTGCCATCAGATAGCTTTGCATAGCCTGCTCCTGTAATTATTGCTGTTTTTCCTTTTAAAAAGCTCATTTTATTCTCCTTTAAATAATTTCTAATTCGTTTGCTGTTGGGAATGGAGGATATTCATCCTCTAAATTATCGGAATACCAATATGCCACCGATGAAATGTCGTCCTGAAGAGGCAGATATCTGCAATTGCTGCGCCAACCGAGCGCTTGTATAGTTACCTTCAGGTCTTTTTTGAAATATATTGGGTCATTTATGTGAAAACGATACATATTAAAATATCTTTGTGAAGCGTAGGTAGCATCAGTTTTACTAACCTTGGATAAGCCTGAATACGGGCTTGAAAATTCAACGTATTTTCCGTCAACATCAAAATTATATGCTCCGCCGAAATAATCCTCTGTGCCTGTGCCGCAAATTGATGGGAAATCCTTATCGCCGTCGATATAGAATTTAATTTCTCCCTCTCCCCACCAGCCGTTTGATTTCACACCCCAATTCATATAGGTGCCGACATATACGCCGTTACCTTTAACGTTGTCAAGAATCGTATACGCTTCCATATACGGCAACGGATTTACTCTTCTGAACTGAGCGTGAAAATACAGGCTGTTTTTTTCAATTTCCTTCTCCTCGCAATCAATCTGGTAATATACCATTATATCCTCGTTGTGAAGGTTCTCTATTTCTATGCGGAAGGATTTATGGTAAGGCATTTCAAAATAACAGTTCATACCGCGTCTTGGATTATAGCAAATAGGCAAGCTGTTTATTTGTCTGTATTCTTTATTATCAGCATTACAGAAAAAATCATAAAGAGGAGTTTCTACGTTTGGACTTGTTTGACCGTCAAAGTAGATGCGGAAAATCGTCGTTCTCGGTTCAGGGGAGCTATCAACTATCCAAATATGCTTAATTGCACCCTGCCCCTGCACGTTGGCTATATCATATTTTTCTCCTGCCTTTATTACAACGTACGGATTTACCTTCCAGCCTTGTCCCAATTCTCTTGCAGCCTCCGAGGCACTTCCCTCAGTTGCCATACCGCCCTTTCCCTTTTCCCCGTTTATATTTTCAGCAGATAATGAAAAGGAACGAATATTATCTTTTTTAACAGTTAAATTATGCAGCATTATTTATACACCTTCCATTCATAGCCACACCATTCGATATAACGATATTTTTTACTACAAGTGCGACACTGTATGCAAAAAAAGCTATCGTCGAAGCCCGGTGTGTTGTGATATTCTATTGTTCCCTTACCGCAAAAGCATTTATAATGAGTTATACGTTCGGCAACGTTTGCACCGTTTTCGCAAATTTCTTCATTTTCAATTTTTTCTGTTGGCTTTTTATATTCGTAATCCATATTATTACCTTATCTATTTTTTATATAGCTTTCATTTAGTATGCATTGTATTTTTCAACGTCACTTCATTTAATTCTATACTTATTTTATCATAATAAAGCTTATATTGCAACAAAAAAGGCACAAAATGTGCCTTTTTGCTATGTTTGAGCTTTTTCGGGAATTAAAATTTTATCAAATACCTCAAGTCGCTTTTCGGCAAAAGTTAATATTTGCTCTAAATGACTTGAATAGCCTAATTCTTCAAGACTTTGAGAAGGTACGCCTCTCCATTTTTCTCTTTCTGCTTGTCTTACAACGTCGGGAATTGCTTCATAGAATGAGGTGAAGTGCGCGGTGATATTTTCAATGGTCAAAATATCTTGTCTTAATTCCATATATCTTTCGCAAACGAGGTCAAAGTAATTTATATAAATCTTTTCCCATAACAAGTTAAGCACCCACGTATTTCCTTCTCTCTCTTCAGGGAAGCCTTTTCCATCCTTTAGTATAGAGATTGGATACGTATCCTCATCAAACTCTATGTTACCGTTCCATCTCATTCCCCAGGTGCCGTCCATATCATACATACTGCTAAACCACACCTTACCGTCCAACGTTACCCAAAGTATGTTTTTACTTGTATTATCGTCAGCACAGATAAAGAACGTGTATATCATTGAGTCGATACATTTATCAACGTCGGCATATTTGTGAATTCCTTTTTTAAAGTCGGCGCCGTCGTTATTGAGAACAAATTTAATCAACTCAAGCAAGCTGTCGTACGCCCATTGAGTATTAGAATCTATCTTGCTCTCCTCGTTTGAAGCATATTCAAGAACAAAGCCATGCCAGTTACTTGGCGGAAGCTCTCTGAAAGAAACCGCTTTAGTCCAGTCGTTGGTCATAATGATTGCTTGATTTTTTTCGTCGCTATGGCTCATATCAAACATCCAGTTATCCTTTGGAATATTCATTGTATAAATTCCCAAATATTTACCGTTATGATAAACCAATATTGGATAACCGTCTATTGCTCCTCCGTTAGGAGTGTCCTTAAGCTCATCGTTTCTTGATTTAACGATTTCTCCGAAAATTTTGCCTGATACTACGTTTCTTGATTGAGAATAGTCAATGTAGTTAGCCTTCATGCAATATTTACTTTCCTTGCCCCAGCTTTCAACAAGCTCCATTTTGTTCTTGTTTCCACCCACATCAACGAGCTTAATGTTATAGTTTTTCTTTTCCTTCCATTGGCTTGATGCGCCTTGCACGTTAATTTGAGCGTAACAATTAAATGTAAGATCCTCGGATTCGTATGAAAACTCGACAGTGTTCTTATAGTTATCCTTAGCGCTTGGAAGCGTTCCTGTCAAATTAACAACCGGCATTCCGATATCATAAGAGGTAACAGGCTTGTAAATTTGCATCTTGGTTTCAGAGCTGTGGAAAATCCCGCAAGAAGGAATGGAAAATTCATTTTCAATCAGCACCGAGTCAATAACCATTTTTTTCGGATCAAAGGACATATTGCATCTTGAGCATAATCCGTTTTCATCACATATATGGTTGTAGTAAATTGCATTATACGTATGAGAAATTTCACTTTTGCAATAAGTACAGGCAAATACCTCTAAGCCATCTTCACAGCAGGCTTTAATATTCTTTATCATTTTCCAATCGTGTTCTAAAGACGTTCCCTCAATAAGTCCGCAGCCATTGCATCTTTTTGGCGTTGCGCAAGTAGCTTCGCTCCATGTATGCTCTGCCAGCTCACCCTCGGTAACATCGCAGGTTGAACAATGCTTAACCAGCTTACAGGTTGCTTCTACCCACGTATGACCGATTTTTTCTTCCTCGCTCTTTTGGCACACGCTGCAAACTCTTTTCTCTTCACAGCCCATAAATGTCCACTTATGAGGTAAATCCTCTACTGATGATTCATTACAATTTTTGCAAACCTTCGGTTCTGCACAGCTAATCACCTGCCAACTATGTCCCTTGGGGCTACCGTTTGTTGTACCGCAATTATCGCATTTTATAGGGTCTGTACAGGTAGCTATTTTCCAACTATGGCTAATTTCCTCTCCTTCAGCGCTGCATACTGTACACACAGGTGTTTTCAAGCACTCTGTGGTATCCCACGTATGCTCCTTTCTTTCTCCGGAAATGCCGCATCTTGTACATTTTTTAAGAGCGGAGCAATTATTTGTTGACCAGTTATGTCCAAACGCCTCTCCCTCTGTAATCTTACAAAGCTTACAGGTTTTTGGGGATAAGCAATTCGGCTGTGCCCAACTATGCTCAAGAACATCTCCATCGGTAGTACCGCAAAGCGAGCAAGTCTTTGGCGTTGTACAGGTAGCTGACTGATAACTATGAACGCACTCCTTACTATCGCAGGATATTAAAAGGCACGAAAGTGCAACTACTATAAATAATAAAAGTAATATTTTTTTCATTTAAAACTCCGTTAAATATATTTCTGTTAACAGTATATCATATCAAAAGTCAGTTTTCAACAAAAAACATCAGCTAAGCTGATGTTTTTTTGTAAATTTTGTTCTTTAATTTTAAAAGTAACGATTTTTGCAAATCAATCACTCCAGGTTGATGAGGAATATTCTATACCACGTTCTTTACAAAAAGCCCAAAATTAAAATCATTAAAGCTTTTTCAAAATGCAACCTCAAGCATTTTCTCAAGCGAGCCTTGATATTCCTTTTTCAAAGCGGTTATAAGCTTTTTAGAATTTTCTTTATTTAAATAATAGGTTCTTTCAAAATCTCCACCGCCGAATTGAGATACGCCGTAATCCTCGTATCCTACACTTATTTCACCGCGCTTTTGGGTAACCCAGAAGCCGCTTGTTCCTTCTCTCATAAAAGCCTCCTAAATGGTACTATAATTTAATTATATCATACCTTTCAATATTTTTCAATTTCCGAGGGGAAAGGCGGGAGAAGTTTAATGAAATCGCGCAACGATTTCATCCACCGCAGGTGGATTTCTTCCGCCATCGGCGGATTTAGTTGAAAAAAGATGCCTGCATATATTCGAACATTATTTTTCCGCTTTGACAAAAAGCTTCAGCTTTTCTATCATATCACCTTTATAAATCAAAAATCTTTCTTCTTTGTATGCGTTTCCCGCATTTTCAAGGTCATCGTCACAAATTAGAATAACAGCTTTATCACAAACCTTATCGTTTAATGCTTGGTTAACTTCCTCGATTTCCGTTTCTATGTATTCATCTATTGATAAAAGAACACGGTTTTCCTCTTCATCATATTCTCCGGAAAATATCCATTTTTCTGATCCTGAATCGTATTCGAAATTGAATGCATTTACAATTATAAGTGTTTTTTCAAAAACGAACCACCCGTAAACTATGGATTTTTCTTTTGGATGATGAAGAAATCTAATAGGTAAATTATGTTTGTTTATTTCGTTATAGATTTTGAAATTCTGATTAGAAGCTGCGAAAAAGGTGTATTTTTTCTTGGTGATTTTATAGTAGAGGGATATTTTATATTTGATATAATCGAACGGCAATATAAAAATCAAGCAAACGCCGAAAATAATTGCAATAAGGATTGCTAATATAAATGAAAAGAATTTTTTTGTCGCGCTTTTGATAACTCTCACCGCCTTTCTGGTTTTATTATATCACAGTTTTCGGTGTTTTTCAAGACACGAGGGGGGAAGTTTTGAATGAAGCATTCGCTCCGCGAATATGAAGCAGAAGCCTTACGGCTTCTGTGAAGCGGCGGCGTTGCCGCCATGAAGCGAAGCGCACAGTAACCTCTCCGTGAGCCGAAGGCTCGCTTCACAGAACGAAGTTCTGCTTCATTTTTCATGCGCGTTAGCGCGCTTCATTTCCAAAACAAAAAGCACTTCGTAAGAAGTGCTTTTCTTTTTGAGTCGTGTTGACAAAAAAGATGCCTACTTTAAGCACTCCAAAAACGAGATATCATAAGTACTGTCCTCGAAATTATCGTATATGGAGAAATTTTCATCAAGAAAATGCATTTCAGTCGGAGTGACATTGTAAGCAGAATTTTTTTCGATATATTCAAGCTCGCTCATCGTGTAGACGAATACAACCGTTCGGTTCTGATTGTCGAGCATAACATACTCTAATACTTCCCACTTTTTATTCACTTCCGTCCATTGTAGAATATAAGTCGGAAAGTCAAAATGTGTATCATCATATAAAGGAGCAGTTTCTTTTTCACCATTCTGAAGCTTGAAATCTTTTAAGCCGTCAGAAAAATCAATATAGTTATCCTCGCTCAAGGTACAAGAAAAATATATAGCATAACCATCAACATCTATACCGGGTGTCCAATGAAAATAATACTCTTCAAGAGTTGAAGGAGTTTCTCTCGGAAAAAGAAGCAAGTGAGAATTGTAAAGATACGATCCAAATCCCAGCAAAGTATCACGTTCGGGAGAGCTTTGTTTATTCCATTCTTTGACCATACCGTCATACATATATTGATAGTCAGAAATATCAGTGCGTTCTTTTGAACAGGAGCAATAAGTTAAAATGATAAGAATTGTTATTAGTATTAGTAAAAACTTTTTCATATCCCCACCGCCTTTCTGGTTTTATTATATCACAGTTTTCGGTGTTTTCAATACACGATGGGGAAAAAGTGAAATATTCGGCTGATGCCGAATGTGAAATAATTTCCCTGCGGAAATTGTGAAATATCTCACTCCGTTCGATGTGAAATGAAATTCGCCTTTCACATTTGCGAAGCAAATATTTCACAGCGAAGCTATTTCACTTGGCAAAGCCAAATTTCACTCGCCGCAGGCGAATTTCGTTGAAAAAAGCACATCTGCGTTGCAGATGTGCTTTTTTCTGAGGCGTGTTGACAAAAAAGATGCCGTTTCAAAAATAATTATTATCTACGATATTTACAGATCGTTTCTTGAATTTTATCTGCCAATACAGTTTTGTCTTCAACTTTGACTTCTTCCACAGGCTGTTTCCATCCCTCTGCGGTATCACTTGAAACAACTGTGATGAAATAGGAATGCATACGTTCTATATAACCCACATCTATCAGCATTCCATCTTTATAATGGATTTCGATCATATCTTCGTCATCTTCTAAAATAAACGAGATTTTTCCACCTGACAAATCGAGTTTTTTATAATCATCAGACCATTTTTTCATCACGACACCGCCTTTCTGGTTTTATTATATCACAGTTTTCGCTGTTTTTCAAGACACGAGGGGGAAGGGTTTAATGAAATCGCGCGAGGCGCGATGAAATCCTTACTCCGTTCGGATGAAATCTTCGGCGTACCGCCTCAGATGAAATTAAATCCGTCCTCCTATCCCGACGAAGTCGGATTTCATCACGAAGTGATTTCATCCCACGATAATGGGATTTATCCCGTCCGTAAGGACGGATTTAGTTGAAAAAAGAGAGCAAGTCTTTGACTTGCTCTCTTTTTTCTGGAGGTGACGGTCGGATTTGAACCGACGGATAACGGTGTTGCAGACCGGGGCCTTACCACTTGGCTACGTCACCACAATAATATTTTATGTTAACTGTTTAGTTTTGTGAAAAAACAACATCCTCGTAATTGAGGATGTTGCTTGCTGGAGCGGATTACGGGGCTCGAACCCGCCACCTCAACCTTGGCAAGGTTGCGCTCTACCAAATGAGCTAAATCCGCATAATATGGTGCCTCCGGTCGGAATCGAACCAACGACACGGGGATTTTCAGTCCCCTGCTCTACCAACTGAGCTACAGAGGCAAATTGGCGACCTGACGGGGACTCGAACCCCGGACCTCTAGCGTGACAGGCTAGCGTTCTAACCAACTGAACTACCAGGCCATTTTTAAGCGAACACCGAAGTGTTCGCTTGCAAGTCATTGGTGGAAACAATAGGGCTCGAACCTATGACCCTCTGCTTGTAAGGCAGATGCTCTCCCAACTGAGCTATGCTTCCAAACTGATTTCTCAAACCATCGCATTTTGTGTCTCTTGCCTTGCGACGTGTGTTATTATAGCACAAGGATTTTTATTTGTCAATACCTTTTTTCAAATTTTTTTAACTTTTTTTATTTTTTTTAAAACCCTCATATTTTCCTTGTTTTTAACGCTATTTTTTAAATAATTATTGAGTTTTTTTGACTTTTATGCTACAATTTATTTAATAAAGGAGTGTGATATTATGGGAACGATTAAAGTAATGACATTTAATTTAAGGTATGACAACACAGGGGATGGAATAAATTCATTCACTAATAGATTTAACAGGGTTTTAGAGATTATCAAAAATGAGGCGCCTGACGTTATTGGATTCCAAGAGGTGACAGATCCTATGCGAGATAAGTTAAGACGCGCCCTTACGGATTATTCAACGGTTGGCTGCGGAAGAGACAGCAATCTTCACGGTGAGGCTATGTTGATTGGCTACCGCGCCGACAAAATTGAGCTTATTTCCTGCGAAAACATCTGGCTTTCTTTAACACCGAATATTCCCGGCTCTCGATACGGTGGGGATCAGAGCGGTTGTCCCCGTATGTTTACCACAACACTTTTAAAGCATTGCGACTCTAAAAAGCCATTCAGATTTATCAACACACATTTAGACCACGAGGGTAAAAACGCAAGATATTTAGGGGCCTTGCAGTTAGTTCAAGCGATTTCGCAATACAACGAAAAATTTGTATTGACAGGTGATTTTAATGCAGAGCCAAAGGAGCCTGAAATAGAGCTTATCACATCTGCTCTTTCGTATAGAGGCGCTATTGATTGCTCAAGTGAGCTCGAGCCTACCTTCCACGAATTTGGAAAAAGAACAGGCGATAAACGAATTAAAATCGACTACATTTTTACTGACGCTGTGTGCGAAAAGGCGTATATCGTTGAGGATATTCCGATTAACGGTCAATATTATTCCGACCATAACGCAATATGTGCTTATATTGAAATATAAAGTAAGAAGGGCTACCGCTTGTGCGGCAGCTCTTCTTTACATATCAGACCGAAACGAACTCGATTGGGTGGTTTCTTTTACGGTATTCCCTCTCACAGTTGAGATAAAATTTCCTGTGCGTTAGTATCGGGCTTTACCTTGTTCATTACTTTTTGAATATCACCCTTTTCATCTATTATAAAGGTTGTACGAACGACGCCCATACTTACCTTGCCGCACATTTTCTTTTCTTGCCACACTCCGTATTCTTGAATTGCTTTCAATTCCTTATCTGACAATAAAATAAACGGAAGATTGTATTTTTCAGCAAACTTCACGTGTGATGCTACGCTATCCTTGCTCACACCTATTACCTGCACGTTTTTCGATTTAAAGCCCTCGTAGAGGCTTGCAAAAGCACAGGCTTGTTTTGTACAACCGGGAGTATTGTCCTTGGGATAAAAATACAAAACTACCTTTTTTCCAATAAAATCAGATAAAGATACCATATTTCCGTCTTTATCAGGCAAAGTAAAATCAGGGGCTTTTTGTCCTATTTCCAACATAAATTTTCTCCTTTTCTCCAGACTTACGAAATAATTATACACCACTAATGAATAAAAGTAAATATTTACGCGCAAAAATGAATATATTTTAATTTTATCATAAAAAAAGCGCTTGTGTTGTTGACATTACAAAACCATTGTGATATAATTTTTCTATCTTTTTATTTTACTATATTATATATTATCAAAAATTGAAGAGGATAGTCAATGGTTCTTGATATTGTAATTTTGGCAATTTACGCGCTTTCAATGGTTGGCGTTGCAATTTATACGAAGTCGCGTTCAAGCTCAGTAAACGATTTTTTACTTGCAGGCAAAAAGGGACTTAACGGTTGGATGAGTGCCTTTTCCTACGGTACTACATATTTTTCAGCGGTGATTTTTATAGGATACGCCGGACAGTTTGGCCGTTCCTTCGGTCTTGCTTCTGTCTGGATAGGTATTGGCAACGCTATTATGGGTACTCTTATTGCTTGGCTTGTGCTTGCGAAGCGTACTAAAAATATGACAAGGCGTCTTGGCGCAAAGACAATGCCTGATTTTTTTGAAAAAAGATACGGAAACCACGGGCTTAAGATTATTTCAGCTATCGTTATTTTCATTTTCTTAATTCCTTATTCAGCTTCTGTTTACAACGGCTTAAGCAGTCTTTTTGAAATTGTATTTAACGTTCCCGGTTGGATAGTTATGCTCGCCCTTGCAGGACTTACGGCTATGTACTTATTCTTCGGAGGATATTTTGCAACCGCTCTTTCCGATTTTATACAAGGTATTGTAATGATAGTTGGCGTTATTTGTATGGTTGCTTGCTATCTTAATCACGAAAACATTAACTGGGATATTTCAGAAATTTCAAACACCTGGTTTGTGTCTTCCGGCGGTGGCTTATACGGCGGTGCTGTTTCGCTTATTGCTTTGATAGTTCTTACCTCATTCGGTGTATGGGCATTGCCTCAAACGATACATAAATACTACGCTATAAGGGATAAGAAAGCAATTTCTCAAGGAGTTGTGGTTAGTACCGCTTTTGCTCTTTTAATTGGCTTCGTTGCATATTTTTCGGGAGCTTTAAGCTATTATTTTCCGGAGCTTGCTTCAATTCCCGACGGTGCGGTTATTCCAAATATGCTTAAAATTGCTATTCCTGTCGGTCTTACCGGCATTATTGCGGTGCTTATACTTTCTGCCAGCATGTCAACGCTGTCGTCAGTTTCTCTTGCAAGTGCTTCCGTTATTGCCATTGATTTATACAAGGGTGAAATTAACAAAGAAGCAAGCGATAAAAAAACGAACACTTTAATGAGGGTTCTTTGTCTTGTGTTCATTGCAATTTCCGTTATCCTTGCGATTTTAAACGAAAAGCTCGGCATTGCCGCTATCGCCTATATGATGGGTATTAGCTGGGGTACGCTTGCGGGCTGCTTTATCGGTCCTTTTGTTCTTGGTGTTATTTGGAAAAGAGTTACGGCAAGTGCCGCTTGGGTATCTATTGTAAGCTCACTTACGTTGACCGTTTCTCTAATAATGATTTTCGGATATGATAAAAACCAATGGTCCTGCTCCTTTGCAGATGCAATAAAGAGCGGTGTCGGCTGTTCTCCGCTTATCGGGGTAATTTGTATGATTTCCTCTGTCATTTTAACTGTGGCAGTAAGCTTACTTACAAAAAAGCCTGACGATGCAATTGTTTATGAAGCATTTGAAAAAAGCTTCGAGGGTGAAATAAAATAATTATAATTTGAGGTTGGTGCATTATGATTTGGTCTAAGGAAGAAACGCTTCCAAGAGAAGAAATTGAAAAAATTCAGCTTGAAAGATTACAGGAAACTGTCAATCGAGTTTACAATAAAGTGCCTGCTTATCGCAAAAAAATGGATGATATTGGATTAAAGCCTGAGGATATTAAGTCCTTGAAGGATTTAAGCAAGCTTCCGTTTGTTACCAAGCAGGATATGAGAGATAATTATCCTTTCGGTCTTTTCGCTGTTGAAAAGGATAAGCTTGTAAGAATACATGCCTCCAGCGGTACAACAGGTAAGCCTACTGTCGTAGGATATACTCAAGGCGACCTTGAAACCTGGACGGAATGTGTTTCAAGGATTGCTTGTATGGGAGGAGCTACGTCAAAGGACGTTGCGCAAATTTGCTTTGGATACGGTATGTTTACAGGTGCGCTTGGTCTTCACTACGGTCTTGAAAACATTGGTGCTACTATCGTTCCGTCATCAACGGGTAATTCCGAAAAGCAAATTATGTATATGAAGGATTTTGAAACCTCTCTTTTAGTTGCAACTCCTTCTTATGCGCTCCGCTTGGCTGAAGTGGCAAAAGAAATGGGAGTTGAGCCCGAAAACGATTTGAGTGTAAAAATCGCTCTTGTTGGTAGTGAGCTTTTGACTGACGCTATGCGTGAGGAAATGCACAAGGTTTGGGGCAAGGATATTCTTATCACCTCAAATTACGGCATGAGTGAGCTAATGGGCCCCGGTGTTTCGGGAGAGTGTCTTGAGCATCAAGGTATGCATATTAACGAGGATTTCTTTATCCCTGAAATCATCGACCCACAAACCGGCGAGGTATTGCCTATCGGTGAGCAGGGTGAGCTTGTAATTACCTGTATTAAGAAAGAGGGTATTCCTCTTATCAGATACAGAACTAAAGATATTACAAGACTGTTCTATGAAAAATGTAAATGTGGCAGAACCTTCTGCCGTATGGAAAATCTTTCGGGCAGAAGTGACGATATGCTTAAGATTCGCGGTGTTAACGTATTCCCAAGCCAAATTGAAGAGGTAATTTTAAGCGTTGAGGAATTAGGTCCACACTATGAAATCATTCTCGAAAGAGAGGGATATCTTGATAAATTAACCGTTAAGGTAGAGCTTGCTAAGGTGACTGACTCCTTTGCGGTGCTTGAAAGAATCACAAAAACTGTTAAAAACAAATTAAAGGTTATGCTTGGTCTCGATGCTAAAATTCTGTTAGAATCACCTAACACCTTACAGAGATTTGAAGGCAAAGCCAAGAGAGTAAAGGATTTAAGAGGTAAATAATATGTCAAAGAAAACTATAATGCTCGGCAACGAAGCTATTGCAAGAGGCGCTTATGAGGCGGGAGTTAAGCTTTCCAGCGCTTATCCGGGTACTCCAAGTACGGAAATCAGTGAATATTTAGCAAAATACGATGAAATTTATACGGAATGGGCGCCAAACGAAAAGGTTGCGGCAGAGGTTGCTATCGGCGCTTCAATTTCAGGTGTAAGAAGCATGGCTTGTATGAAGCACGTTGGCCTTAACGTAGCGTCCGACCCTCTTTACACATTCGCTTATACAGGCATAAACGGCGGTTCTGTATTTGTAGTTGCAGACGACCCCGGGCTTGCAAGCTCACAGAATGAACAGGATACAAGAATGATAGGCAGAGCATCTCACGTGCCTGTGCTTGAGCCATCCGATAGCCAAGAGGCTAAAGATTTTATGGTTTATGCATACGAGCTAAGTGAAGCTTATGATACTCCCGTAATTCTTCGTACTACAACCAAGCTTGCACACTCCCAAAGCTCTGTTGAGCTATGTGACAGACGCGAGATAGCTGACAAGGAATATAACCGTCAGGTGCCAAAATACGTTATGATGCCCGCTTCTGCTATCGGCAGACATTTGGTGGTTGAAGAAAGAGAAAACAAGATGGCAAAGGATGCGTATAATTTCCCTGTAAACAAAATGGAAATTAACGATACTAAAATCGGCTTTATCACCTGCGGTGTTGCATATCAGTACGTAAAAGAGGTATGCCCGAATGCAAGCGTATTAAAGCTCGGTCTTGTAAACCCTCTTTCCAAGGAGCTTATTACCGAATTTATAAATAAGGTTGAAACAGTTTACGTATTTGAGGAGCTTGAGCCTGTTATCGAGGAGCAGGTAAGAGCTTGGGGCTTTGACGTTAAAGGCAAGGAGCTTTTCACCAAGCAGGGTGAATACAGCGCTAACCTTTTAAGACGCGTTTTACTTGGCTGCAGCGGATGCTTACACGAAAAGGCTGACACACCTGCCCGTCCTCCCATTCTCTGTCCCGGTTGTCCTCACAGAAGCACATTTTCTGTTTTAAAGAAGCTTAAAATTCACGCATCCGGTGACATTGGATGCTACACGCTTGGCGCAGTTGCACCTCTTGGTGTGGTTGATACAACTATCTGTATGGGCGCAAGCATTTCCGCATTACACGGTATGGAAAAGGCTAAAGGCAAGGAATACGTAAAGAACTGGGTAGCTGTTATCGGTGACTCCACATTCTTACATACAGGCGTAAACTCCCTTATAAATATGGTTTACAATAAGTCAACCGCTACCGTTATGATTCTTGATAACCGCACAACAGGTATGACAGGTCATCAGGAGCATGCGGCAACAGGTAAAACGTTAAAGGGCGAGGACACTTATGCTATTGATTTGGCAGAGCTTTGCCGCGCTATTGGCGTACCTTCCGTTATAGAGGTTAACGCTTTTGACGTTGATGAGCTTGAAAAGGTTGTAAAGGAAAGCGTTGCAAGCGATACTCTTACCGTTATTATTTCAAAGGCACCTTGCGTTCTCATTAAGGGACAAAAATTCCCCAACTACTGTAAATGCGATAGTGAAAAATGTAAGAAATGCGGTATGTGCTTAAAGATTGGCTGTCCTGCTATAACAAAAAATGAGGACGGAACTATTAAGATTGACGCTACTATGTGTAACGGCTGCGGTCTTTGTAAAAATTACTGTAAATTCAATGCAATAGAAACGGTGGAAAGATAATATGACTAAAAATATAATGATTGTTGGCGTGGGCGGTCAAGGCACACTTTTAACCAGTAGAATTATTGGTAAGGTTGCTCTTGAAGCCGGATACGACGTTAAAATTTCCGAGGTACACGGTATGGCACAAAGAGGCGGTAGCGTTGTTACCTTCGTAAGATACGGCGATAAGGTTTACGAGCCTGTCGTTGAGGAAGGTCAAGCAGATGTTATTATAGCATTTGAAAGACTTGAGGCGTTAAGATATGCACACTTTTTAAAGGATGACGGTGCTTTGGTTATAAACGATTGCAAAATTGAGCCTATGACCGTTGTTATCGGTGCAAGAGAATATCCCGAAAACATTATAGAGACGTTATCCGACAACTACAACGTGTCGGCTATTGACGGACAAAAAATCGCCTTGGAGCTTGGCAACAGCAAGGTATTAAACTCAGTTGTTTTGGGATTTGCCGCTCATGCAATCGGCTTTGATGAAGCTGATTGGTTAAAGGTTATAGAAAACACCGTACCACCTAAAACCATTGAAATTAACAAAGTAGCATTTACAAAGGGATATGAGGCTAAATAAAGCCCTTATGCTTTATTACTGAAAAGAGCTAGGAGATTAAAATGATTTGGAACGAAACCAAGGAATGTATGTCAAGAGACGAAATGTTGAATTTGCAGAGTGCAAGACTTGTCAAGCTTGTTGACTACGTATATCACAACGTTGAGTATTACCGCAAAAAAATGCAGGCGGCAGGTTTGCTTCCCTGCGATATAAAATCAATTGAGGATATAACAAAGCTTCCGTTCACAACAAAGGATGATTTAAGAGATAACTATCCATTCGGTCTTTTTGCCGTTCCTAATTCGGAAATTGTAAGAATACACGCCTCCAGCGGCACAACCGGAAAGGCAACCGTTGTAGGATACACAAGACGTGATTTGGAAATTTGGTCAGAATGTGTTGCAAGGTGCTTTACAATGGCAGGAGTAACAAAGGATGATATTATTCAGGTTGCTTACGGATACGGTTTATTTACCGGTGGTCTTGGCGCTCACAACGGAGCTGAAAAAATAGGCGCTACCGTTGTTCCTATGAGTACGGGTAATTCAAAGAAGCTTACAACCATGATGGTAGATTTCGGCGCTACCGCTATTGCTTGCACTCCGTCATATTTATTACATATTTCCGAGGTTTTAGCAGAGGAAAATTTACTTGACAAAATTAAATTAAAAAGCGCAATTTGCGGTGCGGAGCCTTGGACTGATAAAATGCGCACGGAAATTGAAAAGCGTCTTAATATCAAGGCGTACGACATTTACGGTCTTAGCGAAATTATGGGACCCGGCGTTGCCTGTGACTGCGAATATCACACCGGCTTACACGTGTGTGAGGACCATTTCTATCCGGAAATTCTCGATACCGCTACTCTTAAGCCTGTTGGCGACGGAATAACAGGCGAGCTTGCCTTCACTACTCTTACTAAAGAAGGCATTCCTCTTATCAGATACAGAACAAAGGATTTAACAAGCATCGACCACTCTGTATGTGAGTGCGGAAGAACCAGCGCGCGTATTGCTAAATTCAAGGGCAGAAGCGATGATATGCTCATAATAAGAGGAGTTAACGTTTTCCCAAGCCAGATTGAAGCGGCGCTTTGCGGAGTTGATGAGGTTACTCCACACTATATGATGATAGTAGATAGAGTAAACAATCTTGATACTCTTGAGGTTCAAGTGGAATTGAATCCCAAATACTATACTGACGAGGTAAGAGTTCTTGAATCACTTACCAAAAAGATTGCACACGTGATTTTACAAGCTCTTGGCATTAACGCTAAAATTAAAATTGTTGAGCCTCAAACTCTTGTAAGAAGCGAGGGTAAAGCAGTTCACGTTATTGACAAGAGAAAATTGATATAATATTGGAGGAATAAAAATGTTTGCAAAACAATTAACCGTATTTATCGAAAACAGAACAGGACGTCTTTCAGAGGTATTGAACGTGCTTAAAGAAAACAACGTAAATATTCTTTCCTTAAGTCTTGCCGACACAACAGAATACGGCCTTTTAAGACTTATAGTTGACAACGCTCCTTTAGGCAAGGAAAAGCTTCTTGAGCATGGCTTCTCTTCTCTTTTATCCGACGTTTCAATTATAAAAATCCCCCACAAATCAGGTAGCCTCCAAGCATTACTTAAGGTTATTGACGATAACGGAGTCAACATTGAATATATGTACGGTCTTTCCATTGAAGCAACACAGGCTTACGTTGTTTTAAAGGCTTCTGACACTATCAAAATTGACGAAATTTTAACAAAAAATAAAATTGATACAATTACCTGCGATATGCTGGCAAAAATGTAATGATAATTGATTTTCATACGCATATTTTTCCCGACAAAATTGCCAACAAAACTATCAATTACTTGATGAAGAAGGGTGATATACCTTCATTTTCCGACGGAACTGCGTCTTTGCTGCTGTCTAAAATGGAGGAAGCAGGGGTTGACGTTGCCGTTTCTCTTCCTGCTATGACAAGTATCACTCAATTTGATAGCATTAACAATTACGCTATGGAAATTAACCGCAAATATGAAAACAGCAAAAGAAAAATCATTTCCTTTGGCGGCATTCATCCAAACTGCGAATGCATTGAAGAAAAAATGCGGTTTATTAAGGATAGCGGCTTTTTGGGAATTAAAATTCATCCTGACTATCAAGGCACGTTTATAGATGACGAAAGATATATTCACATTTTGGAGTGTGCCAAGGAATACGATTTAATCGTGGTTACCCACGCCGGCTATGATTGCGGTTTTAAGGGTCAGCCTATCAAATGCACCCCTGCTCTTTCGGCAAAGGTAATAAAACAAGTAAATCACAAAAAGCTCGTTTTAGCCCATCTTGGTGGTAATGAAATGCTAAACGAGTCCCTTGACGCTCTGTGCGGTCTTGACGTTTATCTTGATACCGCTTACGTGCTTGGCAACATAACCGAGGATACTTTTAAAGAGTTCATTAAAAAACACGGAGAGGACAGAATTTTATTTGCCAGTGATTCTCCTTGGAGTGACATAAAAAAGGACGTAGAAAAACTCAAGTCCTTTAAGCTTAACAAATCAACCGAAAATAAGATATTTTACGAAAACGCCAAGAAATTACTTGGCATATAGGTGATATTATGGGATTTAATCAAAAAATGTACGGTCTTGGCAGCAAGCGTTCAATTATCCGTGAGATTTTTGAATATAGCAAGACAAGAGCTTCAGAAATCGGAAAGGACAAGGTATTTGACTTCAGCCTTGGCAATCCAAGCGTACCTGCACCAAAAGAGGTAAACGAGGCTATAAGCGAGCTTTTAAGCACTCAAAGCTCAGTTCTGTTGCACGGTTATACATCTGCTCAAGGTGACGCTAACGTAAGAAGCGTTATTGCTAACAATATTAACGAAAGATTTAACGTTGGAATCACGCCAAATCATATTTATATGACCTGCGGTGCGGCGGCTTCTCTTTCGATTTGCTTGAAGGCTGTCATTGAGGACAATATGAATGATGAGGTTATCGTTTTTGCTCCGTTCTTTACAGAATACAGAGTATTTATTGAAAACGCGGGCGGAAAAATCGTTATTAGCCAACCTCTTGAAAAGACCTTTCAAGTAGATATTAAGGATTTTGAAAGCCAAATTAACAAAAATACAAAGGCTGTTATAGTTAACTCGCCTAACAATCCCAGCGGAGTTGTTTACTCTGAGGAAACAATAAAGGCTCTTTGCGAAGTTTTGAAAAGAAAAAGTGAAGAGTACGGTAAGGCAATTTATTTGATTGCGGATGAACCGTACAGAGAGCTTGTTTATTCGGGCGTTTGCGTGCCTTATCTTATGAATTACTATGATAATACGTTAGTTTGCTATTCATACTCAAAATCTCTTTCTCTTCCCGGCGAAAGAATCGGCTACATTGCGGTATCTCCAACAATGGAGCAAGGAAACGATATTTATTTAGCGGTATGCGGTGCAGGTCGTTCCCTTGGCTACGTATGCGCACCAAGCCTTTTCCAGCAGGTTATCGCAAAATGCATTAACGCAAAGGTAAACGTAGAGGTATACAAGGAAAATCGCGATCTGCTCTATGATAACTTAACTGAATACGGCTATGAGTGTGTAAAGCCTGACGGAGCATTCTATCTTTTTGTAAAGGCTCTCGAAAAAGATGCTTATAAATTCTACGAGAAAGCAAAATCGCACGAAATTTTAGTTGTTCCCTGTGACGATTTTGGTGTTTCGGGCTACGTAAGAATTGCTTATTGCACGTCAAAGGACACAGTTGTAAACGCTTTACCTGCATTCAAGAGCTTGGCAGAAGAATACAAATAAAAATTTCATTAAAAATAATAAAACACTTCATCAAAATCATTGGTGGAGTGTTTGTTTTTCTTGCTTTTCTTTTGGAAAAATGATATAATTAGAAAAATTTTGTAGAATTTTGACGAGGGGGAGTGTTTATAAATGGGTTTATTATGTCATAGAAATTTAGCTTTCGGCTGTACAATTTTTATCCCATTTTTATTTTTCTGCTTCTACATTTCTCTATCATTTATGTTGCTTATCGGCAGCTTTGCAATTTTAGCTGCGATAAGCTTTTGGATAATTTATTCTAAACGAAGGAGTGAAAAACTCTTTACTGTTTCTCTTCGAATTTCAACCGCGGTATTTTTCATTTTGCTTGCTATTCTCGTGTCCGCTTTTTCTTTTTTGCCTGACAGAAATCTGAATAAGCTTTGCGATGACGAAAGTCATACTATTGAGGGAGAGGTAAAAGAAGTTTTATTTAACAATGGATATTATGCACGATACATTATTGACGTAGATAAGATAGACGGCTATGATTGCAGCTTCAAAACTCTATTAACTGACAACACAGGCTCCCTTCGCGCAAACGACTGCTTTATCGGCACAGGTTCGTTTTATTCTCTTCCTACTAAGGATATTGGTTTTGATACAGCAGATTATTACCTTTCTCAAGGAATTTTAATAGAAGGAGAAATTTCAGAATACATACACATTAAAGAGGGAAAGGCGGATATACGTGATTTTTTACTTAAAATAAATGCTTTTTTGGACAACATTTTCAAAGAAAAGCTAAACGAGCGAGCTTATCCTCTCGCATCTGCTCTTTTATTGGGTAACAGACGTCTTCTTCCAAAAAATGTAAGTGAGGATTTTTCGAGATTAGGAATCATTCACATTCTCTCCCTTAGCGGAATGCACGTTTCCATCATCGTTACTATGCTTGGAGTTACTATAATGAAGTTACCTATCTCAAAAATTTCACAGGCAATCATTATAAGTGCTTCTATTTTTATGTTTGTTGGGGTTGCAGGATTTTCTCCACCTGCTATTCGTGCGGGAATTATGCAAATTTTATTTTTTGCACTTACTTTTTTATGGAGTAGGCAGGATACTGTATCTTCCCTTTTTCTATCAGTTACGTTGATTTGTGTCTTTTCGCCATATTTAATTTTCTCATTAAGCCTACTTCTGTCATTTATGGCTATGCTTGGCTGTATCGGCTCATCTAAAATTCTTTATAGCTCTAAATTTACACATTATGTAAGAAACAGATTTTTGCGTTTTTGCATAGTAACCTCCGTTACTACCCTTGGCGTTACCGTTCTTTCCTTGCCTCTTATTTACGCGTATATTGGAAAAATTTCTCTTTTATCTATTCCCGCAAATATTTTTATAGTCCCTATTATTAACGTTATAATTTACGTTTTACCGTTTATATTGCTTCTTTCTCCTGTTCCGTTTATATCAAACGTGCTTGCCGTTTTTTGCAACGCAGTATCTGCATTTGTCCTTGACGTGTGTGCGTATTTCGGAGATTTCGAAAATATTTACGTATTCGTGCAAGGTGACTTACAGAAAATTCTTGTATGCGTTATTTTTATTTCACTTGCTGTTACTTTGTTATTGCCAAGAGGACGAAAGCTGAAAATACCGCTTTTATCACTTCTTATAGGAATAGTTCTTTTAGGCGTAAGTATTACTGCATCAACAATAAACAAGCAAAATAACGTTTACTTAACAGCCTATTCTTATGCTGAAAACGACGTAGTTTGTATTGAATATAATAATGATTTGACCGTTATTGATATTTCCTCTCACTCTCTTAATACTATTTTTGCAAATGATATGAGCGACTATTTAGGACACGGCGAGGTGGAAAACTACGTTAATCTTACTTACAGTCATAAATCGTATAATTATTTTGACGAAATGACCGATACTGTGTTTATAAAGCATATATTTTTGGTGGAGCCTAAGTCCGAAAACGATATAATTTATTTTAAGGAATGCACGGACTTGCTTGAAAAGAAGTCCATTGACTACACAGTATTTAGTGAATGCGTTAATTTTGACAAAATCAACATAAGCGTATGTCAAGACTCTTATATTTCAAGGTCAACTAAAAAGGTCGTGGTCTTCAACGTGGAAATTAACTCGTTCAACTACACGTATTTGGGTGCTTCCGCATTCGAGCTTGTTTCTGACATACCAAGCAAATATGCATATAATGCCGATGCTCTGGTTTTAGGCAGCTACGGTCCTGCTTATAAGTGTCAATACATCTATGATACACCTAATCTTGACTATGCTTTATTTTTAGACGAAAGTCATAAGTATGCAGACATGGATTTTCTCTACGGTATTTCAGAAAATTACTCTTTCGAAAATCCTTATACAATAAGAATTGAGAATTGATGTTGACTTTTTCTTTAATTAAGGTTAAAATAACATTGGAAATAATCACAATCAGTATAAATTTAAGGAGTTTTTATGCAATCTCTTCGTGAATTATATAAAATCGGCAGAGGACCGTCAAGCTCTCATACTATGGGACCCGAAAGGGCGGTAAACAGCGTTAAAAAGATATTTCCCCAGGCTGATTTATTTAAGATAACGCTCTATGGCTCTCTTGCATTAACGGGAAAGGGCCACGGCACTGACAGAATTATAAAGGAGACCTTTGAGCCTATAAAGTGTGAAATCATTTTTGATAACGTATCTCCTTGCAACGTGCATCCAAACACTATGGATATAGAAGCCTATAAAGACGGCTCTTTGCTTGGCAAAAAAAGAGTTTACAGCGTTGGTGGCGGAACAATAGTTTTTGACGGAGAAAAAAATCCCGATACGGAAATCACCAACAAAGAGGTTTACTCTTTAAATACATTTACAGAAATCTCCGAATATTGCGCCAATAAGAACATTCGTATATGGCAATACGTTGAGGAATGCGAGGGTAAAGAGATTTGGGACTATCTTGGCGTCATTTGGGAGCAAATGAAGGAAACTATCCGTCAAGGACTCATAAACACAGGCACACTACCCGGAGGTCTTGGAACGCAAAGAAGAGCGCAAATTTTATTTAATCAAAAGCACATTGACGAATCCGGTCAAACCAAAGAGAACCGCCTTGTATGCTCTTATGCGTTTGCGGTTGGAGAGCAAAACGCTGCCGGAGGAATCATAGTTACTGCTCCTACCTGCGGTGCTTGCGGAGTTGTTCCCTCTGTTCTGAAATATATGCAGGATAAAAATCATTTTTCCGATACAGAAATTCTGCACGCTCTTGCAACAGGTGGCATTATAGGAAATATAATTAAGAAAAACGCTTCTATAAGCGGTGCGGAATGCGGTTGTCAAGCAGAGATCGGTTCTGCTTGTTCTATGGCATCAGGTGCTCTTGCCGAGCTTTTCGAAATGGGACTTAACCAAATTGAATATGCTGCCGAGGTTGCTATGGAGCATCATTTAGGCTTAACCTGTGATCCGATTGGCGGTCTTGTTCAAATTCCGTGCATTGAAAGAAATGCAGTAGCCGCTATGCGCGCTATAAATGCGTTATCTTTAGCAAATTTCTTGGCAAGCTCCAGCAAGCTTCGTTTTGATATGGTAGTTAAGGTTATGTATGAAACCGGCAAAAATCTTTTAAGCGATTACAGAGAAACCTCGTCGGGCGGTCTTGCAAAATTCTATAAAAATCACGAATAAATTATAGGGCTGACACAAAAAATTGTGTTAGCCCTTTTTATTTTACAAATGCTTTATTGACACCTTATAATTATGGTGCTATAATAATATATATTATACATTTGGAGGGCGCGTTATGAGTAAGCAATTTATTTCTGTCTTATCTATCACACTACTTTTTGTAGTGCTTTTTGTTGCGCTTATATCCGTAACCTCGCTTCACGAGCATAATTGTGAGCATACACTTTGTGTTTATTGCGAATTTATTAAAAACTTAAACGACGGATACTTAACTCTTTTAATATTTAGCATCAGCTTAATTTTCATATTCCCATTTATCTCTTCAATGCTTACTTATATGAGGCTAAAATATAAGAGTAGAATACTTTCTCCAACTAAACTGAGAGTTCTTTTGTTGAATTAAATCTTTGCTTTCACTTAAAATTAAAACGTGTTACGAAAGATACAATTACGAAAGGAACTATTATGATAGAAATAAAAAGCGTTTCAAAGCAATTTCAAAATGAAACGGCTATTGATTATAAGGATATAACCTTTGAAAGCGGGAAATCCTATATGCTTTTAGGTGCTTCCGGCTGTGGCAAATCAACTCTTCTTAATATGATAGCGGGAATATTATCGCCTACAAGCGGTTCTATAATTATCGACGGTGTTGATATGCAAAAAAAGAGCCAAAAGGAAAAGGACAAATTCCGCATTAAAAGCATTGGATACATTTTTCAAGATTTCAAGCTCATTAACGATATGACCGTTGGTGATAATATAGATATTTTAAAGTTAGAGGGAATAAATACACAAGATGCGCCAAAATTACTAAACGAGCTTGGTATTTTGGAAAAGAAAAACAGTAAAATCAAGCATCTTTCAGGCGGACAGAAGCAGCGAGTTGCCATTGCAAGGGCGCTTGTAAAAGCTCCTGACATTATTCTTGCGGACGAGCCTACGGGAAATCTCAACTTTGCTATTGGAGAGCAGGTTATTAAGGAATTGGTTAAGGTATCACAGGGTAAAACGCTTATTGCGGTAACTCACGATGAGCGCCTTGGCGTTTACTTCGATGAGATTATTGATATGAACGAAATGACGAGCGGTATGAAGGACGTTGTTTCACCAAAGGAGGTGGAATAATATGCTTAAATTTGCGCTTAAAAATATGGCTATTAAGAAGGTTCAGGTGATTCTTATCGTTCTTTCAATAGTTATCTCGGCAGGTATCGGAGTTTTAGCCTTTAACGTATCAAATCAGGTTAGTGACGGTATTACCGAAAATGCCGGATATTATTCCGCTATTATAGGTCCTGCAGGAAGTGAAACCCAGCTTGCTATGAATACTATGTATTTTGCAGAGGAGCCTCTTGGCACTATTCCCTACTCCGTTGTTTCCTCTCTTATGCAAGACCAAAGAGTAAGAACTGTTATTCCCTTTGCTATGGCGGATAGCTATAACGGATATAACGTAGTTGGAACAACGACACCGTTTTTAGACGGCAAGGATTTAAAGGACGGCTCTTTATTCAACGATAGTGAAACTCTTCAAGTGGTTATCGGCTATAACGTAGCACGGTATAACGGCTTAAAGGTTGGCGATACGATTTATACAAGCCACTCTGCAACAAGCTTGGATACTCACACACAGGGACTCACTGTTTGCGGTATTTTAAAGGAAACACATTCGTCCTTTGACAACGTTCTGTTTACTCAAATTCGCACGCTTTGGCATTTACACGAGCATGAGGAAGATAGTGAGGAGGGTCACGAGGGTCACGACCACTCCGGTGTTTGCGCCGTACTTATTAAGACTAAAAACGATGCTTACGCAGGTCAAATCGTTTCAGAATACAATGATAAAATTGTAACTGACGACCATAACGACACTCATACATTACAGGCGATTGTACCTATGCACGCAGTAAGAGGCGTTTTGAACGATGCCAATAATACGAAATATATAGTTTACGTTCTTTGCGCCATTATTCTTATTATGAACATAATGGTAATTTCCATAATCACCCTGCTTAATATGTATCACTCTTCAAAGGAAATTTCTCTTATGCGTCTAATCGGTATAAGTATGGGCAAAATCAATTTGTTATACATAATTCAAAACAGCATAATAGGCTTTATATCGACGCTTCTCGCCTTCGGCATATCAAGGCTCTGCCTGCTGTTTATGAGCGATTTCGTAGAGAACTACGGTGTTGTTCTTAATATGGGCAAGGTTTACGGCCTTGAAATCGTTATTTTGCTTGGCGTATTTGTAATTAGTGTTTTGCCTACCGCTATCTGGACTCTTATGATGTCCAAAAAAGATTCGATTTCTGATTAAAGAGGTATATAGACCATGTTAAAAAGAATATTATGCTTAACGTTAGTTGTTTTATCTCTATTTGCTATGTTTAGCTGTGGCGGAAGCGACAAGGACGCAATAAAGCTTAGCTTTAAATCAGCTTCAACCTACGATTATTTAAAATCAATTGACGGAAAAAAGGTTACAATTAACGGATATATGGCTACTTCATCTCCTGTTGACGGTTCATTTATGTTTTTGATGAATTTACCTTATCAATCCTGTCCGTTCTGTGTACCTAACACCTCACAGCTTTCAAACACTATGGAGGTTTATCCCAAAACAGGCGACAAGTTCCCTTACACATCTCAAGCTATTAAGGTAACGGGAAAATTAAAGGTTGCTCCAAGTGAAACCGAGTTTTTCACTGACAGATATGGCTATGAATTTAACTTTATGATAATAGAGGCTGATTATACCATATTAAAATCTGACGAAATTTCAAAGGATATTGCACTTTGGCAAAAGGTTGCTGAAAGCGATTTAGTAAACGATATGTACAAAATGTACGATTACGTAAATTTCATTTGCGCTTGGAATACCTACTACGTAAACACCTATACCGATAAAAACGGAAATGAGGTAAAGGGCTACTATTTGTATCCCAGCGATGCGCTGAATTATTTGAAAAAAGATGGCGCTCAATGGAATTACGGATACAAGGACGGCTATTTTGACGGAATAATTAACAAAATTAAGTCAATAGACCCCGAAAAGCTTAATGAGCTTGTAGAAAACGTCGAGAAAGCGAAAGCTCTTGCCGAAAAAGCCTTGGGCGAGCTTGAGGGCGGTAAATACACCTACGAGGAAAAATACGTTGAAATGTTTGGCACCACCGACAAGGTTTATACCTTGAATAACGGCGAAGAGCTTAAAAATGAGATGCAAGATATTTATAACGAGTTCTCTAACTGGATAGGTAGCTGGGAAATGTAATGCAAAAAAGAGTGTCAAATGACACTCTTTTTTCATTATAAGCTTTTCAAATAGTCCTCAAGTTCACTTTTAATTACTGCTACCTGTGGTCCGTAAACCACTTGAATTCCTGTGCCTTTTTTGATAACACCTGCGGCACCGCTTTGTTTCAAAAGACTATCGGACACTATATCGCCATTCTTGACCGAAACGCGCAGTCGTGTGGCGCAACAATCCAAGCTTACAATATTCTCCTTGCCGCCAAGACCGTCCAATATCAATTTAGAAACTTCGTTTTGGTCTTTTGATTTAGTGTTTCCGCTTTCCTCTGCGTTTTTCTTTTCGTTATAATCCGCTCTTGTATATAGCTTTGTTTCTTCGCTATCGTCTTCTCTACCCGGAGTTGCATAATTTTTCTTAAGGATAAGAAAACGGAAAAGGAAGAAATAAATAATAAAGTACGCTATACCTACAAGTAAAATCATTACCCAGTTTGTTTTTGCGTTACCCTGCAATATACCAAACAACGTTAAGTCAATTATGCCGCCTGAAAACGTCATACCGACACCAACGCCTAAAATATGCATAAGCATATAAGACAAACCTGCAAGCACCGAATGAATTACGTATAAAATAGGCGCAACGAATAAAAACGTAAATTCAATAGGTTCAGTAATGCCCGTTAGCATAGCCGTAAGAGCAGCTGAAAGCAAAAGACCCCCTGCTACCTTCTTTTTAGTATCCTTTGCACAACTGTACATTGCAAGTGCGGCACCGGGCAAACCGAAAATCATAAACGGAAATTTTCCGCTCATGAAACGTGTGGCTGATACAGAAAACAGTGTTGTTGCAGGAGATGCAAGCTCTGCAAAGAAAATATTCTGTGCGCCGTAAACCATTACTCCGTCAATAAGCATAGAGCCGCCAACACCCGTTTGCCAGAAGGGCAAATAGAACACGTGGTGCAAGCCGAATGGAATTAAAATTCTTTCAATAAAACCATAAATCAGCGTGCCTGCGTAGCCTGACCTTAATACAAGGTCACCGAGGGCAAAAATACCCATTTGTATGAAAGGCCAAATAAAGAACATTAAAACGCCTACTAAAACATAAGCCAGCGTGGATATAATTGGAACAAAGCGTGTTCCTCCAAAGAAAGAAATTACGTTAGGCAGTCGAATTTTGTAAAAACGGTTATTAAGATACGCAACTCCAAGACCAACAATAATACCGCCGAAAACGCCCATTTGAAGTGACTCTATACCTACCACGTTGGCAATCGTTCCCTCCTGCATAACTCCGGGCTCTAATTTGCCTGTTATAAGCAAAAGTGCATTTATAGTTTTATGCATAACGAAAAATGCAATTGCAGCCGATAAGGTTGCGGTTGCTTTTTCCTTTTCTGCCATACCGAGAGCAACACCCATAGCAAAAAGTATTGGCAAATTGTCAAATACAACGGTACCAACAGATGCAAGAAGTGTAAATGCGGAATTTAAAAATGTTCCCGGTCCCATTATTCCCATTAAATTGTATGCTTCAAGCATCGTTACGTTAGTAAATGAAGCGCCTATTCCCAAAAGCAAGCCCGCTATGGGCAATAATGCAATCGGGAGCATAAATGCTCTTCCTACTCTTTGTAAAATGCTAAAAGTGCCTGAAAATCTTTTCTTTTTAGTTAATTCAGCCATTATTTTTTCCTTTCTTATCATATCAGCTATCTATTTTAAAGCTCATACAGACATCCTTACCACCCAAGACCGCGCCGTAATTAAAATCTATTTTTTCAATTTTTTCAGGAGTAGTCACGATTACTGCGCTTGATGCCTCGTACCCGTTTTTCTTTATGAGGTTAATATCAGCAACTACCAAAAGCTCTCCCGCTTTTACACTTTGCCCTACCGCAATTTGGCAATCAAATCCGTCGCCCTTTAATGCTACTGTGTCAACGCCTATATGAATAAGAATGTCTATTCCGTCATCTGTTAAAATTGAATAAGCATGCTTACTCTCTGCTATATTTTCAATTTTTCCGTCACAGGGAGAATAGAAATAATTACTTTTCGGCTCTATCATAAAGCCCTTGCCAAGTATCTCGCTTGAAAACACCTCGTCAGGCATTTGCGAAAGAGGCTTGCACTCTCCATCGGTTATTGCAGTCAATTTTCTGTATTTATTAAAAAATCCCATTTTATTCACACTCTCCTACACGTTTTCTTACCCCCAATAAATATGGACTTGAAACGGAGAGCTCGTCAATTTTCATATCTACAAATTTTTGTGTCAACGTAAGGTCAGCTCCAAGCTCTCCGCAAATTCCTATCCAACCGCCATTTTTATGAATTTGCTCCGAGGAGTATGCTATTAAACGTAAAACTGCCTCCTTGTTTTCCTCGGCTATATGGGAAACCTTTGGATTTTGGCGGTCAATGGCTAAGGTATATTGAGTTAAGTCGTTTGTTCCTACCGAAAAGAAATCCACGTGCTTCGCAAGAACGTCGCTCATGATAGCGGAAGCAGGCGTTTCAATCATTATTCCAAGCTCTATTTTAGAGTCAAATTCATAATTTTCATCAAAAAGCTCGTTTTTACATTCTTCTAAAAGCGCCTTGCATTTGATTACCTCATTTTCACTTACTATCATAGGAAGCATAACCGAGGCTTTTCCAAATACAGATGCTCTCAAAATTGCTCGCAATTGTACCTTAAATGCTTCTTTTCTGTCAAGGCTTATTCTTATTCCGCGATAACCAAGAGCGGGGTTTTCCTCTTTGGGAATATTAAAATAAGAAATTTGCTTATCTGCACCTATATCAAGGGTGCGGATAATTACTCTTCGCCCCTTCATTGATGATATTGCTTCCTTATAGGAAATAAACAACTCATCCTCGCTGGGATAGCGATCAAAGGTAAGATAGTTTATCTCACTTCTTAAAAGACCTATTCCCTCAGCACCATTAAGAAGAGCCCCTTCTGCCTCTCTCTCGCTTCCAATATTGGCATAAATAAGCACTCTGTGTCCGTTTTTTGATATTGCCGGCTTATTTATAAGCTCCTTCAGGTAGCTTTCATGCTCCTTTGCTATCCTGTTTTCTTCCTTTTCCTTTTCTTTGAAAAGTAATATTTCATTTTCAGTTGGATTTATAACAAGCTCGCCCTTTTCGCTGTCAAGCAAGGAAAATTTTCCATCATATTTTCCATCAATCTCCCCTACACCCACAAGAGCAGGTATTCCCATAGCCCTTGCTAAAATAGACGTATGTGAGCTTGGCGTGCCAAAAAAGGTAACAATCCCTAAAATTTTTTCCTTATCCAGCATAACCGTCTCAGAGGGTGATAAATCCTCAGCCACTAAAATATACGGTGATGTATTTATGAACTCTGCTCCCTCATCTCCCTGTAATGCTTTAACTAACTGATTTATTATATCGTTTATATCCTTGGCTCTTTCCGATAAATATTCATCATTTAGCGCTCGAAGCATATCCGCATATTTTTTTCCTGCTTCCAAGCTGGCATTTTCTGCATTTTTACCTTGAGAAAGCTCGAATTTAATACTTTCTATAAGATCCTCATCCTCTAAAAGCATAAGATGAATTTCAAATATCCTGCTTTCCTCATCTCCAATATCGTTTTTTGCTTTCTTTATAGTTTTTTCAAGACTTTTTTTGACCTTTTTTATGGCTTCATTCAATCTTTTTTCTTCATTTTTTACTGTGGTAAATTCATTTTTAAAGGTGTAAATCTCGCTATTACCAATACCGTTAGAGGTTTTATTTAAAAAACGCAACGTCCCAGTTGCTTTTTTAGCGCCTATCCCTGTACCGCTAAATATTTTCATTTCAGCCCTCGCTCAAATTATTTTCTAAAATGATTTTAATTGCATTTATTGCTTCCTTTTCATCATCACCCTCTGCCTTTACCGTAAGAACAGAATTACAAACCGCGCCAAGTCCCATTAGCGAAAGAAGTCTTTTTCCGTTTGCTTCCTTGTCGCCCTTATATACCGTTATATCAGACTTGTACTTTTTTGCCTCATTTACAAATGCCCCTGCAGGACGCGCGTGCATTCCATTTTTGTCTTTTATTAAAAACGTAAGTTGTTCCATTTCTTCACCTCGTAATTTGCGTTCGTTTTTATTTTGGCATTTTATTCTCAATTTATGCATCTAAAACAAAAAACAGGATTTTAAATCCTGTTTTGTTATTTTATTATGCAAGTTATGGCTTCCTTAACACACAATGCGGTATCGTAGGCGCTCATTGAAATTTCGTTGCTTTGTGTTGCAGCTATTTCGCCCGCGATGCCGTTTATATATGCTCCCACGGCAACGTTTTCTATTAAGGAGGCTTTATTTGATGCACATATTCCTGCTAAAATCCCACTAAGCACGTCTCCGCTTCCTCCCGTTGCCATACCGGCACAGCCTGTATTTATTAAATAAGTATCCTCTCCGTTAGTAACAACGGTAGCGGTTCCTTTTAAAAGAAGGGTTATACTATATTTTTTTGCATAAGTCTTAGCAGTTTTTATGGGATTATCATTTATTTCATCAATTGGCACTCCCGAAAGCCTTTCAAATTCCTTAAGATGCGGTGTCAAGACGATTTTTGCCTTTGAGGACGTTAAAAAATCCTCATTCATCTTTGAGAGTGTATTAAGTCCATCTGCATCTATAATTAAAATTCCATCATAATTTTTCAAAAGATAGGAAAGAATTTTTTCATTATCTCCTCTTTGACCAAGCCCCATTCCAATGGCTATTGCTTTGCTTGATTTTACAAGAACGTCCATTTCTTCCTTATCAAAGGATACGCTTCCGTCATTATCACTCAAGGGATAAAGTGTGCTTTCAAGAATATAAGGAAGAATTCCATCGCACACAGACCTCGGCGCGCAAAGTCTTGTCACTCCAGCTCCACTCCGTATTGCAGAGGTTGCAATATTTGCAAGCTTAATTGCTCCGCTGTATTCGTAGCTTCCGCCAATTATACTTACGTATCCGTAAGTACCCTTGTGGGTATAATTTTCACGGTCTTTTATAATTTTGCGTGCATCGTCCTTTTCCATAAGACAATAATGCTTTTGCAACGGCACAATCCCTATATCACAATTTACAAGCTTTGCGATTTTATCCTTTGCCATATTTAAAATATGTCCCGATTTAAGCGTGCCTATTGATATTGTCAAGTCGGAAATCACGCACACATTACAAAGTCCATTATCTCCGTTTAAGCCACTGTTTATATCAACCGATATTACAAACGCACCTGATGCGTTAATTTTTTCAATTATTTCTCCGTAAACGCCGCAAACACTACCCTTAAAGCCGGTGCCGAAAATACAATCTACTATAAAATCATAACTCTCTAACAAAACACTGCTGTCATATATTTTATATGGAATGTTTTGTTCCTTGCATTTGTTAAAATAGTATTCACCGTCAGAAGAAAATTTTTCTTCTGCTAAAATCAGCTCGCACTCAAGTCCGTTTTCAGCCATTTCCAACGCTAAAACATAGCCGTCTCCGCCGTTATTTCCCGTACCGCAAATTATAGCCGTTTTTCCGTGCCATTTTACACTTTTGTAAACCGCTTTTCCTGCCTTTAGCATAAGCTCCTTTGACGATATTATATTTTCTATGGTATATTTATCGCTTAAGCGCATATTTTCAACGCTGATTACCTTTTGCATAAAATCACCTCAACAGTATTTTATCACTTGTAAAAGAAAAACAATATCCAAATTAAAGCTCATAAATATTTTCTTGCGCTCTGCTAATCTAAATTATCTTAAATCTGCTAAATCAAGAATAAGCTTTTCTGTTTTCTCCCAGCCGAGGCACGGGTCAGTTATAGATTTACCGTAAACGCCATCCTCCGCCTTTTGACAGCCGTCCTCAATATAGGATTCTATCATAAGTCCCTTTACCAAGCTAAAGACCTTCTCGTTATGTCTTGTGCTATGCATAATTTCCTTGCAAATTCTTATTTGCTCTTCCCACTTTTTGCCTGAATTTGCGTGGTTAGCGTCAACCACAACGGCGGGATTTACAAGATTTGCCTTTTCGTAGCACTCGCACAGGTTTATTAAATCCTCATAGTGGTAATTCGGGAATGAGCGTCCGTTCTTATCCACATATCCACGCAAAATAGCGTGAGTTAACGGATTACCCTTGCTTTGCACCTCCCAACCACGATAAATAAACGTATGAGAGTGTTGTCCTGCGGTAATAGAGTTCATCATAACGGATATATCTCCACCGGTTGGATTTTTCATACCCACGGGAATATCAAGACCGCTTGCGGTTAATCTGTGCTGTTGGTTTTCCGCTGAACGCGCTCCCACTGCAACGTAAGATAAAAGGTCGGAGAGGTATCTGTGATTTTCCGGATAAAGCATTTCGTCAGCACAAGTAAAGCCGGTTTCCTCAACTGCCTTCATGTGAAGCTTTCTTATTGCGATAAGTCCATTCAGCATATCAGGGCTTTCGTTTGGATTAGGCTGATGAAGCATTCCCTTGTAGCCGTCACCCGTTGTTCTTGGTTTGTTAGTATAAATTCTTGGGATAATAATAATTTTATCCTTAACCTTATCCTGTACCTTACGGAGTCTTGAAATATAATCAAGAACCGCATCCTCTCTATCAGCAGAGCAAGGACCGATAACAAGCGCTAATTTTTTGCTTTCGCCTGTAAATATCGCTTGAATTTCCTTGTCGTTTTCTTCTTTTACCTTGACAATTTCATCAGAAATAGGATACATTTCCTTGACTTCCTTTGGCGTAGGTAATTTTCTTTTAAAGTCCATATTCATAGCTTCTTTTCTCCTTTTTGAATTATTTGAAGGCTACGGCTGATTTTGCCGAGGTCTTGTGCTTAATTATTATCTATCAAATAGACTACGGCGTTTTGTCGAAAGTCTCATTATTTCCTTCATTTTCTCCTTGTCCTCATTCTCAATAGAATCGCGTAGGGACTTAAACTTATCCATAAACAAATCCATCTGTGAAAGAAGCTCGTTTTTGTTCAGAAGGAAAAGCTCACTCCACATTTCATCATTGATTTTTGCAATTCTTGTAAGATCTCTAAAGGAGTCTCCTGTGTAATCCACAAGATGCTCGGATTCCTTACAGGTCATAAGAGAAACCGCAATACAGTGAGTCAACTGTGAAAGAAAGCCTATCATTTCATCATGCTCTTGCGGGCTTAGCTCCGCTATGGTTTTGAAGCCTAAAATTTTACCGAGCTGCTTACATTCATAAATAGCCTCCCTTGTATTTTTGTCTGTGGGAGTAACTATATAGTTGGCGTTTCTGAAAATTGATTTATCCGCGTTTTCAACTCCGTAAACCTCTTTTCCTGCCATAGGATGAGCGCCGACAAACTCAACGTCATCTCTTAAAATCTCTTGTATTTTGTAAACTATCGGTGATTTTACACCCGTTACGTCTGTAAGTAGTGCCCCTTTTTTAAAGCATGCTTGATTTTTTTCAATCCACTCTGTAAGCACGTTTGGATACAGAGCAAAAATTATTACGTCAAATTTACTTATATATTCTTTATCAATATTTGTCGTTCCGTGAGAAATAAGCTTTTTTTCAATAGCATAATCTATTGAGCTTTGAGAACGGGTAATTGCCCCTACCTCATAGCCCAAATCACTTAACGCTTGAGCGTAGCTTCCGCCTATAAGACCAAGTCCTACTATTAAAAATTTCACATCATTGATTATTTTCATTCTGTAACCTCGCACTTTATTCCCAAGCTTTTTAAATCAGCAAAGAAATTCGGATAACTTTTTTCAATAGCCTCACAGCCATAAATCTCCCCACCGCAAATTGATAAAATCACGGAAAGAGCCATAACTATTCTGTGGTCGTTATGTCCGTAAAGAGGCTCCGTTGGTTTTATTAGCTGACCTTTGTGAACGACAACTGAATTTTCATATATGTCAAGCTTAATTCCAAGCTTGCAAAGCTCCCTTGCCATAGCCTCGGCTCTGTCGCTCTCCTTTATTTTAAGGCGTCTTGTGCCTATGAATTCTGCACCGTTACAAGCAGCAGCTACGGCAAACAATACAGGCGCTAAATCAGGACAGCCCGAAAGGTCGATTTTAGGGGCGGTGTATTTCAAATTCACCATAATAGGTGCATATACGCTATCACCTTGCTTTGATAAAGGATTCAAGCCGACTACAGATACGTTTCCGCCTATAACGTTAAACGCATCTAAAAACGCAGCATTTGACATATCTCCCTCAACAGCCTGGTTGCTGGGCGTATATTTTTGATTTCCTTTTACAAAAAAGGAATTATTACGTCTTTCAACTTTTATACCGTATCGCTCTAAAACGTCAATAGTTATATCAACGTAGCCTGCGCTTTCAAGCTCTGTGGTTATATTTATCGTGCTGTCTCCGTCAAGCAACGGGAGTGCAAAAAGAAGCCCTGTTATAAACTGACTGCTTATATCTCCGCTAACGTAGAAATCACCACTCTTTAACTTTCCGTTAAATACAAGCTTGTCGCTTTCCTTATTTATCTCTATGCCTTGGGACTTGCATATTTTCTCATATACGCTTACGCCGCGACTAATAAGCCGTTCTGTACCGCAAAATTCATTTGTGCCGCCAAGTGCCAAAGCAATAGGAATAAAAAACCTTAACGTGCTTCCACTTTCGTTGCAGTTGAATTTTCTTACGCTATCGCTTTCTTTTATTCCACCTGTCAGGCTAACTACATCATTTTTGCGATTAAACGACACTCCCAAGGCAGAAATACAGTTAAGCGTAGCCTCCATATCCTTGCTGTTTATTATGCCCGAAACCGAGCATTGACCCTCTGCCAATGCAGAAGCAATCAATAATCTGTGTGCATAGCTTTTTGAAGGCGGTGCTTTAATTTCACCCGTTGCTATGCTTGGTTCAATTTTTACTTTCATTTTTTTCTATCAATACGTCTATGGCTTCTATATAGCCATCAAAGCCCTTGCCTGTTATTGTTTTTATTGCAATAGAACGAATAAAGCTGATTTGTCTGAAATCATCCCTGCTTTCCACCTTAGATATATGCACCTCTACAAAAGGAATTGAAACAGCCTTTAATGCATCTAAAATCGCAACGCTTGTATGAGTGTAAGCGGCGGGATTTATAACTATTCCGTCTATTTTATCAAAATACGCCTTTTGAATTGCGTCCACTAAATCACCCTCGTGATTTGATTGAAAAAACGATACTTCAACCGCTTTTTCACAGCAATAGGCTTGGATTTTATCTATCAAATTCTGATAAGTGTTATTGCCGTAAATTTCAGGTTCTCTTATTCCCAAAAAATTTATGTTAGGTCCGTTAAGCACTAAAATTTTCATTTTATCAACTCTCCGTAAATTATATCAGCCACTTCGTTTACAGTCTTATTCGCATCTACTGTTTTGTCAGCAGTTGATTTATAAATAGGATATCTTTCATCATATCTCTTTTTTAAATCAGCCTTGCAGCTTGATAAAGGTCTGTCTTCTGTCGGTGTAAGATTTTCCAAATTTCTGTCAAGGAAGAAAACAACACCGTTTTGTTTTAATCGTCTTACGTTGTTATAATTAAGAATTGCACCGCCACCTGTGGCTATAATCAAAGAATTTTTCTTTGAAAGCTCCTTAATTACTTGACATTCAACTTCTCTGAACTGCTCTTCGCCGTAAGCTTTAAAATAGGACGGAATATCCATTCCTATTCTTTTTACTATTTCCTCATCGGTATCAACGAATTCTTTTCCTGTTTTCTTTGCCAGTTGTCTGCCTACCGCAGTTTTGCCTGACGAAGGCATTCCTGTTAAAACAACGTTACGTTTCTGTGTTATAATATCTTTAAAAATAGTATCGCAAAGGCTTTTATTCGCACTTATGTCCATAAAATGCTCATAAGCTTTTATTGCCTGGGAAACCAGCATATATAAACCGCCCTCTGCCTTAATTCCTATTTTTTGAGCCTCAACAACAAGGTCGGTTTTCAAAGGATTATATACTACGTCAATAATGCCTTCTAATTTCGGAAAGCGCGAAAGGTCAACGGGTGTTCCGTCGTTTAAAGGATACATTCCCACAGGAGACGTGTTAAAAATCACCTGTACGTCTGTGTGGCTTTGGTAAAGCTCATCATAGCTGCATGCTCCCTCATACCTGCTTCGAGTCACAAATATTATCTCCTTTGCACCCATATCCTTAACTACGGTATATGCAGTTTTCCCTGTTCCGCCCATACCTATTATGAGTACTTTTCTGCCCTCAACGTCTATATTGGCTTTGTTTACAAGAGATTTCATACCAAAATAGTCCGTATTGTAGCCATACAGCTTTCCATTTTTATTTACTACCGTATTAACCGCACCTATACTTTTAGCACTTTCGTCTATAAAATCAAGATGTTTCATCACCGTTTCCTTATAAGGAATTGTTACGTTGATGGCACAAAAATCCCTTTCTTTCATAAAGTCATCTACACATTCAGGAGGTAATTCTTTAATTTCGTACACGTAGTCGCCTATTTTTTCGTGAATTACCTTTGAAAAGCTATGACTAAGATGCTCGCCTATAAGTCCGTACTTCATATTTTTATGCCTCTTGTGAACACATCTGTACCGTAGCGTTGTGCAAGTATATCGCATACTGTCAGAGCGCAAACGCTATCAACAACAACGGCTGCACGTCTTATAATTGCAGGGTCGTGTCTGCCTTCTATACGAACGGTGGTGTTTTCGCTTTTGCTGAAATCTACCGTTTCCTGTTCCTTTGATATTGAAGGAGTTGGCTTAATTGCCAAATTAAATATAATCGGCATTCCATTAGTTATTCCGCCGTTAATTCCGCCGTTGTTATTTGTTTTTGTTACTATTTTACCGTCTGCTATTTCAAATAGGTCATTGGCTTGACTACCCTTCATTTCTGCCATTTTAAAGCCTGCGCCAAACTCTATTCCCTTTACTCCCCCTATACTGAAAACAGCGTGAGATATAATGCTTTCAATGCTATCGAACCACGGCTCTCCCAATCCTGCGGGAACACCGTAAATTGCAGTTTGTAAAATTCCGCCTACGCTATCAAGCTCATTTCGTGCTTGAAGAATTTTTTCTTTCATTTTTTCTTCGCAATCACTAAGAACCGGAAAGCTTCTTTTGCTTAATTCATCAAGGTCTTGCGGGATATTTTCAAATTCTCTGTCACATTCATTTGCACATTTTAAAATATGTGTTCCGATTTTAATACCAAGCTTTTCAAGGGCTTTTATAGCAACAGCACCGCCTGCAACAAGAGCAGCGGTTATTCTGCCGGAAAAATGTCCTCCGCCTCGATAGTCCTCGTAGCCGTGATATTTGCAATAAGCAGAATAATCGGCGTGGGAAGGGCGTGCCAAAAATCTGGTTTTTGCATAATCCTTGCTCTTTACGTTTTCGTTTGGTATTATAATACAAACAGGCGTGCCTGTGGTTTTATTTTCATAAACTCCGCTTAAAATTTGAAAGTTATCATTTTCTACTCTCGGTGAATCGGTTAAGCCTTGAGGTCTTCTCTTTGCAAGCTGATAATTTATAAAATCAATATCAACGTCAATACCCGGGGCCAGTCCGTCTATTACTATGCCTATTGCTTGTCCGTGACTTTCACCGAACACGGTTGTGCTTACACTTTGCCCGAACGTATTTTTCATTATAAAATACCTCCGCTTATATACTTTTTAATTTCGCAAACATTAATTTGTTTCATAATGTAAGAGCCAATTTCTTCAACAAATATAACCGTTATTTTATCTCCGCTTGCTTTTTTATCGTGAACAATATAAGAAAAGAGCGTATCCGCATCAACATTTATAGTTGTGGGAAGTGAATATTTTTCAAGAACTCTCTTAAGCTCTGTTTTCACCTCATAAGAGCAAACCGGAAGCATACCAAGTGCTACACATTCACCGTGAAGAAGTCCGGTTTCACTTTCAATAGCGTGACCGATTGTATGACCGAAATTGAGAATTTTTCTTAAGCCTTTTTCCTTCGGATCAATTTCAACTACGTTCTTTTTTATATTTAATGCTTTTTCAATAACCGTGTCAATATTCTTGTAAATATCCTCACAATTTTTAATAACCTCAAAAAGCGTCTTATCACTGGTCAACGCCATTTTAATAGCCTCGCAAAGTCCTGCATTCAGCTGTCTTTTGTCAAGGGTTTTTAAAGTATCCGGGTCTATCAAAACCTTTTTTGGCTGATGAAATGCCCCTACTATATTTTTAACTCCATTAAAATCTATTGCTACCTTACCACCGATAGAGGAGTCTACTTGAGATAAAAGCGTTGTGGGAATATTATAAAAATCTATTCCTCTCATATAGCTCGAAGCGACAAATCCGCTTAAATCCCCCACAACTCCACCGCCAACCGCGATTACACAATCGGTACGGGTAAAGGAGTGTTCTATCATTTTTTCCAGAATAAGCTTGTAGTTTTCAAAGCATTTGCTCTCTTCACCTGCTTTGACAGTTACAACGTATCCTTCATAAGATTGCTTTTTTATAGCTTCAGCATATTTTTGCGGAACACCGCTATCTGTTACTATCAAGCATTTTCTATCAAGCCTTAAATAGTCCTTGGCTTTATTTAAAGCTCCTCTTTCAAGAACAATATCGTAGCTTTGCTCTCCTAAATTTAACGGTATAATCATTTTAATACCTCTTTATTATTTTGAATTATATGTGCCTGCCAGCTTTAACATATCGCAGGTTGCACCAAGCTCTCTTAACATATCCTTGCCGTCCTGTGTATTTATGCTTCCGTCAGCTTCTATATAAAAATAATAGCTCCACAAAAGCTCCTTCATAGGTCTTGAACGTAAATTACGCATATTGAAGCCGTGAGCTCCAATAATATCAAGTGTTTTCGCAAGGGCACCCGCCTCGTTTTTTACGGTAAAAACAAGAATAAAATGGTCGTTCATATTTTTCTTTCCACTTGTATTTTCATTTTGTACTCGTGAAAAAGCACCGAAGCGAGTAGTATTATTTCTGCTTTCGTTAATTTTGCTTTCAATGATTTTAAGACCAAATATCTGAGCGGTTTCGTCCGATGCGATGGCTCCTATTTCAAGGCTTCCGCTTTCCTTTACTAATTTAGCGGATAACGCCGTGTTTATATATGGCTTTGCTTCAAATTTATGCTTTGCTATATATCCACTGCATTGTGACAGCGCTTGAGGGTGGCTGACAACCTGCTTTATGGTTTCAAGTGTAGCGCCTTCATTAGCTAACAAATTATGCTCAATTGCCAAATCTGTAACTTGGTTTATATACAAGCTACCTGAAAAAATAAGGTCCATTACCGTTCCCACGTCACCTGCAAAGCTATTTTCTATTGGTAAAACACAGCTATCGCATTCTCCGTTTTCAACGGCACTGTAAGCATCCTCAAAGCTTGGATATGCAACGAGAGTTGCCTCCGGAAACATTTTTTTCGATGCTATATATGCAAATGCGCCTTCAACCCCTGAATAAGCCACTCTCATTCCGTTAATCAATCTTGATTGGTATTTACGTGAAAGCTCCATATTATATTCGAGAAATTTAATATAGTATTCTTTAATTTCATTATTTAATATATAGGAAGAATTATTTTTAATTATCTCTTTTTCTCTGGAAGCGTCTAATACTGACAATGCATGCTCCTTTTTATATTCCGCAACAAGCTGAGCAGCATTCATTCTTTTTTCAAAAAGAGAAGCCATTTCTCTATCAACTTCGTTTATAATTCTTCTAGCCTCTTCAAGCTTATTCATTTCTGCCTCTTTATAATACATAATATAATTTCATTTATTATACAACTATGATTTATGAATGTCAAGTAAACATTCGCATTTTATCATATTTTTGAATATTTATTCATAATTTTGATTGTAAAAAAGAACCTGAAAATTTCAGGTTCTTTTTATTTGATTTATTTGCCTTCGTAAGAGTAGAATGCTACTGTAGCATCAGTTGAAGCTGTAATTGTTACTTGCTCAACATTCTCTGTTGCGTAAAGGTCGAATAATACTACCTCACCCTTAAGTTCAGCTACTCCTCTATCAGTTAATTGATTTGGATATTTAAGTTCTGTACCGTCCTTAAGCTTAACAACTATTTCATAAGTTGTATCTGCTGTGCCGACAATCTTAATAAGACCCTTGGAGAGATCAACCTTTGTTTCATACTCTGTAGTTGCTTCATCGTCCATCTCATTAGATGTTACATATACGAACTGATACTTGCCATCTTCTACCTTGATTAGAGCAAATGGTTCTTTCGGGCTTGTGTAACCTCTTAACTCCCAGTTAAGATTTGCGCCGCCAATTTGGATACTGTCGCTATCAATAACGTCATCACAGTAGGTTGTAACGTCTCTGTAAACAATCTTGCAGTTTAAACAAGTAAGAAGTCCATCGTCAGATGCTTCTTCGAATGAGTGTGATACTCTTCTTGTGAACTTCATATTTACAGTTTCAGTACAAGCATCATCCCAACCGCACTTATAAACTGTATAGCCCTCTTCAGTACATGTTGGCGATATCACCATATCGTCATTGTATTCATCTTTATTCACTTCCCATTTGCCGTGTTGCTTCAATGGAACTACATCTTCACCTTCGCCTTCGGTTGGACAAGTGTAATCCCAACGATTGTTACATTCGCCACAGATGTAATATTGTATAGCAGGGGTCATACAAGTTGAATCAACTAAGTCTGACTTCGTTGTCTTTTGGTGTTCAGGCATTGGATTTGGCTTTTTATATTCACAGATTTCACAAGTTGCCGGATCAGCCGGACATTCTTTGCAGTAATAATATGAGTAACCTTGAACGCCACAGGTCGACTCTTCTGTTCTATTAGGTTCGCTGTTAAAATCGCGGTAATGATTTTTTTGAGTTGAAGCATCAACCTCTTCATAAGTTTTTGTACAGTTAACATCTGTTGTACATCTGTAAACTGTGTACACTCCCTTATGGCAAGTTGCCTCGAATGGACCTTCAGCAATTTCTTTGCTTACATAATGCTCGTCTGTTGCAGGCAATGCCATTATGTAGCTTTCCTCTGTTTCGGGGTTAATTTCGTTAGCGAGATCAGCAGTACAACCTTCATTATCACAGGTTGGCACTATATAACCGGCAGTAATACAGGTTGCATCCTTCTTATCTGCATAATTTTCATAGTTGAGTTTATGAGTAAGCTTTTCTCCATTTGGAACCTCTTCATCAAGAGTTTCGTTAGTGCCGCATCTACCGCAAACCATATAGTAATATGCGTTTGTTGTACAAGTAGCAGGCTTTACAGAAGGTTCAGCAGGAAAATCATGTCCGAGAGCAGGCTTTGCCTCATCGGTTACCGTTTCTTCATAACCACATTCATTACATTTTAAGATTTCCTCATAAGCTAACGTACAAGTTTGCTCTTGAACAGCTTCGGTCTTGAAATCGTGAGGTAACTGAGGCAAGCTTTCCTTAATAGCACTGTAGTCGCAGTTAAGGCAGTATTCTGTAACTGAACCGGCAGCTGAGCAGGTTGCCTCAACTGTCTTATCATATTTTTCATGCTTCCACTTAACCTGTTCAGGTTGGAGATTAGGATCAGCATCACCGCAAATAGCACAAACCATTGTACGTTGACCGTTTGTTTGGCTTCCACAGTCAGCCTTTTTAATATCCTTTTCAACAGTATACTGATGGTATTCGTCGCCAGCCTTTACTATATCGGTGTTTTCACCCTTTGTTTCACAAGTCTTACATACCTGATATGTATAGCCGTCGTCCCAACATGTTGGTGCTACAACGATTGCTTCGCCCCAATCATGTCCTTTAGCTTCAATTTCTCTTTCCTCTGATTCGCCACATTCGCAAGCATACTTTACTTTTCCTGCAGCATCACAGGTTGCTTCAGAAATAACCTCACTCTCCTTGAAATCATGCTCGTGTCCGCCACCACATGATACAAGAGCAAAGGTTAAAGCTAAAACAGCAAGAACCAATAACAACACTCTAATTTTCATATATTTCTCCTTCTTTTGATGAGATTTGTTACACAGACATTATATTATATATTCTTTTTGATGTCAATACACTTGTTAATTTTTTGGACGATTGCACAATTATGCCATTCATATTTTGTGCAAATTGACAAGCCATGTTCGACTGCACTCTAATAAAGTACGTTTTTCTCGCACTCTTGTAAGTATTTGTTAATCGAAATTGAATCAGGAAGCTCTGTTTGTGTTCTCTGTAAATACACAGTCTTTCCGTCATCAATTACGTAAGCTGCCATAACAATCTCTAAATCAAACAGTTCTGCATTAAAGCCCGAAATTATAAAATCAAACGATTGATATCCCTTTGGCATAGGTATTTTCACAATCCTTACTCCGTCCAAGCTGCTATCCAACGGAGCTTTTCCGTCAAGGCTACTTGCAACAGCTCCAACAGTTCCATACTCTATAGTCCTTCCGGTTACGAATTCATAAAGCTCTACTCCTTTGGTGTTTACCAAAAATCCGAGAGTAAGGCTATACGCACCGTCCTCGGGCATAGAATATCCCAAATAGGTAAACAACGCCTGCGCTACTGACGTATCAACAAACTCTTGCTGACATTCGTTACATAACGCATATACATCTCCAAGCTTTAAGTAACCGTTTCTATACACAATATTGGTAATTTCGCCTTGTACATGCTCTGACACAGGAATAATTTCACACGTATAGTTAACGTATTCATAGTCATTTGAGTTAGTTAACTGACGTGTGAATTTTTGCGCAGTAACAACACCCTCTATCGTTGTTTCGCCGCAAGGGCAGTCGGATTTATATCCCTTAAGACCTGTTTCCGTACAGGTTGGTGCTTCATAGATTTCTGCATATTTATGCGGTATACCGTAGTAAATCGTATAGGCTTGATAATATACTCCGTCAACAAACTTCGACTCGCAACCTTTAAAGGCTGAGCTGTTTGTAATCGGCGCATTGGTATAAACAGTTATACCGTGGCTCTCAAAAAACGCCAAGTTTGCAATAGTTAGTTCACTTGAATGAATATAAATTTCAGCAGGCCCTGTGGTAGGGTCATTATCGGTTGCCCAATCATACGACCAGCAAAACGTATATTCTGACGTAAATTTATTCACTTCCATCAGGACAGCTTTTTGTAGCTTATAGCTTCTGTCAAAGGGGTTATTGTCAAGAGACGTAATTCCTCTGCCTACGTAAATATATTCAGCATGGTTCTCCCAAAATCCTCTGCCAAGAAATTGCGGTCTTGAATAATCGGGGAATATAATTTCCTTAATTCCCGTACAGTTTCCAAACGCTTCCTCCTCAAGCACGTAATCACTGTTTGTCGAGAAGGTGACCTTTTCAAGGCTCGTAATTTTGCTGAATGCCTTTCTATCATAAATTACGTATGCGCCTTCCTTGTTTGAAAAAATGTTCTTGATAACGGAATTCGAGCATCCTTCCTTAAATGTTACAGTTGCTGCTCCTATGTTAATGGTTTCAAGAGCAGAAAGTGTCTTGAAGCTATATACAGAAATTTTAGCACCGTCATCGATATTTAAGGTTTTTAATCCGCTTGCATCATTTTCAAATCTAATTGCAGAAATACACGCAGGAACGTCAATTTCAATCACAGAGGATGCATAGTAATCATCAAAATCCTTAATTCCAACAATTGTATAATTATAAGCGCCGTTGCTGCCTGTGATTCCAAGCTCGAACACATCTGTTACAGATGCACTTACATTCTTTTCTCCTTCCTGCGTAACGACAGTAACGTTAACACTTACAAGTGAAGGGTCATAAGAATAACCGCTTATAATGGTTGTCTTACACACGCTACACTCAAACGTTTTAACTCCCATTTCTGTCGGTGTTGCGGGAACGTCGGATATTTGCACGAAATCATGAGGCTTCTTTTCGCCCGACTCAACGTAAAAGCTATCCAAGCAAAGAGAACAATTAAAATCCGTTCTATACGAAATTATGCAGCTTGATTCCTGTTCAGTTTTCTCATAGGTGTGAGCGCAGTCGCTCGGAACTACTGAAAAATACGTGTATGAGCCAACGTTTTGACTTACTAACGTGTATTCTTCCGACAAAAGATCTTCAAGTGCATCAGCCTCGCCATCAATCAAAGCAAACGAACCGCCTGTGATGTTAAAAATATTATACTCTGCGTCCTGATTGTTGGCGTTTGCATTAGACGAAAACACGGTTGCACCATCGGCATTAAGCATCAGCGTTCCACCGCTGATATTAACGTTTACGGTACCTGAATATTTCGTAGTATCTGTCAATGATGGACCTGTTAAAATAACCTCTGCTCCCTCATAAACATTTACGCTCGGATATCTTTCTCCACCTGAATTCAAATGAAGAAGTCTATACGCAGTTACCTTACCGTAAATATCCATTTTAGGGTATCCGGCTTCACCCGAGTTTGTATCTTGACCCAAAATGGCATTTGGCGCTTCTATGATTATATCTGCACCAACAAGGAGATAGTTATTATATCCTGCATAGCCGTGAGAATGCATTCTGAAAAGATGTGCGCCTGTTCCGGAATCATCGTTCGGTTCAAATACAATTTTGCCTTCGCCGTAAAATCTTCTTCCCGCTCTTTCCTCTTCAAAGCCGCGGTTAGTGCCTTTAACAGTTAAGGTATGTCCGTTCATAAAGAAGTTTGTTATGCCTTGATTTTTCGTTGAAATCGAACCGCTTTCAGAAACCAAGTCATCCATAAGCTTTACAGCTGTTCCACTTGCAACAGCCGTCTTCATAGCATTTATAGTGTCAACCTCCATCGCCTTGAATTGATAAAGCACGGTATCCTCTGTAAAGCTTACCGTTTCTCCGGCACTCCACGCTCTGCCGTCCGGTGTTGCCCAAACTAAACAATAACCAACATCTACCGTTTTAACAGGAAGGATAATTTTCTTTCCTGTTTCTACCGTTAACACACCGTTTGTGCCAACTGTTTTATCAAGTGTAGTTGAGTTTATACCATCCATAAAGGAAACGGTAATTTGCTGCTCTTGCGCCAAAGTGTTAAACGATAATAACGATACCACACAAGCAACTGCTGCAATAATAACAGCCATTAAAATGAGTCTTTTTTTCATTGTGCTTCTCCTTAAAACATATTTCACTTAAAGTTTAACACATATTATCAATATTGTCAATATTAACTCGCAATCCGCTTCGTTATTTGTTAAAATTGCACAATGCATTTTTTATGTAAAAAAGCAAGAGGCTTTGAAGTGAACTACATTTTGTTCACTTCATTCCCTCTTGCTTTTTATTATTTGCACCGATTTTATTTTGATTATAAAGAGGATAACGCGTCGATGATACCCTGCTTTTGGCTTTGGTATTTTTCAAGCTTCGCCTTTTCGCCCTCTACTACCTTTTCGGGAGCTTTGTTTACAAACTCCGCATTAGAAAGCTTTTTAACGAGTCTTTCAATTTCAACGTTTACCTTTGCAAGCTCGCCGTCAAGGCGCGCTTTTTCTTTTTCGGTATCAATCATTTCCGCCATTGGAATATAGATTGTCGCTGCGTGAGTGATAATTTGAACTGCATTTTCGCCTTGATATTCATCTACAAGCTCTACCTCTGAAGCGGAAGCAAGCTTTTTAAAGAATTCAAAGGTTGCATCGTTAAAGCTGTCAGTATATTTTGTTGAAATATATACCTTTGCTTTTCTTGACGGTGGAACGTTCATTTCCGTTCTTCTTTGACGAATGGATTTAATAGTTCCAATTACTCTCTCCATCGTTTCAAGCTCACTTGTGAAATTATACTCGTTTTTAGACACAGGATAGGACGAAATCATAATGCTTTCGCTTTCCTCAAAGTGCGGTAAAGAGAGATAAATTTCTTCTGTTATAAACGGCATAAACGGATGTAGCAGTTTCAAAATACTCTCGAGAACGTAAACTATAACGTTTTGAGAAACGAGGTTTGCTTCCGTTCCTTTATTGCCAAGTGTGGTCTTTGAAAGCTCAATATACCAATCGCAGAACACGTCCCATATAAAGTCGTAGATTTCTCCAAGTGCTATGCCAAGCTCATAAGCGTCAAGATTGTCTCTTACACGGTTAATAAGAACGTTAAGCTTACCTAAAATCCATTTATCTTGAATACCTAATTTATCGCTTGCAGGAAGCTCTACCTTTTCAATGTCAAGGTTCATCATAACGAAACGGGCAGCGTTCCATAGCTTATTTGCAAAGTTTCTTGCGCTTTCGATTTTTTCGTCGCTAAAGCGCATATCGTTTCCTGGAGAGTTACCGGTTGCCAACGCAAAACGAAGGGCATCTGCTCCGTATTTTTCAATAATGAGAAGCGGATCTATACCGTTTCCGAGAGATTTTGACATTTTTCTACCTTGCGCATCACGAACAAGACCGTGAATAAGAACGGTGTCAAAAGGCTTTTCGTTCATATACTCAAGTCCACTGAAAATCATTCTGGATACCCAGAAGGTGATAATGTCATATCCTGTTACAAGAGTGTTCGTTGGATAGAAATATTTCAAGTCCTCTGTGTTTTTCGGCCAGCCAAGTGTGGAGAAAGGCCATAGTGCTGACGAGAACCAAGTATCAAGCGTATCGGGATCCTGACGCATTTCCTTACCGCACTTCGGACAAGTAGCCTTGCCCTCCTTTGTTACTACGATTTCATCACAGTCATCGCAGTAGAAAGCAGGTATTCTGTGTCCCCACCAGAGCTGACGTGAAATACACCAGTCACGAATATTTTCCATCCAATGGAAATAGTTCTTTTCAAATCTTTCCGGAACAAATTTAATTTCTCCGCTTCTTACAGCCTCGATAGCAGGCTTTGCAAGAGGCTCCATTTTAACAAACCATTGAAGTGAAACACGTGGCTCAACGGTTGTTCCGCAACGGTAACAGGTACCAACGTTATGTGAATAATCCTCAACCTTAATTAAGAAGCCCTGCTCCTTCAAGTCGGCAACTATTGCCTTTCTTGCTTCAAAGCGGTCCATTCCTGCATACTTCGGATAGTCCTCGGTAATTTTTGCATCGGGAGTCATTACGTTAATGATAGGGAGATTGTGGCGCTTACCAACCTCAAAGTCGTTAGGGTCATGGGCAGGTGTAATTTTAACAACGCCTGTACCAAAATCCATTTCAACGTATTCATCTGCAACAACGGGAATTTCACGATTAACAAGAGGAATAATCAACGTTTTGCCAATTATGTCCTTATATCTTTCATCGTTAGGATTTACAGCTACGGCTGTATCACCAAGCATTGTTTCGGGACGCGTTGTAGCGAATTCAAGATAACCGCTTCCGTCCTTGAACGGATACTTAATATGCCAAAAATGTCCTGCTTGATCCTCATATTCTACCTCGGCGTCGGAAATAGAGGTGAGACAATGAGGACACCAGTTGATAATTCTCTCTCCACGGTATATAAGACCTTTATTGTAAAGGCGTACAAACACCTCTTTTACCGCCTCCGAGCATCCCTCGTCCATAGTAAAGCGCTCTCTCGACCAGTCGCAGGATGAGCCTAACTTTTTAAGTTGGGATATAATTCTTCCGCCGTACTGCTCTTTCCAAGCCCATGCTCTTTCAAGGAAGCCGTCTCTTCCTATATCGTCCTTAGTTACTCCCTCTTTACGCATAGCCTCAACAATTTTAGCCTCTGTTGCAATTGAAGCGTGGTCTGTGCCGGGAAGCCAAAGAGTTGAATATCCGTTCATTCTTTTATAACGGATAAGTATATCCTGTAGGGTATTATCAAGGGCGTGTCCCATGTGGAGCTGTCCTGTAATATTCGGCGGTGGGATAACTATTGAATAATGTGGCTTTGAGTGGTCGATTTCGGGAGTGAAATACTTTTTCTCACACCAATTACTGTAAATTCTTTCCTCAAATTCCGAGGGTGCATAAGTTTTATTAAGTTCCTTCATTTCTATTCTCCTTCGCATATCATAGTTGGATATTTTTCAAAAACAAAAAACGCCCCAACAAAAAGTCAGGGCGCAATAAGCGTGGTACCACCTGAATTCATACAAAAGTATGCACTCAATTCTCATAACGGGAGATGCCGTTGGCGGCTACTTAATTTCACCGTCACCACTCGAAAGCTACCTTCACTATACGTTTCCTGCCGATTTCGCACCGTCTACGGCTCTCTTTGAGGTACTATATAGCTACTCCTCTTTGTCATCGTGTTTTAATGCACTTATTTTAACATACAATTATTATATTGTCAACAACTAAAATTCAATTTATAAGCAATTTTGCAGGCGCGCTTATATGCCTCTGTAAAATATTCCTCAATTGACATTTTCTCGTAGACTAAATTCTCATACCTGTTAGGCTTTGAGCGCACGTTAAGCTCAAAATTAAGAATTTCTTGCTTGCGGGCTTTTTGAAGTCTTGCCACGTTATAATTCCAGTCAGCCACACCGTCAAAAGGTAAAAGATGCAAATCGTCCGTCCAATAGATTTCTCCGTCATAACGGCTTATACCTAAATTGTCGTTAATATGGGTCATAAACAATCTGTTTCCGAATTTTCCAAGCAAATCATCAGAATAGTTATAGCACATTTCGTGTCCGCTATCCCAACAAAAGCCAACTGTTTCGTTGTTTTCAAAATATTTCATTAAGGCTTCAAGATGGTCCAGTCCCTCAGTATTTTCAAAAGCAATTTTTATTCCGTATTCCGTTGCTTTATCAATGAGCTTTTCATAGTTTTTCAGCCCTTCGGCTGTTGGCGCAGGAATATTATCAAAGCCTATCCACGTATGCACTACCATTACACCGATGTTGTATTTTCGACAAGCCTCAAGAGCTTCAAAAAGCTCTTTCAACGCTATTTTCGACACTTCACCGTCTTTTTTCCACATATCTGCCATCTTATCGTACGGCGCGTGAAGAGATTGAATTTCCAAATTCAGTTCCTTTGCCAGGCATACGATTTCGTTTAATTTTTCATCCGTTCCCCATTCGGGAGAAATCGCGTCAAAGCCTATTTGCTTAACCAGCCTTACTATTTCCACGGTAGGCACCTTATAATTATTAAAAATTGATATGCCCAATTTCTGTTTCCACATATATAAAATCTCCTTATTCTTATACGTTTATTTTACCACCTTTTCTTGCTCAAATCAATATTTTTTATATGCCAATACACATTTTTAAAAAATTGCGGTTTTTCAAATTTTTTTAAAAAAACTATTGCAAATCAAAAAAATATATGATATAATACACAGGCATTTGACAAACGGCCCGTTGGTCAAGCGGCTAAGACGTAGCCCTCTCAAGGCTGAATCATGGGTTCGATTCCCGTACGGGTCACCATAGTAAAACCAGTCGAACTTTCGACTGGTTTTACTTTTTATAGGTGAATAGCTTATTTAATTAACTCGAAGATAGCAGTAAAGCATCTTTGGGTTATTACGCCAGTAACAAGGTTCGGACACGGAGAAATGCTATTCGATTTCTCCTTTGCACCTTGTGCTTGGTTCGCAAGAGCCGCGTGTCCGGTTCTTATTTTCATTTTTAGCCCATATAAAAGAAATTCCCGATGAACTTCCGTTAAGGTTTCATCGGGATTTGTGTTTTTATCTTAGTTTTCGCTATAAATTACAGTAAGATTAGGATGTAGTTGAAGAATAGAAGCAGGAACTAATGGAGTGATTGGTCCAAAGAATGCCTTTTCAACAATATCCTTTTTGCCCTTACCGTTTGCAATTAGCAGCACCTTCTTTGATGTCATAATACCACCCATTCCCATAGTAATAGCAGTTTTGGGAACATCATCACGAGATGCAAAAAAGCGTGCGTTGGCTTCGATAGTAGAGCTATCAAGAGTTACCTTGTGAGTTGCCTTTTCAAAGTATGTGTCCGGCTCATTAAAGCCAATGTGTCCGTCATAGCCTATGCCCAAAAGCTGAAGGTCAATGCCGCCAAGACTGTCTATCAATTCGTCATAAGCCTTGCACTCAGCCTCTATGTCGTCAGCACAGCCGTTAGGCACATAAGTATTATTCACATCAATGTTGATATTTTTAAATAGATTGTTGTTCATAAAATAGCGATAGCTTTGGTTGTGCTCGCCATCAAGACCTACATATTCGTCAAGGTTGACGGTTTTAACATTTGAAAAATCAACCTCTCCTGCCCTATTCTTTTCTGCCATTTTTACATAAGCTCCAAGAGGAGATGAGCCTGTTGCCAAGCCAAGAACGCACTGTGGCTTCATAGCAACCTGTCCGCAAATGATTGCAGCTGCACGAGTGCTAAGCTCCTCGTATGTGTTAACCTTTATAAAATTCATAGTCTTTCTCCTTTGAAAATCAATTTATACTCTTTTTACTACTTCCTTAGTAGCCTTTACAATACAGTCAGACGGATAAACACCACGCAGAGAGGTCAAGGGGTAAACAGATGTGTTCTTACCTATTATCGTACCCGGATTTATAACGGAGCCACAGCCCACATCAGCACCGTCGGCAAGAATGCCGCCAATTTTACGCAGACCTGTTTCATAATCTACATCTCCGTGTATAACTACCGCCTTGCCATCGGTTTTAAGATTGGAGCATATTGTACCTGCACCTGTATGAGCCTTGTTGCCTAATACGGAGTCACCTATGTAATTGTAATGCGGGATTTGCACTTTGTCAAGTAAAATACAATTTTTCAGCTCAGAGGAATTTCCGATTACACAGCCCTGACCGGTAATAACACCACCTCTTATAAATGCACCCGGGCGCACCTCACAACCGGAGCCTATAATAGTTGGTCCTTCTATCGTTGCTGTTGGATAAATCTTTACATTTTCACCCACAAGCACATTTTCGGATATGAGAGTATATCCCGGCATACCCTTTTCAATAAGTTCAAGTATGTAGTCCTTTATCTTGGGAAGCATCTCCCAAGGGTACTCGCAGGAATCAAAAAGCGGTGATAGATACTCAGGCACCGAGGAATATAAATTCTTTGTCTTAACAAGCTTATTCAACAGAGTGTCCTCCCTCCTTAATGGCCTTAACTACCATTCCGGTATATTCAACGCATTTTTCGTAGGTTTCAGCCTCAACCATAACACGTATAACAGGCTCTGTACCGCTTTCACGAAGCAGGACTCTACCCTTCTTGTTTATGAGCTTTTCTACATTCTCAACTTCTTTTTTAACATTTTCATCTGCAACAGCGGCAGCCTTATCCTTTACTCGTACATTTTGAAGATACTGAGGGTAAAGCTTTATAGGCTCTGCGAGCTTTGAAAGCGAGTCCTTAGAGTCGCATATTTCTTCAGCCACCATAATGGCGGTCAATATTCCATCGCCCGTTGTAGCATATTTTTTCATAATAATGTGTCCGGATTGCTCGCCGCCGATTGCATAATCGTTATTTTGCATACATTCATACACAAAGCGGTCACCGACGGTTGTTTGAACACACTTGATACCTATCTTATCCAAGCTTGCAATAAAACCACTGTTTGACATAATGGTCATAACAACAGTATCATCATTTAGTGTACCCTTTGCCTTTAGTCGTTTGCCGAGAATATAAATGATAGCATCTCCATCAACTATGTTTCCGTTTTCGTCAACTGCAAGACATCTGTCGGCATCGCCATCAAAGGCAAAGCCAATATCAAGGTGCTTTTCTCTTACGAGCCTTTGGAGATTTTCGATATGTGTTGAGCCACAACCCTCGTTTATGTTAAGACCGTCAGGCTCATTACCAATAACATATGTTTGCGCACCAAGAGCGCTAAATACTGCATTGGCAATATACCAGGATGCACCGTTTGCACAGTCAAGCCCTATCTTTAGATTTTTGTAGGAGTTAGAGGCAATTGAAATCAAATAGCCGATGTAACGATTCCTGCCTGCCGAATAGTCGTGAATGCAGCCTATACTTGCCTTTTGCGCCAACGGAAGGTCATCGCCTACTACACCAAGAGTAGCAAGGTCTCCGTCAATGTATGCCTCAATAAGCGAGGTTGTTTCATCATCAAGCTTTTCTCCACGTGAGTTTATAACCTTAATACCGTTGTCAAAGTAAGGATTGTGAGAAGCGGTTACCATAATACCACAATCAAATTCGTCCATACGAGTTACATAAGAAACGCTTGGCGTAGTTGTTACGTGAAGCATATAAGCATCAGCACCCGAGGCGGTAATTCCTGCAACAATGGAATACTCAAGCATATAACTTGAGCGACGAGTATCCTTTCCTATTACAATGCGAGGACGGTATCCAGGCTTTGTACAGCCCGACAGCTTTGACGAGAAATACCAACCAAGAAATCTACCCACCTTATACGCCTGCATAGATGTAAGCGTTGCATTTGCTTCGCCACGGAATCCATCTGTGCCGAAATACTTATTTCTTTTTGGTTTAGCAGGCAAGTTTGATATATCTATTTTGTCGTGCAAAAGCTCGTCAGTAGAAACACCAAAAATCTCTGCCAGCTGAAGCACCTTATCTATCTGCGGAAGTGCTTGACCCATTTCCCACTTAGAAACAGATTGCCTTGAAACGCCAAGAGCCTCAGCAAGCTGCTCTTGGGAAACATCCTTAGATATTCTAAGTTGCATAATTTTTTCACCTATTGTCATATGAAATCTCCTAAAACTATTATTTCAATATAAGAAAGTCCAACACTAATATAGCTTGGTCAAATCCTTCCTATACAACTGCGATACATATATTCTAACAAACGCAATCCTTTTTTACAACCAACTTTGCATTGAATTTTTTAGCAACCAAGGGTTGCAAAAATATAATTTTCGCTTAATTCGCCAGAGTTCGGCTCAAAATCCAAGCAAAGATTTATCATGTTCGCAACCAAGGGTTGCTTTTTGAAAAAATTTCACTAGTGCATAAAGATTTAGAATATGGTTTTAAATTTTTAGCGTTACTTGGCAGTAACATCTTAGACTCGGGCGGAAGGTAAATATGACACACAAGTATAGAGTAAAAAAATAGAGCCTAATTTTCATCAAGCCCTATATCTATTTATTAGTTCGACGCTTTAATACTACAGTTCACCAACACAAACCTAAATCGAACACCTTCGGGTGTTCGATTTTTGTTTGTGAATGAAGCACACCTGCGGTGCATTAAGACACTTTGTTTATGAAGTCGGCTTCGCCTAATGAAGTCGCTTCGCTAATTTTTCGTGTGCTTCGCTTCATACGAACGGAGTGAGTGTTTCATTGTTGCGTAGCAACTGCTTCATGTGAGCGTAGCGAATGCTTCATTAAAAGGAGTGAATTATGAAAGACGATAAATTATCTGTGCAATCTATGGATTTCGCCGTTTCAATTATCGAGCTTGTAAAAAGCTTAAAGGAAAAGCGAGAGTCTATAATTTCTAACCAAATTGGCAGAAGTGGTACAAGCATTGGCGCAAACATTCGAGAGGCTCACTATGCCCACGGAAAAGCAGATTTTATCGCAAAGCTTCAAATTGCTCTCAAAGAAGCTAACGAAACAGGCTATTGGCTCGAACTCCTTTTCAGAACAAATTATATTGATGAAAGCACATATAAATCATTAAATAATGCTTGCACAAGCATTCGCGTAATGTTAATTTCCTCTATAAATACATCAAAGCAAGGCTGAAATTCAACCTTGCTTTTTTCTCATTTCAAAAGTGTTTTGGATGCCCCTCGTTCAAGCCAAGCACACGCCTCGGTGCCAAAAGACAAAAACCACTGCAATAACTGTTAAATAGCGCTTGAATTCCCCAAAAAGTATGGTATAATTATTATGCTGAATGGTTTACATTTTATTGGAGGATTGTTTTATGGAAACAAAAATAGAAGCTGGTTATGTTCGAGATGAAAAATTTGCAAAGGAATTTTTCACTTATCATTTCTATCAGCGTCCAGCAGGCATTATCGTTACAATTATTTGTATATTAGCTATAGTAGTTGGAGTAATAAATATTATTGCAATTCAACAGTATTTATCTATCATTAGCGTTGCGTTGGGTATATTCGTATTTATTTTGAGAGCTATTCGTGTAAAAACGAGTATTAAAATTTCGCTCGATAGAGATAAGGAAAGCAATCACGGCAATTGCGTATCATTGCAAAATATTGTAACTGAAAATTCGATACTGGTAAAATCTTCATTAAATGAAGTAGGTACAGATTATGATATATCTTGTATTGTAAAGGCATATCGCTCCAAGAATTACATATATTTGCTAACAAAAGCTAAATTAGTAATTATTTTTGATGTAAATAAATTTTCTAAAGGAACACCAGAAGAACTCATTGAGTTTATCAGTAATAAAGGAATTAAAATTGAGTAAAATTTAGCAAAATTAGAGTAATATAAGGTCATTTTATGTTCCAATCGCTCCGTAAAAAACATTTTCGATTTACGTTAATCTTACTTCACCATAGTATTACCAGTCGAACTTTTCGACTGGTTTTACTTTTTTATAGGTGATAATCATCTGTTTAACTCAAAGATAGCAGTAAAGCTTCTTTGGGTTATTACGACAGTAACAAGGTTCGGACAGGTCGAAATACTATTTGATTTCTCCTTTGCACCTTGTGCTTGGTTCGTAAGAACCGTGTGTCCGGTTCTTATTTTTATTTCTCTACTATATGATAGAAAATCCCGATAAGCCTCTGTTAAGGGGCATCGGGATTTTAGTTATTTGAGCATTTGAATCTGATTTCAGACTTGGCTTTGTCTGCTATGGCAAACAATGGCCTGCGGCACGGTAAATTTCATACCAATCAGAACGTGAAAGTGTAATATTGGCTGCTTTGCAAATTTCCTTTAATCTATCGGGATTCATTGTGCCTGCAATCAACTGAATATTTGCAGGGTGGCGAAGAATCCAAGAAGCAGCTACTCCTGTTTTGGTAACGTCGTATTTTTCGCCTATTTCGGCAAGCTTTGCATTCAGAACCGGAAATTCCTCATTGTCTATAAAGCTACCATTGAAAAATCCGTGTTGGAACGGTGACCAGGCTTGAATTGTAATATTTTTTATGCGTGAATACTCAAGCAAGCCGCCGTCGTGCATAACGGATTCTGCATTTTTCATATTTACGTTCATTCCTGACGTTATAAGTCCTGCCTCTGTTACGGAAAGCTGAAGCTGATTTATAATAAGCGGCTGTTTTACTGCAGTTTTTAAAAGCTCTATTTGCATAATGTTTTGGTTGGAAACGCCAAAGCTTCTCACCTTGCCGCTTGATTCAAGAATATCGAAAGCCTCGGCTACCTCGTTTGGCTCCATTAAAGTATCCGGACGGTGCAATAAAAGTGCGTCAACATAGTCAACGCCAAGTCTTTTAAGGCTACCCTCAACGGATTTTATAATATGTTCCTTTGAAAAATCGAACTGACCGTCGTGAATTGCGCATTTTGTTTGAAGGTAGATGTTTTCACGCACTCCCACGTGTCTTTTTAAGTATTCGCCAAAAAGCTTTTCGGAATTTCCGCCACCGTAAATATCTGCGTGGTCAAAGAAATTTATTCCGTTTGCAAGAGCTACGTCCATAATAGAATCAACCTGCTTCTCTTCAAGATTACTCATTCTCATACAGCCAAGAGACACGGCTGATGCATTCATATTGCCAATTTTAATGTTTTTCATACATTTCTCCTTTAATTGTGAAACAGTATTCATATATTATTGTACCACACAAATTACAAAAGGTAAAGATTTGACACAAAAATTCATCAAAACACCCTGATTGAACCGGGTCAGTAATCAAGCGTTCAGAATATTGACTGTGAAAACGAATTATGGTATAATAAATTTGTCGGTAAAGAATAATTTGTGAAGGAGAGCATTATATGGCTGGGAAAATCATTATGTGGGCCGTTTCTTTCGGTTGTGCTATAACGTTCTTTTGTCTTGGGATTTATGCAAAAAAGCTGAACAAGCCAATGTGGTTTTGGTCCGGTGTTGAAGTAGATGCTTCGCAGATTACTGACGTAAAGAAATACAACAGGGAAAACGGAATTATGTGGCAATTATATTCCTTATGGTATTTTGCCGCAGGGGTGGCTGAAATATGGAATTCTCTTCTTTCACTCATATTTATTATTTTAAGCTGCACGATAGGTCTTGTAATTTTGGTATTCTCATACAATAGGATTTATAAAAAATACAGCGTTCAATAAATACTTTACCATCGCGTGAAAAATGCGTAAATATGCACAGATTTTTGCACAACACAAAATTAAGATGGCATTATCGACACTCAAAGATAAGAAGGACTACGTTATGATAAATAAATTTAAAACCGAAACAAAAAACAAGCTTGCAAAAGAAGAAATAGTACAGATAAATGACGGCGAAATTTGCGAATACAAGCTTAAAATCGAATTTTCTCAATATAAACACCCTGACATATATTCTATAACGTGGGAAGAGGACAAGGTTGATATGTATGGCTTTTGGTCATCAAAATCATTCCAGCAGCACAACTTAACTCCCGAATGGGGTATGCGCGCAAATGAAAGCGAAGTATCAACAGGTATGCCTCTTATATGCATTTACAACAAAGCAAATAAAAACAGGGTAACCGTTGCCTTATCTGACCCAACTTGCCCAATGGAAATTATGGCAGGCGTTGTTGAAGAAAACGGCTGTATTCGTTTTCAAATAAATCTGTTTACAAAAATTTACCCAAAGACAAAGGAATATGAGGTAACTATCAGAATTGACCGCCGTAATATTCCTTTTTATAAATCAGTTATTGATGTTAAGAATTGGTGGACGTCTCTTGGATACGAGAACGCTTACGTACCAAAGGAAGCGCGCTTGCCGCTCTACTCCTGCTGGTACAGCTTTCATACAAAAATAGTACCGCAGGAAATAATATACGAGTGTAAAATAGCCAAAGAAATGGGTATGGAGACAGTAATTGTAGATGCAGGCTGGTACACTGACTCTGAAAGCGATGCTTTTGCAATTACGTGCGGCGACTGGGAAATTTCCCAAAAGAAAATTTCAAATATGCAAGCGTTTGTTGATGAAATACACAAGCTGGGTATGAAATTTATGATATGGTTTTCCGTACCCTTTGTTGGCATAAACAGTAAAAACCATCAGCGCTTTAAGGATAGATTTCTTTGCTACCGTCCTGCTGTTTCTGCAAGCGTTCTTGACCCGCGTTTTCCCGAAATTCGCAATTTTTTGATTGACACGTATTGCCGTTACGTAAAAAAATACAGCTTGGACGGCTTAAAGCTGGACTTTATTGACCGTTTTCTTTTCGGGGAGGAAAGCTCTACGGAATACGATAAAATGGACACCGCTTCCGTTGATGTAGCATTACAGAGATTACTGCACGAGGCAACAAAAGAGCTTAAGAAAATCAATCCCGAAATTTTGGTGGAATTCCGTCAATCTTACGTAGGTCCCGTGCTTACGCAATACGCTAATTTTTTACGTGTTGCCGACTGTCCTAACGATGCTATCTTTAACCGTGTGGCTTCGCTGAATTTGCGTCTTACATCAGGTAAAACGCCTGTACACAGCGATATGCTTATATGGAATAAAAACGACACAAACGAGGGCGTTATGTATCAGCTGCTTGCGATAATGTTTACGGTTCCTCAAATTTCAGTCAGATTTGATAATATAACAGATGAACATAAAAAACTTCTTAAAGCGTTCCTTGCTTTTTGGCGCGCTCATCAAGAAACCTTGCTTGACGGAGAGCTTGAGCTTTGTGGTGTAGATGCTAATTATACTATGGCAAAAGCAAAAAAGGACGGCGAAAGCATTACGGTTATGTATCAATCATGTCCAATTACAGTTGAAAGCGGCAAGAAAGCTTACATCTTTAACTCAACAGGAAACGACGGTGTCTTTATAGAGGTAAGCTGTAACTGCGAATATGAGCTTTACAATATTTTCGGAGAGTGCTATGAAAAAGGTACGCTTTGTGCGGGAATTAACAAAGTTCCCCTTCAAAACTGCGGAATGATTTGTATAAAATCCATTTCTGCCTAATAATAGACACAAGGTGGGGTAAAATAAATAAAATTCGGGACTGTCGAAGTATCGACAGCCCCGTCTTTTTTATTTCTCAAAACAACAGGCTCGCAAAGGGTACAAAAAATTATTTTTGCCTTTCTTCCTGTATTATTTTTTTGATTCTTTCCATATCGAATTTCGGCTTTCTTTCGTAAGTATAAATGCCATTTACCTCTTGCTCTATATCGTAAAGCTGTGTATAGCAGAAGCCGCAAATATACGGACAGTTAACAAGCGCGCTTGTAAGCCCTTCAAATCTTTGGAAAAATTCCTCCTCGGTTTTGGGAGCGTTACCGTATCCCCAACCGCCTTCAACACCTTCAACGTCCCAACGAATTCCGCCATATTCACTTAAATACAGCGCCATATTTTTATAATCCGTTGATTTTTGGTATTTGGATATTCCACTGTGCCACGAATGCTTATCGTAATTTTCAAGCATTTCATCCTGTGTAGGTGCAAGGTAGATTTTCTTAAAATCCTCTACACTTTGTATGTAATCGTGAAGGTCGTAAATATCCGAAACGACCTGATAGTTTCCGCTGGTACCTATACAAGGACGAGTTGTATCCATCGCTTTAGTTGAATAATACAATGCTCTTACAAAATCATCGTTTTGGTGTCTGTTATCCCAATCCCAGGTTTCATTGAGCGGACACCAGCCTATAATTGACGGATGGTTAAAATCTCTTGTTACTTCTCTTTGCCACTCAAGTAAAAACGGCGTTAGCTGATTCATATCCGAGTAATCAAGATGTGCATTGGGTGATTCGCCAAACACAAGGTATCCGTGCTTGTCGCAATAATATAAAAATCTTGGCTCAAAAACCTTTTGATGCAATCTTGCACCGTTAAATCCCGCATCAAAAGATAAGAGTATATCTTTTTCAAGCTCTTCTTTCGTTTCTGCGGTATATATGCCGTTTTTATAGAAGCCTTGGTCAAGAACTGTGCGAAGGAAAAGTGGCTTTCCGTTTAACAAATAATTTTTATTGTCAAACGCCGTTGAACGAATACCGAAATAGCTTTTTACCTTATCCTTTCCGTATAAAAGCTCCAGGTCGTAAAGTCTGCCCTTGCCTGCCTCCCACAAATGAAGCTCGCTTAAATTAAGAGTCAGTCGGCTAATACCGCCTTTTAATTTAGCAGAGATTTCTCCTACTGCTTTTCCGTTATAGGTGGCTATCGCCTTAAACTCGGCGTTGCCTACTGCTTCTACCTCTATTTGAACGTTCTTTTGCTCTATGGACGTATAATATTTTACGCTTTTTATGTAATTTTTTTCAACGTATTCAAGCCAAACGGTTTGCCAAATACCTGTGGTACGAGTATAGCAGCATTCAATGGAATAGTAGTTCTCACATTGTTTTCCTGATGCTTTTCCGTTTGGATGTCCGTCCTTTGCACAAACGGTGATTATATTTTCCTTACCCATTTCCACATAATCGGTTATATCAATATCAAAGCCGACGTAACCGCCAACGTTATGGTAAACCTCCTTATGATTTACATAAACGTAGCTTTCATAATCGACTGCGCCGAAATGTAAAATAACTCTTTTATTGCACTTTTTGATTTTTACCCTCTTCAAGTACCACACACAGTTTAAATAATCTGTATTTCCTATGCCTGACAGCTTGCTTTCGGGACAAAACGGTACTATAATTTTCGAATCAAGTGACGTTCTTTCATAGAATTTTCTATCAATTCCGCTTACTCCACGGTCAAGCTCAAATTCCCATTCTCCGTTTAAATTTACCCAATTTTCTCTTTCAAATTGCGGATTTGGATGCTCCGGTCTTGGAATATTCATTTCATTATTCTCCTTAAAATAGTATGTGAGGGTTATAAACGAAACAGCCGAAAACAAAATGCAACACTTTTAAGCGAGCAACTGATTTTCGACTGTTTTAAATTTATGCGTTTTATGAATTGCCAATTTCATTCAGCATCGTTTTTTTATATGCTTATCAATGCTGAAATTTCTTTTGCCAATTCCTTATTATTTTGCGCCCTTGTGTGAAAATACGACGATAACGGTTTTAAATAAAATTCCTATATCGTAAAACAGATTGCGCTTCTTTATGTATTCAATATCGTAAACTATTTTTTCTTCAGGTCTTAAATCGTATCCGCCGTTTACCTGTGCTAAGCCTGTAAATCCCGGTTTAACCTTTAATCTTTCTCTAAAGCCGTGGATATGCTTCTCAAACTCGTCGTAAAAAACCTCTCTTTCAGGTCTTGGACCAACCAAAGACATTTTTCCGGTAAAGCAGGAGAAGAACTGCGGAATTTCATCAAGTCTTGTTTTTCTTAAGAATTTACCAACCTTTGTAATTCTCGGGTCATCGTCACCGTCAGACCATCTTGCACCGTACTTTTCCGCATCAACCTTCATAGAACGGAATTTTACGATGTAAAATTTCTTTCCGTTATATCCAAGTCTTTCTTGCTTGTAAAATACAGGTCCGCCGTCGTGACACTTTATAAGTATTGCAATTAAAATCATAGGTAAAGCAAAAACGGCAATTGCGAAAAATGACGCAAATATATCCATCAGCCTTTTAAAGAATGCATATACAATCTTTTTCTTTGGAGTTACCGTCTCAACGTAATAATGCTCGTCCTCTGCATATTCATAAGGTAAAATAACCTTGGGCTTTTCCTCGGTTTCTATTGCATCTGTCGCATTGATTGCATCAATTGCCTCCGCAACAACCTCGGAATCCTCAGTAGCAACCGCTACGTTGCCCTCCGATACTGCTTTTTCATTTTCGTTCTGCTCACTCAAAATCTCTTTTTCTTCTGTCAACGTATCCATTTATTTTTCTTGCGAAGAATCTTGCCACAACAAATATTTGCGGCATCTCTTGGCAATTCCTTTCTTAATAGTAATGTCAAAAAAGCTTTTGTTTTTTATGTATTTTTAATATTATAACACGCACTATGGCTTTTTTCAAGTGTTCGTAAGCATTTTGTTAAATTTAACGGTATTATTATTGGCTCTCTGTGTGAATAATTTCACCTTGATTTTACACAGTTTACTTTTCCTAATATTGACACGTAAGTTTCGCTGTGATAAAATTAGCATAGCAGAGAGACTCAGTTGAACTACGCCAAAAGCGTTTATTTTCAGCGCTTTTGACTGAGTCTCTCTGCTATCAACGATAATCTTTTTGAGGTCGAAATATGAAAAGTCCTTTAATTACAATGACTGCCGTAACAGGAAAGCCAACAGCCGACTCAATATACAAGTATCTTGTCGGTCTGAAAAACAGCGGAGTCGAGCAGGTAATGCTCTATCCTCGCTCGGGCTGTGAGCTTGAATATTTAAGTGAGGAATGGTTTGATACTGTCGGCTATTTTTTAACTTGTGCAGAAAAATTGGATATGAACGTATGGCTTTACGATGATTTTAACTGGCCCTCGGGAGATGCGGGAGGCAGAGTTACAGCAAAGCCTGAATACAGATTGAAATCTATATGTGTTGTGGGAGAAAATTCCGGTAAAATAAGTCAAAAATCAAGACACAATGCAGGACTTTTTGGAGAAAAGTTCTTTCCGGACCTTTTAAATCCGTCCTGTGTCGATTATTTCATTCAATGCACTCACAATGAATATTACAAAAGATTTAAGGGTTATTTCGGCACGGTTATTAAAGGAATTTTTTCAGACGAGGCATCTATCGGGTATTGTTGTGAGGAGGGCTCTGTTCCTTATTACTCTGAATTAGAGTATGACTACAAAAATCGCTATCACAGTGATTTTTATAACGATATGAGAAAAAAAGATAGGTCCTTTTACTCAAGAGTGACAAGACTTATTTCCGATAGATTTAATCTCTGCTATTTTGAAAAAATTTCCAATTGGTGTACGGAACACTGTATTTTGTTTACAGGTCACTTAATGTGTGACAACTCCCCTGACGGCGCAGTAAAAAACGGCGGCGATTTTCTTAAAAATTTATCATCGTTTACCTTGCCCGGCATTGATGAAATATGCTCTGATTTCAAGGACAAAACAGAGCTGTGTCTCCTTGGCTCGGCTGAATATGCCGCAGGAAGCGCCGGCGCTATGGCAGAGCTTTTTGCTCTTGGCCCTTGCGATATGCCCTTTGCAAAAAAACGAGCTATGCTTTATTTATGCGCTTGCCATAAAATCGACAGATATTTTCTTGCGATTTCACATTTGGATATGCGAGGGAATATGCTTGTTACAGACTTTTTTAATAATTTTAACACAGATCAGCCCGATTTTGCGGGAATGAGGCTTTTATCTTTGGAAGCAAAAATTGCCTCTGACTATGCAAAAAAGGATTTTACGCCTGACGTTTATATCAAATATCCTTATGAGCTTTGCGCAAAAAACAACGGTAAGTGGCTGAATTTAGACAATTTTTACAATGGAATAAACACTCTTACCTACAACGGAGTACAATGGAAATTCACAAACGGAGAGCAACACAACGGCGCAGTGGTGCTTGAAATGAATGAGGATTTAAAATTTGATACGGATATATCAAAAATTACGGGAAGTATCTCTGTTTTAAAGAAAGACGGTCAAAAAGCCGACGGAGTTTTCGTGCGCAAATTCAATGACGGAAGCACCGTTATAATTAACCTTTTTGGAAACAGCGGCGAATACGTTATAAACTCAAAGAAGATTTTCTTGGAAGAATATGAGGTTAAGCTATTATTTGAGGAGGAGCCATTAACAAAAGAAGAGCTTAGCACAAGCTTTGATATAATTTACCGAAATGCCAATATGACCCGAACAATGCACGTAAACAATCAAAGCACAAAAATTCTTTGTAAAGAGGATACTCCTCTTGTTTTTGCAATACGAAATAACCAAAAGGTATTACTTGACGGGAATGAAATAATCGCTAAAGGAACTGCTGACGTATTATCCTTTGGGCTTAAGAACTTGTACAAATTAAGCGACACGGTGCTTTTGAAGGCAGGCGAGCATACAATAGAAGCTGAAAATGATTTTAAGTATATGCCCTGCGCATTTATTATGGGAGATTTTTCGTACAGCGTTGACGTTTCGTCCAATTATCTCATAACACTGAACACCAGAAAAAACGAATACAGATGCGGGGATTATATTTTTGATTACGGCAATATCGAGCTTATAACGAAGGTTACAATTCCGAATGGAGCTAAAAAAATAGAGTTTAGCGGAACAAGCTTATATACTCTTTTATACGTAAATGAAAGGCTTGTAGGTGAAAAAATCGCCTCCCCCTACACCTTTGATATTGACAAGGTACTTTGGGGAACTGAGGTCACCCTCAAAATCACACAATATTCAAGCATAGGTAATATTTTCGGTAACGTTGATTTTTGGGACAGAGTGTCGATAAAATCACAATGGAGAGGTACGCCCTCACCGAAAAAAACCGCCTTTGGATTCAATAAAATAAATTGGCTGTTCTAAGGCGCAACCGACAAATTAAATAAATACGCCCTCTTGTATGAGTGTGATATGCTGACAGAAGCTTCACACCTTACAAGAGGGCTTTTTGGAGAGACTATAAGTTATTTGGATTTTATCCGTATTTATATTAGGAGGAAATATTTTTTATAAGAGGGCATAAAAGAGGAGAGTATTAGCTATGCCCTCTCATATCAGCGTAGCATTAGTTTTTTTGCAACTAAAGCTAAATGCTCATTTGTAACAGGCTTTATGCCGAAAAATTCTGCACCGACTCTGTATGCTTGCACTCCGAAATTCTTGTCTTCGGAAAACCAAATCACAGGAGTTTTGGGACATAAGCTTTTTGCAGCTATTGCGCTTTCCATTCCCTTTGCACCGTTTTCAAGAACAAAAATTACGTCCTTATCCGCATTTAGCTTTTCCAAAAAATCATCGTAATCCGTAGCTTTTACGTAATTCTTTTTTCTGAACAAAAATTGATCGTTGGCTTCAATCAAATCAATGACCTCATCAGTCTCGTTTTCAGAGCCGAAAATTAAAATGTTCATTGGAGTTTCCTCCTTATAATTTTTCAATATCGCTGAAGGACTTGCATTTTCTTCTGCCTTCCTCTGATTTCATTATACTTAAATCCTGTAAATTTTCAATAGCTTTGGCGCAAGCGGTCAGTTTCTGACGCAAGCGGTTAAAATAGTTTATAAAATTCCATTAACCATGCCTAAAATGACATATTTTCTCTAAAAATTATTGTAATTATTTTTTTAATATGTTAAAATTATTTAAAATATAAGTATGGAGGTGTACGTATGAGAGTTGCCATAGTTGATGACGACAATGAGCTTTTAGAGAGCCTTTCCTCTCTTATTGCTTATGAGCTTTTGGCAATAGGTGACAATTCTAAAAAAATTTCCAAATTTCATAGCGGAGAAGAATTTCTTGACAGCTTCAAGGCAGGAAATTACGACTTGATTATTTTGGATATTTTTATGGACGGTATGTTAGGCATTGACGTTGCCCGTGAAATCCGTGAAAGCGATAATGACGTGCGCCTTGTTTTTTGCACGACCAGTAACGAATTTGCCAGCGAGAGCTACGAGGTTAATGCCCACTACTATTTACATAAGCCTTTTACGGAAAAAAGTGTAAAAGCAATGCTCGACCGGCTTGGAATGAACTCTTATGAGTTTGCTAAGCATATTACTCTTTCAACAGGTCAAAGTGTTATTTTAAGAAACGTTATCTATACGGAATATTTCGGACATAGCATAACTATTCATTGTAAGCGGGGAGAAAATATTGTAGCCCGTGTTCTACATTCCGAGGTAGAAGGCTTGCTTTGCGAAAATTCCTACTTTTCTTGCTGCACCAAGGGTGTAATTGTAAACTTTCACGAGGTTGACAAGCTAAACGGAAATGATTTCATTATGTCAAACAAGGCTATTGTGCCAATCAGCCGTCGCCGTGCTAAAGAGGTAACGGAGGCATATACTAAATTTAAGTTTGACCAGCTTCGCAAGGAGGTTGGAAAATAATGAATTATTTAGAGGTTTGTCTTTACGGAATTTTAAATCTTTCATATCTTCTGCTTGCGATTCTTCCATTTTGGGACAGGCTACGCTATTCAAAAAAAACAACGTACGTTGCCATAGGCGCTCTTTGCATAGTTCAAATTATATTCGCTATGTGGGCTGGGTTGTGGGTCAATGAAAACCATAGAGGTCTTGTAAGCACTTTTGCCGTTATTATCTATTACTGTTTTTTTGCCGTTTTGGTTAAAGCGCATTTTGGTAAAAAGCTGTTTATGCTTATAATGCTGTCGAATATTTCGTCATTTATAAATATTGCAGGTAAATTTTTTGAGAGCAAATTTTTTGGGAGCGTAGCTTGGGAGAAAACCTATGCGTGTTCCTACTCCCTTTGCGTTTTTGTGCTTCAAATTATTATTTTGCTTCCTGTTGGTTTTTCTATATACAAGCTATTCAGAGAGGCTATTGTCAACGAACACGTAAGAGCTGCGTGGAAATATTTATGGTTAATTCCCGCTACATTCTATTTCGTCTGGTTTTTCCACGTTTACTCTCTTCACGGCTCACCCAGTCAATTTGCTATGAGTGGGGAACACGTTTTATTTCTGTTTATAGTTGATTTAGGCGCATATTTCGTTTATTACACCGCATTCCGCTTTATTAAGGAGCAGGCGAAAAATATGACGCTTGAGGAAAACAACTATCACTTGACTATGCAGCATTTGCAATACGAAAACCTGAACGAGCGAATTTTAGAGGCGCGTCATGCAAAGCACGATATACGTCATCACATTACCGTAATGTCCTCGTATCTTGCCAATGGCGAGTACGATAAATTGGAAAAATATCTTAACAGCTATAAAAAATCCTTGCCCGATTACAGTTCTATTATGATTTGCGAAAATCAGGCTATAAACGCGCTGCTTGTATATTTTGCCACTCTTGCAAAGAACGGCGAAACTGACTTTAAGGTTCTTGCCAAAATTCCTGAGAAAATCAAAATTGAAGAAAGCGATTTATCGGTGGTGCTTGGAAATCTTTTGGAAAACGCCGTTCACGCTTGCCTTTCGTATAACGGTATGGACAGACAAATCAGCGTCGCTATTGATTACACCGACGCCTGTATGCTGATTGCTATTGACAACACTTTTTCAGGAAGACTGAAAAAGTCATTTGACGGAACTCTTTTGACTACTAAAAGAGACGGAATGGGCGTTGGTCTTGAATCTGTCAAAAACATTGTAAAAAGCTACAACGGTCTTTTTAACTATGAAATTAAAGAAAATAAATTTTGCGTATCAGTTATGCTGAATGTGAGGTAAATTTGTTATGAAATACAGAATTGAAAAGGACTCTATGGGAGAAATAGAGGTTCCTTCAGACAAATATTGGGGTGCGCAAACACAAAGAAGCTACGAGAATTTCGATATAGGCACAGAGCTTATGCCAAGCGAGCTAATCGACAGTCTTTTTTGTTTAAAGCTTGCCTGCGCAAGGGCAAACAATATGCTTCGTCCCGAAAAAATGACTAATGAAAAGCTTGAATATATTGAAAAAGCTATTGCAAAGCGCCAAGAATTGCAAAACGAGTTTCCGTTAAAGGTGTGGCAAACAGGAAGCGGTACTCAAACGAATATGAACGTAAATGAGGTTATTGCTAATTATGCAAATACCGTTGCTGGCAAAAAGCTGCTTCACCCCAACGACGACGTAAATATGTCCCAGTCTTCTAACGACGTATTTCCTTCTGCTATGCATATATCCTGTGTGCAGGGTATTATTCTTTTGAAAACGCAACTGAATAATTTAATATGTGATTTAAAGATGCTTGAAAGAAAAAACAAATCACTTGTAAAGAGCGGAAGAACCCATTTGCAGGATGCTACCCCTATTTCCTTTGCTCAAGAAATCAGCGGTTGGAGAGCTTCCTTGGAAAAGGACGAGGAGCTTCTTGAAAATGCGCAAAAGCACCTTTTGGAGCTTGCCATTGGCGCAACCGCAGTCGGTACGGGTCTAAACGCCCCGAAAGGATTTGACAAAACGGTTTGCTCTGAGCTTTCTAACATAACCGGAGTAAAATTTGTTCCTGCCAAAAACAAATTCCACGCGCTGTCATCTAAAGATGAAATTGTGTTTGCTCACGGAGCGCTAAAGGCTCTTTCCTGCGATTTAATGAAGATGGCTAATGATATAAGATGGTTAGCCTCGGGGCCAAGATGCGGTCTTGGAGAAATAGTTATACCCGAAAATGAACCCGGCTCATCAATTATGCCGGGCAAAGTAAATCCCACTCAATGCGAGGCGATAACTATGATTGCCGCACAAGTAATGGGTAACGATGCTACTATCGGATTCTGCGCATCACAGGGAAATTTCCAATTAAACGTATTTATGCCTGTGACAATATATAACTTTTTACAATCCGTAAGATTGCTCAAGGATGGCATTAAGTCCTTTAACGAGCACTGTGTTAAGGGAATTGTTGCCAACAAGAAAAAAATGCATCAAAATTTACATAATTCTCTTATGCTTGTTACAGCCTTAACACCGTATATCGGCTATGAAAAGGGTGCAGAAATCGCAAAGTTGGCACACAAGGAAGAGCTTTCACTAAAGGAAGCGTGTATGAAGCTTGGATATTTAAACGAGGAAGAATTTGACAGATATTTTTGCCCGGAGGAAATGATATAATGGACGTAAGAAAAGAATCACTAAAAAAGCATTATGAATGGGGTGGAAAAATCGAGGTTATCTCCAGAGCAAAAATTGAAACCAGAGACGATTTATCCTTAGCGTATACACCCGGTGTTGCGGAGCCTTGTCTTGAAATTCAAAAAAATCCTTCCAAAAGCTATGAGCTTACGCGCCGCTCCAACTTGGTTGCGGTTATAACAGACGGAACTGCCGTTTTAGGCCTTGGTGATATTGGTCCTTTGGCAGGTATGCCTGTTATGGAGGGTAAATGCGCTTTGTTCAAGGAATTTGCCGACGTTGACGCTTTTCCTATTTGCGTAGGCAGTAAGGACGTAGACGAAATAGTAAGAACCGTTCAGCTTATATCCGGCTCCTTTGGCGGCATAAATTTAGAAGATATTTCAGCTCCCAGATGCTTCGAAATTGAAAAAAGGCTCAAAGAGGTGTGCGATATTCCCGTTTTTCACGACGATCAGCACGGAACTGCCATTGTGGTAGGCGCGGCTCTTTTGAACGCTCTTAAGGTAGTTAAAAAGGAAATTTCCAACATTAAAGTAGTTATAAACGGCGCAGGCTCTGCGGGAATTGCTATCGGCAAGCATTTATTGAATATGGGTGTTGAAAATCTGACTATGGTTGACCGTTTCGGTATTATTTGCAAAGGGGATGCAAGTCTGAACGATGCACACAGAGAAATTGCCGAGGTAACTAACAAAGCTCTGCTTAAAGGCACACTTAAGGAAGCTATGCTGGGCTGTGACGTATTTATCGGCGTTTCTGCACCTAACATCGTAAGCGAGGATATGATAAAATCAATGGCACAGGATGCTATTGTATTTCCCATGGCAAATCCTACTCCCGAAATTATGCCTGACCTTGCAAAAAAAGCAGGGGCAAAAATCGTAGGCACGGGAAGAAGCGATTTTCCAAATCAAATAAACAACGTTCTTGCCTTCCCGGGAATATTCAGAGGCGCTCTTGATTCAAGAGCAAGCTGCATAAACGAAGAAATGAAGCTGGCAACCTCTTATGCTCTTGCATCACTTATAAGCGATGAGGATTTAAATGAGGAAAACATAATTCCAAACGCTCTTGATAAAAGAGTTGCTGACGCTGTCAGCGAAGCGGTTATTATGGCTGCCTACAAAACAGGTGTTGCGCGTATATAATTCTGCAAAATAATAAAAATCGCCATTTGAATTTGGCGATTTTTTTATTTATTAACTTTGCTGATTTTAAAAAGCTTTCTTAAAATCGGAACAAAAAGCTTCGGGGACTTAACAACAACAATTTTCATATTAGCTCCAAAATATGTGATTTCACTATCAATGTATGCCAAGGAATGAAATTTGCTACTTTTAAATATCATTACTTTTTCCAAGTCGGCTTTTTCTTAAGTATCTCATAAAGAGCTAAATAGCTTTGATGACGTGATTTTGGAATTTCTCCGTTTTTTACACGGGCAATAACGTCGCACCCGTCCTCCTTGGTGTGAGAGCATTTAGTATATCGACACTCTCCCCGCGATTTTCCGAATTCTCTAAAGGTATCAAACAGCTCATCAAGAGTGAAAAAGTCAAAACGGTCAAAATCCAACAACGAAAATCCGGGTGTATCGGCAAGATAACCGTCATACTCCCGTCCCACAATTTCTTCATAAGGGAAAAGCTCCGTATGGCGGGTTGTATTTTTGCCGCGCTCTATTTTTTGGCTAAGTTCACCGGTTTCAAGATGCAGATTTGGAAAAATCGCATTTAAAAGCGTACTCTTTCCCGCCCCGGAAACTCCCGCAAAAGCACACAGAGGCGCGCCTTTTTTGGAAATATCCTTTATATAGTTAAGTATATCCTCAACTCCGTCTTTTGCCTCTGACGAGGTTATAAACACCTCAAATCCGCATTTTTTGTATATGGAATACATTTCGTTGGCAAAGTCCTTATCCAAATCCGATTTTGTAATCACTATCACAGGCTCAATTTTATTATGCTCACAAATTGACACCATTTTATCTACTATTTGTAAATCGGGCTGTGGCTTTACGCAAGGAATTACAGCAAAAATCACGTCAAGGTTTGCAAGAGGCGGACGGATAAGAGAATTCTTTCTTTCAAGAATGCTTTTGCAGAAAAATTCATTTTCCTTTTGCATTTCAAGCTCTACTCTATCCCCTGTTAAAAGTACGGTTTTTTCATGGCGGAACACACCGCGGCCGCGCACCTTTACGTATTTTTCGCCGTTTATTTCATTATCAAGGCGTACGGTGTACAGTCCGCCCACGCCTTTAATTACTGTTCCTAAAATCATTTTTTCCCCTTTGAAAAAATTCTTTTTACTTTTGCCTTGAAATTTTCCCATCCCGAATTTGAAGGAAGCTCGTCAAATTTTATTTTTTTATCTCTTTGAAGCTCTTTAACATAAGCAAGCATGGTCTCAACGCTATCAAAGCGGTCTTGAGGTCTTTTGCTCATGGCACACATAATTATTTGCTCAAGCCCTACGGGAATTTTAGGATTTATAGCTCTTGGCGGTACCGGCTGGTCGTGAACGTGTTTCATAAGAATAGCAACCGGTGTTTCTCCCTTGAATGGCATTTCTCCCGTTGCAAGCTCATAAAGCATGGCTCCCAACGAATAAATATCGCTGCGGCAATCAATTGATTTTCCGCTTGCCTGCTCCGGACTCATATAATAGACTGTGCCTACCGCTTTATCAGTAACCGTTACGGTTTCCGCATTTGGCAGCTTGGCAATACCGAAATCCATCACCTTGATTTTTCCGTCGCCCAAAACCATTATGTTTTGAGGCTTAATATCTCTATGTACAATTCCTTCGCCATGCGCCACTCTTAAAGCTCTTAAAATCTGTACTGTATAGCTTAAAATCTCATCAAGCTCCAAGGGACCGTTATTTCCTATAAGATATTTTTTCAAGGTTATACCGTAAACGTATTCCATTACCATATACTTAAGGTCGCCCTTTACGCTAACGTCATACACAGATACGATATTTTTATGATTAAGCATTGATTCGGCGCGACACTCATTTTTGAAGCGTTTTACCACGATTTCATCGCAGGCAGCCTCTTCCTTAAGCATTTTTATAGCGTAGATTTGATTGTTTACAGACACGTCCGTGGCTTTGTATACAACAGCCATTCCACCAATACCGATTAGCTCCTCGAGTAAATACCTGTCATCCAAAACGGAGCCAACTATTTTTTCATATTTTTCATATTTTTCGGTTTTCTCCATTTTGTCCTCCTTACAGCTTTACTAACACAGCGGTAATATTATCAGATCCGCCACCGTCGTTTGCAAAATCAATGAGCTTTTTTACTCTTATGCTCAATCCGATTTCATCAACGTTTCTTGCATTATAGTCATTTGATACAAGATTACAAAGAGACTCGTTGTCGGCATAATTGGTAAGACCGTCGGTACAAAGAAGCACAAACGTACCCTCAGTAACCGTTTCCTTGTAAATATTGCCCTCTACTCTTCTTTCTGTACCTACTGCTCTTGTTATTATATTTCTGTTATTTGAGGTTTTAGCCTCCTCCTCGGTAATCTGCCCTATATCTATAAGATATTGCACGTAGGAATGGTCCTTTGTTATCTGCTTAATTTTATTGCCCTTTAAGCAATAAACTCTGCTGTCTCCTACGTTCAATGCAAAAATCGTCTTATCAATAATAAGCGTTGCAACAATGGTAGTTCCCATTCCCTTCATTCCAATATGACCGCGAGAGTATCTGTAAACCTCATCGTTAGCCATATCAAGAGCGCTTGACATAGCCTTCTTTATTTCGGGAGCTGTAATCTGCTTGTCCTTATTTCCTATGTATTCCTCTAAAAATTGGTCCATATAGTTTACAAACGCTTTTGCCGCCAGTTTAGACGCTTGCTCTCCGCCCTTTGCTCCACCCATACCGTCACAAACGACACATAAACAGGTTTTTTTAGAGTATTTCTTTGTGATATGGAAATCCTGATTTGAATTTCTTTTCATTCCTATATCGGTTTGTGATGCTATAATCATTTATTCTCCTTCGACTGTCGTCTTAATTGTCCACAGGATGCGTTAATATCTGAACCGAGCTTTCTTCTTACCGTTGCGTTTATCCCAAGAGAAACCAACTTATTTTTAAATGCGTTGGCATTCTTTGAGCTTTCAAGCTTTGTTTCCTTAACCTCGTTTAAAGGAATTAAATTCACGTGGCACGGCCCTTTTATATACTTTTTGAGAATTTTGGCAAGAGCGACAGCTCCATCAAGTGTGTCGTTTTTGCCTGCTATCAAGGTATATTCAAAGGAAATTCGTCTGCCTGTTTTATCAAAATAAGAATTGCAGGCAGAAAGAAGCTGCTCTATGGAATATTTGTTGTTTATAGGCATTATTGAGGAACGAACCTCATTATCATAAGCGTGTAACGATATTGAGAGTGTTATGGGGAGATTTTCTTCACCAAGGTCGTTAATTCTATCCACAAGACCGCAGGTGGAAACAGATATATGGCGAAGCCCAATGTTAAGGCCGTCATCCTGACTTACAAGCCTTAAAAATTTAACCGTGTTTGCGTAATTGTCAAGAGGCTCGCCAATGCCCATCATAACTACGTTGGAAATTCTCTCTCCCGTATCCTTTTCAGCCGATATAATTTGACCAAGCATTTCAGACGGATACAAATCCCTTACTCTGCCAAGGAGTGTTGAAGCGCAAAATTTGCAACCCATTCTGCACCCTACCTGTGATGATATGCAAAGAGTATTTCCATGCTCATAGCGCATAAATACAGCTTCGATGCACTCATTGTCAATAAGCTCAAAAAGGTATTTTACGGTACCGTCGATTTGAGAAACAAGCTTGATTTTAATTTTAGGCAATCTGAATTCAAACACATCGTCAAGCTTTTTTTGCAGAGCCGCAGGGATATTGCGCATTTCACTGCCCCACATTCCCTTTAAAATCCAACCGTAAATCTGCTTTGCTCTGAATTTCGGCTCGCCCATTTCTATAACGGCTTCTTCAATTTCCTTTAATGTCATTGAAAGAATATCTAATTTCTTCATTTTTCTCTCTTACTTTATTCTCTTCATTTTTGCAACGAAAAAGCCGTCCGTATTGTTTATGTGGGGCATAAAGGTATATGCTCCGTTTTGGCTTTTTACGTTGTCTATCTCAAAATCAAGTGCTTCAAAATCCTTATTTTCATCAAGAAAACGAAGCACGTTATTTTCATTTTCCTTTTTATTTAGCGTACAGGTAGAATAAACAAGTATTCCTCCTACCTTTACGTAGCTTGCGCAGTTTGATAAAATATCGTACTGCACCTTTGGCAAATCATTGATGTTATCAATAGACTTGTATTTTATATCGGGCTTTTTAAAGATAATACCAAGTCCCGAGCAGGGTACGTCGCATAGCACCTTGTCAAATTTTTTATCAAATTCACTTACGTAAGCCTTTCCGTTTTGCTCCTTTACGGTAATTATGTCAATACCCAATTTTTTTGCACCCTTATCTATAAGCGTTAATTTGTTACCGTGCAAATCGCAAGCCACTATTTTTCCCTTATTTTTCATATCAATAGCCATAGAAAAGGTTTTGCCTCCGGGGCAAGCGCAGGCATCTAAAACAGTCTCATTTTCTGTTGCACCTACCGCCATCGTACAAATACGCGATGCTTCATCTTGCACAAAAACAACTCCTGTATCAATTAAATCCTTAATTTCCTTGATAGGAAGTCCTGTTTTAACAATATCGCCTTTTAAAGAAGGCTCGTCCCCTCTCGCCTTTAAGGTATCAAAAACGTCGCTTGCGCTTGCTCTTAACGTATTTACCCTCAGGCTTGTCGCCTTGTCATTTTCCGATTTAACAATAAGGTCGTTGGCGGTATTTTCCCCATAAGATTCGATAAGCAAGTCAATAATTTCCATAGGATAGGAATATTCTACTGATAGCCTATGCCATTTATCATTAGGAAAATCTACCGTCTTTTTGTCACGTATAAAGCTCCTCAAAATAGCATTTACAAAGCCCTTTGTCTTTTTATGGGCTAAATTAACGCTTTCGTCCGTTGCGGAATAGTCGGGGATTTTGTCCATATAATAAAGCTGATAAATACCCAGGCGAAGTATATTCAAGGTCTCATTATCTATATTGCTTATGGGTGTTTTGGAATATTTTGAAATAATATAGTCAAGTGCCATTTTCTTTTCCAAAACGCCCAAATACAGAGCAGTATATAATCCTCTGTCGCTTCCGCTCAATCTTGCTCTTTCCAGCGTTGTGTTAATTTCAAGGTTAGAAAAAACGGACTGAGTATCTGATTTTACAAGTGATTTTAATGCGTACTCTCTCGGATTTTCCATTTTTCTCTCCTTTTTGTTAATAGTCTTGCAGAAATTTAAGCACCGAAAATATCTCCGATTTTCACCTTTCTGCCGTTTATGAAATCAGATGCGTTCATTCTTCCCTTACCCTCGGGAACTATTACGTCAAAAGCGATAACACCGTTTTCGCACTTGACGTATATTGCATCATCAAGAGCTACTACCTCTCCGTTTTGACCGTTTGCTTTTCTGTCGGTCTTATGCGCCCTTACAACCTTTAAAATCTTTCCGTCGCTCATTTTTGTATATGACAGCGGAATAGGCGAAAGACCTCTTATTTGATTGTGAATTTCGTCAACAGACTTATTAAAATCTATCAAACAGTCATTTTTCAATATTTTTTCAGCGTACGTGAAGTTATCGGGCTGCTTTGTATAAGTAGCTTTACCGCTTTTAAGAAGCTCTACTGTTTTTAAAAGCGCACAGCTTCCTGCCTCAGCCAGCTTATCGTGAATTTCCTCAAAATTATCGTTTTCCTCTATTGTAACCTTTTCAACGTAGATAACGTCACCCGTATCAAGCCCTACGTCCATTTTCATAACGCTAACGCCGGTTTCCGTGTTACCATCCATAATCGCTCTTTGAATTGGCGCTGCTCCTCTGTATTTTGGCAAAATTGATGCGTGATTGTTAATACAGCCGTATTTTGGATAGTCAAGAACGTAGCTTGGCAAGATTTTTCCGTAGGCAACGACTACAATAAGCTCCGGGTTAAGCTCCTTTAAGGTATCAAGAAACGCTCCGTCCTTTAAGGTAAGAGGCTGATATACCTTTAATCCCTTTTCCACAGCGAATTTTTTAACGTCGCTGGGAGTTAACACCATTCCTCTGCCCTTTGGCTTATCGGGAGCAGTTACGACGCCGATAATTTCCTCTCCGCTATTGTACAACGCTTCAAGGTTTATTTTGGCAAATTCCGGCGTTCCCATAAAAAGTATTCTCATTTGTCGTCCTCTGTCTCTTTTATTACTTTGTCCGTATAGATAATACCGTCAAGGTGGTCAAGCTCGTGACACATAGCTTTAGCTAAAAGTCCGTGACCCGTTACCTCAAACGCCTCGCCCTGCCTGTTAAATGCGCGTACCGTAACGTGCTCCGGTCTTTTTGTAATTCCCCACTCACCGGGAACGGAGAGGCAGCCCTCCTCACCCTTTTGTACGCCGGACATAGCTATAATTTTCGGATTTATAAATTCAAAAAGCCCGTCTTCCTCCGTTTCGATAACAACCACTCTTCGTAACACTCCTACCTGTACTGCGGCAAGTCCGCATCCGTTTGCATTACGCATAGTTTCAACCATATCGTTAAGAAGTGTTAAAATTCTTGGCGTTATTTCAGTAACCTCACGGCTTTTCTTTCTTAAAAACTCCTCGTTTTCTTTTGTTGTCACAATGTGTAAAATTGCCATAATTTCTCCTTATATGCTGCTGGGATTAAAATCTATGGATATATAATTTCCCTTGGAATTTTTAGAATATTCCAAATAAATTTTTGCAAATATTTCTCTTATTTTGCTATTCAGCTTACATTTCAGAATTATACGCTTACGGTATCTGCCTTGAGATTTATATATAGGTGCTTCAAATGGACCGTAAGCTATAACCGGTGCGTTAATTGCCTTAAGCTCCTTTTCAAGCTCGCAAGTGAGCTTGCTTGCATCTCTATTTAACTCCTGCTCGTCTATATAAGAAAGAGTTATTACTGCCAAATCGCAAAACGGCGGAAAGCTATACGCTTTTCTTATTTTAATTTCGTTCTCATAAAATGCAGTATAATCCTGTCTTGCGGCAAGCTGAATAGTCTGCTCGTTTGGTGAATTGGTTTGCACTATGGCAACACCCTGGTCCTTCGCTCTGCCTGCCCTGCCTATTACCTGTGTAAGCATTGAAAAGGTGCGCTCGCTTGCGCGGTAATCACTGGTATATAGCATCGTATCTGCCAAAATCACTCCAACTACCGTTACCAATGGAAAATTATGTCCCTTGGTTACCATTTGAGTGCCTATTAGCACATTGGCTTTTTTATCCCTGAAATCGCCTAAAATTTTCTCATAAGATGCTTTTGTTGTGGTAGTATCCGCATCAAGACGCAGAATTTTTACGCCGGGAAACAGCTCCTCAATATCCTGTTCTGTTTTTTGAGTACCAAATCCGGTATAGCTAAAATCGACGCTTTGGCATTCGGGACATTTTTCAGGCAATTTTGCACGGTAACCGCAGTAATGACACCTTAAAACTCCGCTTTTGTCCATTTCCTCATTTTTAGTTTCCTTATCCAAATCAGTCTTGATTTTTTTAAAGGAATGGTAGGTAAGCGCAACGGAGCAATTCGGACACTCAAGGGTTTTACCGCACTTTTGACAGCTAACGGCAGAATGATACCCGCGACGGTTTAAAAACAAAATTGCTTGCTTTTCATCATCAATAGCCTTTCCGAGCGTAAGCGCAAGTTTTTTTCCGAGAGCGTTTATATTGCCCTCTTGCCTTTCGTGACGCATATCGGTAATTACAACGTCGGGAAGTCTTGCATCTCCATAACGCTTTTCCATCTTTACAAGAGTATAATTGCCGCTCATTGCCTTATAGTAAGAATTTAAAGACGGTGTTGCCGACGCAAAAAGCATAAGAGCGTTTGATTTTGCGCACCTGAATCGCGCAATATCGTGTGCAAGATATTTTGGATTCGTGTCAGACTTATAGGTATGCTCCTGCTCCTCGTCAATTATAATCATACCGAGATTCTTTAAAGGGGCAAAAACGGCTGAACGAGTTCCCACTACAATATCAGCCTTACCGTCAAATATTTTTTTATATGTATCAAATCTTTCTCCAACAGAGAGATTTGAATGAATTACCGCTACTCTGTCTCCGTAATAGCCACAGAAGGTAGCAACGGTTTGAGGTGTTAAGGAAATTTCCGGAACCAGTAATATAACGCCCTGTCCGTTGCCCACAACCTCGTCAATCATTTTCTTCATTACGCTTGTCTTTCCGCTTCCCGTAACTCCGTACAAAAGAGCGCCTCTTGCACAAGGCTCGTTATATAGCCCCTTCAAAGTATCAAACGCCTCTTTCTGCTCATCACTTAAAATAAGAGCGGAATCATCAAGCTTTTTTATGTTGCCGTAAGGATTTCTTGAAACCTCAATCTGCTCAATACGTATAAGCTCCTTTTTTAAAAGAGCGTCAAGAGCCTGCTTTGACGAGTCAGTTTTTTCGTAAATTTCCTTATCGATCAGTATTTTATGCTCACATAAAAGCTTTAAAATCTCCGACTGCTTACTGCCACGAAGCTTGATTTTGCCGTTGCCGTTTGCAATATCCGCAGCCTCGTCACGTGAAACGTTTAAGCTGACGTGATTTTCGAATTTGCTTTTTTCTTTTTCATCAACGAAGGTAGTCTTATTGATTAGCTTCAATCTCAAAAGCTTTGCTATATCGCTCTCTGCGTTTTCAAAGGTTTCCTTAAGCTTCTTCAAAGATACCTTAGGATTGTTTTCAATATACCAATATATATCCTGCAACCCCTTCGGTACGTCATCAAGGGTATCTTTAGCGAAAAAAACCTCCTTGGTTTTAAAAACGAGAGCGGAGGGAATTATACATTTTACTGCCTCACCTATTGTACAAAGAGTAGTATTTTTCATAAAGCGACACAAATCAAGCATATCGCTGTCAAGGCTGAAATACCCTGACATTACCGATACCACACTCTTCGTCTTACAGCCGTTTTGCGGCTCACTTGCGTAGCTATTTACCACGATAGCCAGCTTTTGTCTGTCAGACGTGCCAAAAGGTACACTTATAGCCGAGCCTACGTCTATCAGCTCTCTTTTCTCTTCCGGCACGTAATAGGTGTACTCAACGTCTGCATGATACGGCACATCTATTATATGAACGTTTATAAAAGCGCCGCACATACAATTCTCCCTTCAAAAATAGGCTTACTGCCTATTAAATATCACTTTTTTATTCTTCTCCGTCCTCAATTGAATAACCGGATTCGTTAGTATATACCTGGTCAGCTCCCATAAGCTCTGCGCTGTCAACGTCCTCTTCATCAAAATCGTCGAAGTCCTCGCTCTCCTCGTTGTTTGCGGCAACAAGGTTAGCCTTTGGGAATTTAATCATTGGCTCATACTTTTCAGGAGCCTCATAGTTTTCAATTACTACAAGAGAATCCTCGTAGCCTTCTTCACCCGGAAGGAAAACCTCAAACTCACCGTTTTTGATTTCACGAAGAGCATTCTTAACAGCCTTTTCGTCTCTGTATTCCTTTTTTACAAGAGAAGCCAAGTCCTTGTCGGTTTCCTTGTTTGCAATCTTCTTTTCTGCATAATGGCGCTCCTCGATATACTTGTTTGTAATAATTCTTGCGCACTTTGCAGTTGCCATTGTAACGGAATATTTATTGAGTCTTTCCTCTCCGTCCTTTTCTGTTACCTTTAATAATTCCTGGATTGATGGATAAAGCATAATATATCTCCTTTTCAAATTTTACTAAATTATTTAAAACATTCCATAATGGATTTTGTGTATGCGGTTTTTTGTCTTTCCGCTCTTATAATCGAATAAATAAGATCGGCACATTCGTCGATTTTGCCTTCCTCGTTTATTACGGAATAATCGTATTTCGGAAGCAATTTGATTTCCTGCTTTGCCGTTTCGAGTCTTGACTTGATTTCGTCAATATTTTCCGAACCTCTGTTCGTTAGGCGAGCTGATAATATTTCCGAATTGGGAGGTGTTAACATAATTGTAACGGCGTTTGGAAACATTTTTTTAACGTTCATAGCTCCGTTTACGTCAATTTCAAGAATTACGTCCTTTCCCTCATCAAGCATCATTTCAACAGCAAATTTCGGAGTGCCGTAATATTGATTGTTTCCGCTGAAAAGATTGTATTCCAAAAACTCACCGTTTTCAATTCTCTTCTCAAAATCCTCTCTTGTGGTAAAGAAATAGGTTATCCCCTCAACGTCACTTTCTCTTGGCTGTCTTGTGGTCATTGATACGGATAAGCTTAAATCGCTGTTTGCTTTAAGCAAGCTTTGTACTACCGTTCCCTTTCCACTTCCTGCCGGTCCTGAAATTACGAATAAAATTCCTTTTCTCATTTCACTCCTCCATTACTGTCACTTTCTTTTCCGTTTAATTTTTCTCCCAATGCTTCCGGTGAAAGAGCTGATAATACCACGTGGTCAGAATCGGTTACAATAACGCTTTTTGTCCGCCTTCCGCCTGTGCAATCAATAATTCTTGCGGTGTCCTTTGCCTCTGATACTATTCTTTTAGCAGGTGCGGAGTCCGGAGAAACAACCGCAACTATTCTTTCATCCGAAACCATATTGCCAAAGCCTAAATCTATAAATCTCATAATCTTACTCTATATTTTGGATTTGCTCTCTGATTTTTTCAAGCTCGTTTTTGATATTTACAACCAAGTGAGCTGTTTCGGTATTTGAAGCCTTTGAGCCTATGGTATTTGTTTCTCTGTTCATTTCCTGAAGCAAGAAATCAAGCTTTCTGCCCGACGGCTCGTTTGATGCTACAATATCATCAAAGGCTGAAAAATGGCTTCCGAGCCTTACAAGCTCCTCATCAATAGCAACCTTATCGGCAAAAATAGCAACCTCGGTTAAAATTCTCTGCTCGTCTATCTGAACGGAGTTATCGTTTAAGAATTTTAAAATTCTGTCCTCAAGCTTTTTGGAATAACCCTTAATATCACTCTCGGAATTTGCCTCGACAACCTTTAAATATTCCTTTATGTTTGCTATCTTTTCTTTAATGTTATCGCAAAGCTTTTCACCCTCGGCGTTACGTCTTTCAATAAATTGCTCAATGGCAACGTCCAATACCGCTTTAATGTCTGCCCAATCCTTTTCAATATCGTCCTCCGGCTTTTTAACGGTGAAAATATCTCTGTTTGAGGCAACTCTTGAAACTGTAATATCGTCCTTTAAGTCAAAGGTATCGCGAAGCTTATAAAGAGCATTTATGTAGGATTTTGCGTAAGCGGTATCAAGATTTATTTCTATACCGTCCTGTTCTAAAAGGTCAACGCCAACGTAAACCTCAATCTTGCCCCTTGATATACCCTTGGTTTGAAGATATTGCTTGATTTTATCCTCCAAAAAGCTGTATAGCTTTGTAATTTTTACGGAGCAATCAAAATATCTGTTATTTACCGATTTAATTTCTGCCGTAATATCCTTGCCGTTTACGGTTTGTCTTGCTCTGCCAAAGGCAGTCATACTTCTAAACATATTTGAAATTCCTTTATAAATATAATATACGTATATATTGTACACTATATAAGTTTGATTTGTCAACTTTTTTATATAATATTTGTACGAACTAATAAAAACACGGCATTTCGAGCCGTGTTTTTGTGTATTTTAATGAAAAAATCTGTCTATTCGCAATTGGTGTCTGAGTTTGAAACGATAATAGACATCGAAACGTGTCAAAGCAATATCGAAAAACATATAACAAGCCACCAAAGTTACGCCGAATGCTACGTCGATATACCAAACGTCGCCTGTCATAAACACGTATCTGAACAGCAAAGTAAGGGCTGCCGAGGAAGCAACCATAAATGCAATCTTTAAAATTTTACCGAAGAATTTTCCCGCCTTTTCAAATATAGGCTTCAATATGGGATATACTGCAAAAATCAAATATTCGACGGCAATTTCCTTATTAGGCAAAATTAAAAATGCAAGAGTTGCCGCTACTGCATAGGTTAAAAGTGAGCTGTACCTTAATTCCGTATGCACTACAAAAATAATCATAGCACAAACAACAACCGCAGTTAAATCTAAAACCTGAGATGCGCCGCCCAAAAGCAAAACTATAAAACTGACGGCTGCCATAAGAGCGCAAAAGGTTAAATTTCTTGTTTTTTTCATATAGCGTTAGCTGACAAATCAGCAGGCGTCACACATACAGTCAAGGCAAATGAGGGCAGTACAAACGTCACACATATTGCAGCCGCCTGCGTTTCCACGGTATTGATTTCCGTAATGATACGATTGGTTGCGAAGATTATCGCGCATCATTTGGTATTCTTGATTACCCGGGTCCATTGTGCATGCGTGGTCAATAAATTTGATAGCGTCAAAGTAATACCCACGGCGTGTCAAAACGCAGCCCTTAAGAAAATACCATTCAGCATTTCTTTCACCTTTTTTCACGCCGTTCAGCATAGCCTCTGCACCGTTAATATCGCCCGAGTTAATCATAGTTCTGATTTTACCGTAAAGCGGTGTTGAGTTTGATGAAAAACCGCTTGACGTGTTTGAATTTTGACTGTTTCCGCTTTGTTGATTAGCTCTGATTTTCAAAATTTCATCATAAGCCCAGTTTATATCCTTCATCTTTTCCTCTGCCAAATCGGCAACAGGACTGTCAACGTAGTTGTCAGGATGATATTTTTTAGCAAGACTTCTGTAAGCGTTTCTTACTTCTTCATTTGTTGCATTAGGAGTTATACCTAAAATCTCGTAAGGATTTTTCAATCTTTTGTCCTCCGGAAAATAATTTAATATATTGTATCACAAAAATTTAGAAAAGTAAAGCATTTAATTCGGATAAGCTAATTTTAGTTATCCGTTGTCCCTTTCCCTTGTTGAGTAGGCTTACACTCACAGTCAAGGTGAAGTATTTGGCGCGTTTGATGAACCATGCCTACGTAAATTACGTTTTTAATTATGCTTTCCACGTCTCTGTGAGCTGAAAAATCAATCAACTCAAGGCTTTTGCTCATTGCATCAAGCTCCAGCATCAATGCGCAAAAAAGTGCGTCCCTGTGGCTGTCGTTTAGGGAATTTCCATAAGCATTCAGCAGAGCGTTATAGGATTTTTTCTTTAAATCCTCGTTCATATCATCAATGGCATCTACTACGTAAATCCATTTACCAAGATGATATCCCACCTGATAAAGTATGCGGTTTATTGCGCCATTATAACCAAAAGATGCTACTGCGCCCAAAAGCTCACCAAAGGTGCTTGAAGTATCATCAACGGAATCACTGTTGGATTTTTCCAAAGTAGTTAAATTATCGATACATTCCTTTACTTTTTCTTCAAGAGACTTTAGTTCATTATCGGTTTTTTTGAAGAATACGGACACAAGATTGGCTGTTTTTGCTTTAAGCTTTGCTAACCCTCTGCTATCGTTCACGTTATCCTTTAGCTTCATTCGCGTTAATATAACGCTTGATTTTGCACAAAATTCAAGAGAGGAATTCGATTCAAGCATCATTCTTTTTTTGAATGGGTGAACAATACATCTTCGCATTTTTATTTCTCCCTTTACGTTATCTGTAACCATACGTAAAAGGGCTAAAAACGCAAAATCGTAGCTTAACGTCAGTCTTGACATACAGCCTGTACATTTTCCCATTGTTCTGCACAGACCGCAATAGGTGGCTTTATATAATTCATGCTCCTTGACCCTTAAGTCGGGGACGTGAGGCTTTATGTAACCGAACATAGCTTCCCTCCATAATTTTGTTTTATATAGTTTAGCACTATTCGGTATGATTTGCAAGATGTTTTATTACAAAGAAACGAAATCATTTTTCTAATATTCAAAGCCAAATGCATAAGAAGCCATTTCAAGCAGCTTGAATTTTACCTTGTACTCACTATTGTTGCCTGTAATAAAATCGTACTGCTCTTTAGTGAAGCCAACGTCTATGCAATCGTCCTTTTCACTTTTTATTGCGTAGGCTGTGCATAAGGGCGGATACAGAACGCACCACCAATTTTGTCCGCTTCCCTCACCGATTATAACGCGTAATGACGTGTATTTTCCCGCCGGCAACGTAAAGTCCTCATATTCTCTGGTTGGATAGCTTTCCTCGCCTATTTCTATGCTTACGGGGTTGTCATAGCCCTGTTTTTTTATACACTCCTCGGCTATTTTCTTTAAATTGTCCATATCTTCCTCAATGTATGAAAGTGCTTCTTCCTTGCTTTTGGCATTATAATCCGACATTCTTGCAACTATTACGTCACGCACCTTCAGCTTTAGTGCCTGGTCCCCTTCGCTGTCAGAATTCGCTATTACATGAAGTCTTACCGTTGAATTGTAAATTTCACATTCCTTTTCTGTGGGAATAAAGCTATTTACAACAAGGAATGATATTACCGCTACAAAAATAAATAATGCTTTTTTCATATTTGCTCCTTACATTTTTTAAAATTATTGACTTAACGTAAGAGCTTTATTCTCAATAAATATTGATTATTTTAACTTTTTATGGTAATATTTTAATAGAATTTCATACGGGAGGTATAATACTATGTATGAACTTTGCAGTAGCCTTGTGGAAAAACTAAAGGAAAAGAATTTAACACTTTCCTGCGCTGAATCCTGTACCGGCGGTCTTATTGCTAAATCGATTACGGATATTGCCGGATGCTCCAGCGTTTTTTACGGCGGTGTTGTTTCCTACGACAACGTGGTTAAAATGGGGGTGTTAGGCGTTAAAAAGGAAACATTGGATGAATTCGGTGCCGTGTCTTTTCAAACGGCCAAGGAAATGGCTTTAGGCGTCAAAAAAGCCTGTTCTACCGACATTGGCATAAGCACAACGGGAATTGCAGGTCCCGGTGGAGCCGTGGAAGGAAAGCCCGTTGGAACGGTTTATATCGGTATTGCCACAAATGACACAGCAGAAAGCTTTCGCTTAGATTTAGGAAGCGAAAACAGTCGCGATACAATACGCAAAATGGCTGTCAGAGAAATTCTTTCTCGTTTACTTAACAAAATTAAATAAAGCTATTGATTTCAAGGCGTTTTTATGATAAAATAACTACGAAAAAATTTAGTATTTTTTACCAAATAAAGGTTGGGAATTATTATGGAAATGAAGTTTAAAAAAATTGGCGTTTTGACATCCGGCGGTGACGCTCCGGGTATGAATGCGGTTATTAAAGCTGTTACGTGTTCAGCTATCGATCACGGCGTAGAGGTTGTAGGTATTCTTGGCGGTTATTCCGGTCTCATCCACGACAGAGTTCGTCCACTTACCGAAAATGACGTTAGTGATATTGTATCCAAGGGTGGCACAATGCTTTACTCTGACCGTTGCGATGAATTCAAGACCGAAGAGGGTATGCAAAAGGCTATTGCTACATGCAAAAAGCACAACATTGACGGTATTATCGCAATTGGCGGTGACGGTACGTTCAGAGGTGCTACTGATTTAAGCATTCGCGGTATTCCTTGTATTGGCGTTTCCGGTACTATTGATAACGACATTACCGCATCTGACATTACAGTTGGTTACGATACTGCTATGAATACAGTTTTAAATCTTTGCGATGCTTTGAGAGATACCTTTGAGTCACACGCACGTTGTTGTGTTGTTGAGGTTATGGGCAGACACGCAGGATATATCGCTATTGAAACAGGTCTTGCTTTAAATGCTATTGGCGTTGCTATTAACGAAAAGCCATTTGACAAGGAAGCTCTCTTTGCAAGAATTAAGGAAAGAAAAGCGCAAGGTCAGAGAAGCTTTATCGTAATTGTTGCGGAAGGTCTCGGCAGCGAATTTAGCGAAGGTCTGACAAAGGAAATCGAGGCTGAAACAGGCGTTGAATCACGTTTTGTTCGTCCTGCACACATTGTTCGTGGCGGTGTTCCTACTCTCGTTGACAGAAACTTTGCTACAAAGAGCGGATACAAGGCAGTTGAGCTTTTACTTCAAGGCGTAAGTGACGTTGTTGTTTGCACAAGACACGACAAAATCACTTCAATGGAAATCAAGTTTGCTCTTATCCTTGACAGAATGTACAAGGGCAAATTAAAGGACGGAGACCTTGACAAGTTCTCCAAGGAGCAAATTGCTGAAATGGAAGCTATCTGCGAAGAAAGACGCGCTTACTTTGACGATATGTACAAAATCGTCAACGCAGTTGGTTGCTAATATAAATCTATATAAAAAATTTAACCACCGAAATCAAATTCGGTGGTTTTCGTTATACAATAAAAATACTCACCGAAATTCGGTGAGTATTTTGCGTTAATTAGTCAACTAACTTAATGAGAGCCATTTCAGCGGCGTCTCCTCTTCTTGGACCAAGCTTATAAACTTGTGTGTATCCACCTACTCTATCTGCATATTTTGGTGCGATTTCATCAAAGAGCTTCTTAACTACATCTTCCTTTGTGATGTAAGCAAGAGCTGCTCTACGTGATGCAAGTGTATTTTCTTTACCAAGTGTAATCATTCTATCAGTAACTGCACGAAGCTCCTTTGCTCTTGGAAGTGTAGTTTCGATTGCGCCCTTTTCGAGAAGCAATGTTACCATTCCACGGAGCATAGCAATTCTGTGGTCGGTCTTTCTACCGAGTTTTCTTGTTCCTGGCATTGATTTATCCTCCTTTGCCGAATATTTACGAACCGTTTGTCCGTTAAATCACTTAGTCTTCCTCTTTCTTAAGAGTTAAATCAAGTGATGCAAGCTTATTGATTACCTCGTCGAGAGATTTCTTACCGAGATTCTTAACCTTAATCATATCCTCTTCTGTACGAGCGATTAAGTCCTCTACGGTATCTATGCCTGCACGCTTCAAGCAGTTGAAGCTACGTACAGACAAGTCAAGCTCCTCAATGGTCATCTCCAGATATTTTTCCTTCTTCGCCTCTTCGCGTTCAACCATTGTTTCTGCATTCTTTGCTTCATCAGAAAGATTTACGAACAATGTGAAATGATCGTTGAGCACCTTGGCTGCAAGAGAGATAGCATCAGTTGCTCTGATTGTGCCGTTTGTCTCTACTTCAATTGTCAATTTATCGAAATCGGCAATGCTACCAACACGTGTGTTTTCTACGTTATAGCTTACGTTATATACAGGGGTGTAGATTGAGTCTGTAAAGATTGTACCAAGGGGAATTGGCATTTGGCTCTTTACGTGGTCATTCTTATTCTTTTCCTGTGAAACGTATCCTCTACCTCTTTCAAACGTGAGGTCCATATAGAAACGTGTTCCCTCGCCAAGTGTAGCGATGTGAAGTTCAGGGTTAAGAATTTCAAGGTCTGCGTCTGCGCAAATATCGCCTGCAGTAACCTCGCATGGTCCCTTCTTATCAATGTGAACAGTCTTAATGCTGTCACCAAGAAGCTTTGAAACTATACCCTTTACGTTAAGTACTATTTCTGTAACGTCCTCTGTTACGCCCTCAATGCTTGACATTTCGTGTAACGCGCTGTCAATTCTGATTGAAGATACTGCGTATCCGGGGAGTGAACTTAAAAGCACTCTTCTAAGAGCGTTTCCAAGAGTTGTACCGAAGCCTCTTTCGAGTGGTTCGATGACAAACTTACCTTTCTTACCGTCTTCGCTTTCGCCTACAATAGTAATATTTGGCTTTTCAATTTCTATCATCATAATATAATAACCCTCCTAAAATTCAATTTTATGCAATTAGTCTTATTTCCCCTAAGGGAAGCTTTGTGGTTACATAACATTGATGTCTTCTGTACCAAATAACGACAATCCTGCCATCTCCACCTTTTTCAAGGTGGATTTGTACAGATGACAAAGAGTTATTATTTAGAGTAAAGCTCGATGATGAGCTGTTCGTTGAATTCGAAGTCGATGTCGTCACGCTCCGGCATTGCAACAACCTTTGCGCTACCTGCGTTTTTGTCGATTTCAAGCCACTTTGGAGAAATCTTCTCACCCATAGCTTCAACGAGTTCTTTAATTTTTGTAGAATCTGTTTCCTTAACAGCAATAACATCGCCAACCTTAACTAAGATTGAAGGAATGTTAGCCTTGTGGCCATTTAATGTAAAGTGGCCGTGAAGCACTAATTGACGTGCTTCCTTGTGGCTTGCTGCAAGTCCCATTCTGTATACTACGTTGTCAAGTCTTCTTTCAAGAAGGCGGAGGAGGTTTTCACCTGCGATACCTTCCTGATTATCAGCCTTCTCATAGTAGCTATGGAATTGCTTTTCAAGAACACCGTAGTATCTCTTTGCTTTCTGTTTTTCACGGAGCTGCATTCCGTATTCTGTTAACTTCTTCTTTGCTGCGCCATGCTGACCGGGAGCCGCTGTTCTTCTATTGAATGCGCACTTGTCAGATAAGCAACGCTCGCCCTTAAGATAAAGCTTTGTGCCTTCTCTACGGCAAAGCTTACATGAAGGTCCAGTATATCTTGCCATTTTCGTTGTCCTCCTTAAGAATTAAACGCGTCTGCGCTTTGGTGGTCTGCAACCGTTGTGAGGAATAGGAGTTACATCTTTAATCATTGTAACTGTAAGTCCTGCAGTTGAAAGAGCACGAATTGCGGATTCTCTTCCTTGACCTGGGCCCTTTACGTAAACCTCAACGGTCTTCATACCATGCTCCATTGCCGCCTTTGCAGCTGCTTCAGCAGCCATCTGTGCAGCAAATGGTGTGGACTTTCTTGAGCCCTTATAACCAAGCTCGCCAGCTGATGCCCATGAAACAGCATTTCCGGCAACGTCAGTTATTGTAACGATTGTGTTATTGAATGTTGAGCAAATGTGAGCTGCACCTTTTTCGATGTTCTTACGCTCACGACGCTTTCTAATAACTTTCTTTTCAGCCATCTTTCTGCACTCCTTATTATTTCTTCTTGTTTGCTATCGTCTTTGCAGGACCCTTACGAGTTCTTGCATTTGTTTTTGTTCTTTGTCCTCTTACAGGAAGACCTTTTCTATGTCTAGTTCCGCGATAGCAGTTGATTTCAACTAGACGCTTAATGTTAAGAGCTACCTCTCTTCTGAGTTCACCCTCTACGTGATAATTTGTTTCGATTTCTTCACGAAGCTTTGCAATTTCGTCTTCGGTTAAATCTTTCGCACGTGTATCAGGATTGATTCCTGTCTTTGCAAGAATGTCCTGTGAACTTTTTAATCCAATGCCGTAAATGTACGTTAAAGCGATTTCAACGCGCTTTGCATTTGGAATATCAACACCAGCTATACGAGCCATTTATTTTTCTCCTTTAAGTATTGATTTAGGTTTATTAGCCCTGTCTCTGCTTGTGCTTTGGATTTTCGCAGATTACCATAACGGTACCTTTTCTTTTGATTACCTTGCACTTATCACAGATTTTCTTTACGGAAGGCTTAACTTTCATTTTAAACCACCTTTCTTATTTTGCTCTCCAGATAATACGTCCCTTGGTGAGGTCATATACTGAAACCTCTACGGTAACCTTATCACCCAGCAAAACTCTTATATTATTTAATCTTAATTTGCCTGAAACATGGGCAGTAATTATATGCCCATTTTGCAATTTAACCTTGAAGGTTGCATTTGACAATACGTCAACAACTACGCCTTCAAATTCCATTAAATTTTCTTTAGCCATATATATCCTCTCAAATTTCGGTATGTTATTTTAGTTTATTCAGTTCGATATACCGAAGTAACGAGCAGTATATCGAATATATCCGTCTCTTAAAATCAGCCGCAAAGAGACTTTTATTTTTTCACTCAGTTAACCTTTGTTAAAAGAATTACACCGTTATCTGTTACTGCTACGCTATGCTCATAATGAGCTGACAGCTTTCCGTCCTGTGTTACCACAGTCCAGCCGTCGTGAAGTGTTCTTACACGACAAGAGCCTTCGTTCACCATTGGCTCTATTGCAAGAGTCATACCGGGATAAATCCTTACGCCTCTTCCCTGTGTGCCGTAGTTAGGCACGTTGGGGTCCTCGTGAAGATTGGCGCCTACGCCATGACCCGTAAATTCTCTTACAACCGAAAAGCCTCTGTCCTCCACGTATTTTTGAATGGCATAACCGATATCGCCAATTCGCGGATTTGGAGTATTTTCAATAGCCCTTACCCCCTCGTAAAAGCACTCCTCAGTTACTTTGATTAAGTTCTTAGCATCTTCGGAAATTTCGCCTACTGCGAAGGTTGCGGCACTATCGCCTGTGAAGCCCTTCCATGAAGCACCAACGTCGATTTTTACTATATCTCCGTTTTTAAGTATTTTGTTATGAGAAGGAATACCGTGTATTACCTCATCATTAACGCTGATACAAGCGCTTCCGGGGAAGCCGCCGTAACCAAGAAACGTTGGCTTTGCACCATTTTTCTTGATATAACGGCAGATTTTTTCATCTATTTCTTTTGTGGTTATTCCCTCGTGAATCATTTCCTTTGCAACGAGAAGCGCCTCACCGGTAATTTTACCAGCAATTTTCATAATCTCGATTTGCTCGGGTGTTTTAAGCTGAATCATACTTACTTAACTAAGCTCTCGATTGCGTTTAAGGTAAGAGCAGTAGTATCTTCTACCTTCTCTTGTCCTTCAACTAATACGAGAACGCCCTTTTTACCGTAGAAATCCTTGAGAGGCTCTGTTTGGTTGTGATAAACGTTAAGTCTATCAAGAACAACCTCCGGAGCATCATCCTTACGAACGGAAAGCACTTCTCCGCATTTGTCGCAGCTTGTGCCATCCTTGGAAGGATTATATAGGATATGGTATGTTGCACCGCACTTTGCGCAAGACCTTCTTCCGCTCATACGCTCAACGATTTTTTCATCCGCTACCTCAATGCTTACAACACAGTTGATTTCAACGCCCATCTTGTCAAGCGCCTCAGCCTGCGGAACAGTTCTTGGGAAACCGTCAAGGATGAAGCCTTTTTGGCAATCATCCTTTGCAAGTCTTTCACCGATAATGCCGATTACTACCTCATCAGGTACTAATTTGCCATTTTCAGCGTAAGCCTTTGCTTGAAGTCCCATCTCTGTATTATTTTTTATAGCTTCTCTGATCATAACGCCTGTTGAGATAGTAGGAATACCGTACTTCTCGGCAACTATGTCAGATTGTGTTCCCTTGCCTGCGCCGGGAGCGCCAAGGAATATTAGCTTGAGATTTTTCATACTCTACTCCTTTAATTATTCAAGGAAGCCTTTATAGTGACGCATTGACATCTGAGTTTCGATTTCCTTAATTGTTTCAAGGATAACGCCAACAACGATGATGATTGAGCTACCGCCGAATACGAAATCCTGAATCATGTAGCCTGATACACAAAGGTTAACGATATATTGAATAATTGCAGGAAGAACCGCAATTACTGATAATGCAAGCGCACCAATGAGTGTGATTCTTGATAAAACCTTACTGATAAACTCTGATGTTGATTTGCCCGGACGGATACCTGGAATAGAACCGCCATTCTTTTGTAGATTGCCTGCAACCTCGATTGGATTGAAGGAAATTGCTACGTAGAAATATGCAAAAGCAACAATTAAAACAAAGTTAACAAGAATGTAAGGGATTGTGATTGATGAGCAGTACTGCACAAACTTTGCAAACCAGCTTTCTGTTTTTGCATTGATGAACATATTAAGAATTGTAGGAATGTTCATAATAGATGATGCAAAGATGATAGGCATAACGCCTGTCATATTAAGCTTGATTGGAAGATTTGTATTTTGACCGCCGTACATCTTTCTACCAACAACCTTTTTTGCATACTGTACAGGTATTCTTCTTTCACTATCTGTAATGAAGATGATAAACCAGAGTAAGAAAAGCATAAATAAGCAAGCGCAAACCGCGAAGATTGTGCCGCCAAGTGGCTTATTCTTAATCATATCATAAATCTCAACTGCAAGTGACGGAGCACGAGATACGATGTTTGCAAAAAGGATGATTGAGATACCGTTACCGATACCGTGGTCGTTGATTTTTTCAGCAAGCCACATTACAAGTGATGAACCTGCACAGTAGCATGCGATAATTACAACTGCATAGAAGAAACCTTTTTCAAGTACAGCACCGAGGTTTCTTAAGTATATATAATAACCTATTGATGTGATAAGAGCAATACCGATTGTTACAACTCTTGTAATAGAGTTAATCTTCTTCTTACCGTCCTCGCTCTTTGCCAATCTCTCAAGAGCAGGAATTGCTACTGATAAGAGCTGCATAACAATTGAGGATGTGATGTAAGGTGAAACGCCGAGAGCAAACAACGTTGCTTGTGAGAACGCGTTACCTGATAGGATATTTAATATACCGAAGGTAGGAATTCTACCTGCTACCAAACCTGCGAAATACTGATTGTAATATTCGTTAATTTCCAATGAGTTGAAGCTGATGAAAGGAACTGTGATACATGCACCTACTCTGTACACTAAGATAATCATAAGTGTGAAGAGTATTTTCTTTCTTAAATCAGCCATTTTCCAAGCGTTAGCTAAGGTTTTAAACATAATTATTTCACCTCGGCTTTTCCGCCTGCTGCTTCAATTTTCTCTTTAGCTGTCTGTGAGAAAATCTTAGCCTCAACGGTAAGAGCCTTCTTGAGACTACCGTTGCCAAGCACCTTTAATCCATCGTTTTCCTTGCTGATAAGACCGCAAGCAACGAGGGTTTCGAGAGTTACTGTAGCGCCGTTTTCGAATTTGTTAAGGTCACTAACGTTAACGATTGAGTAAACCTTTGCAAATTTATTATTGAAACCTCTCTTTGGAAGTTTTCTATATAATGGGAGCTGACCGCCCTCAAATCCGGGTCTTACGCCACCGCCAGAACGAGCATTCTGTCCCTTATGTCCTTTTCCGGCTGTTTTGCCGTTACCAGAGCCAGTACCTCTACCTTTACGCCACGCTGCTTTAGCTGAGCCGGCAGCTGGAGAAAGTTCATGGAGCTTCATATTTTATCCTCCTTATAAATTTTATAAATTTTCGTTGATTGTTTTAGATTATACGTTTTCTACCTTTACTAAGTGAGCAAGAACCTTTACCTTACCTGCAATTACCTTGTCATCTGCGTGAACAACGCTCTTGCCGATTTTTGTAAGGCCAAGTGATTTTGCTGTTGCCTTTTGGTTTGGAGTGCAGCTGATTAAGCTTTTAACTAATGTTACCTTTACCATTGCCGTTTCCTCCTATTAACCTAAAACCTTATTAGCTTCGATTCCACGAATCTTAGCTACTTCTTCAACGCTGCGGAGTTCCTTCAAGCCCTCAAATGTAGCCTTAACTACGTTTGTTGTGTTGTTTGAACGAAGACTCTTAGCTCTGATGTTCTTAATACCTGCAAGCTCAAGAACAGCACGAACTGTCTTACCTGCAATGATACCTGTACCAAGAGGTGCCGGCTTAAGAAGAACGGAACCTGCTCCGAACTTACCGAGAACCTCGTGTGGAATTGTTGTATCCTTTAAGGATACAGTAATCATATTTTTCTTAGCGTCCTCAATTCCCTTGCGAATTGCATCCGGAACCTCGGCTGCTTTACCGAGACCGTATCCAACGTGACCGTTGCCATCACCTACAACCATAAGAGCTGTAAAACGAGCAATACGACCACCTTTAACTGTCTTTGATACACGGTTGAGTGCGACCATTCTCTCTTGAAGATCAAGAGTTGAAGCGTCTATCTTTGTTGCCATTTTAATTTCTCCTTGTTTAAATTATTTAAACGAGCGTACAAACCTGAGACTGAATTAGAACTTAAGTCCGCCTTCTCTTGCACCTGCTGCAAGCTCAGATACGCGTCCGTGATATACAAAACCGCCACGGTCAAATACTACTGTGTCGATTCCCTTTGCGAGTGCTTTTTCAGCAATAGCAAGGCCTACCTTCTTAGCAGCCTCCTTATTGCTTCCGATTCCCTCAAAACCAGCCTCCATTGTAGAAGCGGAAACGAGTGTTACGCCAGCTTCATCATCAATGATTTGGCATGAGATATTCTTATTTGAACGGTAAACGCAAAGACGTGGGCGAAGAGCTGTACCGGAAATCTTTCCACGAACTCTTGCATGTCTCTTAAGACGTTGTACGTTGCTATCTTTTCTTGATACCATCTTTTTCCTCTCCTTTCATTATTTGCCGGTCTTACCGGATTTACGACGAATCTTTTCGCCTTCATAAGCAACACCCTTGCCCTTGTATGGTTCAGGTGGTCTCTTTGAACGAACGTAAGCTGCTGTTTCACCAACAACCTGCTTATCAATACCCTTGATGATAACTGTATTTGCATCAGGTGCTTCGAAGGAGATTCCTTCTGGAGCGTCGATGATAACTGGGTGTGAATAACCAAGAGTCATATTAAGAGCCTTGCCCTGCATTGCTACTCTGTAACCAACACCTGTGATAACGAGCTTCTTTGAATAGCCCTCTGTAACACCGATTATCATGTTATTGATAAGTGTTCTTGTTAAACCGTGAAGTGCACGGTCTGCCTTGTCGTCGCTTGAACGAGTAACATTGATTACGTTACCTTCAAGTGCAACTGTGATTTTATTGTTGTAGTTATACTCTAATGCACCCTTTGGGCCCTTTACGGATACTACGCAGTTAGCTGCATCGATAGATACGTTTACGCCTGCAGGAACATTAATTGGTTGTCTTCCTATTCTTGACATAATCTTATCCTCCGTAAATTACCAAACAAATGCGAGAACTTCGCCGCCAACGTTTTCACGTCTAGCCTTTTTGTCTGTCATGATGCCCTTTGATGTAGAAACGATTGCGATACCGAGGCCATTCATAACCTTTGGCATATCCTCGCAATTTGAGTAGATTCTTAAGCCCGGCTTAGATACTCTCTTAATGCCACGGATAGCTCTAACCTTACCCTGTTCGTACTTAAGTGTAACTCTGATGATACCTTGTTTGCCGTCCTCAATAACGGAAACTGCCTTAATATAGCCCTCTTCAAGAAGAATGTCAGCTATTGCCTTTTTCATGTTTGAAGCAGGAATGTCAACAGTTTCATGCTTTGCATTGCTTGCGTTTCTGATTCTGGTGAGCATATCTGCAATAACGTCTGATATTTGCATTTTATTTTCCTCCTATATATGCAAGTAACCAAGCTTGCTGCCACCAAATAGGTGGCCGCCTCATCGGTGGTTAAATAAGCTCTTATTTCCTTCCGATTAGATTGGAGTGAATACGTTTCGTATTCTTTTTTATTTAGTTTGATTTTAAGTAATTAATTTAAATTACCAGCTAGCTTTCTTAACGCCCGGAATTTGTCCGCTGTAAGCAAGTTCACGGAAGCAGATACGGCATACACCGTACTTGCGAAGATAACCGTGAGGTCTGCCACAGATCTTGCAACGATTGTATTCTCTTGTTGAGAACTTTTGCTTCTTTTGTTGCTTAAGCACCATTGCCTTCTTTGCCATCTTAGCTTACCTCCTCTAATTATTTCGCAAATGGAGCGCCCATAAGTGTAAGGAGCTCTTTTGCTTCTTCATCATTTGTAGCTGTTGTTACGAAAGTGATATCCATACCTCTGATCTTGTCAACCTTATCATATTCGATTTCAGGGAATATGAGTTGTTCCTTAAGACCCATTGAGTAGTTACCACGACCGTCAAAGCCGTTAGGATTGATACCCTTAAAGTCACGAACTCTTGGAAGAGCGAATGTGAAGAGTCTATCCATAAACTCGTACATTCTTTCGCCACGAAGTGTAACCTTAACACCAATCTTTACTCCCTCACGAAGCTTGAAGTTAGCAACGCTCTTTCTTGCATAAGTTGGAACTGCCTTCTGTCCAGCGATGAGTGAAATTTCTTCAATAATATTGTCGATAACCTTTGAGTTATCCTTAGCGTCGCCCGCACCAACGTTGATAACGATTTTATCAAACTTTGGAATCTGCATTGGGCTCTTGTAGTTGAACTTTGCCATTAAAGCAGGAGCAACTTCTGATTTATAAACTTCTCTTAATCTTGCCATCTTCAGTTACCTCCTAATTAAAGTTCCTTACCGCACTTAGCGCATACACGGATTTTCTTACCGTCAACGATTTCGTGCTTAATTCTTGTACCTTTGTTGTACTTCTCGCACTTGGAGTTTCCGCATACGATTTGTACCTTTGAAGCATACATTGCGCCTTCAACCTCAACGATACCGCCGGTTTCGCCCTGTCTTCTTGGCTTTGTGTGCTTCTTAACCATTTTAGCACCTGCAACGATTACTTTTCCTTCTTCAGGGCTTACTGCAAGTACCTTACCAATAACACCTTTATCTTTACCGGAAATAACGATAACGGTGTCGTCTTTTCTTACGTGAACCTTATTCATTATCAATTACCTCCAATTAAAGTACTTCTGGTGCGAGGGAAAGAATCTTTGTGTATTCCTTTTCACGAAGCTCTCTTGCTACCGGGCCAAAGATACGTGTTCCTCTTGGTGTTTTGTCTTCTTTAATAATAACTGCTGCGTTTTCATCAAACTTGATGTAAGAACCGTCTGCACGGCGAACACCCTTTGCTGATCTAACGATAACAGCCTTTACAACGTCGCCTTTTTTAACAATACCGCCAGGAGCAGCCTTCTTAACTGCACATACAACTACGTCACCGATGTTGGCATATCTTCTGCCTGTACCACCGAGAACTCTGATGCAGAGAAGCTCTTTAGCGCCTGTATTGTCAGCAACTTTCATTCTGCTTTCTTGCTGAATCATATTATCCTCCTAATAAGGTTTCCCTAAATTCGGCACATTTTTTATTGTACCCTTAAGATTATTTTACCTTTTCAATGATTTGTACAAGGCGCCATCTCTTTGTCTTAGAAAGAGGTCTGGTCTCCATTACTTCTACCTTGTCGCCAATTGAACATTCGTTCTTCTCATCATGAGCGTGGATCTTTGTTGTTCTCTTGATAATCTTGCTGTATACAGGATGCTTTACGTTATCTCTGATAGCTACAACGATTGTCTTGTCCATTTTATTGCTAACAACAATACCAACTCTTGTTTTTCTGAGGTTACGTGTTTCTGTCATAACTCATTTTCCTCCAATTATGCGTTCTTCTCGTTAATGATTGTCTTAACGCGAGCGATGTCCTTCTTAACATCTGCTATCTTGTGAGGATTTTCAAGCTGATTGATAGCATGCTGGAAACGAAGATTGAAAAGCTCTTCCTTGAGTTCCTTAAGCTTTGCTTCAAGCTCTTCTACGCTTAAATTTCTGATTTCAGTAACTTTCACGGCTTATTCCTCCACTTCCTCAACTTGCTCCTTCTTTACAAACTTACATTTGATTGGGAGCTTGTGCATAGCGAGACGCATAGCCTCTCTTGCGATTTCTTCGGATACGCCGTTCATCCCAAACATTACTCTGCCTGGCTTAACAACGGCTACCCAGTATTCTGGTGAACCCTTACCGGAACCCATACGAGTTTCAGCTGGTTTTTCTGTGATTGGCTTGTCAGGGAAAATCTTGATCCATACCTGACCGCCACGACGAATGTATCTTGTCATAGCAATACGGGCAGCTTCGATTTGGTTTGCTGTAATCCAAGCTGGCTCGAGAGCAACTAAACCGTATTCACCGTTTGTTACCTTATTGCCTCTTGAAGCCTTACCCTTAAGGCGACCTCTTTGTACACGTCTAAATTTAACTCTCTTAGGCATTAACATAATTAGCGCTCGCCTCCTTCGTTGTTCTTAGGAGCACGTGGTGCTCTGTGTTCTCTGCGGTCCTTGCGCTCGCCCTTGTTATCACGGTTAAATCTTCTCTTTGGCTTTTCTTCTGTTGTCTTGTTAACCTCAGAAAGAACCTCGCCCTTGTAGATCCAAACCTTAACGCCGAGCTTACCGTAGGTTGTATTTGCTTCCCAGAAACCGTAATCAATGTCGGCTCTGATTGTTTGTAGAGGAATTGTACCCTCATGGTAGTGCTCTGTACGAGCGATTTCAGCGCCGCCAAGACGACCGCTAACTGCAATCTTAATACCCTTTGCGCCAAGACGCATTGTTCTGCCGATAGCCTGCTTCATAGCTCTACGGAAAGCAATTCTTCTTTCGAGCTGGCTGCAGATGCTTTCAGCAACTAACTGAGCGTCAAGGTCAATTGGCTTAACCTCTACTACGTTTACTACTGCCTTTTTGCCGGTGATCTTTTCAACGTCCTTACGGATGTTGTCGATTTCGCTTCCGCCCTTACCGATAATCATACCGGGCTTTGCGCAGTGAATGAAAACCTTAACGGTTTCCTTTGAATCTCTTTCGATTTCGATCTTAGAGATACCTGCATTAAGAAGCTTGTTCTTAAGGTATTCTCTTAAGTTATAGTCAGATACAAGAGTGTCGCCGAACTTGTCGTCAGAAACGAACCATCTTGAATCCCAGTTCTTAATTACGCCTACACGAAGACCGTGTGGATTAACCTTCTGTCCCATTATTCGACTCCTCCTTATTCTTTTTCAGCCACGCTGATTGTAATGTGGCTTGTTCTCTTTAAAATTCTGTTTGCGCTTCCCTTACCTCTTGGCATTACTCTCTTGAGCATGTGACTACCAGGTGTTACGAAGCATTTTGCAACATAGAGCTTTGATGCGTCCATGTTGTTGTTGTTTTCAGCATTTGCTACCGCACTCTTAAGCAATTTTTCAAGAATTTCTGCACCTCTTTTTGGTGTATTCTTAAGAATTGCTGCTGCCATTTCAACATCCTTGCCACGAATGAGGTCAAGAACTATTTGAACTTTACGGGGAGCAATGCGAACATCATAAAGGTATGCGTTTGCTACTTTATTTTCCATTGTATATTACTCCTATTTTTTACCGTTATTAGATGTTTTTGATCCTGCGTGACCTTTGAATGTTCTAGTAAGAGCAAACTCACCGAGCTTGTGTCCTACCATATCCTCGGTTACATATACCGGAACATGCTTTCTGCCGTCATGAACAGCGATTGTGTGTCCAACAAATTCTGGGAATATTGTTGAAGAACGTGACCATGTCTTTAAAACTTTCTTTTCGCCCTTTTCGTTCATAGCGCAAACTCTTGTGTAGAGCTTCTCTTCTACGTAAGGAGCTTTCTTCAAACTTCTGCTCATTAGTCCTTCCTCCCTTATCTACCGTTTCTTCTCTTAACGATGTATTTGTTGGTTCTTGCCTTCTTGTTTCTTGTCTTATAACCAAGCGCAGGCTTACCCCAAGGAGTAACCGGGCCCGGACGACCAACAGGAGACTTACCTTCACCACCACCGTGTGGGTGATCGCATGGGTTCATTACTGAACCACGTACTGTAGGACGGATGCCCATGTGACGTGTCTTACCAGCCTTACCGATCTTGATAGTATCGTGTTCGATATTACCGATCTGACCAATAGTAGCCTTGCAGTCAAGTCTTACAAGTCTTACCTCACCTGATGGGAGTCTAACCTGAGCCATGCCGTTCTCTTTAGCCATAAGCTGAGCTTGAGCGCCTGCTGTACGAACAAGCTGACCGCCCTTACCTGGGTAAAGCTCAATGTTATGGATAATTGTACCAACCGGAATGTTTTCGATTGGAAGTGTATTACCTGGCTTAATGTCTGCGTCTGCGCCTGAGTAAAGAACGTCGCCGTCTGTTACGCCAACAGGAGCAATTACGTAGCTCTTCTTGCCTTCTTCATTTTGGAGAAGTGCGATGTAAGAAGTTCTGTTTGGGTCGTATTCAACACCGATAACAGTTGCCTTGCCCTCTTCTCTCTTGAAGTCGATTATTCTGTATTTTTGCTTGTTTCCGCCACCGTGATGACGAACGGTTATTTTACCGTAGCTGTTACGACCAGCGTGTTTCTTCTTTGTTTCGATAAGGCTCTTCTCAGGTGAGAACTTTGTAACCTCCTCGAAAGAAGCAACGGACATCTGTCTTCTTGACGGTGTGGTGGGCTTATACTTCATTGTTGCCATTTTAGCTACCTCCCACTATTAGTTAAGACCATTGAAGAACTCGATTTCCTTAGAAGAAGCTTCAAGTGTTACGATAGCCTTCTTCCATTCAGCTGTCTTGCCGAAGTGGTAACCCATTCTCTTTGGTTTTCTCTTCATATTGATTGTATTTACTTTAGCAACCTTTACACCGAAAAGCTCTTCAACTGCTTTTGCAATTTCAGGCTTTGTTGCGTCTGTTGCTACCTTGAATGTATATCTCTTTGCTTCGATACCATCCATTGATTTTTCAGTAATAACTGGCTTTAAAATTATATCCTGAGCAAATTTCATTATGCGTAAACCTCCTCAAGCTTTGTTACAGCACCTTGTGCGAATACGATTGTATTGCAGTTCAAGATGTCATACACGTTAAGTGTGTTTGTGTAAGCAACCTTAACACCGGGAATGTTAGCTAAGCTCTTTGATACCATTGGATTAGCAGCATCAAGAACAACTAAGCTCTTCTTGCCTGCACCAACGTTTGCGAGCATTTCTACCATTGCCTTTGTCTTGTATTCTGTAGCTACGATAGCGTCGATTACAATCATTTCGTTGCTTGCTACCTTAGCGCTCAATGCGCTGAACATAGCGATTTGCTTAACCTTCTTGTTAAGCTTTGTACGGTAGCTGCGTGGCTTTGGACCAAGAGCGATACCGCCGTGTGTCCATTGTGGTGAACGTGTTGAGCCTTGTCTTGCTCTACCTGTTCCCTTTTGCTTCCATGGCTTTTTGCCGCCGCCGGAAACTTCACTTCTTGTAAGTGTGGACTGAGTGCCCTGTCTCTGATTGAGAAGGTAAGCTCTTACTGCCGCATGGAGAACAGCTTCGTTAACTTCCGCACCGAAGATTACATCGGATAATGCGATTTCGCCAACTTGAGCGCCAGTCATATTTACAACTTTAATATTTGGCATCTTTCTATTCCTCCTTCGACTTATGCTTTAACGCTGTCACGAATTACTACGATACCGCCGCGTGCGCCTGGAATAGCACCCTTAACTGCGATAAGATTCTTTTCAGCGTCTACTTTAATAACTTCGAGGTTTAATACTGTAAGCTTTTCGTTACCGTATTGACCTGCCATTTTCTTATTTTTGAAAACTCTTGATGGTGTAGAGTTAGCTCCCATTGAACCAACTTGACGGTGGATTGGACCTGTACCGTGTGTTGCTTGAAGCATGTGATGACCCCATCTCTTAACTGCACCTGAGTAACCGTGACCCTTTGTAATGCCTGTTACGTCGACCTTGTCGCCTGCTGCGAAGGTATCGACAGCTATTACGTCGCCTACGTTGTACTTTTCTGCGTCCTCTAATCTGAACTCCTTGAGGTGCTTCTTTGCTGCTACACCTGCCTTAGCAAAGTGTCCCTTTGCCGGCTTGTTTAAATGCTTTTCAGATACATCCTCGTATCCTACCTGGATAGCATTGTATCCATCTGTCTCTGTGGTCTTCTTTTGTGAAACCACGCAAGGACCGGCCTCGATAACTGTTACAGGAACTACTGCGCCGTTTTCAGCGAAGAGCTGTGTCATACCGAGCTTCTTACCGATAATTGCTTTCTTCATTTTTCCTTCCTCCATTATAATAAGGTTATTGGTTGACGTCTACTATTTGTCGAGCCACCGACACGTCAACTTGACCTTGCCGTCATCATAACATACTGAGCATAAGTAATATTTGCCCGTTACTGTACGGTGAGGTTTGGCGATTTCCGACTATTTAAGAAATTAAAGCTTAACTTCGATTTCTACGCCTGCCGGAAGCTCAAGAGTCATAATTGCATCAGCAACCTTCTTTGAAGGCTTAATGATTTCAATAAGTCTCTTGTGTGTGCGCTGTTCGAACTGCTCACGGCTGTCCTTATACTTGTGTACCGCACGAAGGATTGTTACAATCTCCTTCTCTGTTGGTAGCGGAATAGGACCTGAAACTGCCGCGCCATTTCTCTTAGCTGCTTCAACGATCTTTTCAGAAGCTACGTCAACAAGCTTGTGGTCATAGCCCTTTACTCTTACTTTGATCTTTTCATTTACTGCCATTTTGCTTTCCTCCTTATATAGAAATTGTCGGGGACATTTTGCTTTACACCGTCCCGTGTGTTTCCTTCACCTTCTTAACAAAACCGAACCTTATGCAACTCAGTGGTTCGGGAACAATGCAAGCAAGGTGAATTCAGCTTATGCTGAAGGCGTTTCACATCACTGCATTTTACTGCTGTGTGAATCAGAATATGCTCCACGAAAATTACCTCCGAATACTATAGCAGTTAAGGTATCCAGAGCAACCTCTCGCTTCTTCGCATATCAAGCTTATACATTTTATCACATTATATATATATTGTCAATATTTTTTTGTTTTTCCGTTTGTTTTTCGCCCAAATCAAAACAGCCATTTTTGTACATATTGACGAAAAAATGGCTGTTTTTTATTATTTTAGACTTAATTTACAGGAAATTTTCTTAAAATTGCAATAAAATTTCTACGTTTTGCACAAACTGCTTTTGACATTTTCCCACATCTTTTGAAAAATTCCTACATTATTTATATATAGTAACAGATATCGACTATTTTTGTCCGTAGTATGCGTTGGGGCCGTGTTTTCTGTCGTAATGCTTACGAAGCAACGTTTCCTGCATTCTTTCCGTCTTGCCGTTTGCATTAAGCATAAGCATTTCAGTATTATACGACATCATAGCAACCTGTTCCAATACAACAGCTGCCTCAACAGACGATTTTGCATCCTTGCCCCAGGTGAACGGGCCGTGGGAATAAACAAGTGCCGCGTGCATCTGTTCAGCTCCTATGTCCTTGATAGCTTCAAGAATAACTGTTCCCGTTTCCTTCTCGTACTGTCCCTTGATTTCCGCATCCGTCATTTTTCTTGTACAAGGAATAGTTGTTCCGAAATAGTCAGCATGAGTAGTTCCGTAAGGAGTGATTCCTCTTCCTGCCTGAGCATAAATGGTTGCCCAAGGAGAATGAGTATGCGTAACACCGCCAATTTCAGGATACGCCTTATACATTTCAAGATGTGTAGGAGTATCAGACGATGGTTTAAGCGTTCCCTCTACAACGTTACCGTCAAGATCTATAACCGGAAGCATATCGGGAGTCAAGTCATCATATTCAACGCCCGACGGTTTGATTACAACAAGACCCTTTTCTCTGTCAATTCCACTTACGTTACCCCAGGTAAAGGTGATTAAATTATATTTTACGAGCATCATATTTGCTTCGTAAACCTCTTTTTTTAACTGTTCAAGCATATTTGCTACCTCGTTTTCTTCAATTTATTATATAGTATCAAAAAAAGCAATAATAGTCAATAATAATTTTAGAAATTTTAATATTTTGTCGTTTTGCGCTTGATTTTTAATATACAGTATGGTAAACTAATATTAGTTATGTCAAAAAGGAGTTAACATGAAAGAAACATATAAATTCTTATCTATTTTTTTGCCATTTGTCGCAGTTGGCTCTTTTCTTACCACGGCAATGGGATGCGTGGCATTTTCTCTTGGATATAATCCCAAAACCTCTTGGTTATATCTTCACGGCGCTTGCACCATAATATTTGCCATATTTGGTTTTGCTACGATGTGTTACGCCGGCTTTGTTGCATACAAGGCAAACAATATATCTATCAAAAAAATCAGAAGAAATTACGGATTTTTAAGAGTAAGTTCAATAATTTCCTTTTGTGTAATTTTGTTTGTTTTCGGTGCGGATTTGGTAAAGCTTATTTTGGCGTCTTATTCTGACACATATAGCACTTACTTTACAACGTGGAGGCTCTTCAAGTTCATTTTCGCTTTTCCCTGCTCACTCCATTTCCTTTTAATGGCGTTGCCTACAAAATATAAAAGAAAAAAAATTTCTATTCCAAAGCCACTGCTTTACATCACAAGCACAAGCACGGTTCTGTGGGCGGTTTTCGGATTACTCGCTGCATATTTTTCAAAACAGCTTACTACAATGAATATTTTAAAAATTTGGCAAATCGTCGTATATTTGGTTTTTACAATATTCTTCCTTTTCGAAATTAAATTTGAGCATATAAGCCAAAATCCAAAAAGCTTAATTTTCACAGGTTGCCTATCCTTTATCTTTGCTATGGCATTTTCATTATCAACGCTAATCAGCGTAATTGTAGGCATTGTACCCGCAAGCAAAAGCTTCTCTATGGTCGAGCTTATGAGTTCTATCGTTATTGGTGTTTACGCTTTTTCAAGAGTTTTCGCTATCGCAAACACAATGAAGCACGTAATTCGCAATACCGACTCAAGCTCACATTCGAGCAAATTTGACGGCAACCACCATCACCACCATCATCACCATCATCACCATTCGTCAGACAATACTGATAACGAAGGTAGCGCCTCAAAAGCTACAAGTGAGCAGTAAATTCAAACAAAAAACCGCGCCCTGTGTCGTTTTCCGGGGCGCGGATTTGTTTTATGCCATATTTTTAAGCTTTTCAGGTGTAATCTCGTACAAGCAAGCTTCGTTATTCAAATAACGTTCAAACTCATCAACAATAAGCTCGCTCATTCTTTGAACCTCGTTTGCCTGACTTCCTGCAATATGCGGTGTTAAAATTACGTTTGGAAGCTTGTAAAAATCACTGTTTTCCACAGGCGGCTCCTGTATGGTAACGTCAATTAACGCACAGATATCCTCTCTTGCTTTGAACACCTCAAGCATACCCTCCTCGTCAGTCTGTTGACCGCGACCTGTGTTTATAAACGTGCTGTTTTGCTTCATTTTTTCAAACAAATCTTTAGTTAAAATTCCAACGGTTGCAGGCACGTTTGCAAGGTGATTTGAAACCACGTCGCATTGGCTGAAGAGTGTTTCAAGATCAACCTTTGTTACTCCCATTTCCTTTGCCTGTTCCTCGGTCATAAAAATGTCGTAAACCAAAACGTTCAATTTATAAGGCTTCAAAAGTTCGATTACCTTTCTGCCTATCATTCCTGCTCCAATAATACCGATTTTAGCATCGTAGTTTCCGCAATGTGCAAGTGAAATTTCACGCGCCTTTTCATAATTACCTGCTTTCGCTACAAGGGAAGACTGATAAAAGCCCTTGTTTGCAAGTAAAATCTGCCCTACCGTAAATTCGGCAACAGGAATTGCGTTTGCCGCATAAGCGCTGAAAATTCTTACGTTTCTCTTGAAATAGCTTTCAGCAAAGTATCTTACTGAGCCTGCAGCGTAAAAAAGTGCTTTAAGATTAGGCATAAATCTGCCAAAATCATCCTTCGGCTCATTTCCACCCGGCATAGACCACGTTGAAAATACGTATTCTACGTCCTTGAATTTTTCCGGGTTAGCCTCCATATCCTCCTGACAGTAAATGTCATTCATATCAATGTCAATAAGATTCTTAATTCTGCTCTGTGCTTCCTTGGAATACACGTAATTGACCATATCCTTATTGTTAACTAAAAAAAACGCTTTCATAATAGCCTCCATGGCAAAATTATACTTCAGCAAAGACAACTCTTTACTGAATATTATTGTTGCATAAATTGTTTGATTTGTCAAGTAAATTCACCAATTTGCTTGACAATTTTTTCTTATTGTGATAATATTACTTTGTATATTATAAGCAACGGAGGATAAAATATGGCTTATAACGTTCCAAGCAATAAGGAAGCTTTTTTAAAGATGTGTCAGGAGGCTAACGTTTCCTTTGACTATTCCGAGGACATTTCATGTCTTTCAAAAGAAATCAATGTTGGAAGCAAAATCGCTCACAACAGAATAGTATATCAAGCTATGGAGGGCTGCGACGGTACTTTCGACGGCGCACCTGATGAGCTTACAAAAAGAAGATATATGCGCTTTGCAAGAGGTGGCGCAGGCATTATTTGGTTTGAGGCTACCGCCGTTAAGGGTGAGGGACGTGCAAATCCGCGTCAAATGTACTTAACAGACAAAACCAAAGACGACTTTGCAAGAATTGTAAACGATATTAAGGAAGAGTGCATTAAGGCAAACGGCTTTGAGCCATTGGTTTTCGTTCAGCTAACTCATTCAGGCAGATATTCCAAGCCTGAGGGAGTTCCCGCTCCTCTTATTGCATACAACAATCCTATTTTTGAAAAGAACAATCCTATTGACAAATCAAGAATTGTTACCGATGAATATTTGGATAGCTTAAAGGACGCCCTTGTTTGGGGTGCAGGCGAGGCGAAAAAGCTGGGCTTTGACGGCGCTGACATAAAGAGCTGTCACAGATATCTTTTAAGCGAGCTTCTCTCTGCTTACAACCGTGATGGTAGATACGGCGGAAGCTTTGAAAACAGAACAAAACTGTTAACAGAAGCGGTAAGAGATGCAAAGATTTTAACCGGCAACGATTTTATAATCACATCCCGTCTTAATATTTACGACGGCTTTGAATATCCGTACGGCTTCGGTGTAAAAGAAGGCGAGGGCATCACCCCTGACCTTACGGAAGCAAAAATGCTTGCAAAGAAGCTTGTTGCAAACGGCATTGATTTACTTGATTTCACAATGGGTAATCCATATTTCAACCCACACGTAAACCGCCCATATTCTAAAGGCGGATATGAAGCTCCGGAGCATCCTATGTTTGGTGTATACAGAATGCTTGAGGGTATTTCCGAGGTTAAAAAGGAAATCAGCGTTCCTGTTATCTCATCCGGAATTTCATTCCTCGGCAGCGAAAGTGCAAACGTCTGCGCAGGCTATGTAAACGCAGGTAAGTTTGATTTTGCAGGCTACGGTCGCCAGACCCTTGCTTATCCCGATTGCGCCAACGCTATTACATCGGGAGTTAACTTAGATTCAAAGAAGCTTTGTATATGCTGTTCAAAATGTACCGAGATTATGCGTCAGCCCGGCGGTACTCCCGGTTGCGTAATTCGTGACGGCGAGGTTTATATGCCGCTTTACCAAAAGCTTGTGCTTGGAAAGTAATTGAAAGCTCTCGTTATTTTACAAATAAAAACAAATCAGAACAAAATTTCGCAATATCTTGTGACAGCGTTTAGTTAAAGTGTTCAGCAACTTGTCTGATTACTGACAGCTGACGGCTGACCAATTGACTTGAGCGAAACGAAAGGAAATATTATGAAGGTTGCATTGATTACAGGCGCAGCAGGCGGAATCGGCTATGCTTGCGTAGAAAAATTTGATAAAGAGGGCTACGCTATCGTAGCTATGGATATTGTTCCAAACGATAAGGTTGGGGACAAGTTTGACAAGTTCAACGACGTTACGTACGTAAGCGGAAATCTTGCGTCAGGCGAGGACAGAGCAAATCTCGTAAAGGTTGCTTTGGATACATACGGAAGAATAGACGTGCTTGTAAACGTGGCCGGCGTTGCTCCAAAGGTAAGAAACGATATTCTTGAAATGACAGAGGAAAGCTACGATTTCGTTATGGATATTAACACCAAGGGAACGTTATTCTTAACACAGCTCGTAGCTAACCAGATGATTAAGCAGGAGGCTGAAAACGGCATTCGCGGTTATATTGCCAACGTTTCTTCCTGCTCTGCTTATACCTCGTCCACAAGCCGCGGTGAATACTGCATATCCAAGGCAGGCGCTACTATGATTACCAAGCTTTTTGCAGACAGACTTGCGTCGGAGGGTATTACCGTTAATGAAATTTGTCCCGGTATTATTGCCACAGGTATGACTGAAAAGGTTAAGGAAAAATATGATAATTTAATTGCCGGAGGTCTTGTTCCCCTTGGCAGATGGGGCTTACCCGAGGACTGTGCAAATGCAATTTATACGCTTTGCTCCGGTATGCTTGGCTATACCACAGGTCAATCAATCATTGTTGACGGCGGTATGCACATTCAAAGATTATAAGAGGTTAGTATGATTGAAGATATTGTAAAGATTAACGGTATCAACGTAAAAAGAGTTACTCTTGACTGCGTTGTTATCGGAACGGGCGCGGCAGGCTACAACGCTTCCTTGCGCTTAACCGACTACGGTGTAAACGATATTGCTATCGTTACAGAGGGCATATATATGGGCACTTCCCGTAATACGGGCTCCGATAAGCAAACCTACTACAAAATGAATTTGTGCGCAGATTATCCCGATTCACCAAAGGCTATGGCGCAGGATTTCTTTAACGGAAAATGCGTTGACGGTGATAACGCTTACTGCGAAGCTTCTCTTTCAGTAAACTGCTTCCTTCACCTTTGCGAGCTTGGCGTGGAATTCCCCGTAAACCGATACGGTGAATACGTTGGCTACAAGACAGACCACGACCCAAGAGCAAGAGCCACAAGCGTTGGCCCTCTCACATCTAAAATGATGACGGAATGTCTTGAAAAGGAAGCTATAAAGCGTAACATCAAAATTTATGACAAGCTTCAAGTAATTGAGTTTATAAAGGCAAACGGTGTTTGCGTTGGTATTTTGTGCCTTAACAAGGTTGGAGCAAACGAGGACGAGCGATTTGTTATTTTTGAGGCTAAAAACGTAATTACAGCCACAGGCGGCCCTGCCGGTATGTATAATGATACAGTATTCCCTCTCGGTCATCACGGTGCTTCCGGAGTTGCATTTGATGCAGGCGTTATAGGCAAAAACCTCACAGAGTGGCAATACGGTCTTGCCTCAACAAATCCCCGTTGGAACGTTTCAGGCACTTATATGCAGGTTCTTCCACGATTTGTTTCCGTTGATAGTGAGGGTAATGAATACGAATTTTTGAACGACTACTTTGATGATATTGGCGTATGCCTTTCAAAAATATTCAGAAAAGGATATGAATGGCCCTTTGACTGTAAAAAGGTTCTTTCCGGCTCTTCTATTATCGACCTTTTAGTTTTCCGTGAATGTATTTTAAAGGGCAGACGCGTTTATCTTGATTTCAGAAAAAATCCTTACGGTCTTGATTCATTACCTTACGATAAGTTAGATAATGAAGCAAGAGAATATCTTGAAAACGCTCACGCTTGCTTCGGTAGTCCTTTAGAGAGATTACAGTTTATGAATATGCCTGCCTATGACCTTTATTTATCTAAAGGGGTAGATTTAGCTACTGAAATGCTTGAAATTGCTCTTTGCGCTCAGCATAACAACGGCGGTCTTGACGTAGATTTATGGTGGCAGACTAACGTTAAGCATTTGTTTGCTTGCGGAGAGGTTGCAGGAAGCCACGGCGTTTACCGTCCGGGCGGAAGCGCATTGAACGCAGGACAGGTTGGCTCTATGAGATGCGCTCAATACATTTCAAAGCACAATGAAAACAAGCTTGCTCACACAGATGCGTCTCTTGAGGCATCAAAAAATGCGGTAATTAAGCATCTTAACCTTACAAGAAGCATTTTGGGTAACGAGGACAATTTATCCTCTCTTACAGAAAAATACACAAAGAAAATGAGCGAGGTTGCCGGCCCTATAAGAAACGCTTCTCTTTTAGAAAATGCTATCAAGGACGCAAACGACGCTATCTGTAATTTTGATAAGCTTGTAAAAATTTCAAATCAAAGCAAGCTTTGGCTTGCATACAGATTAAGAGACGCTCTTATTTCACAGGCTGTATACATGAAGGGCATGGCTTACTACGTATCAATGGGTGGAAAATCCCGTGGCTCTGCGCTTTACTCCTCAGAAAACGGAAGTCTCCCCGAAAAAATGGAGGAAATGTTCCGTTTCGAGCTTGATGACGGAGCGTTTAACGACACGGTATTTGAAATACTCTTCAACTCCTCAACGGGCGATTTTGTATGCAATTCACGTCCTGTAAGACCTCTTCCCGAGGGCGGTGGCTTCTTCGAGAACGTTTGGAGAGAGTACAGAGAAAACAAAAATATATATTAAGCGTACGGAAGAGATAACTATGAAAACAGGACTTGTTTCAATTTCATTCAGAAAAAAATCAGTAAAAGAGCTTATAAAAGCATCAAAGGATAGCGGTCTTGAATATATCGAATGGGGTGGCGACGTTCACGTCCCTATGGGCAAGGTAAAGCTTGCAAGAGAGGTTAACCGCCTTACTTACGGCGGAGGAATTAAAATCGGCTCTTACGGCTCATATTTCGGACTGCTCTACCATTGTGACGAGCGTTTTCCAATGCCCTTTAAAAAGGTTTTAAAAACCGCAAAGCAGCTTGGTGCAAAAACTGTAAGAGTATGGCTGGGCTGGCCATTTTGCGGCTGTAAAAAGGGCTGTCAGGTATTTCTTTGCGAGAAGCACTACAAGAAAAACGTAGCGCGCACAAGGGCGCTGTGTGACGAAGCAAAAAAATACGGCTTAACCCTGTCTATTGAATGCCACTACAAAACCTTATCCGACGATTATCACGATACGTTACGCTTTTTGAATGACGTAGATAAGGACAACTTAAAGCTTAATTGGCAGCCTAACCACGCAAAGTCATTTGAATATAATTTAGAGGCTTTAAAGGCGCTTCGTCCTTACGTTACCAACGTTCACGTGTTCAATTGGAACGAAAAGGGTGAAAAATTCCCTCTCGGCGATGAAAAGGGTGTCTACGAATGGACAGAATATGTTAAGGTTTTAAATGATGAGAATGCGTCAGAGCGAATTTTCTTCCTTGAATTTATGCCTGACGGTGAGCTTTCTTCTCTCAAAACAGAGGCAGAAGCATTAAACAATATAATCAGCGAGGTATGCAAAAAATGAACTTACTTGGAAAAGCAACCAATCCCGAATTTTGGGCAGAAATAAAAAATGATCCTGCATACAAGCCCATGGTTGATGCGGTTTTAGCAGAATATGAAAAATTCTGTATTGGCGAAATTGAAACAACTAAATTTTCAAAATTCCGTTTATTCAAGGACATAGGCGACAGAAACGCTTATCAAGAAACCTTCTTTAAGCGTCAGCACAGAGCCTACGCTATGCTGTTTATGTGTCTTCTCTATCCTGAAAACGAACAGTATTTAGAACTTTTGCAGGACACAATCTGGGAGATTTGCGACCAATACGTATGGGCGCTTCCTGCACACATTGACAATATTGAGGTAAATGACAACTGCGAAATGGACCTTGACGCTACTACAATGGCTATGGTATTTGCTATTACAAAAGAAGTATTAAAGGACAGATTGCATCCTCTTATCAAGTCAAGAATTGACTACGAAATTGACAGAAGAATTATAAAGCCGTTTATGGCTAAGAGATGGCACTGGGAATACCGCGCTAACAACTGGACTGCTGTTTGCTCAGGCGCTACCGGTTGTACCATTATGCTTAACCGTCCTGAATTATTCGAGCTTGTAAGAGACAGAATTAACGAAAATATGGCTGATTACCTACGCTCATACTACGATGACGGAGTATGTGTTGAGGGTGCGGGCTATTGGTCCTACGGCTTTGGATACTATATGGAATATGCAAGAATGCAAAAGGAATTTACAAAGGGCAGATACAACATTGTTGACACGCCTAAGGTTAAGAATATTTCCATGTTCCTACAAAGACTGTTCCTTGATAAGGACGTCATTGTAAACTATGGCGACTGTGGCTCTAACGTTGGCGTTCCTGCCGGATTTATGTACGGTTTAAGAAGTGTTTTCGGTAGTGACGTTGACATTCCACCGCAAAAGAGATTGTTCTACGACGTACACTACTTCCCTGCTATGCTTCGTGCATTTACTGACTTTGACAAGAGCTTTACAAACGCTGAAATTTCAAAGGAAGCAACATATTATATGGGCGACTACGGTTGGTTTGTAAAAAGATGCGAAAAGTTTGGATTAGGCGCAAGAGGTGGCTCAAACGGTGAAAGCCACAACCATAATGACGTTGGCTCATTTATTCTTGCTATTGATAACGAGCAGGTGATTATTGATATGGGTGGCCGTCCGTATACGAGACAGTATTTCGAGGATGATAAAAGATACACCTTCCTTGAAACCTCGTCAAGAGGACACAATCTTCCAATTATTAACGGCGAATATCAAAAGAACATACCAAATACAGGCTCTGTAACAAGATACGAAAACGGTGTATTCTCCGTTGAATTCAGCTCTGTTTACGGCATTAAGGAATTGAAAAAGCTCACAAGAGATTATTCCTTTTCCGAAAACTCTGTTACAATCTGTGATAAGTATGATTTCGACGGAATTAAGAGCTATGAGGAAAGACTTGTTTCTTACCTTGAGCCTGTTATTAAGGACGGCGAGATTATAATCGGAAAGGCACACGTTAAGTTTGATAAGAACAATTTCAAAGCTTCATACAACAAGGAGCTTCACGCTCTTGAATGTAACGTAGACGGAAGCATCAAGCGCGGTGTTGACGTTTATCTTACAACCTTGTCTTCAACTAATTTAAACGGCGAATGTACCTTTACAATCGAGGTTGAATAAAATAAAAATCTCTTTTAGCTGACCGCTAAAAGAGATTTTTGTTTACTTTAAAATATCATTAAAGGTAATATAACTATACAAGCCACCCTGTGTACCGTATTGCAAATAGGATATTTTTCCGAAATAATCCTGCACGTAAACTCCGATTGATAGCTTTGCAGCCTTTTGTTCCTCTGTTTCAAAGTTGGAAATTCTAAACTCAAAGGCTGTATAATTTTCGTTAATTTCTATGGTTAAGGAATTGTTTCCATTTAAATTTCCGTCAGCTAAAATTTTATCGTAGGATGCGGCAAACACGCCGTATTTCAGCTCGCCGTATATGCTTTTATATTCGTCAATCGCTTTTTTATTTATTTCAAATCTAATTACTAGTTCTCCTCTGCCGTCCTCCGGAGTTGAGTAGCCACCGGTTGTAAAGAAGGCATAAGCTACATCGTATTCTTTATAATCACAATTCAAGCAGGCTTCAGTCCTCGTACCATTATTAAGATAGCCCTTTTCGTAGCTGATTTGCGCGCTTAAAGTATGATTTTCCTTCGCCTTTAATACATCCTTTTCGCATCTTTGACAAATAACGGCAGTTGTGCAATTGCCATCGTCCTTCGCCGGAATATGATTGTTATCATAGAACGCATCACACAGGCTTGTATCGTAATATGCTATCCACTTTAAGCCTTCCGTTGTGCATGCTCCGTCAAATTCGCCGTATGGCAAAAAAGTATAGGTAACAACGCCGAACGTTGGAAGCTTACTTTTTGCCTGTTCAAAAGAGCCTGTATAGAATATAGTTAGATAGTTATTGTATGGAGCAGCAAAGGTTGTAACGGTGTCAGGCATATAAAAATCTATTCGCTCTTGGCTCGTTCTGTCTAAAATCTTATCTGCAATATACTGCATACTTTCACCTAAACGTATTTCCTCTAAACAGCTTGAACCGCTAAAAGCATACGCTCCAAGAAAAAGGCAGGTGTTGGAAAGCTTGATTTTTTTAAGCGACTTCAGTCCTGAAAAGGCTCTTTCCCATACCAACAAAACGCTCTCGCCCATATCAAATTCAGCCAAGGCTTCGCAAGCGTAAAAGGAATACTTTGGTATTCTTTTAAGGGTGCTTGGCAAATACAAGCATTGAAGCGTGTTATTGTTGGCAAACAAGGTTGTATTTCCGTTTGTGTAAATATATTTAAATGACAAGGATTGCATGTTTGCGCAAACAATGCTTTTTGTGCCGTCTATACTTTGAATAACAGTATCTTGCACCTTAATAGCCTTAAGGCACGGCGCTCCGCTTTCAAGAGGAAGATTTCCTATCTGAGTTTTCTCCTGGTCCTGTGCCTCGAAAACAAGACTTACCTCCGATGCTTTTACAGACACGAGAATATTTTCGCCGTTTATATACCAAATAAGTCCTTCGCCGTCTTTCGTAAGGGGTAAGTCTTCCCCTGCTTTTTTATCTCCCGCATCATAAACGAGAGTAAAATATGCTCCGTCATCTAATTCCTTTGCGCTAACCGATAATGAGAATAACGCTGCAACAGAAAGAAGCATAAGTGTTAAAATCAAAATTTTCTTCATGTACTCTCCTTGAAAACGAAATTTTTCTCTCCAATTATATTTTAGCACAATATTTAATAAAAAACAACTAAATTTATTCGACGTACTCTTTCTTAAAATCAAGTATGGCGTTTACGTAAAGCTCGCTGTTTACAGGATATGCAAGCCCGTGTCCTGCATTCAAAACAGGCACCAGCTTTTTCTTTGATGCGCATTCCTCATACATTCTTTCGCTCATACTGTACGGTACAAAATCGTCCTCTGTTCCGTGAATGAAAATTATGGGCACTCTACTGCTTTTCACAGCGTCTATCGAAGAATAGCTATCAAGCTTAAAGCGTCCGAAAATTCTTGCTCCCAGCTTGACAAAGGGATACATAATTTTCGGCGGAAGCTTCATTTCCTTGATGGTTTTCATAATAATTTCCTTAGGAGATGAGTAAGCGCAATCGGCTAACACATAAATAACGTTTTTGGGAAGCTCCTTTCCCGCCGCCATAAGAACTGTGGCAGCCCCCATTGAAACTCCCGATAAAACGATTTTCGTTTCCTCGCCAAAGCGCTCGCTTACGTACTCTGCCCATCTTACAGCGTCCAAATGCTCCTTTATTCCGAAGGAAATTACGTGTCCGTCGCTTTTTCCTGCGCCTCTTTGGTCAACCACAAGAGCGCTATGCCCAATTTTAAAGCATCTTTCTATGCCACCGCTTAAATCTCTCTCACCGTTGCCCTTATAGCCGTGAAAAAGTATTTCTATGGGCGCGCCCTCCTTATACTCATAATACTTGCCGAAGAGTGTAAGTCCGTCATAAGATTTTATTCTGATTTCCTCGCTTTTAAGCTTTCTTGCCGCATGCATCCAATTAAAAAGCATTTTCTTGTACGGAGAATACAGTTTTTCCAAATCAAAGTGGTATTCCTCAGGCTCACAATCCTTTCGCTTTGGAGAATGAAAGGCTAAAAAATAGCAAATCAGCGACACAGTAAGCGTTAAAATCAGCAAAAAAGCTAACGTTCCAAGTGTTACGTATAAATATAACATATTACTCTCCTTTGATTTTATAGCTTCTGACAAAAGGTGTGATTTCAACAAATTCCTTTTTTCCGGGGCAAAGCTTATATTTACCTATGGTTGAAAGAACGTACCATGACGCCATACTGCCGTTGTCCTCGTCTCCGGGGAAGCCGATTTCCGTTTTGTAGGAGAAAAGGTCAAGTGCGTTTTTAACGTAATTTTGGCATTTTTCTTTTTCGCCCAAATATGCGTAAATATACGGAAGATGAAATGACGGCTGATTGGAAATTGCAAACTGGCATAAATTGACCGCAGCCATTTCCGTCATTTCGTGTATTTCACCGCCGTATCCGTGAACTCTGTATTTTGGTGCTAACGTAAACACGTCATCAAGCCTTTTTAGGAAACTTTCCTTTCCGCCATAGAGAGAACAAAGACCTTCTATATCGTGAGGCACAAAAAATGCATTTTGGTAAGCAGAGCCTTCGGTATAACAGCCACCCCATTTAAAAGCGTCAAAATCGTCTTCAAACTTACCGTTTTGATTTCTGCCACGCAAGAATCTGCTTTTTCTGTCAAATAAATTTTTATAAAATTGGCTTCTGCGCATATATTCCACCGCCAAGCCGTCGTTACCAAGCTTCTTTGCTATTTGAGCAATACAAAAATCACCGTAGGCAAAATCCTGTGTTAAATTAACACTTTCCCCATATAAATCTGCGGGGACGTATCCGTATTTTAAGTATTCGATAATGCCAAGTCTGCCGTATCTTTTTTCTTTAGAGGGAACGTTTGCGTGATAAATCATACCGTCAAGGGCTTTTTTTAGAAGCTCGTTCGGTATAATATCACAGCATGCTGCCTCAGCTATTACGCCGTCAATCAGCGTACTTGGCATACAGCCTGTTTCTCCTAAAGAAATCCAGCGAGGTAAATAGCCTCCCTCCAAATAATCGTTTACAAATCCCTCAACAAAAGATGCATACTCTTTCTTTGCAATAAGAGAAAAGAGTGGGAACTGTGTACGAACAGTATCCCAAAAGCCTGTGCCTACGTAGCGCACCCCTTGGTGAATTTTTCCGTCATAAGGAGAATAATGGACACATTGACCGTCATTTTTAATTTCATACGCTTTGCGCGGAAACAAAAACGTTCTGTACATACAGGAGTAAAAGGTTCGTTTCTGCTCATCTTCTGCTTCTATCTCAATTGAAGATAGCTTTTCTTCCCATTTTTCCTCCGCTTGCAGCTTTAGTGTTTCAAAGTCTTTATTTTCAAGATTGCATAGCGCTTGGTCATAAGATATATAGGAAATTCCTATCTCAAGCTCTGTTCTTTTGTCTTTTAGTGCAACGTGCATACCGTTTTCGCACTTGTATGACTTGTCAAAATCTACGCTATTTGGCTCAAACTTAGCCACAAGATAGCATTTAAAGTCCTTATGGTCGCCTTGACGGCAATAATCGTTTGTAGCTGATAACGTGTTGCTATTCTCATCAAGCTGATACGTGTACTGTCCGTCTATTGGCAAAAATGAGAGAAACGGTTGTCTTTCGTCTTCAAAGGTAAGGCGTATTTTTGCACCGTACTCTGTCGGCGTAAGCTCAAAGGTACAATCGCTTCTTAAAAACTTGATTTTTAGATAATGAGGTGCAAATACGCTTTCGTTTATACGGTATCCGCCCCAAGCGCCCTCGTGTGTATTCGATACAATATCGTTTTGCGGCGTCATAAGAAACGGAGCGTGATCACCTATCCACGGGCTTGGCTGATGAGTTAGCCTTATGCCCTCGATTGACGGTATATCAGGTTGAAAAAACCAGCCGTCCCTTTCCTTAACAATCTCCGTTTGGGGGCAAAACGACGCCATACCAAAAGGTAACTGAACAAGAGGTAAAGCATTACCCGTTGAATAACGGATGTGAGATTTTGTTCCCATTTTAATGTTTACATACGGAATATATTTCATTTTTGCTCCTTAATTTTTCATTATAACCACGTTGTTTACGTTATTTGGTGTTCCGAAAATGAATTCAAGCTTTATTTGATAAGCGTAATCTACCGTATATCCAAGGTCGATTTCAAGATTACTCTCTCCCTCGTAGCATTGTAAATAATCGTAATCTGTACCGTTAAAGGCAAGTAATGACACCTTGCATTTACCTGTGTTTTCCACCTTTATTTTATTAAAGGGGAAAATTCCGCCGAAATTAGCCACAATTACGTTGTTTTCTATTGATAAGTCCTCAATTTTTTTACAAGACGATGTGTTTTCGTCCTCTGAAAACAACGCTTCGTCCAGCTTATACGCTCCGAATCCTTTTAGTATCGGTGTATCAAGGGAGCTGTTTATCTTTAATTTGATTTTGCTTGATTTTACAGTTTCAAAGTGCTGACACAGCTTATATCCGATAACCTTGCTGTTAAACAGTAATTTCCACTCGCCGTCAACTTCGGCAAAAAAGTCAATATCCGTTACCCTGTGTCCAAGCTCAATCAGCTCGGATATTGAAATTACATTAAACTCCTTCTCCTTTTCAAAGGACACGATAATCTCGGGAGCTTTATCATTATCAAGGGGGACGTATGCGTTTTCTTCCAAAATCAAGTTATCTCCTTCGCCTCCTTGACGGAATGAGGAAACCTCTATTTTTGCATTCTTTGCCAAATTCTCTTTGAAGGCTTCTTCCAAAATTTCAGCAAAATCAAGCAGAGATTTTTCATCGTTTTCGTTTACAAGTCCACGATTATCCGGCGGTAAATTAAGCAAAAGTCCCGTATTTGCACCAATAGAATTAAACCATAGCTTAAGTAGGTTTTTTGGGCTTCTTACCTGTGCATCCTGATGACTGTGGTAAAACCAGCCCGGACGGATAGAAACGTCCGCTTCTGCAGGGATAAATCTTTCTCCGCCTATTTTTCCTGAGTTCAATTCACTTGTTACCTCAATGACGAGAGAGCTTTCGTCAATCGTTGCATAGCAAGGCTTTCCTGCAATTCCCTTTTCGTTACCTACCCAGCGTACGTCAACGTACGGTGTTGCGCCAAGAGAGCCGAAAATTACGGCATCGGGCTGATGCTTTTTAACCACGCCTGCCCATCTGTCCCAATCGTAGCGTGACTGAGTGCTACCTGCGCCGTCCCACCAAACCTCCCAAATCTTTCCGTAATTTGTAAGCAGTTCCTCAAGCTGACCGCAATAAAAGTCGTTATAATCCTCACTTCCCCAGGTTTTTTCGTGTCTGTCCCAAGGAGAAAGATATATACCTGCTTTTATTCCGAATTCACAGCACGCGTCTGTAAATTCCTTTACAATATCACCATTTCCGTTCTTATACGGTGAGTTTTTAATGCTATGCTCGGTATATTTAGTTTGCCACAAGCAAAATCCGTCGTGATGCTTGGCTGTTAAAATAGCGCATTTAAAGCCTGCTTCCTTAATTATTCTTATCCATTGTCTTGTATCAAGCTCCGTAGGATTAAAGGTAAGTGGGCTTTCCGTTCCGTCTCCCCATTCTCTGCCTGTAAAGGTGTTCATACCGAAATGGAAAAATATACTCTTTTCCCGTCCGTACCATTCCATTTGTCTTTTGTTTGGCACAGCTCCATAAGGCTTAAGTCCCATTTTTTCATATTTTTCGTATATTTTTTCCATAGCTTCCTCCAAAATACTCGTTATTTATATTTTAGCACAGATTAAAAGGAAAATCAACCTTGCAAAGACCTGCAGGGTTGATTTATCTTTATTGAGTTATTTCAAACGTGCCACAAAGCAAAGTTGTGCTTTCTTTAGTGACGGTAAGAAGTCCGCTTGAGGCTTTTGCAATAATTTCAGCGCCCTCTGTGTCAATAATTTTAATTTCTCCGTCCTTGGTGGTTGTGATAAAAGGAATGTGATTTGCCATTATGGCAAGGGAGCCTTCCACACCGCGAAGGGAAAGCATTGAAATTTCCTTATTGAAAACGTCTCCCTTTGGAGTTGATATTATTAGTTTAAACTGCTTCATTTTTAGCCTTCTCCACAGCCTCGTCAATAGTGCCTACGTACAAGAACGCGCTTTCAGGAAGGTTATCGTGCTTGCCCTCAAGAATTTCCTTAAAGCCGCGGATTGTTTCCTTAAGAGGTACGTATTTTCCTTGTATGCCTGTGAATTTCTCTGATACGTCAAAGGGCTGTGACAAAAATCTCTGAATTTTTCTTGCTCGCTGAACAAGCAATTTATCCTCATCGGATAATTCATCCATACCCATAATAGCTATAATATCAAGAAGCTCGTTATAACGCTGTAATACTCTTTGCACCTCTCTTGCAACGGTGTAATGCTCATCGCCCAAAATTTCCGCATCAAGAATTCTACTTGTGGATTCAAGTGGGTCAACGGCAGGATAAATACCCTGTGAAGAAATTGCTCTTGACAATACTGTTGTAGCATCAAGGTGGGCAAAGGTAGTTGCAGGAGCAGGGTCCGTTAAGTCATCGGCAGGAACGTATACTGCCTGCACAGACGTAATGGAGCCTTTTTTAGTTGACGTAATTCTTTCCTGTAATGCACCCATTTCGGTTGCAAGAGTTGGCTGATAACCAACGGCGGACGGCATTCTGCCAAGAAGCGCAGAAACCTCACTTCCCGCCTGTGTAAAACGGAAAATATTATCAATAAAGAGAAGCACGTCCTGATTTTCTTTATCTCTGAAATATTCTGCCATAGTCAAGCCCGAAAGAGCTACTCTCATTCTCGCTCCCGGAGGCTCGTTCATTTGTCCGTAAACAAGGGCGGTGTTACTTAAAACGCCCGATTGCTTCATTTCATTATAAAGGTCGTTACCCTCTCTTGTTCTTTCTCCAACACCTGTAAATACTGAAAGGCCGCCGTGTTGCTTTGCTATGTTATTGATAAGCTCCATAATGAGAACCGTCTTTCCAACTCCGGCTCCTCCGAAAAGTCCTATCTTACCGCCCTTGGAGTAAGGACAGATAAGGTCTATAACCTTAATTCCCGTTTCAAGTATTTCCTTGGAGGTTGAAAGCTCGTCGAAATCGGGGGCATGACGGTGGATTGTCCATCTTTCCTCGCTGTTAACCGCTTCACCGTTGTCAACAGCATCTCCAAGAACGTTGAAAATTCTGCCAAGTGTTTCTCTGCCCACAGGAACGCTGATTGATGCGCCTGTATCTGTTACCTTGGCTTGTCTTTTAAGACCGTCTGTTGATGACATAGCAATACAGCGAACAACGTTATCACCTATATGCTGGGCAACCTCAACGGTCAGCGTCTTTTCTCCGTTTTCTATTGTTAACGCATTAAATATGGCAGGTAGCTTACCTTCATCGAACTTTACGTCGACAACAGGTCCCATAACCTGACTTACATATCCTATGTTAGCCATTGTTTCTCCTTTTTCGGACCTTGTGAAAATTTTTTCCGGTCCTCTAAAATCATTCGTTTGTTAGTTCATCACTCGCCGCTTCCGGCAACAATTTCAGTAATTTCCTGTGTAATTGCACCTTGGCGAGCTCTGTTGTATTTAAGCTGTAAATCGTCAATCATTGTGGTTGCGTTTTTACCTGCAGAGTCCATAGCGCTTCGTCTTGCTACAACCTCACAGGCAAAGCTTTCCTTGGCAGCCTGATAAATTATTCCGGCTACGTAAATTGGAACAGCCTCGTTTAAAATTGTTATTTCGTCAGGCTCAAAAACTGCTCCGCTATCCCCTGTTTTTTCGCTTTTGGTAAGGGGAAGTATCCAATTTATCCTTGGCACTTGAGAAAGCATTGATATATATTCCGTGTAAACTATGCCAATTCTTGCATATTCTCCACTCTTGAAATCCTCACACAGAGTTTTTGCCAATTCTAATGCTTCTTCATATCCAAAATGCTCCGAGGAAACTATTTTTTGACCGTATCTTTCACAAGCTTTTTTTCCTATCGGATAAATCTCAACCCCATTAAGCTCCTTTACAAGACGAAATACGTTTACGTTATATCCGCCTGCCAAGCCTCTGTCGCCCGCGATTACTACAATCTTAGTTTTGCCCTCGTGCTTGCTCATATAAGGGCTTTTCTCACATTCCTGTGAAGCTGATAAAACGTCAACGATACTGCCAAGAGCGTCCTTGTACTGTTGACTTTTTAGCCTTGATTCCTGCGCCCTTCTTATCTTGGAGGAAGCAACCAAGCCCATTGCCTTCGTTAAATGCAACGTTGATTTAACACTTTTTATTCTGTTTCTTAGACTTTTTATATCTTGTGGCATTGCTTACTCCTCTTCTTTTAATATGCTTCGCATCATTTTATTTTAACTCTGTTAAAATCGCCTTTAGCTCCTCAATGTCTGATTTTTCCCAGCTACCGCCCTCGATGCGCTCAAGCCACGGTAAATATTCATGCTCAAGCTTTTCGTATAAGCGTCTTTCATATTTCTTTACCTTATCGGTAGGTATATTATCAAGGTATCCGTTAATTACCGCATAAACGATAGCAACCTGCGCTCCTGCACGGATTGGTGAATTTCTTGGCTGCTTTAACACCTCAACTATTCTTTCACCGAGAGCAAGTCGTCTCTTTGTATCAGCGTCAAGGTCGCTTCCGAATTGAGCAAAGCCTTTTAATTCTCTGTACTGTGAATAAAGCAGCTTAAGCTCTCCCGATACCTTCTTCATAGCCTTGATTTGTGCCGAGCCGCCAACACGGGATACTGATACACCCGGATTGATAGCAGGCATAATTCCTGCATTGAAAAGCTCAGTTTCAAGGAATATTTGTCCGTCGGTAATTGAAATTACGTTAGTTGGTATATATGCGGATACGTCGCCTGCCTGTGTTTCGATAATAGGCAAAGCGGTAATTGAGCCTCCGCCGTACGCTTCGTCAACACAAGCCGCTCTTTCAAGCAATCTTGAGTGTAAGTAGAATACGTCGCCCGGATAAGCCTCTCTGCCCGGTGGACGGCGAATAAGCAAGGAAAGCGCTCTATATGCAACTGCGTGCTTTGATAAATCATCATAGATTATAAGAACGTCCTTGCCCTGCTCTCTGAAATATTCCGCCATAGCGCAGCCCGAATATGGGGCAATATATTGAAGCGGCGCACTTTCAGAGGCTGACGCAGAAACGATTATCGTATATTCCATAGCTCCGTTTTTAGTAAGCTCGTTTGCAAGCTGTACAACGGAGGTGCTTTTTTGACCGATTGCTACGTAAATACAAATAACGCCCGTATTCTTTTGGTTTATAATCGTATCGATACAAATTTCGGTTTTACCTGTCTGACGGTCACCGATAATAAGCTCTCTTTGACCTCTACCGATAGGAATCATACTGTCAATAGCCTTGATTCCCGTCTGAAGCGGCACACATACGCTTTTTCTTTCGATAATGCCGGGAGCTTCTGCCTCAATTGGTTTAGTTCCGTTGTTTTCAATAGGTCCTTTTCCGTCAATAGGCTCTCCCAAGGCGTTTACAATTCTGCCAAGGAACTTTTCACCAACAGGGACAGACACTACCTTACCTGTACGGCGAACTACGCTTCCCTCGTGAATATTGCTTGTGTCGGATAACACGGCAACTGAAACGGTTTCTGTTTCAAGGTTTTGTGCCATACCGAAGCTTCCGTCCTCAAATTCAAGAAGCTCGCTTGACATACAGTCGCGAAGTCCATAAACCTTGGCTATACCGTCACCAACGAGGATAACAGTACCGGTTTCCTTCATTTCTACCTTAGATTTATAGTTTTTAATCTGTTCCTTGATTATGCTACTGATTTCTTCAGGTCTTTGATTCATTGCTAATCACTTCCTTTACGTCACGCATTTTACGCTTCAGGCTTCCGTCCATTACTGTATCCTCGGTTTCTATAATTATACCGCCAAGGATTTTTTCGTTCACCTTGCATTCAAGCTCTACCTTATATCCGAATTTCTTCTCCAGCCTTGCTTTGATTTTTGCTTTTTCATCATCGGTAAGCTCTATCGCGCTCGTTATCTTTGCAACGATTACGCGCTTTACTTCATTGTACAGCTTCTCGTAAGCGTCAAAGCAAGAAAATATTTCTGATATACGGTTATTTTCACAAAGCAGCTTCAAAAATGAAACTACGTGCATATTTACTCGACCGTCAAATGCGTTTTCTATTAAATTAAGCTTTTCTTCCTTTGATATACTTGGGGAATGAAGAAGCTCTACGTATTCGGGCTCACTTTTTAGTATTTCCTTAACCAATCTTACGTCAAAGAGATACTTTTCCTCATTTTTTTCCTCACAGGATAAAAGGAATAACGCTTCTGCATATTCGTGACTGATATTATTCATCACTGTCACCTATTTGCTCTATAAAGCTGTCAATTAAAGCTCGGTGGTCTTCTTTTGTAATTTCTCTTTCAATAAGCTTCTTTGAAAGCTCAAAGGACACGTCAACTATTTGCGTCTTGATTTCGCTTTCTGCCTTCTTCTTTTCAAGCTCCGCCTCTTGCTTTGCTTGACGGATTATAGAATCCGCCTCGTCCCTTGCCTCTTTAGCGATTTTTTCCTTGCGTCTTTCAGCATGAAGAGTTGCCTCGTTTAAAATTTCGTCCGCCTTAATTTCCGCATTACTTAGCTTTTCTTCAAGCTGATTTTTCGCTTTTTCAGCATCGGTTAAATATTCCTCTGCCTGTGCGTATTTCTCGTCTATTTTATTCTGACGGCTCTTTAATACGTTTTTAACCGGCTGGTACAAAAACTTTTTGATTATTAAAAAGAGTATTACAAGATTAGATAAGGAAACCACTATCTGCCATAAATTGACTGAAATAATTTCAGATGGTTGCATACCTTCTCCTTATTTTTGCTACTTATTTGATTAAGCCTGCGTCTGCCGCTTTCTTCAATGCATTGATAAACGTATTTGGTGCTACGAATATAAGAAGGATTGCTATGATAAGAGCGTAAAGACCTGTTGTTTCTGCGATAGCACAACCCATAATCATAGTTGAAGTAACAGGGCCCTTTGACTCAGGCTGACGTCCGATTGCTTCACAAGCCTTTGCTACTGCTTCACCTTCACCGATACCAGGTCCAATACCTGCTATCATTGCGATACCTGCGCCAAGTGCGCAACATCCTAAAATAATACCGATTGCTAATGCCATTTTGTTTTCCTCCGAAAATTATATAGATTTATTTTTTATTTTTTTATTTTTCTTTTCTTGCTTTTTTCTTTTGTATTCCATAAACGTGTCTATATCAAATGCACCTGACACGTAAAGCATAGTGAGCATTGCGAAAATAAACGCCTGTAAAAGTCCGCTAAACACGTCGAAATAAACTGACAGTACAGCAGGAATACCTATTTGAAACAGCGGAATTGAGCCAATAAAGCTTCCTGCCCAACTAAGAAGCATACGTGACACTCCCTGCAGCGCAGCACCCACAAGCACCGACACAACCATACCGGAAAGCACGTTTCCGTAATGACGGAACGCCATTGAAACAGGTGTTGCCAGCTCACCTATAACGTTAATAGGTGTTAAGATTACAACAGGCTTTGTAAAGTCCTTTATATAGTTAACAGGACCGCACTTAAGCTTATAATAGGTAATAATTCCAAATACAAGAACTGACCAGCCCGCAACCACGTTCATATCCGAGGTGGGCGGGAATAATCCAAATAGGGACATAAGGCTTGAAAATGCTGATATTGCCATTATAGCCATTATAAAGGGTGTAAAGCTCGAATAATAATCACCCATATTGTCGCTAATCAGTGCCTCTGCCTTTTCAACTGCCATTTCGGCAAAATGCTGTCTTTTTAACGTCGGATTTTCAGAAATACCGTGAGTCATATATAAGCACACGCCGAATATGGTTATCATAACAAGCCAGGAGTTAATTTGCGCTTCCGTTATTACTATATCCTGAATAACAAAAGGAAGCCTTGCATAAATTAGCGCGCCTGTAATGTTTACTCCGTCGCTTGCAGGAGTAAACAGCACCTTTAAGGTTATGGCTGTGACGATAGGTGCAATCATCATTACCATATACAAAATATCAACGATTTTAAATTTCAAGGTTTTTTCAAAAATTACACCTTGATTGTTTTCTTGACTATTCATCCGTATTACCTCCTTTGTTAAGTAGGATTTGGCGGATTACCATTGCAATTCTTGGGAAGAACACGGGAATTACCGTTGCCCAGAGATGGAAAACATCAAGCGCTGCGCCTAAAGCAATTACTGCGCCCATCATAAGAAGCCTTAAGGATTGAGATACCTTCATAAGATTTCTTGCATATTTTTCATCTTGGGAATTAACTGCCTTTTGCACGGTCATACCAAGCAAAAGAAAATTAAAAACGCCCATCACTCCGCTTAAAATATTGCCAAGCAGCACGGTATAATTCCAAGCTCCAATCACAAGAAAAACAGCCTCCATAAGAACGCTGAAAATCAGCATCCATACGCCTATAAAGGCGGTTTCCTTCCAAACGGTTTTATCTATCTTTATTATTATCACCTCTTTAGCATACTTACATATATAATATAATATTTTTGCGCAAAAGTCAAGGAATATTATACCAAAAAAGCAAAATATGCTTAAAAGAAAAGAGCTTAATACGGCTTTTTCCGTATTAAGCTTTTTTATTATTTGAGATATTTATCTCCGTACTTTTCGATTATATAGTCCATATCCTTATCACCTCTACCGGACAAGCAAATAAGAACCGAGCCTTTGCCCATCTTTTTAGCAAGCTTAATTCCGTAAGCTACCGCGTGGGCACTTTCAATGGCAGGGATAATGCCCTCCATTCTCGAAAGCTCAAAAAATGCGTCTATTGTTTCTTCGTCGTTAATAACGTCGTATTTTACTCTGCCAAGGTCGTGTAAAAATGCGTGTTCGGGACCGGAAGATGGATAATCAAGTCCGCTTGCAACGGAATATACGGGAGCAGGCTCTCCGTTTTCATCCTTCAGCATAATGCTGTTGAAGCCGTGCATAATGCCCTCCTCGCCGTATTGAAGGCTTGCGGCGTGGTCACCAAGAGCTGTTCCTCTGCCAAGAGGCTCAACGCCGTAAATGTCAACAGGGTCGTTCAAGAAGCCCGCAAACATTCCCATTGAGTTAGAGCCGCCGCCTACACAAGCAACAACCGCGTCGGGAAGCTCACCCGTTATGCCCATAAACTGCTCTCTTGCCTCAATTCCCACAACGCTTTGGAAATCTCTTACCATCATAGGGAAGGGATGAGGTCCTACTACCGAGCCGATGCAGTATATTGAATTTTTGTAGTCCTTGCTATACGCTTCAAAGGCTGCGTCAACCGCTTCCTTGAGAGTTGCAAGTCCCTCGGTAACCTCAACCACGTTTGCGCCTAAAATCTTCATTCTTGCTACGTTTGGCGCTTGCTTTTTAATATCAACGGAGCCCATATAAATATCGCACTCAAGACCAAAATATGCCGCCGCAGTTGCAAGAGCAACACCGTGCTGACCTGCGCCCGTTTCGGCAATCAGCTTTTTCTTGCCCATATATTTTGCAAGAAGCGCTTCGCCCATACAATGGTTTAATTTGTGGGCACCTGTGTGGTTTAAATCTTCTCTTTTAACGTAAAGCTGTACGTTGCCGTACTTGTTTGAAAGACGCTCAAGATGAGAAATCGGAGTTGGTCTGCCTTGAAATTCCTTTCTTATTCTGCGAAGCTCGCCAATGAATTTGCTTGACTTGCAAATTGTAAAATAAGCCTCGGTAATTTCCTCCATAGCCTTCTTTAATTCCTCGTTTACGTAAACGCCGCCGTACTTACCGTAGTAGCCCGCCTCGTTTGGGTAATTTTTCAAGTAAGTGTCAAAGTTAATTCCGTTAAATTCCATAAATTCCTCCGTCATTATAGCCGTCAACCAACGTACAATCCTTCCACCACCTTCGTGGTTCCCTCCCTTTACACAAGGGAGGCTTTGTCAGCCGCCGGCAGTCAGATAATTAGATTTTCTTTTAAATACAAAAAAACGCCTCAACAGAATACTGTCAAGGACGAATAAAATATTCGCTAATGCCACCTTGATTTAATATAGGATACTCCGTTTCCTTTCATACCCCTGACAACTAACGCGTGTCTTACGTCATAGAATACTCGGCTAACGCCTTTGACTATGCCCTCAACGGTCCATTTGATAATCTGTTTTTCACCTGACTCACACCAACGCAGGCTCTCTGTGGAAGCATAACTACCTTTATCTCCGCATCAACGGTTTAGTATTAAAAAGACATTTTGATTTTAGCACACTAAAGCGTGTTTGTCAATAGGTTTATTGAAAAAAGCACGCAAAAAATGCGTGCTTTTACTGTTTTCTCCGCTAACGGCTAACCACTGGCGGCTGACGGCTGACGGCTAATTATAGCGCAGCTATAATTGCATTATAAAGCTCGTCATATTCCTCATAAGCAGGAAGATTTGGGTAGTCTGCCTTTATTTTGTCGGTGCTTTTAAAGAGAAAGCCTGCCTTGGAATTTAAAATCATACCAAGATCGTTGTAGCTGTCGCCTGCGCAAATTGTATCATAACCGATTGACTGAAGCGCCTTTACCGTTGTGAATTTTGATTTTTCAACTCTCATTTTGTAGCCTGTAATTTCACCGTTTTCAGCAACCTCCAGCGTATTGCAGAAAATCGTAGGCATACCGAGCTTCTTCATAAGAGGGGCTGCAAACTGTGTAAAGGTATCGCTCAAAATAATAACTTGTGTTTTTGCGCGAAGATTATCTAAAAATTCCTTTGCGCCCTCAATTGGCTCGATTTTTGCAATAGTATCTTGAATTTCCTTTAATCCAAGACCGTGCTCCTTTAAAATTGCAATACGGTATTTCATAAGCTTATCGTAATCAGGCTCGTCTCTTGTTGTTCTTTTTAATTCCGGAATGCCGCTTGCCTCTGCAAAGGCAATCCAAATTTCGGGAACTAAAACTCCCTCTAAATCTAAACATACTATATTCATTTCGCTCATAACATAATTCTCCTTAAAGCATATATTCTATATGCACCTTATTGTATCACAAACTATATTTCGTGTCAATATTTCTTAATAAAAATTTGAGAGGAGCATTACACTCCTCTCATTATGTTTTGGAATTTTGCTGATAGCAAATAGCTATTTAACTCATTAAATCGAATCAACGTAGTCGCAAGCGGCAAGAGCGGCTATTGCTCCGTCAGCGCAGGCGGTTGCTACCTGTCTTATTCTCTTTTTACGACAGTCGCCCGCAACGAAAATACCGTCTGTTTTAGTAAGACAATTTTCCTCGCTGTCTGCGTATCCGTAATTATCAAGAGCTAAAACGTTGGAAAAAGCCTCGTTTTGCGGTATAAGACCAATTGCAACGAACAAGCCGTCAACGTCAATTGACACCTTTTCCTCGGTTGCGACCATATTTATTGTAATCTTGTTAAGCTCGCCCTCTCCGTGTAATGCGTAAAGAGTTGCGCCTGTTATAATTTCAACGTTTGATTTTTCGCTAAGTCTTTCTTGAAGCTTCTTTTCGCCTGTTAAGAAATCAAGATTTTGAATTACGTAAACCTTTTTTGCCAAGTCGGAAAGCAAAATAGCTTCCTGTAATGCAGAGTTGCCTCCGCCTAAAACCGCAACGGTTTTGCCCTCGTAAAAGGCTCCGTCGCATACTGCGCAGAAGGAAATTCCGTTACCTATATAATCTACGTCGCCCTGAACGCCCGGCAAACGGTGCTTTGCTCCCGTAGCAATAACCACAGCTTTGCACTCATATTCACCGCTGTCTGTTACAACAATTTTCGTTTTACCGTCTTTTATCTCAAGCGCTTCAGCAGGCTCAATATCCGCCCCCTGCTCCAACACCTGTTCTACAAGCTTGTCCGCAAACTCATTGCCTGTGAGGCTTATAAAGCCGGGGATATTTTCCACTTTCGGGGAATAGGTAATTTGACCGCCGAACGCCCCCTTTTCAAGAACTAAAACGCTCTTGTTTGCGCGTCTTGCATATAATGCGGCGGTAAGCCCTGCAGGACCTGCGCCTATAATTATAATATCGTATATCATATTTACCTCGTTAATCATCAAATCTTGCTAACGTCTAACCGTTAGCGGCTGACGGCTATATTAAAACTTGCGTAGAATGTTCTACGCAAGTTTTAATATTATGCTAAATATTTCTTAATATCGGATACACCTGCGTACTTTTCAACGCTTTCGCCGTTTACAACAACGAGAGTTGGAGCTTGCTTAATACCGTAAGCTTCAACAAGAGATTTGTTTTCTGCTGTTGCAAGAACTGTTTCATACTTAACGCCAGCCTTATCAAGTAAAGCTATTGCAATTTTACAGTTCGGACAGGTTTCTGTCTTGAAAAGGTAAATACCGTCAGCTACGCCTGCACAGCACGCGCAATCATCAGCCTTTTCGGATGGTTTACCGTTACGCTTGCATACAGATGTTTCAATATTGTAAACCGCTCTGTCCTTATACTCCTGTGATTTACCGTCGTTCCAGTTTTGAACAGGACGATAGTAGCCTGTAATACGGCTGTAAACCTCTGTCTTTTCGCCACAGGTAGGACATACGTATTCTTCACCGGAAATATAACCGTGATTCTTACATACGGAGTATGTTGGTGACATTGTGTAGTATGGGAGCTTATAGTTTTCGGCAATCTTCTTTACAAGGTTAGCAGCAGCCTTCCAGTCAGGAAGCTTTTCGCCTAAGAATGCGTGGAATACTGTTCCTGATGTGTAAAGAGTCTGAAGCTCGTCCTGAATATCAAGAGCTGTGAAAATATCGTCTGTAAACCATACAGGTAAGTGAGAGGAGTTTGTATAATAAGGTGTTTCTCCCTTTTCTGAAGCCGCGTGAATGATATTAGGATACTTCTTAACGTCGTGCTTTGCAAGACGGAATGAAGTAGATTCAGCAGGCGTTGCCTCAAGGTTGTAAAGGTCACCGTATTTTTCCTGGTAGTCGGAGAGGCGCTCTCTCATGTGGTTAAGAACGTCCTTAGTAAACTGCTGAGCCTTTTCGTTAGTCAAGTCAACACCAATCCATTTAGCGTTCAAGCAAGCCTCGTTCATACCAACAAGACCGATTGTACTGAAGTGGTTAGCAAACGTGCCAAGATATCTCTTTGTATATGGATAAAGACCGTTGTCAAGAAGCTTTGTAATAACGGTTCTCTTTACCTTAAGTGAACGTGCTGAAATGTCCATAAGCTTGTTAAGACGGTTATAGAAATCCTTTTCGTCAGTAGCAAGATATGCAATTCTTGGCATATTGATTGTAACAACGCCAACAGAACCTGTGGATTCACCGCTACCGAAGAAGCCACCGGACTTCTTACGAAGCTCACGAAGGTCAAGACGGAGACGGCAGCACATTGAACGAACGTCGCTTGGCTCCATATCACTATTGATATAGTTGGAGAAATAAGGTGTTCCGTATTTTGCTGTCATTTCAAAAAGAAGCTTATTATTTTCAGTTTCGCTCCAGTCAAAATTGCTTGTAATTGAGTAGGTTGGAATTGGATATTGGAAGCCTCTGCCGTTAGCGTCACCCTCAATCATGATTTCGATAAACGCCTTGTTTACCATTTCCATTTCCTTTTGGCAATCCTTATACTTAAAGTCAACCTCTTTACCGCCGATAATACAGTTAAGCTCTGCTAAATCGTTAGGTACAGTCCAGTCAAGGGTAATATTGCTGAACGGAGCCTGTGTTCCCCATCTTGACGGAGTGTTAACGCCATATACGAAGGATTGAATGCACTGCTTAACCTCTTTATATGAAAGGTTATCAATCTTTACGAATGGAGCTAAATAGGTATCAAAGGAGCTGAATGCCTGAGCGCCTGCCCATTCATTCTGCATAATGCCAAGGAAGTTAACCATTTGGTTACACAAGGTGGACAAATGGCTTGCAGGACTTGAGGTAATCTTACCAACTACGCCGCCAAGACCCTCCTTGATAAGCTGCTTAAGTGACCAACCTGCACAGTAGCCTGTAAGCATTGAAAGGTCGTGAATGTGGATATCTGCATTTCTGTGAGCGTTTGCAATTTCCTCATCGTAAACCTCGGAAAGCCAATAGTTAGCTGTAATTGCACCGGAGTTAGAAAGGATAAGACCGCCAACCGAATAGGTTACCGTTGAATTTTCCTTAACTCTCCAGTCGTTAATCTGTAAATAGTCGTCAACTATGGACTTATAGTCAACCATTGTTGCGCTGATATTTCTTATCTTTTCTCTTTGCTTACGGTAGAGAATGTAAGCCTTGGCAACGTCCTCGTAGCCCGCACGGGAAAGAACTGCCTCAACGCTGTCCTGAATGTTTTCCACAGTTATTGTGTGGTCAATTACCTTTGGCTCAAAGTCAGCCGTTACCTTAAGCACCAAGAAGTCAATTACGTCTTGATGATAGCTCTTATCGCAAGCCTCAAACGCTTGAATTATAGCTCTTGAAATCTTTGTAAGATCAAGGCTAACCTTTTTACCGTCACGCTTAATTACGTCGTACATTTTTATTCTCTCTTTCTTAATTATTTTTCGTTGTTTGTTTTGCCTTTCAATTTTACCACAACATATTGTGTTTGTCAAGAGAAAAACACAATATTTTGTGTTTTTCTTTTTCGAAAATCACAAGATATTGTGTCATACTCCTCTTACAGCAACCTCGCATACACTATCCTTAAGCACCTCCGAAAAGTCCTTAAGCTCAAGTGGCGTATAGGCTGAAAGGCTATTTCCTATTAAGTTTTCGCTATCCTTAAAGCATTGTAAAAAGTACCGTTTTGCACCCATTATCCAACGGGAAATTTTTTCAAAATCCTCCTTTTTGTGAAGCTCCTTGACTACTGTCGTTCTGAACTCATAATCCACTCTGCCCTCAAGGAGAATTTCAACACTTTTTTCAATGCTTTCAATGCTTACATTCGTTCCTGCTACCTTAGAATAATTCTCCTTGCAGGTCTTTATATCCATAGCCACGTAATCTACAAGTCCTCTGTCAATGGCTTCCTTTAGCTTTTCGGGATAGGAGCCGTTTGTATCCAGCTTAATAAGCAAGCCTGTTTCTCTCACCTTCGCAAGAAACTCAAATATATCGCTTTGCAAAAGAGGCTCTCCCCCTGTTATGCAAACTCCGTCAAGCATTCCCTTCCTTTTATTTAAATAGGAAAGAATTTCATCCTCTGAAAAAAGCTGTGCCTCGTCAATAACTAACGTAGCGTTATGGCAGAAGGGACATCTGAAATTACATCCGTACGTAAATATTGTTGCCGCTATTTTGCCCGGATAATCAAGCATTGTCATCTTTTGAAATCCGCCAATTAACATAAATACGCTCCTTTTTATAAAATAAATTGAATTTAAATCGCTAAATACCGATGTGCTTCGGGCAAAAAAGCACCTGCAAGGCAGGTACTTTTTAGCTATAAATCCCCCGGGGGAAGCTCATTCTCGGCTTCGCCGGGCATTACCTGTCTTTTTTTGCCTTTTAGCCAGCTAAACAAATCGGTACTTGTTGCTACCTCGTCCCATATCAAATGGTCATTTCGCTTCAACGAGCCGTCCTCCGTATTTAAGAACGTAACGCTTTCGTTTCCTGCTGCTCTTAACGCTTCAACCATGCTCTTGGTTCCGCTGTAAGGTACGCTACCGTCACCTTTTGCGTGTGCCGTATAGATTGGCATATACTTCAGCGTTTCAGCCTTTGAAACGTCAGCGCCGCCGCAAACAGGGATTGCCGCTGCAAACATTTCAGTATGACGCATAATCAAATCCCACGTGCCGAAGCCTCCCATAGAAACACCCATAGCATAATAGGCGTTCTCGTCTGTTGAAAACTGATTTTTTATCTTTCCAAGAAGCTCAACTACCGCCTTCAATTCATTTGATTCGGGAACCTTATCAACACTATAATTTCCGTTTTCCCAATCCGTGTCCGCCCATTTGTTGCCATCAGGACATTGAGGAGCGACAATTATAAATTGGTTAATCATATATGTTTTACTATTGTTAAACATTGCAGGCAACATATTTATCAACTGCTTTTTATTGTCCGTTCCTCTTTCACCTGCACCGTGAAGAAACACGATTACGGGATATTCTTTGCTTTCATCATAATTTGAAGGCAAATAAAGTCTGTATGGCAAGGTGGTCGTATTATCGTTTGCAGTATAAGTCAAGCCCACGAAGGTTTGGCAAAGCAAATCGTAGCTCATTTCTGTCGCGTTTCCGTTCACCTTTTTTACGTAATCCGGTAACGTCATATTCTTGTACTTACTCTTTAAGATAAATCTGTCGCTTTGCGTAAGAGTTAATTTGCCGTCTGTCGCCTTTGATACAATTTCTGTCTTAAATGCAAGGAATGCATACGTGTAAAGAGCATCGTTTGGCGCATAGATTACGTAGTCATTACCGCACACGTCTAATATAAAGTCACTTTTGGTTTGAACGCTTGAGGCAGGCTCGTCAACGCAGTCTCTTACCTTGCCTACCATAATTTCCTTATCGCTTACGTCCGCATTTTTGTCAACAGCCTTATAAGGAATCGTAACGTTATAGGTTACCTTAATATGCTCAACAAGCTCTTTTACGTTAGCTTCAATTATTTCATTACCCTTAAGATAAACTATGGTATATTGGCTTTTTCCGTTTTTGAATAAAGTTACGCTACCGTCATCGGGTTCGGGCTCAGGCTCAGGTTCGGGTTCCGGCTCAGGTTCAGGCTCAGGTTCCGGCTCGGGCTCGGGTTCGGGTTCTGGTTCTGGTTCGGGCTCAACATCTGTATCGGTATCAGTATCCGTGTCGGTGTCAGTATCGGTGTCAGTATCGGTGTCGGTATCCGTGTCGGTATCAGTATCAGTATCAGTATCAGTATCTGTATCAGTATCCGTGTCAGTATTGGTATTGGTATCGGTACCTGTGTCAACGTCAGTATCCGTGTCTGTATTTATGTCGGTATTTATAGCAGAGTCAGAATCGCTTTGTGTGTTGGTGCTTGTGTCTGTATCCGTATTATTTTTATTGCCACAAGCGCACAAAACAAGACAAAAAACCAAAATAACAGCTAAAATTAAGTGTTTCGTTTTCATAAATTGCTCCTTTTATAGTAAATTTTTATTTCTTTACGGTATCCAAGCTATGAATACCAAAGCCTCCGTTATAAAAAGTCTCTACGTCTTTTGGTCTGCCTCTTTGAAATTCTCTAAAGCAGGTTGGATATGCTTCCTCGCAAAATTTGGAGCTGAAATAGTAAGTATTCCACCTTCTGTTTTTTCTGTAATCGTACAGAACTCTTGCCTCTTCGTCCCTGAAGGAATAGAGCTTTTCAAAGTTTTCCTCTACGTTTATACCCTCGTCAATTTCATCTAAAATTTTTTCGTATATGGAATTCTTGTTTCCCTTTTCGCAAAGATAATTAAGTACCTTTTTGTACGCCTCATTATATTCGTCTTTTCTAAAATAAAGTCTCTTTTTTATATCAATCAAATCAGTAATCCAAAGATACGAAAAATCGTCGTTTGATAATATGAGTGATGAAATCTTCTGGGCATATCTATCCGAGCATGCTATCTTTGCACATTTTGAAAGTAGATAAAAATCGTCTGTTTTTTCTACGTATGCATCATAAAAAACAGAGCGTTCAACCAAAAGATCTTTGTATGCCCAGAAATCATAAATATCGTGTTTATTGCTCTCTAAAAATCTGATTCCGTCAATAGAGCCGAGAGCGCCCTTTAAGTAATTTTGGCATCGCTCATTATCGGTGGGGCTTTCGCAGCTTTTTGCCTTTTCAATAGCGGCAATAGGATGACCTAAATCATAAGCAAGCTCTCTATACTTTTTCTCTTCCTCACGGATTTCTTCCTTTTTGGCTATGTCATTGACCCTTAAGGCTTCCTGCCACATTTTTTCAAGCACCCACGCTAAACAAACCAATGCATCGGAATACGCATTACATTCTCTTTTTGTAAGCTCCTTTTCCTCGTCGCTTATAAATGAAGCGTTTTTGAAAAGATCACGCTTTGTTGTAATATCAAGCACCCGACATTTTTTATAAAAATCCAGAGCTACAAGTAAAGACGCCCTTTGCTTCAGATAAGTAATATCATTTAAATTTATGTTGCTCAAAAGCTCTATGCCAAAGTCGTTATTTATACAAAATTCATATCTTAAATAATTCAAATCGTTTATTAAAGCATTGAATTTATCGGTTACGTATATTTTGTATTTTTCCTTGCGCGTTTTAACGTAGAGGTAATAAACCGACATGATTTCAAGATAAGGTATAAGCACGTCCGTGTAGGCATACTTGCCCTTTTCTTCTCTTTTTTTGATTATTCCCTCTATTACTGAAATTTCACTGTTAGTTGATTTCATCTCCTCAAAAAGGGGAATATCTTCGCTTTCAACCAATTTATCTATCATTTTAAATTTCCTTTTTTAACTGCTCTTTATTATATTGCAAGGTGTAAAGGTCGTAATACTTACCCTTCTTGTTAAGAAGCTCGTTATGGCTTCCCTGCTCGATAATTTCTCCGTGAGAAAGAACGATAATATTATCTGCGTGCTGAATTGTGGATAAACGGTGGGCTACCATAAGCATAGTGCCTATATTCATCATTTTTTCAAGAGAATTTTGTATTAAAACCTCAGTTTCAGTATCAATATTAGCCGTTGCCTCATCTAAAATCATCACAGACGGCTTATGCAGAATAGTTCTTGCGAAGGATAAGAGCTGTCTTTGTCCTTGAGAAAAATTACTTCCCCTTTCTCTTACCTCGCTGTAAATTCCATTGGGCAAGCGGTTAATGAATTTATCTGCGTTTACGTATTTACAAGCCTTTAATATTTCCTCATCGGTAAAGCTTTCCTCTCTTAAAGCGAGATTGGATTTAACCGTGCCGGAAAACAAAAATACGTCCTGAAGCATTTGACCGAAATGACGGCGAAGAGATGAAATTTTGATTTTTCTTATATCAATTCCATCAATTAAAATTTGTCCCTTTTGTATATCGTAGTTTCTGCATATAAGCGATAGTATAGTTGTTTTTCCTGAGCCTGTTGAACCAACAAACGCCACAGTATCGTTAGCCTTTACCTTAAAGGAAACACCCTTTAAAACCCACTCGTTGGGAATATAGCTGAACCATACGTCCTTAAATTCAATATTTCCCTCAATTTCGTCAAGAGAAACAGCGTCGTTTTCATCTGTAATTTCAGGCTCAATATCTAACACGGTAAAAATTTTCTCTGCCGACGCAAAGGCGTGCTGAAGCATATTAAACTGCTCTGCAAGGCTTTGGATAGGATTGAAAAACTTGTTTGTGTACATATAGAAGGTAACTATTGTTGCACTGGTGATAGTCTGTCCTAAAAACTGAACGTCCTTTATGTAGCCTCGTCCACCGAGATACAAAAGCGCCAAGATAGACGACGTATAAAGCATATATACCATCGGTCTGAATATACCGAAGGTAAACATCTGCTTTCTTTTAGCCGCTCCCAAAGCTTGATTTTTTTCATCAAATTCCGATTTTTTGCGTTCCTCTCTGTTGAAAATCTGAATTATTTTCATTCCGGAAAGATTTTCGGAAAGATAAACATTTATATCCGTTGTTCTTTCTCTTACCCCTCTGTACGCTTTTCTTGAAAACTTTCTGAAAATAAGCGTGAAAATCAGAACGAACGGAATAAAGCAAAGTATCATAAGGGTGAGCATATAGTTAAGGCACAGCATAGCAGTAAGCACGCCTAAAACTATAAACACGTTCTTAAATAAGTTTACTATAAGGTTTACAAACAGATGGGAAAGGGCGTTTGTATCGTTTACAGTTCTTGTTACAAGCGTTCCTGTTGGGATATGGTTTAACTGACTGTGAGAAAGAGATTCAATATGCTCAAAAACGTCCTCTCTGATTTTTGAAACTATTTTTTGTCCCGTTTTCTGTAAGATAATCGCTTGAAAATAAGTGCTTATAAGTGACACTAAAAGTATGCTTGCGTAAGCTCCAACTAAAGCATACAGCCTTGAAAGCTCAAATTCGTCCTTTATTATTCCCTCAATGCGTCCCACTAAAAGAGGGGCAATTATATCGTAGGAAATAGAAAATATCATTAAAAAGAGAACTATGATAAAATTAGGCACATAAGGCTTTGCATAAGAAAGAAGCCTTTTTATAAGGACGCTGTCCTTCATATTTCTGTCAAATCCGATAGCTGTCTTTTTATCCTTGATAAGAGCGTAAGCAACAATAAAAATTACCGTAATTGCTCCAATTATCGCTCCAATCACTAAAAGAGGATAGTATTCTCTCATACGCATTCCTCCTTTTCCTCTTCAAGCCTTTGAAGCTCAACCATAGCCCTGTATTCCTTATTTGAATTGTAAAGCTGTGTATGTGTTCCTACCGCGCTGATTTTTCCGTCGTCCACAAGAATGATTTTATCCATTTTTTCTACGGTGGAAATACGGTGGGCTATGAGAATTGTGGTCTTATTTTTTCTTACGTCATTAAGATTTTTCAATATGATTTTTTCTGTTTTCGTATCAACCGCCGACACAGAATCATCTAAAATGAGTATCGGCGCGTTTTTCATTACAGCTCTGGCTATGGAAATTCTCTGCTTTTGTCCTCCGGAAACAGTAACGCCACGCTCGCCAAGGACGGTTTTATATCCCTTTGAAAAATCAATTATGTTGGAGTGAATATCCGCCAGGCGCGCTGCCTCCTCTACGGAAAATACGTCCTCACTATCGGAAGCAAACGCAATATTATTTTCAATGGTGTCGCTGAACAGGAAATTATCCTGGGGGACGTAAGCACAATTGCGTCTTAACGCTTTTACGGAAATTTGGTTTATATCAATTCCGTCAATAAAAATTTTGCCGTCGTCCACGTTGTACGTGCGCAAAAGAAGGTCAACGAGGGTTGTTTTACCCGAGCCTGTTTTACCCACGATTCCTACGTTTTCACCTTGTTTTATCTTAAAGGAAACGTTCGAGAGCGCATCGTATTCTGCTCCCTCGTATCTGAAGGATAGGTCTTTAAATTCAATATCTCCCTTAACTGAAATTGTATCAATGACGTTTTCCTTGTCCTTAATCTCAATTTCAGTATCCAAAAGCTCACTTATTCTGTTGAGGGACGCTTTTCCTCTTGATTGCATTTCTATAAGCTGAGATATTGCAGTAATCGGCCATATTATGAGATTGAAATATCCTATGAACTCAACGAATTCACCTGCGGTGAAAACGTTTTCATGCACCAGGTATCCGCCGTAGCCTAATATTATACAGATAACGCTTTCCACAAAAAGCGTAACGAAAACGTTAAGCAGCGTAGATGCCTTCGTATGGTCAACGTTTGCATCCTCGTTTTTCTTATTGAGCCATCGGAACACAAGAAGCTCCTTGCATTCCTTAACAAACGCCTTAACTACCGCAATTCCCGAATAGCTCTCCTGGGAATAATCGGAAAGGCGAGAAAATGCCTCCTGTCTTGTTCTCCACTTTTTCATCATATACTTGCGAACTATCGTTCCTATTATAAGCATAAGTGACATCGGTATCAGTGAAAGAAGCGTAAGAAGCTTATCCATCTGAAACATTTTTACAAGAGACCAAACGCCAAGAACGGTAGCGTCAAGGAAGCTGAGAATTCCCATTCCAAGACACTCGTGAATAGTTTCTAAGTCGTTTGTAAACAAGGACATTAAGCTGCCTACCTTGTTTTTATGATAGTAATTCTGCGATAAATCCTTGCATTTATCAAACATTCTGCCTCTTATATCGGTTTCTGCCTTTATTGCCGTACCGAAAAAGCATACACGCCACAAAAATCTGCCCAACACCATAAAAACAATGACGAAAATAAGAGGTAAGCATACCTTGTCAAGAAGCAAATCCATAGTAAATTCATGCTTTACGTTATCAATTACTACGTATCCGTCGTTAACACCGTTTATAACCGTTTTATAAAGCTCCGGTATTAAAAGCTGAAAATAATCGACTACTATTAGTGCAAGTAATCCTAAAATGAGCATAGGTGAATGCTTTAGGTAGTATTTATTTACATGTTTTCCAAAAAGCATACCCTTATCCTCCTTATTTCAGTTTTTTGAAGATTTCATTTTTAAGATTTTCGAAAAAGTCCTCGTCCTTTGGGTAATTTTTAAAGGTAATTTCAGTTTTTGCAACTGTGTCAAGAAGTCTTATTGCTTCCTCTCTGCCAACCTTTTCTTCAAGCATATAAAGAAGCGAAACGTCGTCAAGAGCTTCCTTGAATACCTTTAATCGAATTGACGGAATTACTCCGTTTCTGTACGGATATACGGAAAATGCGTCGCCCGATGGGAACGCTCCGCCTGCGTCGGTTATTTTGTATGGATTTATTTTCTTTTTTGAAAATTGTGTATAGTAGAAATTATATCCCCATTGTAGGAAGCCCTGTAATGCGAATTTGTAAATTTGAGTTCCTATAATTCTGTTTCTTTCTGAGGACATTGAAAGGAAGCGGTTTGATACCTCCCAGGTTTGACTGCAACAATAGTAGCCCCACATATTTGTAGCGCCAGCCTCAAAGAATTTATGAATGTGGTCTATACTGCAAACAGGTCTTTTTACAAGCCCGCCCTTATAAAATTCAAGATCGGACAAAGCGTCCATTTGCACACAGCCGTCAAGAAGGGGATTTAAAATTTCCGTCGCCTTACGGTAATTTTCAATGCAATCCATATTAGGCTCGTCAGAGGCGTGGAATACGATATGCTCTCTGTCAATTCCCATTGAGGTCAGCTCTTTGATAACTGCCGGAACTAAATTTCCTAAAAACTCCTTATACTCATCGCAGGTTGCATCGGTTTCCCAGCCGAAAATGCGCTTTTTCTCTCCATTTACCGTAGCTATCACCTTTGGCGCGTGCTTTGCTCCCCATTGAGTAAACAAATGATTGATTTCGTAGTATCTTACTCCGTTATTTCTTGCAATTTCAATGAATTTTCTGAATTTTGCAAAATCAAATTCGTATTTACCGTTATTCACGGTTATATCAACAAGCTGAACCGTGGTTCTTTCCCCGCCAACCTCGGTATCAAGCGGTGGAGTTAAAACGGGGATGAGAAGCATATTTATGCCATGCTCCGTTGCCATTTTGATGTATTTTTCAATCAAAGCCCAATGCTTGTCTGAATAAACCTCTGTCTTATGCACGTTTGCTATGCAGTCTGTGTGGAACCATTGTGTAAAAATGATTTCCTTTTCCTTAAATACAGCATTTTCAACGGATACGGTAAAGATAGCCTCCTGACCGTCACTAAAGCAAACGGATATAGAATATTTTCCTGCCTCTATATCCTTTGGCAGCTTTACCTCAAGCCAAATTGCATTATATTCCTTTTCGGCTTTTATTCTATTTTTCGACTTTGGCGTTAGCGTATCGGGATAAAGAACGTTTTTATCTAATCTCTGATACATTCCGTCGTTGCATTTTTCATAAGTAGGTAGCTGACAAGGAACAAATCCAAGCTGATATACCTCTATATATTTCTTCAGAACGGACTTGATTTTATACGTATATTCGCCCTCTCCCTTATAGGCAAGCTGAAAGGAAACCGTCTGTCCCTTGGCTGCCTTTATCTGTTTTTTTGCTTTTCCGAAAATTTTATCAGGAAAGACCTTTGCAAGTGAAGAAAGCTGATAAAGTTTCATGCTCATAGTACACCTCTTACTGACTTAAAATATCATATAAGCTTATTTTATCATATATTTTTCGCCCGTGCAATATATAAAGAAAAAAAATTCACACCTTTGCCCAACTTCTCATAAGGAAGTTGGGCAGTTTTATTCGCCTACGGCGAGTTCTATTGCTTCGCAGTGATATTCGGCTATCGCCGAGTGGTATTCGCTACGCGAGTTTGGAGGCGAATAAAATATCACTGGAGCCGTAAGGCTTCAATATCACGATCGCGCACGCGATCATATCACTCCGACGAAGTCGGAATATAACTCTTGCTTTCCCTGCCGATTTGTATTATAATGGGGTAACAAAAAGCCTCCCTCCGAGAGGGAGGGGGACCGCTGCGGGGTTCCCCAAAACGAATGAAATGAGTTTTGGGGGTTCTCGCGATAGCGGTGGAAGGAGCCTGCGTGACTTTAGGTTTGGATAAATCTTATTGTATCGCACTCTCCCTCACCCGACTCCGTCGGGAGCTCCCTCCCGGAGGGAGCCTTAGGACGCGCAACCGTATGGGTATGGGCTTTGCCCGAAGCATTGTAATACAAAAGCGAAACTGGCGATAAAAGGAAAAATAATTTACTTAAAAGGAGAAAAGTATGTTTTCATTATTTTCAAAAAAGTTTATGAATGAGGCAGCAGCAAGAACTTTTTGGGCTTGGTTTGAAGAACAAGAATTATGGATAATCAATTGTCTTTCTAATCACGATTCAGCTTTTATTTGGGCTATTGACGAACGATTAAAGCCGGTGTTTCCCTATTTCAAGAAGGAACTTGAATTCCAATTGGGATATAATGAAGGAAAAGGAGAATTCTTTTTCTTCCACTTTGGAAACAAAAATCTTATTAAAGATGCGGATGCCTTCGCACGAATGATGCCTAAAAACATTTCTGAAC
>JAZRIQ010000023.1:0-48362 GCA_045645405.1 Eubacteriales bacterium
ATGCCTTACGGGAGTGAAACGAACCAGTTTTGGAACGGACAAAAATCCCGTCTTTGGCGTTAAAATTTTTTGAAATATTTTTATATCTCGGCAAAATTTTGCCTTAAACACGAGCTTTTTGGCTCGTTCTAAAATGCCTTGCACCTAAAACCTAACTATTTAGAGATGATTTTTGGTGCGGAGGAGGCAGGCTTATTGACCATAAGCCAACGACGACAATCCTAAAAGCGCTTTAAATAGCAGGCTTTAGGCTGGTTCGTTCCACTCCCGTAAGGCATAATCTCGACTTTGTTTGCTGAAATAATATAGCCGCCACAATATACGGTGGCGGCTGTTTAGCTCTACTATGCCTACTGTGGCATACTTGTCAATTTGATGAGGCTTTGTGTTGTTTATTTACAGCGAGCTTTACGCTCAATCTGATTTTTCAGAAAGCTTTTCTTATTTTGCGAAAAAGCTTACTTTAAACAGATTAGTGCTTGCATGACCTTCCATTGATATGTCAAAAATAACGTCGAACTTATCTCCCTCGACTTGTGTTGGCAGAATATGAAAGATTTTCTCGGTTACGTCTCCGTTGCAATTATTCAAAAGTACGGTGGAAACCTTTTCTTTTATTTCTGCGCCGCTTTGCGTATATGCGCGGATGGTAATCCAATGCTGAATTTTTGACTCTCCATTATCGTAAATTTTCAATTTAATAGAGGTTTCTTTTCCATTTTCAAAAAAGAAATCATTTTCGTAAATCGCTTGCATTTTAAAAAGAGAAAACTCTTTAAAAACAGAATAATGAGGCAAATTCATAAGCTCTGTTGTTTTGAAATATTCGCTTCCTCTGTTGCCAAACGCCCCATTGTAATAAACTTCTTCAGTGTCCTTACAATAAAAATCATCATTTGGAAATACTTCCAAGCCTTCATCTGTTATATCATAAGTATCCACGTTTAACATTTTAGGGATACATCTGATAATTTCATCTGCCAATTCCTGTGTAGAATGAGGCAGAAAGAAAGGAGTGTTCATTGTCATTCCAAAATCAAGGGTATTCAGCGTTGCCGTAATAATCACGTCGTTAATGGGCTTTATCCATTTTTCGGGAAGATGCGAGTTGCCAAAAATAATTCCAAGAGTAGCTGCCAAACTTCCCGCAGAGCAATCGGCGTCCTCGCCGCAATTTACTGCAAGAAGCATACTCTTTCCAAAATCACCCTCGCCGTACAACAAACCCATAATGGCAATTGCTATATTTTGCGGAGCATCAAATCCTGCAGGTGCGGGCTTGTAATCAGTAAGCTTGATATCCTTTAGCTTTGTGTGCTGGTAGGAAAAAGCGCCGGGTATTTCTTTAAAAACGGTATCTCTTGCTTCCTCGTATGTTTTCCCATTCTCATAGCAGCTTTTTACTAAAGAAATTCCTTTATATAACGCGCTTGTATGAGGAATATAGCTAAGTCCAATATCAATTAGCTTCTTAATATTGCTTTCTATAAAGGCAGCACTTTGCACAGCCGCCCAAAATACTTCGCCGTAGGTTCCTTCATCTGCATGGTCAATTGAAGAATCAAAGTATGCGTAGCGAGTTGCGATTTCAGGATGTCCCGGACAAAGGCACGCCCATATTTCGCTACGAATAAAAGAGCCGCAGCTGTCTTTGTATTTGTTAGAATGATATCCTGATATTGGCGTGGGAATGCCGCGTCTTAAATTTGCCTTGCCAACGCCATATTCTGCCCAGCTTGGAACTACAAAAATATTGTAATATTCCGCCAAAATTTCCGAATTAACACATCGTCCAAATCTTCTTACAGCATTTAGAGAAGAAATCTGTAAATCCAAGTCGTCATTAGGCTGCGGATTATTATCAATATTCGGTTGAAGAAAATATTCAACGTCGAAAAATCCATTCTTGCCTTCAAGTGGAGCGCCAAGTGTTCCGCCTACGTTTTTACCGTTAAAGCATCCTAATATTTTATCTCTTAAAACTTTTCTGTTCATACTTGCTCCTTTTATAACAATTTAAAATAAGTATAACACGAAATTTGTCCGTTGTCAATGTTGCCATCTTATAAGAAAAATCAAACAATATTCACTTTCTATAATTGACTTACTTTACCTTTTGCGATATAATAAAGAAAAATACTTTTGAGGTGGAATATGTTTTATACCTATTTAACGCAAAACGAGGGGAAATATAGTGTTGGCGTATGTGCTGACCTTCTTTATAAAAAATTGCCGATTGGACTTTGCTATTTTGAGGTGTTTGGTGACAAAAATGAGGCAAAACACCGTAAGGAGTATTTGAAAAGGTTATCTTATACAAGACTTTCACTTTTAATTAAGAGCAAAAAAGTCAAGGGCTTTACTTGCCATAAAGATGGCGAAAAAACAGTTGTTTGCTTAAAAAACGGCATTTATAATTTGATAGATACGATTATGGTTAAAGGTCAAAATATTGCAATTCGCGGTGCCGAAAATACCGTTATACAGGGCTGTGAAATAATTGATAACTGGGTAGATGAGGGAAATGGCGTTTTTTCTGCAAGAACGGAATATGATGCTGATGCACTTTATATCAGTGGTGAAAAATATCAGATGGCACGTTTCCCCAAATATAATCCCGATATAAAAATTTTCGGCGGATTTTCAAGAGACGTCTTGTCAAAGGTAAAGGCTGACGAGTGGGAAAATCCAAAGGGAGCTTATATTCATGCTATGCACCTACACAATTGGGGCGGCTATTCCTATGAGGTGACGGGCAAGGATGAAAACGGCAACCTCACCTATATAGGCGGATGGCAAAATAACCGACAAATGGGTATGCACTCGGATTTTAAGTACATTGAAAACGTGCGCGAAGAAATGACTGAGCCGGGTGAGTGGTATTTTGATAAAGAAAATAAGCGTGTTTATGTGATTTTAAAGCACGGCCACAGCTTAAAAGACGCATATATTTGCGTGAACTCAAGCTTTTTTACGTTTATTGGCTGTAAAAATGTGAGCTTGGAAAATATTAAAATAAGACGTGCGAAAAGAACCTTTATGCTCACGAACGAGCCTCTTTTACGAAGTGACTGGACTATTTACAGAGGCGGTGCTGTATATTTTACAAATTCAAGTAATTGCTCTGTATTAAATTGCTCGCTTTTTGATATTGGTACAAACGGCGTTTTTGTCGATGGCAAAAACAGTAATATTTCTGTTTCAAAATGTCATTTTAAAGATATTGGCGCAAGCGGCGTTTGCTTCGTTGGTAAGCCAAGCTCGGTAAGAAGTCCGCTTTTTGAAGCTACTATGAGCCAAAGCTTTTTTGAAATAGACAAAAAAAGAGGGCCCAAAAGCAATGAGTACCCAAAGAAATGTACTGTGAATGATTGTTTAATTGAACGCGTTGGAGCAGTAGAAAAGCAGGCTACCGGCGTTGAAATTTCTATGTCTTACGCCATTAGCGTTATAAATACGAGCATTTACGATGCGTCTCGCGCGGGAATAAATATTTCTGAGGGAACGTTTGGCGGTCATTTAATTGACGGCTGTGACGTGTTTGACACGGTTAAGGAAACGGGCGACCACGGTAGCTTTAATTCTTGGGGCAGAGACAGATTTTGGCATTTATATGATTTACCGCAAAATGAAATTTACAAGTACGCCAATCTTGACTGTATTTCCAAAACAGTTATAAGAAACTCAAGATTTTGTTGTGACAGAGGATGGGATATCGACCTTGATGACGGCTCGTCAAATTACGAAATTTACAACAATTTATGCTTAAACGGCGGTATAAAGCTACGGGAGGGATTTGGCAGGTACATTCATAATAACGTAACTGTAAATAACTCTGTGCATTTGCACGTTTGGTATGAAAATAGCGGGGACGTGGTTGAAAATAACGTTGTTTTCACGGAATATCAACCGATTTTAATGGATAATGGTTATGGAAAAAGCATTGATTTCAACGTTTTGCATTCAAAAAATACAAACGGTATTAAAAAAGCAACTGAGCTTGAAGAAATTACCGGTATGGACAAAAACTCAATAAAAACAAGGTGCGTTTTCCAAGATGCAAAGCACGGAGATTATACTCCGGTTTCTCCAAAAATTCCCGGATTTGAGAGCTTCCCTCGTGAGTTTGGCGTAAGATATGAGCCACTTAAAAAGCTTGCCAAGACTCCTGCTTTGCCAAAAATCAATCAAAGTCAAAAAAAGAGCAAGTCCAATGTTATTACGTTATTTGATATGAAAATTAAAAATATTGAAACCGATGGCGAAATGTCTGCTTTTGCAACGGCAGGGCATAACGGAGTGCTTGTTTGCGACGTTGACCAATTTGCTGATGTATCGGCAAAGGGCATTTTACCCTGTGACGTAATTATTGATATTAACGGTAAGGAAATAAACTCGTTAGCCGATCTTGAGGGAATTACAAAAAATGAATTTCTTTCATCTGAAATTACCGTATGGCGCGCCCCTAAACGTATAATTTTAAATTAAAAGAGAATTTACATAAATAAAATGCACCTCCAAAAGTGTTGGCTTTTGGGGGTGCATTTTAATCTGCGTGTACTTATTACTTCATAAATTTATCGTTTTAAATTCGGTCAACAAGATTGCTGATGTCGGGATGTTTAATTTTTACAGATGCGCCTTTTTTGGCAGATTGTAATGTAGCACAAGCAACCGCGCAATAGTAGATGCGTCGAATACTTTGCTAACGGAATAATTCGAGTAATATCGGGATAACCAACCCCTCTTTCCCACTTGGAAACTGTCTGCGGAGTTACGGAAATAAGCTCTTCTTGCATTATATTTTGTTTTGATACAACGCTTTTTAGCATTTTATTTAATAGCTTGAATGTGTAAAAATCATTTCAACTATAAATATTTTTTAAAATTGATATCCTTTTTGAAAAATAAGCATATTATGAAAATGAGGGAGAATCCCTCGGAAAGGAATATTTATGGCAAGCTTTACTAATAAAGCGCAGTTAACTTATAGAGATACTGTCACAACCTCTAATGTGGCAGTAGGCGAGATTTTAGAGGTTCTTTCTATAAGCAAAACTGCGGTTTCCGATATTTACGGCAATGATGATACCGTAACCTATATTGTAAGTATCGTTAATACCGGTGCTACAAATATTACAGGATTAACGGTTACTGATAATTTAGGCGCTTATCCATTTGGCACAGGGACTCTTATTCCTCTTAACTATAGTGTCGGTACAATAAAATATTATACAAACGGAGTATTACAGCCTACCCCTGCCGTTACTTCAGTTGGTGAGTTGACTGTTAGCGGTATTTCAGTTCCTGCTAACGGTAATGCAACTTTAATATACGAGGTTGAGGTAAATGAATTTGCTCCGCTTTCGGTTGGTTCTGTTATTACTAATACAGCAACAGCATCAGGTGGTGGATTTAGTCCTGTTTCATCAAGTGAAACAATCAGCGTTTCAAATGAGCCGGATTTAACTATTACAAAATCAATCAGTCCTGTTCCTGTTAGTGATAATGGCACTGTTACCTACACGTTTGTAATTCAAAACAGCGGCAATACCGAAGTGGTTGGAACAGATAATGCGTTTATTACCGATTTGTTTGACCCAATTCTTTCAGGTGTTAGCGCAACGTTTAACGGAACTGTGTGGACAGACGGAGTACAGTATAATTATGACGAAGCTACCGGTTTGTTTGAATCTGTAGCAGGAAATATTACTGTACCTGCGGCGACGTTTACGCAAGACCCTGTTAGTGGTGCTTGGAGTACTACTCCGGGTACAAGTACGCTTGTAATTACCGGTACAATATAACCAAAAACGTTATACAGACAACAAGTCTGTATAACGTTTTTCATATTTAATTTTATTCAAAAGAAATGTTTGCTTTTTCAAAAACTTTTATTAAAATTATTCCTATTATAATACCCGCGATGCCTTGCATAGCATTTGCCGGAATATTTACAATTGATGGTGCAAATCCGTATAAAAATCCTTCGAAAACAAAATATCCTGCTACCATAACTATTTCTGCTAATATACCGCCAATTATTTGAGACGGCAGCCTGCCGATTTTTTTATTTAATAGCTTAAAGCAAGCAAATACAACCAAAGACATAGCGCCCTTTATAATAAATGTCGCAGGAGCGTATGTAACGTATCCTGAAAATAAATCAGCCAGGGCAGAGCCAAGTCCCGCAGCTAAAAAACCGTATCCCGGAGCAAGTATCCAGCCTACTAACAGAACTATGCAATCCCCGAGATTTAAATATCCTTTCAAGGGGGAAGGAATTTTAATAATCATTGTAGCCACGCAAACAAGCGATGCCATTAAAGCCGCGAAAACGATTTTTTTAGTTTTAGAATGCATTTTAATTTATCCTCTTTACATTTATCATAAGATAGTATATAATAAATCTGACTATATTACAATTACCAAATAAGGAGAATTTTGTATATCCAGATGAAATATATTATTGATATGGAAAAGCGTCCTATTTACATTCAACTATATAAGCAGATTCGAGATGATATAGTAAACGGAGTATATTCTTATAATAGCAAGCTGCCATCTAAGAGAGGTCTTGCGGAAGAAACGGGTGTTAGTACAATAACAGTAGAGCATGCTTATGAGTTGCTATGCGATGAGGGATATGTAGAAGGAAAGGCACGAAGTGGATATATTGTTATGTTCCGTAAAACAGATGGCTTTGCGGCTCCGTCCGAATTAGAGAATACGTGCCGTTTGGTTTATCACACGGAGCATTCAAGCTATGATTTTCCTTTGTCTGTATTAAGCAAAACGATGCGAAAGGTTTTGTCGGAATATGGCGCTCTTGCACTTGAAAAATCACCAAACTGCGGTTGCTTAGAGCTACGTGAAGCGATAAAACGGTATCTTGCCAGAAACAGAGGGATTAACGTTGATACGGAACAAATTGTTATCGGTTCTGGCTCGGAGTATCTTTATGGACTCATTGTAGAGCTTCTTGGCAGAAATAACGTATTTGCAATCGAGTCGCCATCTTACAAAAAAATAGAGCAAGTGTATAAAGCGATGGAGATAGAATATGAGCTGCTTCCGTTAACGAAAATCGGCATAGATAGCATGGCTTTGTCTAAAACCTCCGCCGATGTTCTTCATACAACGCCTTATCGAAGCTATCCAAGCGGAGTAACGGCAACAGCATCTAAAAGGCACGAGTATGTAAATTGGGCGATGGAGAAGAGAAGATATATTATTGAGGATGATTATGAATCTGAATTTTCAGTTTCAACCAAGCCAACTGAAACGCTGTTTGCTCTTTCAAATAACAATAACGTTATCTACCTGAATACGTTTTCAAAGACAATTTCACCGTCCTTTCGTATCGGTTATATGGTGCTACCTGTGCATCTTGCGAAAATTTATGAAAAGAAGCTGGGATTTTATTCATGTACAGTTCCTACCTTTATGCAGTATGTTCTTACTGAATTGATTAAAAACGGTGATTTTGAACGGCATATAAACCGTGTAAGAAGAAAAATAAGAAAAAATAATAAAATTTCTTGATAAACAAAAAAAGTGGGAATTTTCCCACTTTTTTTGTTATTATAGCTTGCGTATGTCTGCATTGGTAATAATTTTAAATCCCGCATTGGCAAGAGCCGCCTCTGCTTCCTCGTTTTCTTCAACTCTGAGAACAACGTAAGCGTGCTTTTCTGTACGAGACATAAAGGCGTACATATATTCAATGTTTATATTCGCCTCGTCAAGAACTGTAAGAGCAGCGGTCAGCTTTCCGGGTTCATCGCCTATCTTTACACCGACAACGCTTATAGATTTAATGAGATATCCATTTTCTGAAAGAACGTTTTCTGCAAGCTCCTGTTCATTTACGATGAGTCTTAAAATACCAAAATCCTCTGTTTCGGCAATTGATAACGCTCGAATATTTATATTATTTTTAGAAAGAATATCGGTTACTGAAACCACAGAACCCTTTCTGTTTTGCACAAAAACTGTTAATTGTTTAATTGCCATTTCAATATACTCCCTTCACTATATAAGCTTACGCTTGTCAATAACACGAACTGCTTTACCTTCGCTTCTTGTAATGGTTTTCGGAGCAACAAGGTGAACCTTTGGATTTATTCCAAGCATAGTTTTCATTGCATCAGCAAGCTTCTTTTCCATACTCAGAACGTCGCTAACCTTATCTGTAAACTGTTCGGGAGCCATTTCCACGTTTACGTCGAAGGTGTCTGTATTTTTTTCTCTGTCAACAATAATTTGATAGTTTGGCTGATATCCCTCGTTCAAAAGAACGGTTTCGATTTGACTTGGGAAAACGTTAACACCGCGGATAATAAGCATATCATCGGTTCTTCCCATAGGCTTAGCCATTTTTATCAGTGTTCTGCCACAAGAGCATTTCTTTCTGGAAAGAACACAAATATCACGAGTTCTGTAGCGGAGAAGAGGGAACGCTTCTTTATCCAGAGAAGTAAAAACAAGCTCTCCCTTTTCACCCTCAGGTAAAACCTCACCTGTCTCAGGATTTATAATTTCAGCGTAAAAATGATCCTCGTTTACGTGCATACCTGTTTGCTCGCAGCACTCAAAAGCCACGCCGGGACCGGAAGTTTCTGTAAGACCGTAAATATCATAAGCCTTTATACCGAGAGTTTCTTCAATGTTTTTTCTCATTTCCTCAGTCCACGGTTCAGCTCCGAATATTCCTGCCTTCAGAGGAATATCCTCGGGCTTGTAGCCCTGCTCCTTTAGGGTCTCACCGATGTATGCGGCATAAGACGGAGTACAGCATATAATTGATGCATTTAAATCCATCATAAATTGAAGCTGTCTTTCAGTATTTCCTGACGACATAGGAAGAGTAAGACAACCAACTTTGTGAGAGCCTCCGTTAAGACCGGGACCTCCTGTGAATAAGCCGTAGCCATAAGCAACCTGACATACGTCGTTTTTAGTGCCTCCTGCAGCTACGATAGCTCTTGCACAGCAATCCTCCCATAAATCAACGTCCTTTTGTGTGTAGAATGCTACAACTCTGCGTCCTGTCGTTCCCGATGTGGATTGAATACGAACGCATTCCTCAAGCGGCTTGGCTAAAAGACCGTAAGGATAAGCATCGCGAAGATCTGCTTTTGTAAGGAACGGTAGCTTGTATAAGTCCTCAATTCCTTTAATATCCTCAGGCTTAATTCCTTTTTCGTTCATAAGATTACGGTAATATTCGTTATTATCGTAAACGTGCTTTACCTGTTTAACCAGCTTTTCCGATTGAAGCTTCTTCAATTCGTCCACAGGCATTGTTTCAATTTCTTTTTGGTAGTAGTTTTGCTCCATTTGTTTCATCCTTTCTTGTTTTTGCGTTAGTTTTTTGGTTTCGGATGTAGAAAACAAAAACGCCCTCTGCATTCCGAAAAGAATACAGAGGACGAGAAAAGCAATCCCGTGGTACCACCTCAGTTCATCGCTACCTCTCGATAACGACCTTGTCAGGTACTAACATACCTTAGTTCTATGACGGGAACACCCGTTGCGTCCTACTAAAGATTTCTCTTATTCAGCGCACAGCTAACAGAATGAATTCGTGAAGGACGCCCCTTTTGCCTTGCACCAACCGGCATTTCTCTTGACAGTTCTTTCCAACCTACTGGTTTCTGCTCTTCGCATTTACAAGCTGATTTTAGCACATTAAAAAACTAAAGTCAATAGCTTGTTTGAAATTTTTTGAATTTTTCACCCGATGTAAAAAACGGTGCTGCTTTGATACCTCAATATAAATGTTGATATATGGAAACAGCTTATTTACCGTAAAACAAATGGATTTTAAAAATCTTATAGCAAGAATTCGATTACCTTTTTAAAATCTCTGTAATCGTCAATCGTTAAATAGTTAAAATCTGATTTATAAACGGACTCATCGTTTCCGCCATAACCGTAATCATCTCCGATAAATACTACGTTTTCGTGACTTAGACCGTTTTCCTTGCAGTATAAATCAAGAGCATAGTATTTATTGTATGGCTTTGGGGACATATCAAAGGATGACGAGCCACCTACAAATACGTTGTAGTCAGAAAAAACAGAGCAGACCTCGTCGTAAAATAAACGACGTTTTTTTCTATCGGGGTCGAACGCTAATTTATCCTCTTGTATAGCTTTAGTGCCTAAAATTGGAAAGGTAATGCATCCGGAAACGTGATATTCTACGTTATCACCTCGATATTCGGTATATCCGTATTTGTTTCTGAAGAAATTGACCTTTTCTTCGATAGAATCCTTATCAATTTCAAATTTTAAATCTCTTTTAATATCCATAGATGCGGTTTCTTTGTTGTAAGTTGCAAACTGCAAGCCGTAATTTCCTATTATATCAATAGGGAAGCACTCCATTTGATTGAAAATTCTTGTTATCTGTCCTGCTCCAACCATTAAAAGCTTATACTTTTTTGAAAGAGCAAAAAGTATATCTCTGTGTTCTTTGGATACCTTTTCCTTGTGTTGAGCAAGCGTGCCGTCAAGGTCCATAGCAATAAGCTTTATTTTGCTTTTATCCATTGTAAATTTCCTCTAACTTTAATTTTATATCTTTTGGATTGTTGGTTGTTATCAACCTTGCACCGTACTTTATGCAGGTTTCAAGCTTGCTTTTTTGAGTAATGCTTGCGCCAACCCAAGGCTCAATCCCCTTTTTAATCAAATAATCATAAAGCGCCTTATTTTCATTGTCAAAAATACAAGCGCAATATAAATACTCATCGGGAGAAACGTTTACGTTTCCCATTTCGGAGTAAGGGTAAAATCCGTGTAGCAGATATTTCTTTCCATGCTTCTTATATACGTATTCAAGCACGTAGGCATCAAAGCTATTTATTAAAATTCTATCTTTAAAGCCATATTCCTCAACTAAATCAATTACATCGTCAATGCATTTTTCGCATCTTTCAAAGTTGCCCTCATTGTAATATTCTTTTATCTCAATGTTCAGGGTGATTTCAGTATTCTTAACAATATCAAAAAGCTCTTTAAGAGTGGGCATTTGCTCAAAGCATTGACTGTCCCCGCAGTTTAGCTGTCTTAACTCCTCAAATGTCATATCTTTAACGTATCCACGACCGTTAGTAGTTCTGTCAACCTTATCGTCGTGCATCAAAATAAGAAATCCGTCACTTGATAAGCGTACGTCGGTTTCAATCATATCAGCGCCGTTTTTTATAGCCATCTTAAAAGCCGTCGTTGTATTTTCGTAATAATTATAGCTGTCACCGCGGTGTCCCGCTACGGTCATAAATTTATCGTTAGTCAATCTCATTTTCCACTCCAAACAAATCGTAATACAGCCACAAAACAGTATATCTGTCCTTTAAATCTTTTGCGTAACGTATAGCTGTATTTATTTTATCTTTTCCGTATAATTTGTAAAATTCCTTTAAATCAATTTGTGCAAAATCCAGCATTTCTTCAATTTCTGAGGGACTTGGCATTTCAGAGAGAATATTACGGATTTCTTCTTCCTTTTCTTTATAAACCGAAAGCCTGTTGCGTTTATAATTTCCAACCCTGTCCTGTAATTTTATACATTCATTGGAAATTACGCTGTAAACCTCTTTCATTTTGTTTTCGTATTCCTTGCGTTCCATAGAAAAAGCAATGTCGGGAAATTCATTGTTTAAAATAAGCTTTCTTATTTTGCTTGTTATAACCGTGGAATAGACAACGTCAATGCCGTGTGGAAAATATTCCTCACCGTTTATAATTCCCGTAATTTCAAAGAAGTGAGATAAGTGATGCTCGCTGCCCGATGCAGGCCTTGAGGATGTGGCAAAGCTCATCATAATGCCAACAATCATAAGCGCCTCGGTCAAGGTTTTTACGCTGTTTTCATCTCTTTCTAAAAGTCCCTTGGCAGTATCGAGAGTTTTTAAAATCATATCATAAGTAACGTCGTATATGTATTGACAGAAATATTCGTCGTTAACCGCCTTTGATAATTTCCAATCGTTAAGGGCAGAATATTTACCGATAATGTCGCCGTAGCCTGCCTTAATCATTTCCATTGGTGCATTTTTCAAAACCTCTGTGTCAGCCAAAATAGCATAAGGCAGAGAAGCAGGAACCGTGTCCTTCATTCCCTTTAAAATCATAGCCGCACCACTTGAAGCATATCCGTCCATAGACGGAGCAGTAGCAACTATTATGTAGGGGATTTTTGCAAAATGCGCGCAATATTTACACAAATCCTGCATAACGCCCGAGCCGATTCCTATTATTAAATCTATTCCGTCAAGAGCGCTTTGAACTCTTTCGATAGCACTTTCATCGGGTATTACTACGCTTTTACCGCTAAAAATCACCTTGGTGTATTCTTTGTTTGCTATTGCTTCTATAACACTATTGCCGCCTGCGAAAAATGTGTTTTCGTCAGCTACAACGAGTATTTTTTTAAAATCCTTGCATAAATCGCTTAAGTGAGAGCAAGCGTTTTTTTCAATATAAACGTATTTAATAGGACAAGTGTGAGTTTTGCCGCACTTATCGCAGCTTATTCCGTTAAGAATAGAGTTAATGTCCATATTTGTTCCTCCGACAGTTGACAAATTTACTTAATTACATTATAATGTCTTAAACGCTAAAATTCAATATAAAAAGGTAAATTATGAAAATACTTTTATTAGCCAATAAAAATTGTGAGAATTATGTAAAAGCCGTAGAGCATTTTGGTGCAGAAGCGATAGTTAACGATGAAAAAATAAATTGTGACGGACTTGTTTTATGTGGCGGCAGCGATATTCATCCGATGTATTACAGCGAGGAAATAAAAGGAAGCCGTGATATTGATACGGAAAGAGATAAAAGGGAATTTGAAATTGCCAAGGAATTTTTGAAAACCGGCAAACCGATTTTAGGAATATGCCGCGGTCATCAGTTTTTAAACGTCCTTTTAGGCGGAACGCTGATTCAGCACCTGCCAAACGCAAGCGTGCATACTCAAAATAACGGTATAGACAGTATTCACACGTTAAAGGTAAATCCCAAAAGCACATTGTACGCTATTTACGGCGATTATTTTTTCGTTAACAGCTCCCATCATCAAGCCATAAGTAAAATAGGAGAGGGACTTATACCTACTGCGTTTTCGATGGATGGCGTAATTGAAGCCACGGAGCATATATCGAAGCCCTATTTAACGGTGCAATTTCATCCGGAAAGAATGGTTACTTCTCAAACCGAAAATGGATTAGAAATTTTCAGATATTTTATTGACCTTTGCAAGAAAATATGATATCATAAAGAAAATGCATTCCAATATTGCACGCCTGCTGTGCATATTTCATTTATATAAGGAGAACTTATGAGAACACAAAATAGTGAAAAAACGCTTAAAATGACAGAGCTTGCGATTCTTTTAGCTCTTGTAGTTGTTCTTCAGTCAATATCAAGTTTAGGCTTAATAACTATATGCTTATGCTTGATTCCAATCACCTTAGGCTCGATGCTTCTTGACTGGAAGGGAGGAGCAATCTTAGGCTTTGCCTTCGGCATAATCGCGCTATTTTGGGGAATAGTAGGTAAAGATGTATTTACCTTATATCTTTTCTCTGCAAATCCTTTTATGACAATAGCAATTTGTATAGTAAAGGGTACTCTTGCAGGCGTAGTGCCGGCATTACTTTACAAGTGGCTGTCTAGAGGAAACAAGTTAGTGGCAAGCATAGTGGCAAGCCTTTCAGCACCTATTGTAAACACAGGTATATTCGCCCTTGGCTGTATGCTCATTAAGGGTGACGTAACGTCAGTTGCAGGACAGCTGGGCGTTAGTGCAGACGATTTTGTAACACTACTTTTCGTTGTGTTAATCGGCTTTAATTTCTTTATAGAATTTGGTGTAAACGCAGTCTTTTCACCTGTTCTGCATAAACTTACAGGAATTTTAGATAAGCGAATACTTAAATAAAAGAAAAAATTGCTCGGAAGAGCAATTTTTTCTTTTTAAATATTGACAAATTAATAATTAGTGCTAAAATAATACCTGTTTTACTTTATAATTATTAACGAGGGGAAAAATGTTTATTAAAAGATACGTAGCTATGCTGAAAAATGAGTTTAGCGGTTATAGCTCGAAAAAATTTTCAAAGGATTTACTTGCAGGACTTACAGTTACTGCAGTAGCGTTACCTCTTGCGTTGGCATTCGGTATCCAATGCGGGGCAAGCGCAGAGGCAGGACTTATTACAGCGATAATTGCCGGACTTGTTATCGGTGCTTTGTCAGGCGCATCATATCAAATAAGCGGACCCACGGGTGCTATGTCTGCCGTGCTTATCGGTGTCGTAGGCTCATCATTGGGACTAAAAGGCGTATTTGTAGTATCATTCTTTGCAGGAATTTTAATTTTGCTCTGTGCTGTATTGAAATTAGGCAAATTCGTTTCAAAAATACCGCGTGCCGTAATATCGGGCTTCACATCGGGAATAGCTTTGATAATAGCCTTTGGACAGGTTCAAAACTTCTTTGGACTTCCAAATTTACAAAATAAACACGAGAATTCCTTTGTTAACGTGATTTCGTATATAAAAGAGGGCTTTAACCTTAATCTGAATGCGTTGCTTTTGGGCTTGATTGTAATTGTAGTAATGTTAGTGTGGCCTAAAAAACTTAATGCAATAGTCCCATCGTCGCTGATAGGCATAATAGTGGCAACTTTATTGTCTCTGATTCCCTTTTTTGGTGGCACTTCAGTCGTTGGAGAAATTCCTAAAAAAATATTTCTTGACGAAAGATTTTCATTTGGTTCAATAGAATGGAATAGCTTACTTTCGTACGTTTCTCCTGCATTCAGTATAGCAGCCCTTGCAATTATAGAAAGCTTGCTTTGCGGTGCTTCTGCTTCCAAAATGAAAAATGAAGAGTTTGACGCAAACCAAGAGCTGATAGCTCAAGGCGTTGGAAATATGGTAATACCTTTCTTCGGCGGCGTACCTGCAACTGCCGCTATTGCCAGAACAAGCGTAGCTATAAAATCAGGATGTCAAACCAGAATAACAGGTATAATTCACGCTCTCGGTTTACTGGCATCAATGTTTCTTTTAGGTCCTGTAATGGCAAAAATACCTTTGTCAGCCCTTGCAGGAGTTTTAATGGTAACAGCTTGGAAAATGAACGAGTGGAAATCAATTAAAGAAATATTCAATAAAAAATATTACGTAGCAATTTTCGAATTTTTAATCACAATGATTGCAACGGTTGCATTTGATTTAACAATTGCAATTATAATAGGTATCGTATTTTCGATTTTGTCCTATTTAATCAGCGTAAAATTTAAGCCGACAAAAACCAAAATCGAATCAAACGTGAGATATGTAAAAACTGAAATTAACGTAAACGGCTCAATTTTCTTTAATAACGTAGATAAATTAGAGAAGACTGTTTTGTCAAGTGATTCTTCAAAAATAACACTTTCACTCGAAAACGTAGTTTATATCGACGCTACCGGAGTTGAAGTCTTGACGGAACTGAAGCGTATGTTTAAAGAAAACGGAAAAACTTTAATTATTCATACTCCAAACTCTAAAATTTCAAGGTTTATTGCAAAAACCGATTTGTTGGATGATTATACTCCAAGTGCCTTTGAGGAATAATATATGAAGAAATATACTACTGTTTTGTTTGATTTGGACGGTACTCTTACCGACCCGGGGGAAGGAATTGTAAATTCTGTGGTTTATGCACTTGATAAGTATGGTATCAAGGTTGATGATAAAAAATCGCTAAACAAATTTATCGGTCCACCGCTTCTTGTTTCTTTTTCAACGTTTTACGGCTTTTCAGAGGAAAAAGCAAGAGAAGCTATTGCCTATTACAGGGAATATTATAAGGCAAAGGGCATAAACGAGTGTAGATTGTTTGATGGTATAAAAGAACTTTTAATAAAACTTAAAAATGAAGGCTTTAAAACTGCTCTTGCCACGTCAAAGCCTGAGGTTTTTGCTCGTATAGTTTTGCAAAATTATGATATCGACGGATATTTTGATTTTATTGGTGGAGCAACCATTGATGAAAAGACAAGATATACAAAGGAACACGTCTTGGAATATGTCCTTTCCAATATACAGGAAAAGAACAGAAGTAAAATCGTTATGATAGGCGACAGATGCTTCGATATTGTCGGGGCAAAATCTTATAATCTCGACTCAATAGGCGTTACCTACGGATACGGCACTTATGATGAGTTAAAGGAAGCAGGAGCTGATTATATAGTTAACGCTCCTTGTGAAATTGAAAAAATTTTAATTTAATAAAAAAGAGCATCGCGATAGCGACGTACTCTCAAGGACAGTTTTACATACCGACAGAAAAACCAGAAACCGCAGATTGATTTTCTGCGGTTTTTGTGTTATAATATGAATAACAAATATAACTTTGCAAATTTAAAATGAGGAGTAAAGAAATGACTTATCCACAAAAAAGTGAACGATATATGCAATATAGAGAAATGCTGTTCGCTAAAGGCTTCTCGGAAGCCAAGCGGAAATACGGTCATTTTTTTCGTCAATCCACAGAGCAAACCGCCTTTGTTATTAACTTTGAAGAGGATGATGAAACTTGTATTACCATATTGTACGGATTCGCCTCTACTGCATATATGGCAGGCGACGAAGAATGGTTCTCAAACCACGGTTCAGATATAGATGATTGTCAAGTTAGAAATATTCTTTGCGTATGGGATGACGTAAGTGAAGCCAATTCCCAAACGAACATTTCGGATTTTTACGAACAATACAAACATCACTCCAAGGATGAAATTCTTGCTGTAAAAAAAGAAAGACAAAAAGTATTTATCGACCATTTTGCCCGTGTCCTTAAACCGCTTGGCTTTAAGAAAAAAGGGACAAAATGGACAAAAGCTTTGGATAATGAAAAGGCACTTACCTTTGATGCTCAAAAATCGGCATTTTCCGATCAGTATTATTTCAACGTTACTATACATAATGTATCAAATATATACGCTACACATTCTTACGAGCGAGTAGTAATGTACGGAAGTGACATATATAACTGGCAGTTAATGACCGAAGAACAAATTGAAAATTTAATTCAATATGCAATAAAGAATTATATTGAACCTAAATTGCATTAAACAAATATCCATTTGTAACTAAAACATTTGGACGCTAATCGACTAAGCCTCCATTTACACAAGGGGGGCTTTTTTGTTCACCTATGACTTATCAATTTTCCTGACAAGCACTGCATTTGTGGGAACAAATGCAAAATACGGCATATCTCTTTCGAGATACACCGTATTTCTGAAAACTGTCCTTAAGAGTATGTCGCTATAAGCGACGCTCTTTTTGTTTAGTATTCGTTTATAGCACTTTGGGTTATCGGTATTTTCAGGGTAATGTTTTCAAGTCCGGTAAGTGTTTCTCTTTCAACGGTAATATAAACAATGTCCCCAACTCTTGCATTTAATAAGAAGTCGATAATTTGATGCTGCTTTGTAAGTTCGATTTCTTGAGTATCGTTTATTTTTGCTGAAATTAACACGTCGTTTTTCTTAAGATAACCGTAAGCAATACCGGTTTTTGTTACGTCGGAAATAAATACGGTTTCCTTGATTTTTACGTGTCCGTCGTCAGTTAAGTAAGCCTTCGAGTCGGAAATTCCAACAGTTACGCCTAAAAGCGCTCTTTGAACTCTTTCAAGCTCCGTTTCATAGCAATGGTCGATTATGTTGTCTGCTACTGCTTTTACAATATTGGAAGGAATGGCGTAGCCTATGTTTTCAAGACTTTGGTCACTTGTTTTAGCGTTTACAATTCCAATAAGCTCGCCTTTCTCGTTGTAAAGACCACCACCGCTGTTACCTGAGTTAACAGGAGTATCAATTCTCATAACTCGCAAGGAAACAACACCGCCGATATCGAGTGTAATATGCTCAGAATAAACGCTGATAACGCCGTAAGAAGCCGATATTCCCGCACCGTCAGGATTGCCTATTGCTATTGCGCTTTGACCTACGTACGTTTCATCTGAATTTGCGATAGCAACCTCAGTAAATACGTTGCTTTCAAAATATTCACAGTTTTCTACTCTTAATACCGCAATATCGTAGTTGTTTGAACCGCCTACAAAAGTAGCAGGAATCTTCATATCTTCATATTCGCTTCCGTATAACAGTACGCTTATAGTATCGGCAATTCCGTTATCATTGATGCTGTTTTCGTTAAAAACAACGTGGTAGTTGGTCACGATAAATGCGCTGTTTGTGGTTTTGTCCAATTTATAGATAACGCCGGAGCCTGCTGAAGAGGCTGTTGAAAGCATTCCGTATTTATTATACACGTTATGAGTGCACTGAATGCTCAAAGCGCTTCTTAATCCTTTTGCCACCGCAAAGGATGCGTCGTTACTGTTACCCTCAATGTTTACGTTAACGTTTCCGTCTCTGCCTACAACTGTTCCAAGATTTTCAATGCTTCCGTTATTGTAAGTAATGATAAGCTCACCGGCACTGTTTATGTCGATAGAGCTTATTAGCAAACCGTCGTTTCGGTCTATGGCAGGACCATTCATATCGCTCGATGAGTTTTGTTGATTTAAATTACCGAAATCATAGTATAAGTCAAAAAAACCGCAACTATTTAAGACAACACTCAAGATTAACAGTAATAAAACTAAAAAAAGTTTTGAAGATATCCTTTTCATTGTTTCACCTCGAAAAAATATTACGTTTATATTGTAGCACAAATTTTTAAAAAATGCGTGAAATTTTCTTAAAAAAGTAAAAATGAATAAAAATTCACTTTTATCACTAACGTATAAGTTTTTTTCAAAAATATATTGACTTGAAAAAATTGTTGTGATATTATAATTTGTATAATACTTTAGTGAGCTAAAACGAGGATAAAGATATGGAAATAAAAGTAATAAAAAATCAAAATAAAACGGTTTTGCCAGACGAATCATCATTGGGCTTTGGCAAAGTATTTACAGACCATATGTTCATTATGGAATATGAAATGGGAAAAGGATGGCATAATGCAAGAATAGTTCCCTTTGGCTATCTTTCAATTCATCCTGCATCTACCGTTTTACATTATGGTTCTGAAATTTTTGAGGGATTAAAAGCATATAGAACGGAAAGCGGAGAAATTCGTTTGTTCAGACCTATGGAAAATATAAGAAGAATGAACGCGTCTGCTAACCGTATGTGTTTACCCGAAATTGACGAAAATGATTTTCTTCAAGCATTGACAACGTTTGTTGAACTTGAAAAGGATTTTGTTCCTCATTCATTCGGTACGTCACTGTATCTTCGTCCCTATATGTTCGGTAATGATGAAACTTTGGGAGTTCATACAGTACATAGAGCAACCTTTATGATTATTGCGTCTCCAAGCGGAAGCTATTATGCAGAGGGAATTAACCCTGTTAAAATTATGATTGAAAACGAGGACGTAAGAGCTGTAAAAGGCGGTACGGGTGCTGTTAAGTGCGGAGGTAACTATGCGGCATCTAACAGGGCAGGTGAAAAGGCTGCTAAAAAGGGTTATTCACAGGTGCTGTGGCTTGACGGTGTACACAGAAGGTACATTGAAGAGGTTGGTGCTATGAATGTAATGTTTAAAATAAACGGAGAAATCGTAACTCCGGAGCTTACAGGCTCAATTCTTCCGGGTATTACAAGAAAGTCATGTATTGAGGTTTTGAAATCCTTTGGCTATAAGGTAAGTGAAAGACTTATCTCAATCGACGAGCTTATAGATGCGTTAAAGACAGGTAAGCTTGAGGAAGCGTGGGGATGCGGAACAGCTGCTGTTGTTTCTCCAATCGGAAGATTTTATTACGATGGTAACGAATACGACGTAAACGGCGGTGAAATCGGAGAGGTTACTCAAAAGCTATATGACACCCTTACAGGTATTCAATGGGGCAAAATCAACGACGATTTTGGTTGGATTTATAAAGTTTGCTAAAATAAAAAGCTCTTGCTGATGCAAGAGCTTTTTGGATTTTGTTTATAATGCACAAAAAACAACACGAAAAGTAGCGAAAAAGCCTTGATTTTTTGTGAGAAAAAGCAAAATGAAAAAATATTCATATTTATACTTGACAAATTAACCTTAAATCACTATAATATTTAATATATATAAAGACGTTGAAGGGAATAAAATTCATATTTATTCATTGCAGAGAGCTGTTGTTTGGTGCAAGACAGCATGAAGGTGTGATATATCTCATCCCTGAGTTTCCAACCGAAAGCGGCTTGTAGCTGTTATTAGATTTGGACGGGTTCTCCCGTTACAGAGGAGCTTTGTTGATAGACAAAGTAAGAGGTGGATGCAATTATGCATCAATTAGAGTGGTACCGCGGAGAATATCTTCGTCTCTTTTATGCAAGATATAGGAGTTTTGCGTAAAAGAGCGATTTTTATTTTCTTTTACACTTTTAACTCCGGAAAGGACTTACTATGAAAAATGTAAAAAAATACTCAAAACAATATTTCGTCCCACAGGGCGTTAGTATGGATTGGATAAAGAAGGAAGGAATTGATAAGCCACCGTATTGGTGTAGCGTCGATTTGAGAGACGGTAACCAAGCGCTTATTATTCCTATGAGCTTGGATGAAAAACTGGAATTTTTCAAATTACTCTGCAAGGTTGGCTTTAAGGAAATCGAAATTGGTTTCCCTGCCGCTTCTGAAACGGAATATGAATTTTGCCGCACTCTTATCGAGCAAAATTTAATTCCGGATGACGTAACTATCCAGGTTTTAACCCAATCAAGAGAACACATTATTGCGAAAACGTTTGAAGCTATTGACGGTGCAAAGCACGCAGTAGTTCATTTATACAATTCAACGTCAGTTGCTCAAAGAGAGCAGGTTTTTAAGAAGGATAAAAAAGAAATTATTGAGATTGCAAAGTTCGGTGCAAATCTCTGTAATAAATATAAGGCAACCGCTAAAGGAAAAATCACATTTGAATATTCTCCTGAAAGCTTTACGGGTACAGAGCCGGAGTTTGCATTGGAAATTTGCAATGAGGTTATTGATATTTGGAAGCCGACTGAGGACGATAAGGTCATTATAAATCTTCCCGTAACGGTTTCTCACTCAATGCCTCACGTGTATGCATCTCAGGTTGAATATATGCATAAAAATCTTAATCGCCGTGATAGCGTTATTATTTCGCTTCACCCTCATAATGACAGAGGCTGTGCGGTAGCTGATAGCGAAATGGGACTTTTGGCTGGCGGCGACAGAATTGAGGGAACTCTTTTCGGTAACGGTGAGCGAACAGGTAACGTTGATATTATCACGCTTGCATTGAATATGTACTCACAGGGTATTGACCCCGGTCTTGATTTTTCAAATCTTCCCGAAATTACGGAGATTTATGAAAAGGTTACAAGAATGCACGTTTACGAACGACAGCCGTATAGCGGTCAGTTAGTGTTTGCGGCATTCAGTGGCTCTCACCAGGATGCTATTGCTAAGGGTATGAAATTCCGTGACGAAAAGCATGCAAACGTATGGAACGTTCCATATTTACCGATTGACCCAACTGACGTAGGCAGAGTTTATGAGGCAGATGTAATCCGTATAAATTCTCAGTCCGGAAAGGGCGGTATCGGTTACATTATGGAAACGCAGTTTAAGTATGTGCTTCCACCTAAAATGCGTGAAGCGTTCGGTTACCACGTTAAGAGTATTTCAGACCACGCGCACAAGGAGCTTACGCCTAACGAGGTGTATGAAATCTTCAAGCGTGATTTTGTCAATATTTCAGACTCCGTTGACGTCGAAAAGGCAGTTTATGAGGAAAACGAGGACGGCATTTTAGCAAACAGTACAATCAAACTGAATAATACGTATGTAAAGGTATCGTCAAAAGGAAACGGTCGCTTGGACGCAATCAGCAACGCGTTAAAGAGTGCAACAGGAATAGATTATACTCTCGATAGCTACACAGAACATGACCTTGAGGGTAAATCCAGCTCAAAGGCAGCATCTTATGTAAGCGTAAAGTACGACGGTAAAACGTATTGGGGAACAGGCGTGGATAGCGATATTATCGTATCCTCTGTTAAAGCTCTCATAAGCGCAGTAAATATAATGATCAAAAGTATAAACAAATAAAATAAGTTAGGAGAAACCCTATGAAAATGACAGGCGCAGAAATCATCATAAGCACCTTGATTGAGCAGGGCGTTACCGATGTTTTCGGTTATCCGGGCGGACAGGTAATCAATATTTATGATGCACTTTATAAATTCAAGGATAAAATCAATCATTATTTAACCGCTCATGAGCAGGGCGCTGCTCATGCCGCAGACGGTTATTCAAGAGCAACGGGTAAGGTTGGATGCTGTATAGCAACGTCGGGTCCCGGCGCTACAAACCTTGTAACAGGTATTGCAACTGCAATGCTTGACTCAATTCCAATGGTAGCAATTACGGGAAACGTACCGTGTAGCCTTATCGGTAAGGATAGCTTCCAGGAAATTGATATTACAGGAGTTACGCTTCCTATTACTAAGCACAATTATTTTGTAAATAAAATTGAAGACCTTGCAGACTCAATCAGAGAAGCGTTTGCAATTGCAAAATCAGGAAGACCCGGACCTGTTCTTGTGGACGTACCAAAGGATGTGCAGGTTGCAACGTACGATTTTGAACCGCAAGGCGTAGTAGAGAAGAAGCCGCTTCCCAAAGCAACCGAAGAGCAAATTGAGGAAGCAGTAAAAATGGTAAACGAGTCAAAGAAACCTTACATATATATAGGTGGCGGTGCCGCGGGACTTGGTATGGGCAAGCAGGTAATCAACTTTGCTGAAAAAATCGGTGCTTGCATCGGCTGTACCTTTATGGGACTTTCGGCAGTTCCTGATAATTATGAAAGATTTCTGGGTATGCAGGGTATGCACGGACACTATGCTTCGTCAATGGCACAAAAAGAAGCTGATTTGATTATTGGTGTAGGTGTACGTTTTAGCGACAGAGCAACAGGAAATACAGCAAAATTTGCAAAGAATACCAAGATTATTCAGTTAGACCCTGACTTTGCTGAAATTAACAAAAACGTTAACGTTGATTTAGGCATTGTTGCTGACGTATATGATTCTTTTACAAGAATTGCAGAAAAGTCAAATGAAAGCAAAAAGCCTGAATGGAAGAGCCAAGTTGAAGCATTAAAGGCTAAAGAAAAGGAAATCGCAAATAAAGCCGCTAAAATAGCAGGGGACAGAATGACACCTAAAATGGTGTTTGATGTGATAAATAAATATAAGCTTCCAAGAACAGTTACCGCAACTGACGTAGGTCAGCATCAAATGTGGGCGGCTCAATATTCAACCTTCGATACCACAAGACGCTTTGTTTCAAGCGGAGGTCTTGGAACAATGGGCTTTGGTTTGGGTGCGGCAATAGGTGCGCAGGTTGCTACAAAGGATCCTACTATACTCATTACGGGAGACGGAAGCTTCGGTATGAACCTAAATGAGCTTGCAACCGCAGTAACGTATAACATACCTCTCGTAATAGTTCTTGCAAATAACGGTGTCCTCGGCATGGTTCGCCAATGGCAAAACCTATTCTTTGGTAAGAGATTTTCAGAAACGGTTCTTGAAAGAAAAACTGACTTTGTTAAATTAGCAGAAGCATTCGGCGCTGTCGGTATGCGCGCAACTAATATTAACGAGTTTGAAGAAGCCTTCAAGAAAGCAATCGAAATAAACGGTCCTGTTTTAATTGACACATACATAGACAAGGATGAATTTGTTCTTCCGATGCTTCCACCCGGTGGCTCGATTGACGATATCATTACAGACGTAGGAGGTAAGAACGATGCTAAGCAGTGATAAAATCAATAAATTCGTAATAGCAGTTTATGTGGAAAACAAATTTGGCGTTCTTACAAGAGTAACAAGTATGTTTACCCGTCGCGGCTTTAATATCGACGCTCTTACAGTTGGGGAAACAGAATGCCCTGAATATTCACGTATAACCATTTCCTTAAGTGGCGACGGCTACGCTAAGGAGCAGTTTATAAATCAACTTAAAAAGCTCTATAACGTTAAAAAGGTAGAGGTTTTAGAGGAAAGCGAGTCAATAAAAAGAGAGCTTTCACTCATTAAGGTTAAAAACGATCCCGAAACAAGAGGTGATGTTTTATCCGCAGTTGACGTATATCGTGCAAAGGTTATAGACTATACTCTTGATGAAATGTGTATAGAAATCACCGGTGACCCAAACAAAATCGATGCATTCGTTAAGCTTATGACAAACTATGGCATTATCGAAATGTGCCGTACCGGTATAGTAGCTCTTGAAAGAGGAAGCGGAACTCTTTTAGGTAAGTAAACAGCACCGCAAAATAAAAGAGAAAAATTATTTATATTTAAGGAGAATAAAGAAAATGGCAAACATTTACTATCAACAGGATTGCGATCTCAACAAATTAAACGGAAAGACAGTAGCAATTATCGGCTACGGCTCACAGGGACACGCACACGCACTTAACTTAAAGGATTCAGGCGTTAACGTTATCGTAGGTCTCTACGAAGGCTCAAAGAGCTGGGCAAAGGCTGAAAAGGCAGGACTTAAGGTTATGACAGCCGCTGATGCTGCAAAGAACGCTGATATGATTATGATTCTTATCAACGATGAAAAGCAAGCAAAGCTTTACAAGGAAAGCATTGAGCCAAACTTAACAGAGGGCAAAACACTTATGTTCGCTCACGGCTTTAATATTCACTTTGGCTGCATTAAGCCACCAAAGAACGTAAACGTAATCATGGTTGCTCCAAAGGGTCCTGGTCACACGGTTCGTTCAGAATACCAAGTAGGTAAGGGAGTTCCTTGCTTAATCGCTATTCATCAGGACGCAACAGGTGACGCTCTTGAGCTTGGTCTTGCTTATGCTCTCGGCATTGGCGGTGCAAGAGCAGGTGTTCTTGAAACAACCTTCAGAACAGAAACAGAAACAGACCTCTTCGGTGAGCAGGCAGTTCTTTGCGGCGGTGTTTGCGCTCTTATGCAGGCAGGATTTGAAACACTTGTTGAAGCAGGCTATGACCCAAGAAACGCATATTTTGAGTGTATCCACGAAATGAAGCTTATCGTTGACCTTATCTACCAAAGCGGCTTTGAGGGTATGAGATATTCTATCTCTAACACAGCTGAATACGGTGACTACATCACAGGACCAAAGATTATCACTGCTGAAACAAAGAAGGCTATGAAGAAGGTTCTTGCTGATATTCAAGACGGTACATTTGCAAAAGACTTCTTACTTGATATGTCCGATGCAGGTAGCCAAGTTCACTTCAATGCAATGAGAAAGATTGCTGCTGAGCATCCAAGCGAGGTAGTTGGTAAGGAAATCAGAGAGCTTTACAGCTGGGCTGATGAAGAAAAGTTTATCAATAACTAATATAGAGCAGTTAGCCGTCAGCCGTTAGCGGCCGGATGGCTAACACTTATATAAACGGAGCAAAAAATGATAAAAGATACAATAGTAAACGGTTCACATAATGCCCCACACCGTTCATTATATAAGGCTTTAGGTCTTACAAAGGAAGAGCTTGACCGCCCACTTATCGGTATTGTAAGCTCATATAATGAAATTGTACCGGGACATATAAACCTTGATAAAATAACAGAGGCTGTAAAATTAGGTGTAGCTATGGCTGGCGGTACACCGATTATGTTCCCCGCAATTGCCGTATGCGACGGTATTGCTATGGGACACGTTGGTATGAAATATTCTCTTGTAACAAGAGATTTAATTGCCGACTCTACCGAGGCTATGGTAATGGCTCACGGCTTTGACGGTCTTGTAATGATTCCAAACTGTGACAAAAACGTTCCAGGACTTTTAATGGCATCTGCAAGACTTAATATTCCTACAGTGTTTGTAAGTGGCGGTCCAATGCTTGCAGGAAGAATAAATGGACATAAAACAAGCCTTTCAAGTATGTTTGAGGCGGTAGGCTCATATAAAGCAGGAACTCTTGATGAATGCGGTCTTTGTGAGTACGAAAATAAGACCTGCCCAACCTGTGGCTCTTGTTCAGGTATGTACACGGCTAACTCTATGAACTGCTTAACGGAGGTTCTCGGTATGGGACTTTGCGGCAACGGCACAATTCCGGCTGTATATTCAGCAAGAATTGAGCTTGCAAAGCATGCAGGTATGCAGGTTATGGAGCTTGTGAGAAAAAATATCCGTCCAAGAGATATTATGACTGAAGCTGCAATTAAAAACGCAATCACAGCCGATATGGCTCTTGGTTGTTCAACTAACAGTATGCTACACTTACCGGCAATAGCCAACGAGTGTGAGGTTAAATTTGACCTTGATTTTGTAAACGAAATAAGTGAAAAAACCCCAAATCTTTGTCACTTAGCTCCTGCAGGACCAACTTATATGGAGGACCTTTACCAAGCAGGCGGTGTTTATGCGGTGCTTAAGGAAATTGATAAGCTTGGCTTACTTGATACGTCAGTAATGACTGTAACAGGTAAAACAATGAAAGAAAATATTGCAAACGCTAAAAACTACGACGAAACAGTTATCAGAACGGTAGATAACCCATATAGCCAAACGGGCGGTATTGCCGTGTTAAAGGGAAATCTTGCTCCTGACGGATGCGTAGTTAAGAGAAGCGCGGTTGCTCCGGAAATGCTTGTACACGAAGGACCTGCAAAGGTTTATGAAAGCGAAGAGGAAGCGATAGCGGCAATATATGCAGGAAAAATTGAGAAGGGGGACGTTGTGGTAATTCGCTATGAAGGACCAAGCGGAGGACCCGGTATGAGAGAAATGCTTTCCCCAACCTCTGCAATTGCAGGTATGGGACTTGATAAAGATGTAGCGCTTATTACAGACGGACGTTTCTCAGGCGCAACAAGAGGAGCATCAATCGGTCACGTTTCTCCTGAGGCTGTAAGCGGTGGAACAATTGCTTACGTCAAGGACGGCGATATTATCTCAATCAATATTCCTGAATATAAAATTGAGCTTAAGGTATCCAATGAGGAATTGGCAAAGCGTAAAGCAGAAATGCCAATCAAGCGTAAGGAAAACCTCAAGGGTTACTTAAAGAGATACTCACAAATGGTATCATCTGCCGACAAGGGTGCAATTATCAACCGTTAATCCCAATAACCATCGCAATACTGCGTTGTTCCTCGCACACAACCTTGACGAACGTTAAGCTCGCCTTCGCCTGTGTTGCGGCACGCTTGTCTTGCTTAATGAAGACCAATGAATTTATTTTCCCACCACCTTGTGTGGTGGGCATACCAAAGCACATTATGGATATAGTGTGCTTTGGTATGAGTTTAGATAAAACCGAAAGGAAAAAATATTATGGCAATGACAATGACACAAAAGATATTAGCAGCTCATGCAGGACTTGATTCTGTGCAAGCAGGTCAGCTGATTCTTGTAAATCTTGACAGAGTTTTAGGTAACGATATCACATCTCCCGTTGCAATTAAGGAATTTAACAAAATCGGTGTAGATAAGGTTTATGACAAGGAAAAGGTAACAATGGTTATGGACCACTTCGCGCCAAACAAGGATATAAAGGCGGCTGAGCAATGTAAAATGTGCCGTGAATTCTGCAATGATAAAGAGGTTACACACTTCTATGACGTTGGTAGAATGGGTATTGAGCATGCGCTTCTTCCGGAAAAGGGACTTGTAGTTTCAGGTGACGTTGTTATCGGCGCCGACTCACATACTTGTACGTATGGAGCTTTGGGCGCATTCTCAACAGGTGTAGGCTCAACGGATATGGCATGCGGTATGGCAACTGGCAAGGCTTGGTTTAAGGTGCCTTCTGCTATTAAATTCGTTTTAACAGGCAAGCTTAATAAATACGTTTCCGGTAAGGACGTTATTTTACATATAATCGGTAAAATCGGCGTTGACGGCGCTTTATATAAATCAATGGAATTTGTTGGCGAGGGCGTAAAATCACTTACAATCTACGACCGCCTTACGATTTGTAATATGGCAATCGAAGCAGGCGCTAAAAACGGTATTTTCGAGGTTGATGAGCAAACTATCGAATATATCAAAGAAAGAAGCGACAGAGAAATCGTTTCATATAAAGCAGACGAGGATGCAGCGTATGACGAGATTTACGAAATCGACTTATCAAAGGTTAAGTCAACAGTAGCATTCCCACATCTTCCGGAAAATACAAAAACTTTTGATGAAATCCCTGAAATCAAAATTGACCAAGTAGTAATCGGCTCTTGCACAAACGGTCAATATAAGGATATTGAAGAAGCCGCAATGATTTTAAAGGGCAAAAAGGTAGCAAAGAACGTTCGTGCTATCATTATTCCGGCAACACAGGATATTTACTTAAAAGCAATTGAAAACGGTCTTGTTAAGATATTTATTGACGCTGGTTGTGTTGTTTCAACACCGACCTGCGGACCTTGCCTTGGCGGTTATATGGGTATTCTTGCCGCAGGTGAGCGCGCAGTAGCAACCACAAACAGAAACTTCGTTGGCAGAATGGGTCACGTAACGAGTGAGGTTTATCTTGCTTCTCCTGCCGTTGCAGCCGCAAGTGCAATTTTAGGCAAAATCGCAGATCCGCAAGAATTATAATAGGAGGGATAGTACAATGAAATTTACAGGAAAAGTAATCAAATATGGCGATAATGTTGACACAGACGTAATTATCCCTGCAAGATATTTAAACACAAGCGACCATAAGGAGCTTGCTTCCCACTGTATGGAAGATATCGATAAGGACTTTACAAAAAAGGTTGAAAACGGCGATATTATGGTAGCAGGCTTTAACTTCGGCTGTGGCTCATCAAGAGAACACGCACCTATCGCAATCAAAGCAAGTGGTATTTCCTTGGTAATAGCAAAAACCTTTGCAAGAATTTTCTACCGTAACGCAATCAATATCGGTCTTGCTATCGTAGAGTGCGAAGAAGCCGCAGAAGCAATCGCGGACGGACACAAGGTAGAAGCTGACCTTGATAACGGCATTATCTACGACCTTACGTCAGGCAAGGAATACAAAACCCAACCATTCCCTGAATTTATCCAAAAGATAATTACTAACGGCGGACTTATCGAGTCCATAAAATGCGGTGCAATCAAATAAGAGGAAAACAAAATGAATTACAATATAGCATTATTAAAGGGCGACGGAATAGGCCCTGAAATCGTTGATAGCGCAGTAAGAGTACTTGATGCTATCGGTAAAAAATATAACCACACATTTAACTTTACACCATACTTAATCGGCGGTTGTGCAATTGATGCAACAGGTGAACCGCTTCCAAAGGAAACAGTTGAGGGTTGCTTAGCATCTGATAGCGTTCTTTTAGGTGCAGTAGGCGGACCAAAATGGGATACACTCCCGGGTAATATGCGCCCCGAAAAGGCACTCCTTGGTATTCGTTCAGCTATGGGACTATTTACCAACCTTCGCCCTGCAAAATTGTATCCTGCATTAAAGGATGAATGCCCACTCCGCGCCGACATCGTTGAAAACGGTTTTGACATTATGATTGTCCGTGAATTAACAGGCGGTATCTACTTTGGCGAAAGAGGAATGAGAGAAGGTAAATACGGAGAAGAAGCTTATGACACAGAATGCTACTCCCGTATGGAAATAGAAAGAATTTGTAAGGTTGCTTATGAAACAGCAATGAAGCGTAAAGGCAACTTAATCAGCATTGATAAAGCAAACGTTTTAGATAGCTCACGCCTTTGGAGAAAGATAGTTCACGAAATGGAAAAGGACTATCCGGAGGTTAAAGTTAGCGATATGCTTGTTGACAATGCCGCAATGCAGCTTGTTCGTAACCCGGCACAATTTGATGTAATCGTTACAACAAATATGTTTGGAGACATATTATCTGATGAAGCGTCACAAATCACAGGTTCCATAGGTATGCTTCCATCTGCATCCCTTGGTGACAACACAAGAGGTCTTTACGAGCCAATTCACGGCTCTGCTCCTGATATCGCGGGACAAAACAAAGCGAATCCAATAGCAACAATCTTGTCTGCATCAATGATGCTTCTTTATTCGTTCAATTTAAAGGAAGAAGCAGGCAATATCGTAAACGCAGTAGATAAGGTATTAAATGCAGGCTTTAGAACAGCTGATTTATCTCACGGTAAGGAATACCTTACAACAGTAGAAATTACAGACAAAATTATAGAAAATCTTTGAGGCTAAAAATGTCTAAAATAAACCAAGTGTACTCTGAGCTTTGCTCCTTCGGTGTATTTAGAGCATTGTTTGATAAAAAGCTTTTTAAGTGCTTTTTTGACTATGCCAACGCAAACGAGGGCAACGATAAGCTTAATAAATACGGCGCTTTTGTAAGTGAGATTTATAACGGTGGAGCTAATTTAACAAACTGTGTCCGTAAGCTTTTATTTGAAAATGAAAATATCTATGTGAAGTCAATTTCTCAAAAGGTTGAAATTAACGAAAATGTAGAGGAAGCAACCATAAGAGAGCTTCATACTCTGACTGCTTTCGCTACTCTTACGTATGAAGACTTTTTAGATGATATGGAAACAGATATGTATATTCCATTGTTTGATATTGAAAAAGTCGACCTTGAGGAAGAATACCTGCAAAGAGCAAAAAATATTAAAAGATACGGTTACGGTATATTTGCATCTAACTGTATGTTTTCAGTTAATGAAAATGGCGAAATTTTACCGATTGAAAGCGCAGACAGTACATCAATAGATACGTTTATCGGTTATAAGACGGAAAGACAAAAGGTACTAAACAATACAGAGGCGTTTTTACAAGGACGCCCTGCCGCAAACATATTGCTGTACGGTGATGCAGGTACAGGAAAATCATCAACGGTTAAGGCAGTAGCAAACCACCTTTTTGAAAACGGTATTCGTTTGGTGGAAATTCGCAAAAATCAACTTTTATTACTCCCTAAGGTAATGGGTGAAATAAGCAAAAATCCCCTTAAATTCATTATATTTATTGATGATTTATCATTTAATCAAAATGACGATAGCTTCAGTATGCTAAAAGCGACCCTTGAAGGCTCTGCAAGTGCAAAAGCAAAAAATGCAGTAATCTACGCCACAAGCAATCGCCGTCATATAGTAAAGGAAACCTTTGGTGATAGAGAGGGCGGCGACGTTCATAGAAATGATACCGTACAGGAAACATTGTCGTTATCAGAACGCTTTGGCTTGACGATTTTGTTTGCAAAGCCCGAAAAGAAGCTTTATCTTGAAATCATTCATGAGCTTGCCGAAAGGTATGGTATTACAATGGATGCAAAGGAGCTTGAAATAAAAGCAGAAGCATTCGCATTAAATCGCGGCTATCGCTCACCAAGATGCGCAGAGCAATTTATAGACAGTCTTTTATAAAACAGGAGAAAAACAATGTTAACACTTGATAACGTATATCGTGCAAGCTACGCATTAAAGGGCATAATAAGAAAAACTGACGTAATATATGCCCCAAAACTAAACAAGGATGTAAATATATACCTAAAAACAGAAAATCTTCAAATAACAGGCTCATTTAAGGTAAGGGGTTCATATTATAAGATGACTTGCTTATCTAAAGAAGAAAAGGATAGAGGTGTTATTGCTTGCTCTGCGGGAAATCACGCACAGGGTGTGGCTTTATCTGCTCAAAAGAATGGCATTAAAGCAGTAATTTGCTTGCCTGACGGAGCGCCAATATCTAAAATTGAAGCCACTAAAAGCTACGGCGCAGAGGTTTGCTTGGTTGAGGGGGTTTATGATGACGCATACAAAAAGGCACTCCAGCTTCGCGATGAAAACGGTTATACCTTTATTCATCCATTTGATGATGAGGACGTAATTGCCGGTCAAGGCACAATAGCTCTTGAAATTGCCGATCAAATTCCCGACCTTGACGCAGTAATTGTGCCAATTGGCGGCGGAGGACTAATTTCGGGTATTGCATATACAATTAAAATGATAAATCCTCACGTAAAGGTTTACGGAGTTCAAGCAAGCGGTGCTCCTTCAATGTACAACTCCATAAAAGATGGAAAAATCGAGGAATTAAATAACGTTTCTACAATTGCTGACGGTATAGCAGTAAAAAAACCCGGCACGCTTACGTACGAGATTTGTCAAAAATACGTTGACGAAATCGTAACCGTAACAGATGACGAGATTTCTGCCGCAATTTTAGCCCTTATGGAGCAACACAAGCTTGTAACAGAGGGAGCAGGTGCAATCGCTGCTGCTGCCGCTATGTTTAACAAGGTTGACATTAAGGGTAAAAAGGTTGTTTGTGTGCTTTCGGGCGGAAATATTGACGTTACTATATTATCAAGAGTAATAAAAAGAGGACTTTTGATGTCAGGAAGAACCTGTCAGCTTATGATTGAACTTGCCGATAAGCCAGGACAGCTCAAAAACGTATCAAGAATAATAGCCGATCTTGGCGGTAACGTAATTTCCGTACATCACGAAAGAGCAAATGAAGGCTCAGACGTAAACGGATGTTACTTGAGAATTATGCTGGAAACAAGAAATTACGAGCATATAGATACAATCAAAAAAGCATTAGTAGATTTTGGCTTTAAGCTTTTATAAAAGAGGAAATTACAATGAAAAAAATAGCAACAGAAAAAGCGCCGAAGGCGATAGGACCATACTCACAAGCTGTGGTGGCAGGCGGTGTATTATATACGTCGGGACAAATCGGCATAAATCCACAAACAGGCAATATTGATGGCAAAAACATATCCGAGCAAGCAGAGCAGGTAATGAAAAATTTAAGTGCAGTTTTAGAGGAAGCGGGTTCTTCCTTTGAAAAGGTAATTAAAACAACTTGCTTTTTAGCTGATATTAACGATTTCGTCATCTTTAATGAAATTTACGGCAAGTACTTTACAGAAAAACCTGCAAGAAGCTGCGTAGCGGTAAAGGATTTACCAAAGGGCGCTCTTTGCGAGGTTGAAGTAATAGCAGAAATATAGTATGATATTAAAAATCCGCGCTTTTAACGATTTAAAGCTACGGATTTTTAATGCGTTTTAAAGAAAAATAAAAAATGTTGAATTTCCTATTGACATATAGATGGTTTACTATTATAATAGTACTAACACTTTAGTACTTTACCATACTAAAGTGGAATCAAAGGAGAGAGAATAAATGAAAAAACTTAAAAATAAAGACGTAGACGCACTTTTTGAAGCAATTCTTTCCTTAAAAACAATTGAGGAATGCTACTGCTTTTTCGAGGATGCTTGCACAATTAAAGAAATTATAGAAATTGCCCAAAGGTTAAAAGCGGCAAAAATGCTTAAAGCAGGCGTAAATTACGCAGAAATTAGCAAAGAAACAGGAATGAGTACGGCTACCATTAGCCGCGTAAATAAGTGTTTAGAATACGGTAACGGTGGGTATAATATTGTACTTGAGAGATTAAATAAAGAGGAAATATAATGTTTAACGACAAATTACTAAAGGATGACGAAAGAGCAATACTATCTTTACGCTCACTATATGGAAAATACGGTTATTTACCGTACAAAATGAGCAAGTTTGAGGAGTATGATTTATACGTTAAGAACAAAGATTTTTTAATAAGTGACAGTGTAATTACCTTTAATGATACTAACGGAAAGCTCCTTGCATTGAAGCCTGACGTAACCTTATCGATTATTAAAAACAGCGCAGATGAGGAAGGCTGTAAGCAAAAGGTTTACTATAATGAAAACGTATATAGAGTATGGGGAACAACAAGACAGTTTAAGGAAATTATGCAGACAGGACTTGAATGCATAGGGGATCTTGATACCTATGATGTTTTTGAGGTCTTGTACCTTTCTGCAAAAAGCCTTGATACTGTATCTGACGATTTTGTGTTGGATATTTCTCATCTCGGTGTATTAAATGCATTTTTTAACAGCATAAGCGAAAATGAGCTTTTAAGAAGCGAAATAATGGGCTGCATAAAGCAGAAAAATGCTCACGAAATTCAGCTTGTTTGTGATAAATACGGGGTTGACAGAGAAAAGGCCGAAATTCTGAAGAGCTTTGTTTCAATATACGGAAATCCCAAGGATGTTATTGCAAAGTTGAAGAAAATAAGCGGCGAAAAGGAGTTTTTGCTTTGTGTAAATGAGCTTGAAATTTTATGCGACTTGCTTGGCAAAACAGAATATTCCTCTAAAATTCGCCTGGACTTTTCTCTTGTAAATGATATGAATTATTACAATGGAATTGTATTTAACGGATTTTTAAGCGGTATTCCGGAAACTGTTCTTTTTGGCGGTAGCTATGATAAGCTTCTTGAAAGAATGGGCAGGAAATCAAAGGGAATTGGCTTTGCGTTATATCTTGATTTACTTGAAGCAATTCAAAAGAACGTAAGAGAATATGACGTTGATGTTTTACTCGTTTACGGAGAAGAAACAAGTATAAATACGCTGAATAAAACGGTTGACGAGCTTGTAAATAGCGGAAAGAGCGTTAGCGTTCAAAAATCAATTCCAAAAAAATTAAGATACAAAGAGCTTATAAATCTTTAAAGGGGGCGTAGAAATGATTAACGTAGCATTACCAAAGGGACGCCTTGGCGAAAAGGTTTACGCGATGTTTGAAAAGGCGGGCTATGAATGTCCGTCCATTAAAGAAAATTCAAGAAAGCTTATATTTGAAAATAAGGAAAAAGGTATTAGATACTTTTGGGTAAAACCCTCCGACGTTTCGATTTACGTTGAAAGAGGCTCTGCCGATATAGGAGTATGCGGTAAGGATATTTTATTGGAATATGAGCCGGACGTTTATGAAATTCTTGATATGAATATGGGAAAATGTCAAATGGCAGTAGCTGCAAAGAAGGATTTTTACGATAATACGGATAAGACACTTCGCGTTGCTACCAAGTTTGTAAATATTGCAAAAAAATATTATGCTTCTAAATGCCGTGATATCGACATCATAAAGCTTAACGGTTCTATTGAGCTTGCTCCGATTCTTGATTTATCCGACGTAATAGTAGATATTGTTGAAACCGGAACAACCTTAAAGGAAAACAATTTGGAGGTAGTTGAAAAGTTTCTACCTATTTCCGCAAGGCTTATTGTAAATAAAGCAAGCTTTAAATTCAAAACAGAAGAAATAGAAAAGATAAATAACAGTTTAAAAGAACAGGTAAATTCAAATGATTAAAATTTATAAATACGGTGAGGTGCCAAATAGCGAGATTTTCGCAAGAGATAACATAGCCTCAAACGTAGAAAGTGTTGTAAGTGAAATTATTGCAAACGTAAGAAAAAACGGCGATAAAGCACTGTATGAGTATTCTCAAAAATTTGACAAGGTTGATTTAAAATCACTTGAGGTATCAAATGAGGAAATTGACGAGGCGTTTCAGCTTGCTGACAAGGCTTTTGTTGAGGTAATTAAGGAAGCAGCCGATAATATTAGAGATTTTCACAAAAGACAAGTTAAAAACAGTTTTATAATAAGCGAAAAGGACGGCGTAGTAACAGGACAAAAGGTGACTCCTATTGAAAGAGTTGGTCTTTATGTGCCCGGCGGTACTGCCGCATATCCTTCAACCGTTCTTATGGATAGCATTCCTGCCAAAATTGCAGGCTGTTCACAGATAGTAATGGTAACACCGCCATCAAAGGATGGAAAGGTGAATCCAAACATTTTAACCGCAGCAAAAATTGCAGGCGTTGATAGAATATTTAAGGTAGGCGGTGCGCAAGCCGTTGCAGCATTGGCTTACGGAACTGAAAGTGTTCCGGAGGTTGATAAAATCGTAGGACCCGGAAATGCATTCGTTGCAGAAGCGAAAAAACAGGTGTTCGGTAAGGTTGCAATTGATATGATTGCAGGACCAAGTGAAATTTTAATAGTAGCTGATAACACCTGCAATCCCAAGCACGTAGCTGCCGATCTACTTTCTCAAGCGGAGCATGATAAAATGGCAAGTGCAGTTTTAGTTACAGACAGCGCAGATTTTGCAAATAAGGTATCTTATGAGCTTGAAAGACAAATTCCGCAGTTACCGAGAGCTGAAATTGCAAGAGCATCGATAGATAATAACGGTAAAATTATTATAGCTGAAAATAATCTTATGCTTGCTATTGATATAGCAAATGAGATAGCTCCGGAGCATCTTGAAATTTGTGTAGACAATCCCTTTGATTATCTTGACAAAATAAAACACGCAGGCTCAATATTTATGGGCAAGAATTGTCCGGAGGCGTTGGGTGACTATTTTGCAGGACCTAATCATACCCTACCGACAAGCGGTACGGCTAAATTCTCGTCACCTTTGTCAGTTGATGATTTTGTGAAAAAATCTCAATTCACATATTACACCAAGGAAGCTCTTGGAAAGGTAGCAGATAAGGTTGCAATGTTTGCTGAAAAGGAAGGCTTGCATGCACACGCAAAAAGCGCTACGGTTCGCTTTGAGGACTAAATAAAAGTAATTCCTATATTCGAGGACTGAAAAATGAGCAGATTTTTTACAGATAAATATTCAAGGCTTGTTCCATATACACCGGGAGAACAACCAAAGGATATGAACTATATAAAGCTTAATACTAACGAATCTCCGTTCCCACCTTCAAAAGAGGTAAGTGAGGCGGTAAAGGACGAAGCAGGCAGGCTCCAACTGTATTGCGATCCTGTATGCACGGAGCTGACGAAAAAAATCGCAGAGCTACATAACGTGAGTTTTGACGAGGTTTTAGCTACAAACGGAAGTGATGAAATTCTCAATTTTGCTTTTATGGCTTTTTGCGACAGTAATCATCCCATAGTTTTTGCTGATATTACCTATGGCTTTTATTCGGTTTTTGCTGATCTTAATAATATCCCTTATGAAATTATTCCTTTAAAGGATGATTTTTCAATAGATGTTAACGACTACATAGGAATAAACAAAAATATAGTTATTGCTAATCCAAACGCACCCACAGGTAAATATCTTGAAAAATCGGATATTGAAAAAATAGTGGCAGCAAATCTTAATAATATAGTTATCATAGATGAAGCTTATATAGATTTCGGCGGAGAAAGCGCTTGCAATTTGGTGCATAAATACGACAATCTGCTTGTTACGGGAACGTTTTCAAAATCTCGCTCCCTTGCAGGCGGTCGTCTTGGCTTTGGTATAGGAAACAAAGACTTGATTGCAGATTTAAACACTATCAAATATTCCACAAATCCGTATAACGTAAATCGTTTAACTCAGATTGCAGGATTAAAGGCTCTTGAAAACAACGATTATTATATGAATAACTGTAGAACTATTATCGCAAATAGAGAATATACGGAAAAATCATTACAGGATTTGGGATTTTACGTAATTCCATCAAAAGCTAATTTTGTATTTGCCAAAAGCGACAAAATAGACGGCGAGGAGCTTTATAAAAGTCTAAAATCCAAAGGAATTTTAGTTCGCCATTTCACAAAGGAAAGAATTAAAGACTATAACAGAATCACAATAGGCACAAAGGAACAAATGGATGCTCTTATAAATGCTATAAAAGAAATTTTAGAGGAGAAATGCTTATGAGAATTGCTGAAATAAAAAGAAAAACCAATGAAACCGATATAGAGTTATCATTAAATCTTGATGGAAGTGGAGTGTCTAATATAGATACAGGCTGCGGCTTTTTAAATCACATGCTTACTCTTTTTGCAAGACATGCAAGATATGATTTAACGGTAAAGTGTAAGGGTGATACAGACGTTGATTATCACCACACAGTTGAAGATATAGCAATAGTTTTAGGTAAGGCTTTTTCTGAAGCATTGGGAGATAAAAAGGGAATTTACCGTTACGGTGATATCATTTTACCGATGGATGAAGCTCTTATTTTATGCGCAGTTGATATATCAGGCAGAGGCGAAAGCTACTATGACCTTAAAATACCTGCATACAAGGTGGGCGATTTTGACACGGAGCTTACAGAGGAATTCTTAAGAGGCTTTGCTCGCGATGCAGGTGTCACGTTGCACACTAAGCAGCTTGCAGGAAGTAACTCTCATCACATTATAGAGGGCGCTTTTAAAGCTCTTGCCAGGGCTTTGAGTAAAGCAACCGAGATAGACAGTAAGTACAAAGACGAGATTCCGTCAACAAAGGGAGTTCTTTAATGATAGCAATTATAGATTACGGTGTTGGAAATCTCTTTTCCTTAACCTCTTCCTTTGAGTATGTGGGAGAGAATATAATAGTTACGTCAAGTCCTGATGAAATAAAAAAGGCAGACAAAATAATTCTTCCCGGCGTAGGCGCGTTTGGAGATGCAATTAAAAAGCTAAAGGATACGGGACTTGATAAAATAGTAATAGAGGAGGCTCAAAAAGGTAAGTATCTTATGGGTATTTGTCTTGGTATGCAGCTTCTTTTTGAAAAAAGCTATGAATACGGTGAGCATAACGGCTTGGGACTTTTAAAGGGAAGCGTAGTACCAATGGAAAACTATGTTGATAAAAAGCTTAAAATTCCTCATATAGGCTGGAATGCACTTGATATAAAAAAAGAAAATCCATTATTTAAATATTTAAAAAGCGGAGATTGCGTCTATTTTGTACACTCCTATTTTGCAACCGATTGTCAAGAAAGCCTTCTTGCAACAACGGAATACGGAAAGGAACTAACAGCAGCCGTTGCCTACGGCAACGTAATGGGCTGTCAATTTCATCCGGAAAAAAGCGGCGATGTAGGGCTTAAAATATTAAAAGCATTCTGTGAATTATAATAGGAGAATTAACGGCAAATGAACATTTTTCCGGCAATAGATTTATACGATAAAAAAGCGGTGCGTCTTTACAAGGGTAATTATGACGAAATGACGGTTTATTCCTATAATCCCATTGAAATAGCTTATGATTTCGAAAAAAACGGAGCAAAATTCATTCATATAGTTGATTTGGAGGGAGCCAAAAACGGCACTACCCCAAACATAGAAATTGTTAAAGACGTAGCAACGAAAACAAGCCTTTTTGTTGAAATAGGCGGCGGAATACGCAGTATTGAAACAGTTGAAAAATACTTGAATGCAGGGGTAAATCGTGTTATTTTAGGTACGTCTGCCGTAACAGACGAGAGCTTTTTAAGGGAAGCAATTTCAAAATACGGTGAAAAGGTTGCCGTAGGTGCAGACGTTAAAGACGGCTATATTGCTATAAAGGGCTGGATTGAAAAATCGCAGTATTCCCTTGATGAGTTTCTTGAGAAAATGCAAAAATTGGGTGTTAAAACCGTAATTTGCACGGATATTTCCAAAGATGGAGCTATGAAGGGAACAAATCTTGCTCTATATAAAGAATTAAGTGAAAAATACTCTCTTGACATAGTTGCATCGGGAGGAGTATCTACAATTGACGACGTAAAAGCGCTAAAGGAAATGAATCTTTACGGTGCTATTATAGGTAAGGCCTACTATACAGGGGCAATAGATTTAAAGGAAGCTATTGAGGTAGCAAAATGATAACAAAAAGAATAATTCCTTGTCTTGATGTAAAAAACGGAAGAGTAGTTAAGGGAACGAATTTTCAAGGCTTAAACGACGTTTCCTCACCAATAGAGCTTGCAAAATACTATTCCGCAAATGGAGCGGATGAGCTTGTTTTCTATGATATTACCGCATCCTTCGAGGAAAGAAAGCTCTTTACGGATATTTTGAGGGAGGTTGCCAAGAATGTATTTATCCCCCTTACAGTAGGCGGCGGAATAAATACGGTTGATGACTTTGACCGAGTATTGAAATGCGGAGCAGATAAAGTAAGCGTTAATTCCGGAGCAATAAAAAATCCGGAGCTTATTAGAGAAGCGGCGCAGAAATACGGAAATCAGTGTGTTGTAATTTCCGCCGATATTAAAAGAGTTGATGGGCAATTTATGGTCTTTGCAAAAGGCGGCAGAGAAAATACGGGAATGGAAGCTATCTCTTGGATAAAAAGATGCGTGTCACTTGGAGCGGGCGAGGTAGTTGTAAACTCCATAGACACAGACGGAGTGAAGGGCGGCTTTGACATTGAGCTTCTCAAAATGGTGTGTGAGGCTGTAAATGTTCCTGTAATTGCATCCGGAGGAGCCGGAAGCATACAGCATTTTGTGGATTTATTTAAAGAAATACCCGATATTGATGCCGGTCTTGCCGCATCTATATTCCACTTTGGCGAGGTTAGAATAAATGACCTTAAGGAAGAATTAAGAAATAATAATATCACAGTGAGGTTGTAATATGTTAGATATTGAAAAACTTAAATTTGATGAAAACGGTCTTATTCCTGCCGTAGTAGTTGATTCTATTACTAAAAAGGTCTTGACTGTAGCATATATGAATAAGGAAAGTCTTCAAATTTCAATGGAGAAGGGGCTTACGTGCTTTTATAGCCGTTCAAGAAAGGAGCTATGGTTAAAGGGCGAAACCAGCGGAAACTATCAGCATATCGTTTCAATTACGGCTGACTGCGATTATGACGCATTAACCGTTGTTGTGGAGAAGGAAGGACCAGCCTGTCATTTGAATACCGATAGCTGCTTTACAAACTTGGTTTATCAAAGCGAGGACAAGCACGAGTTTACGTTACAGGGACTTTATGATTTACTTGTAGGAAGACAAAAGGATAAGCCCGAGGGCTCTTACACAACGTATCTTTTCGAAAAGGGAATTGATAAAATCCTCAAAAAGGTCGGTGAGGAATGCACAGAGGTTATAATCGCCGGTAAAGCAGATGATAAAAAGGAAACAATTTATGAAATTGCAGACCTATGCTATCACACCTTAGTTCTTATGATAGAAGCAGGCATCTCGCTTGAAGATATTCATCGTGAACTAGCTTCTCGCCACGTAATTGACCACAAAATTAAACAGGAGAAAATGACTAAATGAGTTTAGCCATTGATAAAAAAGATTTAAGTCAAATCGACCTTCATATGCACACAAACTTTTGCGATGGCAAAGATAGTCCTGAGCAAATGGTTTTAAGTGCAATAGAAAAAGGCTTGAAAGTTGTTGGGGTGGCGTGCCACTCTTACACGTATTTTGATGAGGGCGTTTGCATAACTCCAAAAACCGAGCAAAAGTTTGTTGCCGAGTTAAATAGCTTAAAACAAAAATACTCGGGCAAAATTAAGGTGCTTTGCGGAATTGAGTGGGATTTATGTACCACGTCAAGTGTGGGTGAGTATGATTATATAATCGGCTCTATGCACTACTATAAGCGTGGCGAAGAGTTTTTTCCTGTGGATAAAAGTAAACAAGATTTTATCGATAGTGTTAACAGTCTTTTTGACGGTGATTATTATTCAGCTTGTGAAGAATATTATGAAAGCCTTTCTAATATTGTAGAAAAGACAAATTGCGACATTATAGGACATATCGATTTGGTGACAAAGTATAACGAGGGCAATAATTTATTTGATGAGAATAATCCTAGATATATCTCGGCTTATAAACAGGCTGTGGATAGCCTTATAAAGTTTGACAAGCCGTTTGAAATTAACACGGGCGTTATTTCAAGGGGATATAAAAGTTTGCCTTATCCATCAAAGCAAATTTATGAGTATATAAAACAAAAAGGTGGAAGATTTATTCTTTCAAGCGACAGCCACTCAAAAGAAAACGTGGCTTTTGAGTTTGACAAGTGGAAAAAACTTTTATAATATATGGCAAATTGGTTAGATATAGCGTTTTTTAGTGTTGATAGACAATTTTTTATCTTTATGAACGGACTTGAAAGGGTGGCAGGCGACTTTTTAACGCCATTTTTTAAGTTTGTGTCTTTCTTTGGCGAGGGTGGTATATTCTTGCTTATACTATCAGTTTTTCTTATGTTTTTTGCAAAAACAAGAAAAATTGGTATGGCAATGCTACTTGCAATAGGCGTTGGTGCGCTTTTTACAAACGTAATTATCAAAAATGCCGTTCAAAGAATAAGACCTTTTTATAAAAACGAGTTATATTTTTCTTTTTGGCAAAGCGCAGGGAAAACGGCTGTGACCGAATATTCTTTCCCATCAGGGCATACAACCGTGACAATGACAAGTATGACGGCGCTATTTTTAAGCAGTAAAAATAAAAAGATTAGTTGGCTTGTTTATACATTTGTTTTTCTAACAGCACTATCTAGAACGTATTTAATCGTGCATTATTTAACCGATATTATCGGCGGACTAATCGTTGGCTTTATAGGTGGCATAGCAGGATATTATTTAAGTAAATATTTTTATAGTTTATTTAATAGATATAGCCACAAAAAGTTCTGTGCATTTATGCTAAATGCCGATATAAAAAACTTGTTTAATAAAGAAAAAAAGGATTAAAAGTGAGCTTTTGCTCACTTTTATTTTTATAGATAGAACTATAAAAAAGACATAATTTGTCGAAAGAAAGCATAAAATTTATTATTCTAATTTTGGGGGAATAATATTTTGTGCGATGATATTAAACAAAGGGTATTAAAAGAGGCATATTATATTGCCGAAACTAACGCAACGGTGAGGGAAACGGCAAAGGTTTTTCATTTTTCTAAGTCAACCGTGCATAAAGACGTTTCAGAAAGGCTTAAATTTATAGATAACGAGCTATATAACAAGGTCAAAAAGGTGCTTGATAAAAATCTTAGTGAAAGACATATCCGTGGTGGTATGGCAACAAAGAAAAAGTATGAGCACCAAAAAGATTAAAATTATTAAAACAATTGACAAAAAAATTAAATTATATTATACTTTAATTGTAAAATACCTAAACTAAAAGGTGCGCCTGATAGCAAAGGGGAAAGATAAAGGAATTTTGCAAGGCAAATGGCCTTGTTTAATCACGTTCCTCCCTTTTGCCATGCGAAAGGGAGTTGTTTTTTTAGTAAGCTTTTTCGCTTCGCATAGCCAAATTTTAATGACAAAACTACAAATCTCATTTGTTGGCAATAGAAATTAAAGGAGAAATCATATGAAAAAATTTGCAACGATAATTTTAAGCGTTATATTATCCATAGTGGCTTTGTTTGGCAGTGGTTGTAAAGAGCAAAATAAAGGCTATACCTTTATGGTGCCAGACGGTGCGCCAGCCTTAGCTATTTCAAAATTAATTAACGATAAAGACAATTTGGGAACGGGAAGAACTATTAACTACAGTGTTATTTCAACAACTCAAGTATATCCAAACTTATCAGCAGGAAAGGCAGACTTTATTATTGCGCCAGTAAATCTTGCAAGTCAATTATATAAGGCAAATTCAAACGACTACGTTATGGTTGCAGTTTTAACACACGGAAACTTTTATATTTTAAGCACAACCCAAATTTCAATTGAAGATTTAAAGGGCAAAAGTGTTGCTGTGCCTAACGTTGGCGCTGTTCCTGGCTGGACGTTTATGATGGTTTTGGAAAAGTATGGCTTAACTTATGCCGTAGAAGATAGCAACAAGGATGTTAAGATTAACCCTTTTACAGAAGTTTCGTTCATTGTTCAAGAGATGATGGCAGGACGTGAAACTATAGGTCTTGTTCCTGAACCTGCTGCAAGCAATTTAGAAAAGAACTACCTAAATAGCAAAGGGCAAGCGCTTTATAGATTAGATTTGCAAGAGCTTTACGATAGTGAGACTAAAGCTTATCCACAAGCTGTTTTATTGGTTAAAAAAAGTGTGTTAAATGCTAATAAAAACCTTGTTGATTTATTGCAAACAAAAATCACAGAAAGTGCAAGCTGGATAAAGCAAAATATTTCAACTGCAGTTGACGCAGTCAATAATAACGGCGGCACAACCTTAAAGGAAGACGCACTTTCTGAAAGCGCGATTAACGGTTGCAAAATCTATTGGGAAAGTGCATTAGACGCTAAACTTTCGGTAAAAAACTATATAAATAAAATAATAGAGATTGACAGCGCAAAGGCAATCCCTGTCGGCGACGATTTCTTTTACGATAGCATGCTTATAAAATAATTTTACAGGATAATAATGAAAAAGCTAAACAAACTTTTTAACTTAATATTGCCACTTTTGACAATAGCGTTTTTGCTTATTGTATGGTCGATAATAGCTAAGGCGTATGACAACGAATACATTGTGCCAACTATTGAAAGCACGATGAAAGAACTATCCGTGCTTTTTGGCGAGAAAAAGTTTTATATTGCACTTGGGTGGACGTTGCTACGTAGTGCAATGGCTTTTTCGTTGTCATTTTTAATTTCGTTTATTTTGGCATATTTTGCAAGCAAAAGCGCTAAAGCAGAAAGGCTTATATTGCCGATAATCAGCATAACGAGAACGTTTCCCACGCTTGCAATTGCGTGGCTAATTATTTTTTGGACAAACAGGCAAATCGCACCAGTTGTTATAACAATGCTTGTTGTTTTGCCAACGGCATACACGCAGATTAAAGGCGCTTTAGATTCGGTGAATAAAAACACCATTGAAGCAGGAAAAGTTGACGGCGCAGGCTGGGCAAGAGTGCTTTTTAAGATTGAGATTCCACAAATAGCGCCAGACCTTTATGGCGTTATAGGCAGTGGCTTAGCGCTTAACTTAAAGCTTATGGTGGCGGCAGAAGTTTTGAGCGCAACGTTAAAGTCTTTGGGCAATACGATAAACTTAGCAACGCCGTTTGAAGTGGCAAGAGTGCTTGCACTTTCGGTGGTTGTGCTTGTTTTGGGGCTTATTCTAGAGTTTTTATTTAATAAATTATCAAAAAAAGCAAGTAGCTGGAGATAAATAAAGCATAAAAAGGAAAGAAAAGTGTTTCTTTTCTTTTTTCTTTTTTAAAAATGGCTTTTATATTGACAAAACCAGCCTGCTTTGATACAATTATATATAGTTTATTTTAGTTTATAGGATAGAGTATGCCGAGATATAAAGTTGCAGACATTGTGTTTAGTGTTGAAACCTTTTTCGACTATACAAAATGGCTATGCCGTGATTATGAATACGTAGGGGAAGAGCAAGACGAGTTTAGCTTTAAGGTGCAAGAAAACGATATTTTGTTTGAAAAAGCAAAACTTCCTGATTTTCCAGACTTTTTTTTGGAAAGCATAGCCGTTTATAGAAGGCTTTGCGAGCACGCCTTAAACAATAAAGACGGGTTGATTTTTCATTGCAGTGCGATTATGGTTGGGGGCGAAGCATATTTGTTCACAGCACCGTCAGGCACAGGAAAGTCAACACACACAAGGCTTTGGAGAGAAATGCTTGGCGATAAAGCCGTTATGATAAACGATGATAAGCCTATTATTAGATATATTGACGGAGAATTTTTCGTTTATGGAACGCCGTGGATGGGCAAGCATAATTTAGGAGCAAACGTTAGAGCAAAGTTAAAGGCAATTTGTAAAATTCGTCAAGAAAAAGAAAATACTATTGAAAATATAACGCCAGCAGAAATGCTTGTGACTATATTAAATCAAACGTTAAGGCCAGAAAAGCTTGACAATATGGATAAGCTGTTGGCAATAATAGATAAAATGTTAGAAAAGGCAAAGCTATATTCTCTCGGTTGTAATATATCTTTAGAGGCGGCAGAGCTTTCATATAAGACAATGGTTAAAGAGGAAAATTATGAAGATTAAAGAGGGATTTGTTTTAAGGGAAGTTGCAGGAAGTTATATAGTCGTTGCCGTTGGTGAGGCTGTTAAAACGTTTAACGGCGTTATAAACCTCAATCAAACGGGAGCGCTTTTATGGAAGGAATTAAGTAATGGTGGCGATGAAGATGCACTCGTTAAAATTTTGCTTGACAATTATGACGTTGCTGAAGAAATTGCAAGACAAGACGCTAGTGCATTTATTAAAAGACTTAAAGACGCAAACTTATTGGTATAAAAGAAACAGAAGGGTACTATGGAAAAAAAGGGATTTGACAACGCAAAATATTTAGAAATGCAATCTGCAAAAATTTTAGAGCGAATTGCAATGTTTGGTGGCAAACTCTATTTAGAGTTTGGTGGCAAACTTTTTGACGACTATCACGCATCGAGAGTGCTTCCTGGTTTTGAGCCGGATAGTAAGATTAAAATGCTTTCTCAACTCAAAGACCAAGCCGAAATCTTAATAGTTATAAACTCTGGCGATATAGAAAAAAACAAACAGCGCAGTGACCTTGGTATAACTTATGACGTGGACGTATTAAGGCTCATTGACATCTTTTTAAAAAAAGAATTTTACGTTGGAAGCGTTGTTTTAACCAAGTTTACCTATCAGCCAAGCGCAATTGCCTTTCAAAAGCGTTTGGAAATGCGTGGCATAAAGGTTTATCGCCATTATCCAATAGAAGGATATCCATCAGAAGTTGAAAAAATCGTTAGCGATGATGGATATGGCAAAAATGAATACGCTGTCACTTCACGCCCACTCGTTGTTGTCACAGCGCCAGGTCCAGGCAGTGGAAAAATGGCAACTTGCCTATCACAACTTTATCACGAAAATAAAAGGGGAATTAAGGCAGGATACGCAAAATATGAAACTTTCCCTGTTTGGAATTTACCACTAAATCACCCTGTAAATATCGCATACGAGGCTGCGACTGCAGACCTTAACGATATGAACATGATAGACCCTTTCCACTTAGAAGCCTATGGCGAAATGGCAGTAAACTATAATAGGGATATAGAAATTTTCCCAGTTTTATCTGCTATGCTTGAAAAAGTTTTGGGAAAAAGTCCTTATAAATCGCCAACCGATATGGGCGTTAATATGGCGGGGCATTGCATAATCGATAAAGAAATAGTTTTCAGCGCTTCAAAGCAAGAAGTAATTAGAAGATATTACTCTGCGCTTTTAGAAGTAAGAAAGGGCAGTATCGGAAAAGAAGTTATTTCAAAAATAGAAGTTCTAATGCAAAAACTTCTTATCTCTATAAATGACAGAGCTGTTGTCAAGTGTGCGCTTGATAAGGCAAGAGAAACAGGAGAGCCAGCTTGTGCACTTCAACTTCCAAACGGCAAAATCGTGACAGGAAGAACGGGCAAACTTATGGGTGCAAGTGCAGCTGTGCTTCTTAACGCATTAAAGGAACTTGCCGGTATAGACGATAATTTAGATATAATATCATCAAAGGTTTTAGAGCCTATCCAAATTTTAAAAGTTAAACATATGGGCTCGGCAAACCCAAGGCTACATACTGATGAAGTTTTGCTTTCTCTTGCAATTAGTGCGGCAACCGACCCAATTGCAAAAAAGGCAATGGAACAATTATCAAGATTAAAGGGCAGTGAATTCCACTCTTCAGTAATACTCTCTCACGTTGATAAAAAGACGCTTAAAACTTTAGGCATAAACTTAACAAGCGAGCCAAAGAGAGAAAGCGAACTTGCGCTCGAAGATAAAAAATAAAATAAAAACAAAGAAAAAGGAACTGAATAACAGTTCCTTTTTTTTAACTATTTGTTTGGAATAAAGTTTTCAAATATAATATTTTTTGCAAACGGTTTAACCCTATTATAATCGCTCTCACTTGTAATAGTCCAAGCAATAACAGGCAAGCGTGTTGTTTTACATTTTTTAAGTGGCAAGTCTTCAAACGAATAACTGATAAAATCAGGCTTTAACATAAAGTTAAAAAGCATATTTTTAACGATTTTTCTTTTTATAAAAGTCAGGTGATTTGAGTGAGTTTTTGTTCCCAAAATGCCACGCAAAACAAAAGGCGCAAGTTTTTTAACCCTTTTTATATAAAGTGGATTAAACGACTGAATAGCGAACTCGCCTTTATAACATTTTAGCTTATCAACAACGCTGTCAACATAGTTTTTGTTTGGTTGGTCTTTTAACTCAATCAAAAGTGGCACTTTGCCTTTTATAAGAGATAAAACTTCATCAAACGAAGGAATTTTTTCTTTACTATTGCCAAGCGAGAGCGATTTTAATTCACTTGAAGTTTTGTCAAAAATATTTCCTTTTTGACCGGTCATACGCTCTAAGTCTTGGTCGTGAAAGCAAAAAAGCTTTCCATCAACAGAGCTGTATAAATCAATTTCAATAGGATAGCCATTATCAATTGCGTTTTTGTATGCTGAAAGCGAGTTTTCGACAATTTCATTTCCCCAAAGCCCCCTATGCGCAATAGGTTTAGTTAAAAGCCAACTATCACTTTTTAATCTCATAAAACACCCTTTTTAATTTACTTGCAAAAAATCATTATTTAGTATATACTATTTTACGAATATTATATAGAAAAAGGTTTTATATGTCAATAAACAAAGAAAATATCAGAAACTTTTGTATAGTGGCGCACATAGACCACGGAAAATCCACACTTGCTGATAGGCTTATGGAAAAAACAGGGCAGGTTTCAGAGCGTGATATGGAAGAACAGCTCTTAGACTCTATGGACTTAGAGCGTGA
>JAZRIQ010000024.1:0-25409 GCA_045645405.1 Eubacteriales bacterium
CTTGCATTTTCGAACGAGCCAAAAGGCTTGTGTTCAAGGCAAAATTTTGCCGATATATAAAAATATTTCAAAAAATTTTAACGCTGAAGACAGGTCTTTTGTCCGTTCCAAAACTGATTCGTTCCATTCCTGTCAGGCATAGAATAGCGAAATCACGGCTCGTGTGGGTCGTGATTTTTTGTTGAAAATATCATATATTATGTTGTATTTTATAGGGAATTATGGTACAATGTAGTATGGAGTTATAGGGGTTAAATTCCGCCTTAACTGTCTGCTTTGCTGACGCCTTTTTCTCAATGCGAAGGCTTATTACGGAGAACGAAAGGAGAAGCACGTATGTGGAAGCTACTTAGATATATGAAGCGGTACACTAAGGAGTGTATTATTAGTCCGCTTTTTAAGATGCTTGAGGCTTGCTTTGAGTTATTTGTGCCGCTGGTGGTGGCTAATATTATTGATGTGGGAATTGCAAATGGAGATAAGCCGTACGTTATAAAAATGTGCTTGCTTATGGCGTTGCTTGGTTTAATTGGGTTAAGCTGCACTCTTGTAGCGCAATATTTTGCGGCAAAGGCGGCGGTTGGATTTACAAAGGACGTAAGGTCTAACCTTTTTAAGCATATTACTTCCCTCTCATATACTGAGGCAGATACGCTTGGCACATCAACCTTAATTACAAGAATGACAAGCGATATGAACCAGGTACAGACAGGCGTTAATCTTACCTTAAGATTGCTTATGCGCTCGCCGTTTATTGTATTTGGCGCTATGATAATGGCATTTAGCGTTGACGTAAAATCCTCTTGGATTTTTGCGGTTGCTATTCCCCTTCTTTCCTTAGTTGTATTTGGAATTATGTGCGGTACTATTCCGCTTTACAAAAAGGTACAAAACAGACTTGACAGAGTTACGGGTACTGCAAGAGAAAATCTTACCGGGGTTAGAGTTATTCGTGCTTTTGGCAAGGAAAATGACGAAAAAAACAAATTTCACGCTTATACAGAGGATTTAAACAAGGTACAGTTATTTGTAGGCAAGATTTCAGCCATAATGAATCCTGCTACTTATGCTATTGTAAATATATCTATTGCGGTGCTTATTTGGTGCGGTGCAGTAAGAGTTGACAGGGGTAATTTAACACAGGGTGAGGTTATTGCCCTTTACAACTATATGTCACAGATATTGGTTGAGCTTATTAAGCTGGCTTCCCTTATTATTACAATGACAAAAAGCGTTGCTTGCGGTAACAGAGTTCAGGCTGTATTTGATATTAAGTCATCACAGGACATTTTAGTTTGTGACGATTGCGGGGATAAGCAATACAAGGTTGAATTTAAAAACGTAAATTTAAGATATAAGGGTGCGTCCGAAAACAGCCTTGATAATATCAGCTTTAATGTTAAGGCAGGGGAAACTGTCGGTATTATCGGAGGTACAGGCTCGGGCAAGACTACGCTTATAAATATGATTGGACGTTTCTACGACGCTACCGAGGGAAACGTATTTGTTGACGGTGAGGACGTTAAATCTTATGAGCTTGACGTGCTTCGCCAACGGTTGGGCATTGTGCCACAGACGGCGGTTTTGTTTAAGGGTACTATCCGTGATAATATGAAATGGGGCAACGAAAATGCCACCGATGAGGAAATTTTAGACGCTATTAGAATAGCGCAAGCAAGTGACGTTTTAGCTTCCAAGGACAATGGGCTTGATTTTATGATTGAGCAAGGCGGCAAAAATCTTTCGGGCGGTCAAAGACAGCGATTTACTATTGCAAGAGCTTTGGTAAGAAAACCGGAAATTTTGATTTTAGACGACAGCTCCAGCGCTCTTGACTATCAAACAGATGCAAATTTAAGAAAAGCTATTAAGGAAATTGACTATAATCCTACTGTATTTATAGTTTCACAAAGAACGGCGTCAATTCAGCACGCTGACAAGATTATTGTACTTGATGATGGTGAAATTGTGGGAATAGGTACACACAAGGAGCTACTTGATAGCTGTTTAGTATATAATGAGATTTACTCTTCACAATTTAAAAAGGAGGGTAATGATAATGAAAAATAAATTTGAGCTTTCAACTGTTAAAAAGGTTTTTGGCGCTATAAAAAAATATCGCTTACTTCTTGCCGTTTCAATTGCTTTAGCAACGGCAACAGTAGCTTTGTCCCTCTATATTCCTATCATTATCGGTAAGGCTATTGACTTGATTATAGAAACAGGAAGAGTTGATTTTGATAATATCAAGCCGTTACTTATTAACGTAGGCATAATTGCTGTTATTATTGCATTTTTACAATGGATAATGAATAATATCAATAATAAAATCACGTTTAACGTAACGAGAGATATAAGAAACAGAGCTTTTGATAAGCTGGAAAAGCTACCGCTTAAATACATTGACGCTCATTCTCACGGAGAAATTTTAAGCAAGATGATAGCAGACGTTGATGAGCTTGCAAACGGCTTGCTTATGGGCTTTACTCAATTCTTCACAGGAATTGTAACTATTGTAGGAACGCTTATATTTATGCTTATCATAAGTCCCCAAATCACCGTTTTGGTTGTTGTGCTTACTCCGTTATCTTTAATTATCGCTTCATTTATTTCAAAAAAGACATTTGTTCTTTTTAAAAAGCAATCGGAAAACAGAGCCAAGCAAACCTCAATAATTGAAGAATGCGTTGGAAATTTAAAGGTGGTAAAGGCGTTTTTACACGAGGATGAAGCGCAAGAAGACTTCGATACAGCAAACGAAAAGCTATCGAGCGCTTCGGTTAATGCAATATTCTTCTCTTCTCTTGTAAATCCAACCACAAGATTTGTTAACGCTCTTGTTTATGCGGGAGTTGCGTTAGTCGGTGCATTTTTAGTAATTGACTCTAACGCAGAATCAATTACAGTAGGCGCATTATCTACATTTTTAAGCTATTCAACCCAATATGCAAAGCCATTTAATGAAATTTCCAGTGTAGTTACAGAATTACAAAATGCTTTAGCCTGTGCTACCAGAGTTTTTCAGCTTATTGAGGAAGAGGAAGAGACGCCTGAGGGCGATTTGGAATTAAACGATGTTTGTGGAAACGTTTCACTAAATTGCGTTGATTTCTCATATTCACCCGAAAAAGAGCTGATTAAGGATTTATCCATTGAGATTGAAGCCGGCAAGCGTGTTGCTATCGTCGGTCCTACAGGCTGTGGCAAGACTACTCTTATAAATCTGCTTATGAGATTTTACGACGTAAATGACGGCTCTATTTCAGTTGACGGAAATGACGTAAGAGATGTTTCAAGGCATTCATTAAGAAGAAACTACGGAATGGTGCTTCAAGAAACGTGGTTGCAGGACGGCACTATACGAGATAACGTAAAAATGGGCAAGCCTGATGCTACCGATGAGGAAATTATAAATGCTTGTAAGGCTTCACACGCACATAGCTTTATAAAAAGACTCCCTAACGGCTATGACACCGTCATAAGTCAAAACGGCGCATCGCTTTCAGCAGGTCAAAGACAGCTGCTTTGTATTGCCAGAATTATGCTATGCTTACCGCCTATGCTTATTTTGGACGAGGCAACCTCGTCTATTGATACGAGAACCGAAATAAAAATTCAAGATGCCTTTGCTACGCTTATGAAAGGAAGAACCTCGTTTATCGTAGCGCACAGGCTTTCAACTATCCGTGATGCTGACGTGATATTGGTTATGCGCAACGGAAACGTTATTGAAAAAGGAAATCACGACGAGCTGATTGCTCAAAAGGGATTTTACTATCATTTATATAACAGTCAATTTTAACTCCCGGAGGGGTATAACGTAATGAGAAAAACAAAAATTATATGCACCATTGGCCCTGCTTGTGAAAGTGAACAGGTTTTGGAGGAGCTTTGTCTTAACGGTATGAACGTAGCAAGACTTAACTTTTCACACGGAACGCACGAATACCATTTGTCACTTATAAACAGAATAAAGGCAGTCAGAGAAAAGCTGAAAATGCCAATTGCCATTATGCTTGACACAAAGGGTCCCGAATACAGAATTAAAACCTTTGAAAACGGTAAAATTTCTTTGAATGACGGTGATAAATTCATATTTACTACCGATGATATTGTGGGTAATAACGAAAGAGTCAGCGTAAACTACAAGGGAATGATTAAGGATTTAAGCATTGGAGATAAGATACTTGTAAATAACGGTCTTGTAATTTTTGAGGTAAACGAGCTTACGGATACCGAGGCAATTTGTACCGTTTTAGCCGGCGGTGAGATTTCCAACTCTAAAAGTATGAGCTTCCCTAACAAGGTATTAAATCAAACATATTTAAGTGAGCAGGACAAAAGCGATTTGCTTTTCGGAATTGAAAACGAAGTTGATTTTATCGCTTGCTCCTTCGTTTCAAGACAGCAGGACCTTGTTGACGTTAAGGAGTTTTTAAAGGCTAACGGCGGTACAGGCGTTGATATTATTGCCAAAATCGAAAACCGCTCGGGCGTTGATAACATTGAAAATATTTGCAAGGAATGTGACGGTATAATGGTTGCAAGAGGTGACCTTGGCGTTGAAATTCCTTTCGAAGAGGTTCCTTCAGTTCAAAAATATTTAATTACAAAATGCAGAATGCTTGGTAAGCGCGTTATTACCGCTACTGAAATGCTTGAATCTATGATACACAATCCGCGTCCTACAAGAGCTGAAATTTCAGACGTTGCAAATGCGGTTTACGATGGTACAAGCGCAATTATGCTTTCCGGAGAAACGGCTATGGGTAAATATCCTGCCCTCACCGTTAAAACTATGTCGAAAATTGCCGAAAAAACAGAAAGTTGCATTGATTATGCTTCTAATTTTTCACATTGCGGCTTCACTATAAAAAATGACGTTGACGCAATTTCTCACTCAACGGCTTGTATGGCTATTGACGTAAAATCAAAGGCTATTGTTGTTTGCTCTATTTCCGGTATTACTGCCCGAATGGTTTCTCGCTTTAGAGCGCCTATTGATATTATCGGCATGACCACAAGTGAGCAAACCTGGAGAAAGCTTGCTCTTTCTTGGGGTGTTACTCCCGTTATGTGCGAAAGAGTTAATTCAACCGACGTATTATTCTATATGGCAAGCAAGGCTGCAAAAAGCACTTTTAAGCTAAAGAAAGGTGATAAAATTATAGTAACCGGCGGTATCATTAACGGCGAAAGCGGAAACACAAATATTATAAAATTAGAGACAATATAGGAGGTATTATGGGACTTATAAAGGCTATTAAAAATTTCAAGTGGGGATATTTGCTTATTTCTGTCATTCTCTGCCTTGCAGGCGTTTGTTTTGTGGTTTATCCAAATCAATCAATGACAACGGGCAGCTACGTAATCGGCGGCGCTTCCTTGCTTGTGGGAATTATTTTAGTAATTAAGGTATTAGCTGACAGAAAAAGAAGCTTTTCCTTTGCTATAAGCGTTATTTGCTCCGTTTTAACCGTGACCTGCGGCGTTGTTGCTTTGATTATACCCGAAGAGATATTTAAGCTATATCCAATGTTTATAGGCTTGTTTATCGTTATCGACGGCGCATTTAAACTTCAAACGGTCATAAACGCTAAAAGATACCGCCTCAAAATGTGGTGGTTCCTGCTTTTATTTGCAATTATAACTATTGCCTGCGGATTTTTAACAATTCGATTAAGAGTCAACACGGATATTGATTTTGTTCCTTTCTCAATAATTTTAGGAATCGCACTTTTTGCTGACGGACTTGAAAATTTCTTTTCATTATTCTATCTTGGCAGAATTGTTTCCAAGGCGAAAGAAGCCTTTGAGGATGCAGGCTCAAACGAGGATAAAGGCGACGTTTACGAGGACGATGCGGTGATTGCAAATTCATATAGCATTAAAGATGATGACAATATTATCACCGTTGAAATTCTTCCGAATGAGAAAAAAGAATTAAATGAATCACCAGATAAAAATCACGAAAACAAAACAGATGACAACGGGCATAGCAAAGACGATGATAACGAAAAAAAGGAAGAGGTTTCAAATCTTCCAATAAAGAGTCCTTACGAATCATATTCTAAATAAATGAAAAGGCACTAACTGTCAGTTAGTGCTTTTTGTCTTATTCTACAGATATAACGTAATAATATATTGGCTGTCCGCCTTGATAAAGATTGATTTCAATATTACTGTCATTTAAAATAGAATTCATTTTTTTCGAAAAACTTTCTGCTTCTGCTTCAGTTACGTCGCTACCGTAATAAATGCTTACAATGAATTTTTTCTGTTCCTTTATTTTATCGCAAATAGCTAAAAGAGTATTTTCGATATCTTCAGACGAGGTTAACAGCTTATCATTGCAAAGAGCTAAATAATCTCCCTCTTTAATATCAAAAGAATCATAGTTTGAATTGCGGGCAGCATAGGTAATTTGCATAGTTGATACGCCTTGTGCAGCCTCAACCATTGCCGCTTCATTGTCTTCCTTTGAAGCGTCAGCGTCGAATGTCAGCATTGCGGTAATTCCTTGAGGCACGCTCCTTGTAGGAATTACTATTATATTTTTGTTTGTAAGAGCCTTTACTTGGTTTGCAGTGAGAATTATATTTTTGTTATTTGGTAAAATTATTACGTTTTTTGCATTGATTTTTGAAACAGCATTGAAAATATCCTCAGTAGAGGGATTCATTGTTTGTCCGCCCTCTACTATTTCATCAACACCAAGCTCATAAAATATTTGGCAAAGACCTTCTCCGCTTGCTATGCTTACAAAGCCATATTCCTTTTGAGGCTCGTTTTCATTTTTGCCAGCTTCAATTTTGCTTGTATGTTGGGTGCGCATATTCTCAACCTTAACGGTTTCATATTCACCGTATTTGAGGGCTTCGCCAAGAACGCTATGAGGCTCGTTTGTATGAACGTGAGCCTTTATTATTTCACCGTCATCAATAAAAACGAGGCTATCGCCCATACCTGACAGGTATTTCTTGAATTCTGATGCGTCGCTGTTTGGTGAGTGTTTTTTAACTATAAACTCCGTGCAATAAGTAAAAGTAATATCGTCGGTGTTAAAATCGTTAAAATCAGCTTTTGACCTTGATTCATAGTGTTTGAATTCAAGGCTTGCTTTTTTATCGGAGCGTAACGCTTGAAGCATGGCTCTCATAACGATAAGCCAACCCATTCCTCCTGCGTCAACAACGCCTGCCTTTTCAAGCACGGGATTTTGCTTTATAGTATCTTCAAGAGCAATTTCTGCTTCGCTTATGGCACAGTCAAGCACATATTCGAAGCTATTTTCTTTCATAGCCGCTTTTTGCGCTACATCTGCACATCTTTTAGCAACAGTCAAAATAGTTCCCTCAGCAGGACGGTCAACTGCGGTATATGCAGCTTCTACGCCTGATTGCAACGCTTTTGCCCAAGTTACGCCGTCACACTCAATTGCGTTTCCAAGACCCTTTGCTATTCCTCTGAACAAAAGGCTTGTTATTACGCCGGAGTTTCCTCTTGCACCGTGAAGCATTGCCTTTGCCGTTGCATCTGCTGTTTTATCAAGTGGCATATTGTCGCCGTTATTTAATAGTTTTTTTGCCGCCTCGGCAACGGTTAAGGACATATTTGAGCCTGTGTCTCCATCGGGAACGGGGAATACGTTAAGCTCGTTTATTTCCTCTTTGTTGTCCTCAAGGCTTTGTGCGGCGTTTATAATCAGATTTTTATAATCCTCACCGTTAATAATATCGTGTTTGATTTCTTTTGACATTTTAATCTCCATATCAGTCAATTCTTTCGTTACCGAAGAAAAATAGCGCAACAGTTCCGGGACCTGTGTGCGAGCCTATGGTTGTTCCTATGTTTGATATTTCCACCTTACCGTTAAGTTTTGGGAATTTTTCTTCAACCAAATCAGCCACGGCTCTTGCATCCTCATAGCAGTCTGCATGGCTTATGTAGCACTTACCGTTATAATCAAAGCCGTTTTCGGCATTTTCTTCCATTTTTTTGACAATTTCCTTTATTACGCTTGCTTTTCCTCTAATCTTTTGACGCGGAATAAGCTTTCCGTTTATGTCAACGTTAAGAAGTGGGCATATTTTCAAAACCGTACCGAACCAACCCGCTACCTTTGATACTCTGCCGCCCTTTATAAAAAACGTAAGGTCGGTTGAAAAGAACCAATGATGTAGCTTTCTTTTGTTCTCCTCTGTCCATTTAGCAAGGTCGTCAATTGACATTCCTTCATCGCGTAGCTCTGCCATTTTATCAACTAAAAGTCCCATTCCGGCAGATGCAGCCAGGGAATCTATTACGTAAAGCTTTCTTTCGGGATACTTTTCCAAAAGCTCATCTCTGGCTATTTTTGCAGACGTTTGCGCTCCTGAAAGTCCTGATGAAAGATTTAAATGTATTACGTCCTTTCCGTCCTTTAAAAAGCTTTCAAAATATTTAAAATAATCATCAACGTTTGGCTGTGAGGTTTTTGTATCCACACCGTCTCGCATCATTTGATAAAAGCTTTCGGAGGACAAGGATTGCCCTAAATCATCAAAATTTTCTTTTCCGTCCAACAAAAAAACAAACTTTATATACTCAATGTTTTTCTCACTAACATACGCCGCACTCTTGTCAATAGTTGAGCACGTGCTTAATACATAGTTGTTATTCATTTTTACACCTCGCTTATTAATCTGCTTAAATTTTACCATTTCAGTATAAAAAAGTCCACCTACTCCTTGAGTTTTCAACTCTATACTAAAATTCCATTCAGTAGAATATAAAAAATGCCACTCTACTGTTCGTAGAGTGGCTGTTTTTTCGTTATTTTTCCTTATCCTGTGGCTGATTTTCATACTGCTTGGGGAAGAATTTAATCGAAATTCTCATTTTGAAGCTAAAGACAACAATCAGCTGAATCGGCACGCCTAAAAGCAAAATCATCCACGTTGCATAGGAATTTCGTAAATTCCACAGAGCAAAATAAATAACTAACAGTATGCTCCAGCATAAGCCGGACACGGAAATTATGCCCATAATCTTGCTTTTTAAAATCACCGAGAACACAATGCCAACAATAATGATAGCAGGGACGGCGTAAATGAAAATTTGCCAATGATCATATTTTTTTGTTATAATCGCTAAAACCACATAAAGCAAAAGAGCAACGGTAGCTATGCCTATCATAATCACGTTAGCAAGCATGGTTTTTGACATTTTTAAGGGTCTTGGCTCAACTTTTCTTTCCTGCTCAGTATGCTCGGACAAAATATAGTCTACTGTTACTCCGAAAAGCTCACTCATCTGCTTAAGCACGTATGCATCGGGAATACTGTCCCCTCTTTCCCATTTTGAGATAGCCTTATCGGAATAATTGAGTTTATTTGCAAGTTCCAACTGTGTCAACTGATTTTGCGTACGTAAATAGTATATATTTTGCGCTACTATTGACTTGAAATTATTATCCATTTTGCTACCTCCTGTTTTTTTAATATTTTAACATATAATATAAAAATAGTCAAGAAAATATTATATCTTTTACACAACAAATTATGACATAAAAAAAGCAGGGCGACTGCCCTGCTTTAATTAAATTTTAAGATTTGAGATAAGATATAATTGCTTACAAAAAAGCCCTTTGGGGTAAAGCAAAACGCCGCGTTATCGTGTTTTACAAAGTCACCATTAACAAAGCTTAGAATATCAGGGTACTCCGAAATAAAGCTTACTCCGAATTTTTCTAAAAACTCATTTTCGTTAACACCGTCACTAAGGCGCATTTTGAGCATTACGTATTCGTCCATGCTATTTGTGCTTAACTCAAAATCGTCTTCATATATCTTTTCAGGCAAATTATAAACACGTTCAAGGCTATTTATGTAATTTTCAAGGTTATTTTCATAATAGTAACGCTTTCCTTGAAAATAGGAATGGGCAGAGGGTCCGAAGCCGATATATTCCTCACTTAACCAATATTTCAAATTGTGTAAGCATCTTAAGCCTTTTTTTGAAAAATTGCTTATTTCATATTGAAAATAACCGTTTTTTTCAAGCTGAGCGCAAAGTGCAAGATACATTTGACTTTCTTCATCATCATTTGGCAGCTTCAGCGTTTGTCGAAGCTTGTAAAACGGCGTATTTTCTTCGATTTTCAAGCAATACGCTGAAATATGCTCGGGATTGAACTCGCACACTTCCTCAATCGTTTTTTCTAAATCCTCGGCTTTTTGATTTGGTAAGCCATACATAATATCTATGTTGATGTTGTCAAACCCGCACTTTCTTGCCAGAAAATAGCTGTCTTTAAAATCCTTAAGAGTGTGAATCCTCCCAAGCGTCCTCAAATAGCTGTCATTAGTGCTTTGAAGTCCGATACTGAGGCGATTAACACCGCATTTTTTATAGCAATTTAATTTTTCCAAGGTTAACGTTCCCGGATTTGCTTCAATAGAAAATTCCGCATTCTGTGTGACTTTAAAACTGCTTTTAATTTGATTTGTCAGCCGTTCAAAATCATTCGGCTCGATTAACGAGGGTGTTCCTCCGCCAAAAAAGACGGTGTCAATTTCGTAGTCTTTATATTTTGGTGCTTCAATTTCTATATGTTTGCAAACTGCGCTTACATAATCGGGAATTTTAAGTTCGTTACAACCCAAGGAATAAAAATCACAGTAATTGCACTTTTGCATGCAAAACGGAATGTGAACGTAAATTCCTAATTTAGGCATATTATTTTTCACTGTCATCAAGCTTAAGAACAGCCATAAACGCTTCAGGTGTTACCTCAACAGAGCCTAAGCGGCGCATTTTCTTTTTACCTTCCTTTTGCTTTTCAAGAAGCTTCTTCTTTCTGGTAATGTCGCCGCCATAGCATTTTGCAAGAACGTCTTTTCGAAGCGCTTTTACTGTTTCTCTTGCGATAACCTTTGAACCGATTGCCGCTTGAATTGGAATTTCAAAAAGCTGACGGGAAATATTGTCCTTAAGCTTTTCGGCAATTTTTCTTGCTCTTGCGTAAGCCTTTTCAGAGTGAACTATAAACGTTAAGGCATCGACGATTTCGCCGTTTAACAAGAAATCAAGCTTTACAAGATTGCTTGGCTCATAGCCTGCAAGCTCGTAATCAAGCGACGCATATCCCTTGCTTCTGCTCTTTAACGCGTCGAAAAAGTCATACACTATTTCGTTAAGCGGCATAACGTAGTGAAGCTCTACTCTTTGTGAATCAAGATATTTCATATCCTTAAAGATACCGCGTCTATCCTGACACAAATCCATAATTCCGCCAACAAATTCAGTTGGTGAAATTATACTTGCCTTAACCGTTGGCTCATAAGCGGTAGCTATGGTGTCGTTTGACGGATAATTTGAAGGATTATCAATATAGATAGTTTCACCATTCGTTTTTTCTATTTTATAAATAACGCTTGGAGCTGTTGTAATAAGGTCAAGATTGAACTCTCTTTCAAGTCTTTCTTGAATAATTTCCATGTGCAAAAGTCCTAAAAATCCGCATCTGAAGCCGAAGCCTAACGCAATTGAGGTTTCCGGCTCAAAGGATAATGCAGCATCATTTAATTGAAGCTTTTCAAGGGCTTCGCGAAGGTCGTTATATTTTGCTCCGTCAGCGGGATATATACCCGAAAACACCATAGGCAACGCTTCCTTAAAGCCTTGAAGCGGCTCTTTTGCTCCGTTTTCAACAGTCGTTACAGTATCACCGACTCTGGTTTCACTAACGGTTTTAATGCTTGCCGTAATGTAACCAACCTCACCTGCGGTTAATTTATCGGACTTTTGAAGTCCGAATGCATTCAAATGTCCCACCTCAACAACGTCGTACTGAGCGCCCGTACTCATCAGCTTAATTTTATCGCCTGCCTTAAGAGTTCCGTCCATAACACGTACGTAAACTACAACTCCTAAATATGAATTGTAATAAGAGTCAAAAATCAAGCATTTAAGAGGGGCGTTTTCATCTCCCTTTGGCGCCGGAATTTTATCAACAATTGCATCAAGCACCTGGTCAATATTCAAGCCGACTTTTGCGGAAACGGCAGGGCAATCCTCCGCAATAACTCCAATAACGTCCTCGATTTCATTTCTTACTCTGTCAACGTCTGCTGACGGAAGGTCAATTTTATTGATTACGGGAACTATTTCAAGATCACATTCAACTGCCAAATAAGCGTTTGCAAGAGTTTGTGCCTCTATTCCCTGTGTAGAGTCAACTACTAAAAGCGCGCCTTCACAAGCATTAAGGGAGCGAGAAACCTCGTAATTAAAGTCAACGTGACCAGGGGTGTCAATAAGATTAAGGATATAATTTTGTCCGTCCTTATGCGTATAATCAATTCTTACGGCACGAGCCTTGATAGTAATTCCTCTCTCTCTTTCGAGATCCATATTATCAAGAAGCTGCTCTTCCATTTCTCTTTTGGTAACGGCATTACAGTATTCCAAAATTCTGTCGGCAAGTGTGGATTTACCGTGGTCGATATGAGCAATTATGGAAAAGTTTCTTATATTTTTTTGCTTTTCGTTCATTTTTTCAATCCTTTCGGAAAAATTCACAGTTATTTTAGCATATATTATATATTTTATCAAGTATTTTTGCTTGATTTATTTTCTATTTTGTAGTACAATTGTAAAAAAAGATTGCAAAAGAGGTATTTATGACACAAAAAGAAAGAATGGAAAAAGGACTTGTATATTATTGCGCCGATGATGAAATTATGGGCGACCAGGTTCTTTGTCTCGAGAAATTATATGATTACAACAGCACCCGTCCTTTGGAAGGAGAAAAGCGCTTTAAGCTTCTTAAGGATATGTTTGCAGAATTCGGTGAAGGAAGCTATATCGAACCACCTTTGCACGCAAATTGGGGTGGCAAACACGTTTACGTAGGAAAAAACGTTTATGCAAACTTTAATCTTACGTTAGTTGACGATGCGAGCATTTACATAGGTGATGATTGTATGATTGGTCCAAATACCGTTATCGCAACAGCAGGGCATCCTATTGACCCTGAATTAAGAGCAAGGGTTACACAGTATAACGTGGAGGTGCATATAGGCAAAAACGTTTGGCTTGGCGCAGGAGTTGTGGTAATGCCCGGTGTTACTATCGGAGATAATTCCGTTATAGGCGCAGGAAGCATTGTTACAAAGGATATTCCTTCTAATGTAGTTGCGGTTGGAAACCCTTGCAGAGTGTTACGTGAAATCGGCGAAAGAGATAAAAAATATTACTTCAAGGATAGAGAAATCGACTGGGAAAACCTATAATTATCGACACATATAAACGAAAAATGCAGAATTTCACACAAATTCTGCATTTTTATTTTCTTTTAAGCTTCCTCGTTTAGATTGTAATTTAGAGTAACATTTACGTGCCAATTATCGGGTTTTTCAATTGCATCCGTATAGATTGGTGCTTCAACAAAATCAAAAGCAATTGAATTTATTGATTCCACTTCTTTATGTACAATAACCTTCTCTAAACCGACACAATAATAGAATGCATACATATCGATATTTCCGCTATATATTTCAACTTCTTTGATGGAAAAGCATTCTCGAAAAGCATTTGATCCAATATACGTAATTTTATCGTGAAATTTAACCGATTTGATTTTTTCGCACTTTATAAAAGCTTCATCCCAAATTTCTGTAACACCTTCCGGTATAACTACATCTATTGAAAGCTCTCCGCAACCGCCAAAAGCACCGATACCTAAAAAAGTTAGATTTTTGGGGATATTTATTGTTTTAAGGTCTCTGCAATTACTAAATGCATACTCATTCAATACTGTAATTGAGTCTGCAAGTTGTGCTTCTTGCAAATCTGAGCCTGAAAATGCACTTATTTCGATTTCTTCAACACCTTCATTCACTATGAGTTTAGTTGCGCTTGTGTTTGCAAATGATCTTATACCGATTTTTTTAATGCTTGAGGGTATTTCTATTGTCGTTACAAAGTCTAAATTTTCGAATACATAGTCACCTATGGAAGTTACTTCTTTTCCGTTATATGAGTTTGGAATTATAACTCGCTCTATTCTAACACGCTCGTCACGTTTAAAACTTGATATTTCATAGGTGCCGTCCGATTTTTCGGTAAAATCCAACTGAAAATCCGCTTTTACTGCATAGAGTTCCAAATTACCCTTAGTACCTTTTTTTATAGTGGTAAATGGATTTTCACCGTTTTCGTTAGTACTCCAACCTATAAACATATACTCCTTTTCATAAACACAAGGCAAATCAATTTCATCTTCAATTGTATAAGTCATAACTGTTCCTTCACCGTTATGATAGGTAATTTTGTATTCTAACGGTATCCATTTTGCTTCGAGTGTCATATTTTCCGTAACAGAAGAGTCTTCTATCCATTTTTGATCATTATGATACCATCCGTCTAAAACGTAACCTTCCTTTTGTATAATTGGTAGTTCTACGGTTGAACCGTAGGTTACCTTTGCTTGTGGTACCGCGGTTTCACAATTAGTATTAAAAGTAACAACCACTCTTTCTGTTAGTTGATTGCTTGTATCAACGCTTGTATCAGTACCACTATCTTGCTCACCGTTACAACTAACAAGCATAATGGTTAGCAAAATACAAGCCAATAAAACTAAATATTTTTTCATTTTTTATTCCTCCACATATAAGTCATACCAAAACCATTTTTTTAATGTATATTCAGTTAAAATAAATTGTCCCTCGTGTTGCTTATTACTTGTGTAGCCATGCCATAGCTTATCACCCTTATAATTGTAAATCGACATAGGACACAGGTAAAACGCATAACTACCTATATACTTTGCATTTTTTCCAATGTATAGCTCATTAATTTCGTTTTTGTAAAATGAATACCTATGAATTTCTTCTATACTGTCCGGTAATATGACTGTTTTTAATTTACAATTATAAAATGCTTTTTCTCCAATGATTTTTAGATTTTCGCCGAAAGTTACATTTTCAAGATTACTGCAACCATAAAATGCACTATTGCCTATTTTTTCGACAGTTGAGGGTATTTTCAAAGATATTATATCCGTTTCTTTAAATGCATCTTCGCTTACGGCAATGACTTTTTTACCATTGCATTTATTTGCTATGATAATGTGCTTTTCAGTACAGTTTCCTATGGATTTAACATAATATTCCTCTCCATTGTCGGTGGCGTATTCTATACCGTTTGAACCTACTATATAATCACATCTTGTGCATTGAGTATTTTCATCAAAATCGTGATTAAGAGGATTTTGGACTACAAGTTCAACATAATCACAGTTTGGCTCTTTACATTGCATTAAGACACGACTGTTTTCTTCACAACTTTGCTTATCATAGACATATGCTAAAATCATTTCGTGATGAGATGTGTGTTCAATTAAAGCTATCTCGCTATTTATATTTTCTTCATCAGTAAATTGAATTAAAATTACCGTTAAAATTGAAACAAGTACAACAAAGACTGATAAAAGCAAAGTAAGAATTATTATTTTTATGTGCTTACCTTTCGGTTTGTTTGCATTTGCACTATCAGTTGATTGATTTTGAATAGACTCACCTTGGGTGTCTTTATTTTCAACATCATCGTTTAACAAATATCCACAGGAAACACCGTAAATTTCTGCTATTTTTTTAATTTTATTAAGTTCAGGCATACATATACCCGATTCCCACTTGTACATTGATTGCCGAGTAACGCCCAATTGTTTTGCAACTTTATTTTGATCAAGACCTCGTTCTTTTCTTAAATGCACTATTTTTTCAGAAAAGGTCATTTAGCTCCTCCTTCTTAAATCATTCTTGCTTTATCCACATATAATTACTGTAAGTTTTTAATTTAAGACTTTCGTTAATGTAAGGCAAAACTTCTATTGTTTGTGTTGTGTTTGTTTCACAAGTCAACAACCATTTTCCGTTAGTTTTAAAAACAAAATAATTGACTTCACAATTGTTAAATGCGCTTTTTTCTATTGATTTTATATTTTTTCCAAGTTCAATTTTATTAACCTGAGTATTTTCAAATGCTTTAGATGATATATTCAACAATGAATCAGGAAAAATTATTTGTTCGAATTTTCCGCATTCGGAAAAAGCACTTTCTCCTATAAAAGTTAACGATTTTCCAAACGTAATACTACTAAGATTTACGCAACGGTAAAATGCAAATTCTTCAATTATTTCAACAGTATCGGGAATGTATATTGATTTGACTGAAGAATAAGCAAAAGCACGACTTCCTATTTTAGTAACTTTATATCCGTCATATTCTTCATCGATTATTACATCATATCCGTTTAATCTGCTGACTTTTTTAACGTATGCAGTTTTGCTTTTTTCATCAATTGCGTATTCAACTCCTGTTGTTGTATTGATAATTCCACAAAACAAACATACATTATTTTCGTAATAATGATTCTTTCGCTGCTCATATTTTTCTTTTATCTGTCCACATTTTGTACAAATAATTTCACTTATTCCGCTTTCATCACAAGTCGCTTCTTTAATGACTTTATTTACTTTATACACAGGTGTTTCGCAGCAAGTTGATGAAGTATTATCGTAATTGTCAGGTAATATAATCACAATTAAAGTTGTAACTATCATTATGAAAAAAATCGAACCTATTATAGAAATAATGAGTTTTTTATTATTTTTCGGTTTGACAATTGAATTTTGAACGATAGAAGGCAGAATTTCTTCTTTTTCCTCTATACCAACAGTTGATTTTGGGCTTTCTGATACTGATTTGGCATCGTCAACAAGATCATCGCAGGGAATATCAAAAAACTTTGAGATTGCTTTTATTTTATCAAGTTCAGGTACACTTAAATCCGCTTCCCATTTATATACTGTTTGCCTCGATACTCCTAAAGCTTTAGCAAAATCTTTTTGTGATACTTTATGTATATTTCTTAAATACATTATTTTATCCGCAAACCTCATAAAAGCTACCTCTCTTTCTGTTTTCATTTTATCACAAGACTGTTATTTGTGCAAGATAATACTAAAAAATCGAGGACAACCTACGGTTTACTTGTAGATTATCCTCGATGATGTGTTTATAATTCAAGTATTTTGAATGAGTTGTTTTCACCTTCGCACATGGCGGAAAGTGTTAGGTAAGTGATACCGTCAACGGTGTTTTCGTTACCACTATGGTAGTGACCTTGTATAACCATTGACACCTTGCCGCTTGATTTGATTATGCTGCGGATTTGGTCTGCGTTTTTGATAATATGGTATTTATCGACACTGGGGTCGAGATTTTCGTGCACCATGACTATGCAAGGGGTGGTGGCACATTCAAGCTCATTTTTTAGAAAATCTATTTGATGAGGCGGAAGATTGGAGTCCGTCCATTCAACTCCCGCTTTATCAAAGCGTTCCATATTTGAGCGATAGTTTGCGTCCAAAATGATAAAATTATGGGATTCGGTACATACTGTATACGGCGGAATTTTAAAGTGTGCTTCCCTTTCCATATCCTCGGCGGTCATTACAAGATAGTCGTGATTTCCAGGCACGAGGTAAAACGGGATATTATACGAATTTATCAAAGTCATTGCTTCCTTAAAGCATGTGACAATTTGCTCTTTTGTGCTATTTTCATCATGGTCAGTCATATCTCCCAAGCAAAACACCATATCTACGCCTGCTTTTGAAAATTCTTCCATTGCTTCTTTTATTTTGTTTAATGATAGAATCGGTCTTCTCGTTTCGCCTATGTAGTCTGCATAGCAGTAATGGCAGTCTGTAAATAATCCTATTTTCATTTGCGTTTTCCTTCTTTTTTCTTATATTATATATTTAATTTCTGTTTTTTTCAATGAAATTACCTGATTTTTAGTGATTTTTTGTCAAATAACATAAATTTTTTTAAATATTGTGCGTAAATATAAGCAATATGAAAAAAAATTATTTTTTTTCAATTTTTTTCTTTACAAACGGTATGCTTTTTTGCTATAATACATATGTCTTTTTATTTAGTTTAAATTTTCTATATCATAGGAGTGAAAATATTATGAGTCGTATGGTCGGTACCGTATCAAGAGGATTAAGAGCGCCTATCATCCGTGAAGGTGATAATCTTGTTGATATCGTAACAAATTCAGTTCTTGAGGCTTCAAAGGATGCAAAATTTGAGATTCAGAACCGTGACGTTGTGGCAATGACTGAGGCTATCGTTGCAAGAGCGCAGGGTAACTACGCTACAGTTGACGATATTGCTGCTGACGTTAAGGCTAAGTTTGGTGGAGAAACAGTTGGTGTTATCTTCCCTATTTTAAGCCGTAATAGATTTGCAATTTGTCTTCGCGGTATAGCAAAGGGTGCTAAGAAGATTGTTCTTATGCTTTCTTATCCATCTGACGAGGTTGGTAATCACCTTATCAGCATTGACATGTTGGACGAGAAGGGCGTTGACCCATACAAGGACGTTTTAGATCTTAAGACATACCGTGAGTTATTTGGTTATGAAAAGCATCCGTTTACAGGCGTTGACTACGTTGAATACTACGAGAGCTTAATCAAGGAATGCGATTGTGACGTTGAGATTATTTTCGCTAACGATCCACGTGCGATTTTAAAATATACGAAAAACGTTTTGAACTGTGACATTCACTCCCGTTTCCGCACAAAGCGTCTTTTGAAAAATGCGGGTGTTGAAATCAACTACGGTCTTGACGAAATTTTAAATGCTCCTGTAAACGGAAGCGGCTACAATGAAAGCTACGGACTTTTAGGTTCTAACAAGGCAACCGAGGACAAAGTAAAGTTGTTCCCACGTGACTGCCAGGTGCTTGTTGAAAATATCCAAAAGAGTATTTTTGAAGCTACAGGCAAGGTTATTGAGGTAATGGTTTACGGTGACGGTGCATTTAAAGATCCTGTTGGAAAGATTTGGGAGCTTGCAGACCCGATTGTTTCCCCTGCATACACGGCAGGTCTTGAAGGAACTCCAAACGAGCTTAAGCTAAAGTATCTTGCAGATAATGATTTTGCTAATCTTTCCGGTGATGCTTTAAAGGAAGCTATCAAGGAAAAAATCACGCAAAAGGACGACAATCTTGTTGGTAAAATGGCATCTGAAGGAACTACTCCAAGACGCTTGACTGACCTTATTGGTTCTCTTTGCGACTTAACCTCAGGTTCAGGTGACAAGGGTACGCCTATTGTATATATTCAAGGCTATTTTGATAACTATACAACAGAATAATATAATTATAAATGATAAGGCTATTGCTTTTCGCAGTAGCCTTTTTTCGTTCTGAAAAAATATTTTAATATTTATTAAAAATATCTTGATTTTTAATATCAAATATGATATACTATCGTGGCAATAAGGAGAATTCGCCTAGTTGGTCGAGGGCGCACGATTGGAAATCGTGTAACCGGTAACACGGTTCCAGAGTTCGAATCTCTGATTCTCCGCCAACAAAAAAGACAGGTCTTGTGCCTGTCTTTTTTGTTGGCTACGAATCATCGTTCGAACTTCTGCTTCGTGGCTTTGCCACGAATAGAGTTCGCAAACGAGGCAAGAGCCGTTGTCTGCTTGCAAGCATAAGGCTCGCCGAAGTTCTTTTTGCCTTGGCAAAAAGCCTCTCTGATTCTCCGCCTGTCTTTTTTGTTGGCTACGAATCATCGTTCGAACTTCTGCTCGTGGCTTTGCCACGAATAGAGTTCGCAAGTGCGACGAAAGGTGTTGTCAGCTTGCTAGCAAAAGCCTCGTCGCAACTCATTTTCAAAGGAAATGTATCTCTGATTGCTAAATTAGGTCATTAAGTTTTGTGATACCGATTTGGTGTCACTTTTTATAGTTAATCCGAGCCACTTGTATATATACAAGCACACGCCACAGTGGCATTTTATAGAAAATTCATTTTTCCTTTTTTATTCTTTCCGATGTCTCATTGTTGTTTACATTGTTTTCATAGTGCTTGATTTTCGTAAAAATCACTATTGAATATAGCCACCACAAAAATAGTATTAAGGATATGGAAGCTATTGCAATATTAGTGCCCAATGTACCTTCCGCTATAACTACGGTAAGTGCCAATATGATTGAAAGCAAAAATAATATTACAAGTTTGGGTATCATAATCATTAAGAGTTTCTTTCGAATATGCGAATCCAAAAAACTCACTCTTTGATTCTCAATTTTTTTGTCATTAGTTTTACACAAAACATTCTTTACACACATTGTTTTGATTATTACAACATTTATTTTTGTTTCGTTTTTTTCAAGAATGATTTCATCTATGTCAGTTATGTTTATCCTTGTAATCGTAGGGATGTTTATCTGTTTATTGTATAAATAGTAATAACGGCTTATTCCCTTTTCCCATCCACTTGTAATTTCAGCATTTTTTAGAGAAAAATATTTAAAGAACATTTCTCCACAATCTATTAAAAGTTCATTAGGTACAATTTCGGTTCCGTTTATAGCAATCTCAACGCTATAGTTATTAGTATAAGCAGTAACTACACTGCCCGTATTATTGATTATTTTCAAAAAAACACCCCACTTAATATCAACAAAATTATGCCTAAAACTATTTTAGTTTTTTTACTCAAATATATCATAATTATCTCCTACAACAACTCTCCAACATAATTATACCATATATTTAATTTTCTGTAAATACAGTAGTTCGATTTTCATCTCACCCGCTCCGCCAAGAAAAACCTCAGTCGAACTATCGGCTGAGGTTTTTCAGTTCTATTTGCTACGCAAGTGAAGGGGTTCCCCAACACGAAGAATGAGTTTTGGGGGTTCTCGTGTATTGAGCAAGCTCAGTGATATTACTTCGTAGTGATATAAGGTTAGAAATTATATAAGATTAAATTTGGCAAAAGATTGACAATTCGAATCTTTACCGATAAACACTTGGAATTCGCCCTTTTCGGCAACGAATTTAAGGTCTTTATTCCAATATTTAAGCATTTCCTCGTTAATTTCAAAGGAAACTGTCTTTTCTTCTCCCACATCAAGCTCAATTTTCTCAAATCCCTTCAATTCCTTAACAGGTCTAACGCAGGAGCCTTTAACGTCTCTTATGTAAAATTGAACGATTTCCTTTGCTTTAAAGCTACCTGTATTCTTAATTTTTGCGCTTGCTACAAGCTTTTCGCCTGATTTCATTGTATCAGCGCTTAAGGTAAGCTCGCTGTATTCAAAGGTGGTATATGACAATCCATAACCGAATGGATAAAGCGGGCTATTTGGAATATCAAGATATGATGACGTAAAGCGAACTCGGTTAAAGTCGTCCTCCGGGAGCTTTGGTCTGCCTGTCATATAAGAATTGTAGTAAATCGGGCATTGGCCTAAAACTCTTGGGAACGTCATTGTGATTTTACCTGACGGTACAACATCACCAAATAAGAGATTTGCGCAAGCGTTTCCACCCTCGGTTCCCGGCATCCACATATTTAAAATTGCAGGTGCTGATTTATCAAGTCTTTCCATAGCCAAAGGTCTGCCTGTAAATAAAACTACCGCTACATTTTTATTAACCTCAAGAACTCTGTCAAGAAGCTCGTACTGAACGGAAGGAAGCTCAATATTTGCACGGCAGTTGCCCTCTCCTGAATAGTCCTGATGCTCTCCCAAGCAAAGCACAACAATTTCGCTGTTTTTAGCAAGCTCGCAGGCTTCGTCAATCATTGAGGTATCTTCAGAATTATATTCAATAGGACATCCTTGAGCAAATTTTACTCTATCGCCTAAAATAGCTTTCATTCCGTCGTAAACAGGAATGGTTTCTTCTATTTTTCCGCCACATTGCCAGCTACCGTGGATAACACCTGTATTTGCAAGAGGTCCTATCAACGCTACTGATTTTACGTCCTTGCTAATAGGCAATATGCCATTATTTTTAAGCAATACTGCACTTGCTTCGGCACCCTTGCGTGCCAATGCTCTATGTTCGGTAGATAATTGAACTTTCTTTGATTCCTCAACATTTACGCTTCTGTATGAGTTATCAAGTACGCCAAGCTCTTCCTTTAAGTTAAGTATTCTGAGTACTGCTTTATCAATTTGCTCTACCGTTACCTTGCCTTCGTCAACAAGCTCCTTTAAGTGCTTAGCGTAGCAGTTTGACATCATTTCAATATCAAGTGTTGCCTCCATAGCAAGATAAGCAGCTTCCTTTTTATCCTCAGCCGCGCCGTGAACAATAGTTTCCTCAACTGCGCTGTAATCGCTGATTATTACGCCGTCAAAGCCCCATTCATCTCTTAATATATCCTTTACAAGATGCTTATTAGCAACACACGGTACACCGTCAACAATATTAAATGCAGTCATTACCATTTTTACGCCTGCATCAACTGCCGCCTTATAAGCAGGTAAATAATATTCACGGAGTGTGCGCTCACTCACATCAACCGTGTTATAGTCTCTGCCCGCCTCGGCTGCACCGTATGCGGCATAGTGCTTAACGCAAGCTGCAATATTATATTTACCCATATCGCCTTGGTAGCCCTGCACCGTGGCTTTTGCCATTTCGCCATTCAAGTATGGGTCCTCTCCGCTTGATTCCATAACTCTGCCCCAGCGTGGGTCGCGAACCAAGTCAACCATTGGTGCAAAGGTTACGCCAACACCGTCAAGGCTTGCTTCCTTTGCCGCCATAGCTGCAAGCTCTTTTGCAAGCTCTCTGTCGAAGGATGCGGCAACGGCCAGGTTAATTGGGTAAAGAGTTCTATGTCCGTGAATTACGTCCTGCATAAACACAGGCGGAACTCCGTTTTTGTTTTTTGACATAAAGTAGTCATGTCCCTCAATCATAGTTTCTGCGCCTACTAAATTAAGAAGAGTTCCTGCTTCGTGTATCATATTTTCATCAAGGTTCAACTTGCTGTTTGGTCCTGTTACAACGTTAGGCTTTTTTAGTGACGGCACAAAGGTTGCGGTTGTAAGCTGTACAAGGTGGAATATCTTTTCATCAAGTGATAGCTTTGAAAGAATTTTTTCTGTTCTTTTACTCATTTTTTGCTCCTTAAAATAAATATAGATTTACTTTCTAATATTAACACATAATTTTTACTTTTTCAAGAGTTCTGATTAACGATTTATTCGAGAATATTTGTGGTGATATAGTCTATGCCCCACGCTACGAATTTTTCGCCGTTTTCTTTCTCGTTGACTGTCCAGCAATTGACCGTTATGCCTACCTTATGCGCTTTTGCGATTTGCTCCTCGGTTAACTCACCGCACCAAACGTCGGCATCAATTTTGTCTTTTGCAAGTCGGTTGATTTCTTCGTCGGTAAGATGCCAAATAAGATACTGACAGGAATGATTTGGCAATATTTTGCGTACCTTTAAAAGATTTTCATAATTAAAGGAAATAAAGGTAACGTTATTCAAATATTCATATTCATTTATGATACTGATTATTTTTACAATCTCTTCATCTGTAAAGTCGGATTTCAGCTCTAAAATTGAGTGCTTTTCGTATTTTTTGCAGATTGATAAATAATTTTCTAAAAACGTAGGGCAAAGGTCTTTTCTACTTTTTGTACCGTCGTTATCTAAAAGAATTATATTTTGAATTTCTTCAAGAGTGGAATTTTCTATTACAGTTTCATCATTAGCTACGCGTTTAAAGTCCGGGTCGTGATTGATTGCAAAATGACCGTCCTTCGTTCTGTGGATATCTGTTTCAATTCCGTAATACGAACGGTTGCCTGCGGCTACAAAAGCGGAATTTGTGTTTTCCTTTTCCAAGCCGGATAGTCCGCGATGGGCAATTACAAGTGTATTTTTCTTATCAAATTTTATAGTATCCATTTAATTTCCTCTTTTTTGATTGTCGCAATACTTCTTATGGCAGAACGTTAATCTATTATTGCAATTGCTCTTGCAGGGGAGCCGTCGGCGTTTAATAATTTCAACGGCAAGCAGATAAACGTAAACAAGTCGCTTCCACAAAGATCAAGATTTTTAAGATTTTCTACGTTGATTATTTCCTTTTGAGAAAAAAGCTTAGTATGCACGTTAAGCGGTTTTCCGATAGAATCAATACTGATAACGTCAAAGCCTATTCCCTTATAATCATTTTTAATTATTACGTCAAGAGCCTCGTCACTTAAGCACGGAAAGTCGCCGAAATACTCATTGCTTCCCCATTTTTTGTCCCAGCCTAAGTTAAAGAGTAAAAATTCGGCTTGCTTTGCTTTATCTCCGTATTTTTCTATACGTTGAGCATTTATTTCCTCGCCTTCTTTTAGATCCCGGCAATCAATAACTAACGCCTTGCCTACAAATTGGGAAATATCAAAGCTGTCAAGTGTAGGTTTTCCTTCAATAATATGTGCAGGAGCGTCAATATGTGTGCCTGTGTGGCTGCCTAACGTAAGAAGGGCTTCTCTGAAGCCGTCCTTTTCGTAGGTGTTGGTTTGTTGTATTTTAGGCTTTTCCGTATTTGGATAAACAGGCATATCAGCCTTTATTGTGTGAGTTAAATCTATTATTTTCATTTTTCACCTTCCGTTGTTTTTATATTAAGATTTTAGCATAAAACGGATTTAAATTCAATTAAATTTACAAATTAAAGTCCTGACATTTTACGTCAGGACTTTTGATATTATTTAAACGAGAAAACCTTTGTAAGTTTAGGTTGAGCGCCTGTTACAGGATCCAGCTCCATTATAAGAATGTCCTTCATATATTCGTTCCATTTATCAACAATTGGGCTTTCTCTTTGTACTCTTGCAGCATATTCAATTCCCTTTTCACATTCATAATAGCCAAAAAGCTCGTTACCTACATTCCATATAGTATAGTTGACTATGCCTGCTTTTGAGAGGACATCCTTCATTTCGTCCCATATTGCGTCGTGGCGTCTTACGTATTCCTCTAATGCTCCGTCAACAATTTTTGCTTTCCATGCGTATTTTTCCATATTGCACCGCCTTTCTTTTCTCTATTATACCACAATTTTGTAAACATTTCAACCATTTCGCGCAAATAGGCTCCCTCCGGGAGGGAGCTCCCGACGAAGTCGGGTGAGGGAGAGCGCGTCGCTGTAAAGTCCAATTAAAGTTCAAAATCACGCAGACTCCTTCCGTCACGCTACGCAGCGAACCCCCAAAGCTCATTTCATTCGCTTCGGGGAACCCCTGCCGCGTGCCACCTCCCTCTCGGAGGGAGGCTTTTTGCTAACCCCATAGTGCTTGCCCACGGCAAGGACAATCCAACTGCCGCAAATTATTCTTGACTTTTTTTCTCATTTGGTGTACTATATAACTAATACTAATTATTTTTCGGAGGATGACTCATGATAGAATTCGATCCCAATGTTGTATGTGAATGCGGCAAGGTTCACAAAACAGATCTCGGCAACTGCGTAATCAAAAGCGGTGCGATCAACGATATTCCCAATTTTGTAAA
>JAZRIQ010000025.1:0-74426 GCA_045645405.1 Eubacteriales bacterium
TTAGGTGTACTTCTTTTGTTGTACATGAAGAAGTTTTTTAAGAGTGATATAAAATAAGTTATCCAAACTGAAAAAGCATCTTTTTCGGATTGTCCTTGCTCTCGGCAGAGGACGGAGTGTGGTAGTTCAAATCTATCCAAAATGCCTTTGCATCTACGGCTTTGTAAATAAATTTTGAACGAGAAGGATTTTTGAAAAGCGTCGGAAGGTGTGTGGTGGTTCGAATCTATCCACAGTTTTGGTGCTGTGGGGAATCTATATCAAAAAATGCATTTCGCTGGTTCGAATCTGTCTACAGACCCGAACTGCCCGAAATGCATCTACAAAATTTCGAAAAATTTCAGAGTCGAAAAGTTTTTAGTGAAATATTCGGCATACGCCGAATGTGAAATAATTCACTTCGTGAATTGTGAAATATCTCCCTTCGGTCGATGTGAAATGAAATTTGCCCACATTCGCGAAGCGAATATTTCATACGCCGCAGGCGTATTTCACATTTCGCAGAAATATTTCACTTGCCCGCAAGGGCAAATTTCGTTGAAAAAAGCACTTGCTTACGCAAGTGCTTTTTTCTGGCTGGGATGGATGGGTTCGAACCATCGAAATGCCAGAGTCAAAGTCTGGTGCCTTACCGCTTGGCTACATCCCAATATTTTGTATTTTTTGTTTTTTGCTAATGTATTTTAGCATATTTTAGTTTGTTTGTCAAGTGTTATTTTTGTAATATTGAAATATTTTTGGTGTATTCTTATTTTATATCGGCTTTTTGTTTTAGCAAACAGAGGAAGGTGCATATTACACCTTCCTTTTATTGGTTGCTTTAGGCTTTGTTACTTTTTTGCATTATTTGTATTTGCTCCCATACCCGTTCGGGATAGGTACGGTGGCTTCCCTCTCCTATTACCATTGTGCAGTTATTTTCTGCGTTTTGGAGCTGATAAAATTCCTTTATTTGATTGTATGCTTTCTTTGCACCTTCAACAGGAAACCATCTATCGTCTGTTGCGCTTTCTACAATTAGCTTTTTGGGCGCGATTAGGACACCGAGGTCGCCCATATCAAAATATTTGGCTATATTTGGAATGTAATTGCAGGTACAATGCTCTCTGCCTACTATGGAGTCCTTAAAGGTACATACCGCAACGCCCGGCACGTATATATCAAAATCATCATACATACAGGCGGAATAAAAGGTTGCCGTACCGCCTCCGGATTCTCCTATAAGCACGGAATTTTCCATTGTTATTATATTATCAAAATGTTTTTTTACCGCTTTTACAATTTGATGCACGTCCCATATTCTTTCGCCAATAGTGGTTCTGCCTAACATAATTGAAACCATTGACGGATGATGACAGTTAGTACCTCCTGGCTTTTCCTTGCCTGTGTTGTCTCCAAAGGCGCGTTGCTCTATGGCAAGACCGACATATCCGTTTTGAATTGCCTGTATGCAAAAATCGGAATGTTGCTCCGATAAATACACCTCGTCATATTCGTACTTATACTGACCGAGGCTAAGATGCGCTCCACTTACGTGTCCTTGCAAGCCAACAAGAAGAGGTCTTTTCCCCTTTTGCTCGGGGCTGACAAGTAGGTGGCAGTTAGCGTAATAGCCTTCTTCCGTCTGAACAACGAAATGAATGTGGTTATTTTTGTTAATTTGGTCTTTTTTTATAATTTGCAAATTCGGCTCACATTCTGTAAAAGTATCTAAGCCCAAAAGCTCCTTTAGCTTTTCCTTACATTTTATCTTATGCTCATTTACATCTGTTTTTTTATTCCAACGAAGAGAAGGGGTTATTTTTTCAAATTGAATTTTATGAAGCTCTATTGGTGAAAGGTTCATTTATTTTTCCTCTTGACAACAAAAGATTATTTAATGGTATTTTAACACAAAATAATAGTAATGACAAGCTGATTTTAAATTTTGTATAGCATAAAAAAGAACTTCGCTAAAACGAAGTTCTTTTCTTATTTAACGGCCGTAGCGGCGGAAGATATTACAGATACTGCAAGAGCTGCACTCTCTGCCTCTGTATGCTCTTCTTTCGTTTCTGTTTTCCTGTCTTTCGCTTTGGCAGTTGTTTTCTCTATAACCGTAGCGTTCGCAGGTATCTCTGTATGGGCATTGGCAATCAAATCTGCCATAATTATTTTCGTTTGTATAGTTACACATAATATTTCCTTTTAATTTAATTAGAGGCAAGCCTCTAATACATACTATGCGATAAAGGAAATTTTTGTTATTTTATCTTCTGTTATCGGAAAGACCTAATATATAATCAGCTGAAACATTATAAAGCTCGCAAAGCTTGATTAAGTGGTGAATTGGCAATTCATTTGCTCCTCTTTCATACCTTGCGTACATTGTTTGTGAAGTTCCCAATATATCTGCTATTTCCTGTTGTGTTTTGTCATTATCCTCTCGAAGATCCCGAATACGCTTAATGTATTTCATATAAAGACCTCATTATTTTTTAATAAACTTATTATATCAAGTAAACAAATTTACTATTGACTTTAGTAAATATTTTTACTATAATAAAGATATCAAGATTATAAGGAGGGTATTATGAAAAGGATTTTCTTGATTATTTTTGCGCTTCTATTAGTTGTATTTTGCGTATCCTGTGGTGGCTCTGATGACACTGACACAAGTGCTGATACAAACACAAACACAGATACAAGTGTAAATACAGACACTGACGACGTTACTACTCAACCGAAGGAGTACACAATTAAATGGTTAGACGAAAATGGAAATCAGTTAAAGCAAGATACTGTAATTGAAGGTGAATATCCATCATACACCTATACAAAGGCAGACACTGCCGAATGGGATTACATTGTTGAGGGCTGGAGCTTAACCAGTGATGGCGATGTGTTAGATGCTATTCCTTCGGCAAGCAGTGATGCTTCATATTATGCCATTGTTACACAGGTTAAACAAAAATATACTGTTATTTTTAATTCAAACGGCGGAAGCACAGTTGAATCACAGGTTGTTGAATACGGTGCTTTGGCTACCATACCAACCGAGCCTACATATAAGGGACACAAGTTTATGGGTTGGTGCGTTGACAAAAACGGTGAAGCAAGCGTTGATTTCGGCAAAGCAATAACAGGTAATACAGAATATTTTGCTGTTTGGAATACTGTTGTTGATGTTAAGGCCTTGCTTGCTGCGTTGCTTGGCGGGTATGAATTAAATCCATATAGTTATATTCCTGAAAGCATGCAACCTAACTTTAGTGCTAATTTAGTTAAGAATAGCGATATTGTAAGTGATTACACAAACGGCTTTGTAAGTATTTCTGATGTTACATACGGCTTTGGTGAGCAATACCATATGGTGCTTGACAATCTGGCACAATCACAGACTTTCTTTAATATTTTAACTGTTGTTGAAGGACTTTCAGCTTCTTCAATAAGCACTTTCAATAATTATTTTGATAAAAATCCTGCGGATACTGCAAAGCATACCTTTGAGGACGGCATTTACAATATTACTATTGATTTTGACGGAGAAACAATTTCATATATTGTTGACTATACTGCCGAATTACCTGTTTTAGGTGAACAAACAGTTCAAATTGCTTTATCAATGGATATTGAATCAAGCGAAAGAAACGTTAGAATTCAGTTAGGTGATGCTAATGCTCTTAAGTATGTAATTACAGAAAATTCATATGAGTTTGCTATTAAGTATTTAGGCGTAAGACGCGCTATGTTTACCATTGCAAAAGATAACGACGGAAACGTAAGCGGTTCTATTTATGAGCACCTAAAATATGAAGGTATTGGCACATCAAGCTGTGCAGAGTTTTATATTACAGAGGATTATGTTTCTGTTGTTGGTAACAAGGCTAGTGGTATAATTGGATTTACCGGCTATATCAATGAGCTTTATGACGTTAAAACAGGTAAGCTTTTAGGCTATGAGGTGCAAGAAACACTATCTGCTGTTAAATATGATACATTATGGTTCAATTTAAGTGATATCGGTGGTATAACATCTATTAAATATCAAGAGGCAGAGGACAAGGACCCTGCTAAGGTATTTATAAACGGCTCTTCTACCGCATGGGAAGTAAAAAAGGCTTTGCTTTCAAGACGCTTTGACATCGAATTCAGAACACAGTTTGTTTATTCATATGATACAACAGAGGAAAAATATATTGAGCACAAGATTGACGTTCCTATGATTTTTGTTCAAGAAAAATATTATGATACGTTTGTTGACGACGTTAAGTCAGTTAATGATATTACTATTAACATAACGGTTGACAATGACGATTTCAACAAAATTCTTACAGATTATGAGACGTTGATTCCTGTATTTATCGAAAACAAGGATAAGATTACTGCTGATATAATCGTTTCTTATATTGGCGATAAAATCGCATTTTAACAGGTGATAATATGACAAGGAGAATTCACTCATTTGTTTGGGGCGGACTTGCCGCAACTCTCTCAATCATTATTGGTATTGCTACTTCAAGCTTTTGGTTTTGGTTCGTTTTAGGCATTTTAGCGTTTACCTTAATTTCATGTTTAATTCTTGATAATAATTTTATCGGTGAGATGATTATAGAAATATTCAGTTGGGGATTTGTTACAATGCCGGGATTAATTTTCACCCTTGACCTTGACGGAATCGTATGGCTTTTATCAGTTAAACTCTTGTTTTGGATTATAGAGCTTTCTCTTGCCGTGGCTTGCGGAATTTTAGCTATTATATTGGGGCTTGCTCTTTCTTTATTCGTGTATCCGTTTGCAATTTATAAAAGCGTTAAGAGTATTGAATAATTTACAAAAAATGCTATTGCGGAAATTCCGCAATAGCATTTTTTATTTTGCTTTGTATTCGATAAATTCAAAGTCGGCGTGGTTATGGTTGCCTGTAAGGTCTTGGCAAGCCATACCTATAAAGGTGCCTGTATGTCCCTCGTGTCCGATTTCACCATAAGCTTCATCGGAGAGGCTGGCGATATTAAGGTCGCCGCCTGCAGGAAGGAAGATTATGCCGTCATAAGAGTATGAGAAATTGAGTTTTAGGTTTTCCACGCTTGCACGAAGATAGATTTCGCTATGCTCACCTATATTTATCGCTCCATTTAACGGATTTGAGAACTTAAGACCGTCACGAACGCACATTCTTAACACATTATTGCCCATTTCATCAGTTGACATATAAAGGTAATAGAAATTATACGTATCGTAAAAGACTGTAAGTCCTGCCATTTGTTGGAACGTTTGTGGGTGGAATTCCATTTTGATGGTTGCTTCGGCGTTATGGTGCTGTAAGCGTCTTGCAACCATTGATTGCTTGTTCCAAGAGGTAATTGACTCGTTGCCGTACAGGCGTAGATATCCTTCCCTTGCGGTAAGTGAGCCGATTTCGTTTAATGGAATACGGAGTGTATTAAGGTGGGGAGGAAGCTCCTTTATATCAAAGGTATCCTTTGTTGGAAGTGGCTCAAATTTGTATTCGGGAAGATTTACGCTATATTCCTTCGGCGGCACTTCTCCACCGTCTTTCAAGCGAAGCCAACCGTTTTCATCCCACACTACCTCGCAGATACAGGTTTCTCTACCCAAAATACATCTTTGCTTATCGGTTATAGGTCTTCCGCAAAGATATGCAACGTACATTTGTCCGCTTTGAGTAATAACTAAAGAGCCGTGACCTGTTCTTTGCATATATTCATCAGGATTGTTTCTTGTGGTTAGAAGCGGTTTTGGGTCATACTCGTAAGGTCCCATAATATTTTTTGAGCGTGCCATTCTTATACCGTGGTTATACATTGTGCCACCCTCGGCAACCATTAGGTAATAATAGCCGTTTAGCTTATATAGGTGAGGAGCTTCTGTTGCGCCTATCGACGTACCCTTGAATATGTTTTTAATTTCACCGACTAATTTTTGTTCCTTTTCGGAATATTCCTGAATTAAAATGCCCTCGAAATCGTGAAATTCCATACGGTGATCCCAACGCATATTTACAAGATACTTCTTGCCGTCGTCATCATGGAAAAGCGACGGGTCAAACCCGCTTGAATTAAGATAAATCGGCTCGCTCCACTCACCTGAAAAAATATCGTTGGTGGTTACAAGATAATTGTGAGTATCCTTAAAAATTCCGTGGAAATTCTTAACGTTGGTATAAATAAGATAGTACGTGCCGTTATTGTAGGACAGACACGGCGCCCATATTCCTCCGGAATTTGGATTTCCGTGCATATCAAGCTGTGACAAACGGTTTAAGGGAGATTTTATTTCGCGCCAATTTATTAAATCCTTTGAGTGATAAAGCTGTACGCCCGGAAACCATTGAAACGTTGATGTTGCAAGAAAATAATCGTCCTCTACCCTCAAAATACAAGGGTCAGGGTGGAAGCCTGTTAATACGGGATTTTTTTGTGTTAACATATATTTCTCCTTTGGTGTGTTTTCTACCTTATTATAGCAAATTCTGTTTAATTTTGCAATATTATATGCTTTAGTATAATAAAATAATTGACATATAATTTTTTTTATGATATATTAAAAATAACTTTTATTTAAGGAGCTTATTATGGATAAGATTTTAAAATTACTTGAGGATGATGCAACTCTTACTGCCGAGCAATTAGCTACTATGCTTAACAAAGAGGTTGGCGAAATTAAAAATATAATTGAAAAATATGAAAAGGACGGAGTTGTTCTCGGTTATAAGACTATTATTGACTGGGATAAAACCGATAGAGAGTACGTTAGCGCTTTAATTGAGGTTAAGGTTATGCCTCAAAGAGACAGAGGCTTTGATAAGATTGCTGAAAAAATTTATAACTATCCCGAAGTACAGTCTCTTTATTTAATGTCAGGTGGATTTGACCTTGCTCTTATCATTGAAGGAAAGACGATGAAGGAGGTTGCATACTTCGTTGCGCAAAAGCTTGCAACTATTGAATACGTAACTGCAACAGCTACTCATTTTGTTTTGAGAAAATACAAGGATAAGGGCGTAATTTACGGTCCTGCACACATTGACGAAAGAGGAAATATATGATTGATTACGAGAAAATGCTCTCGAAAACCGTTTGTAAGATAAAGCCGTCGGGCATAAGAAGATTTTTCGATATGCTTGCAGATATGAAGGACGTTATCTCACTTACTATCGGAGAGCCTGACTTTATAACGCCGTGGCATATAAGAGAGGCTGCTATTGAGAGTCTTGAAAAGGGTAAAACATATTACACCTCAAACTCCGGCACGGTTGATTTAAGAAGCGAAATTTCAAGATATATGAAAAGACGTTTTATGCTTGACTACAATTCAAAAAACGAGGTTGTCGTTACTGTTGGCGGTAGTGAAGCTATTGATATTGCAATGAGAGCTATTTTAGAGCCGGGTGACGAGGTGATTTTGCCTTGCCCTTCCTTCGTGTGCTACGAGCCGATTGCTACTATGCTTGGTGCAAAGGTTGTAAAAATAGACACGAAGCCTGAAAACAAATTCAAGTTAACTCCTGAGGAATTAAGAAACGCTATTACGCCAAAAACAAAGCTTTTGGTTCTTCCCTTCCCTAACAATCCTACCGGAGCAATTTTAACCCGTGAGGAATTAGAGGGCATTGCAGAGGTTATACGCGATACTAATATTGCAATACTTTCTGACGAAATATACGCAGAGCTTACTTACGGAAGAAAGCACGTATCTATTGCACAAATTGACGGTATGAGGGAAAGAACAATTATTGCAAGCGGATTTTCCAAGGCTTATGCTATGACAGGCTGGAGAATGGGTTATATTTGTGCGCCTCAAGCTCTGGTTGAGCAGATGTTGAAAATACACCAATTTGCTATAATGTGCGCGCCTACCGTTTCTCAATTTGCAGCAGTTGAAGCACTAAAAAACGGTGATGATGACGTTGAGTTCATGCGTGCGGAATATAACCGCAGACGCGTATTTTTACTTGAAGGCTTTAAGCGTATCGGTATAGAGTGCTTCGAGGCTGAGGGTGCGTTTTATCTTTATCCGAATATCGGTAAATTCGGTCTTAGCAGCGAGGAATTTGCCCAAAGACTATTGAAGGAGCATAATTGTGCAATTGTTCCGGGTACTGCCTTCGGTGAGTGTGGCGAGGGATATGCAAGAATTTCCTATGCGTATTCAATGAAGCACTTAAGTTTAGCTCTTGAAAAAATAGAAGCGTTTGTAAAAACTTTAAAAAACAGCTAAATTCAAAAGCGAATGTTGATAAACAACATTCGCTTTTTATTATTCTTCATACTTGTACGTTACTAATTGAGCATACTCTGTCTGAACAAGTTTATCATTCATATATGACAGATATTCAACCGTTTCACCGTCGAACACATAAGCGCACATTACGAGTGAAAGCCCGTTGTGGCTTTCGTTAAAGCCTTTTATTAAAAAGTCAAACGCAGTGTAGCTATTATCCATTGGTGTTATTACAGTTCTTTCGTTTTTGCCCTTCAAATCGTTATTTACAGGAGCTATATTTGTTTCGTTTGCTCCAGGTACGTACGCAACAATGCCACACTTTAAGGTATAGCCCGCGTCCACGTATTCACTATAAGCTTTATTATTGATTGAATAGCTTACGCTCATTGCAGAGCCACCGATTTTACAGGAATAACCAAGGTAGGAAAAAATCTTTTCCGCTGTATCACTAACTCTATATTTGCAACCATCAACGGTACATTTTGTGATTTTTTCACCAGTCGCGGCAAAGCCCTTATCGTACGTATATTCTACGGTTAATTTATGGTCGCTGATGCTTGGCTCTTTAGCTTGTGAGCAATCTGTACATACCGCTACACAGGACGTTGGGTTGTCATATACGTGGACGTTATTATTCAGCACGGCACAAGGATTTGCGCTATATACGATAGTTGCTTTCGTATAAGTAACACCCTTTTCTACGTCCATAAGATACTGCTGATACGTAACTGTGTCTGCTTTAGTGAATATGTCGCTGTTATAAAGCTCACCCAGCTTTGATGGGATGGAGCCTGTATATAACGTTACCAGCTTACTGTTTGCGCTAGCAAATGCTTCCTTTCCTATTGAGGATATTTTTCCGGTAATGGCAATTGTTTCTAAAGCTTTATCGGAACAAAACATTCTCTCTCCAATTACATCGCATTTAATAATGGCTTTGGATAGCGAAGCACAGCTTTCAAACGCCTTTGCTCCGATTGAGGTAACTTTTTCGGGAACTGTAATTTCTGTAAGACCGCTTCCGTAAAATGCAATAGCATCAATTCTTGTCAAGGTTGATGGCAAAGTAATTGATTTAAGAGCACTTGTTCCCTGAAACGCTCTTTCTCCTATCATTTCTATTCCTTCCGGTAAAATTACCGTTTCAAGGGCGGTATTATTATAAAACGCCCAAGACGTAACCTCTGTGCCTGAGCCAATAGAAACCTTTTTCAAGCTTTGGCTTTCTCTGAAGCACTCCGCGCCCAAGGTTTCAAGGGAGTTTGGAAGCTCTACCTCAAGAATTACGTTATTTTTCCAAAACATATATGAGCCGAACGTAGTTGCCCCTTCGGGTATCTTACAGGTAAGCATCGAAGTAAAGCCCTTATCGCTTCTTAACGCTCTTTCCTCAAAGGTAATAAAGCCACTTGGAATTTCAAGCCGCACAACTGAAGCATAAGAATATGAATATTTATTTTCGGTTGCATCATTCAACGCTTTAAAATCAAGCTCGGTTGACACGGAAAATTTCGTGTCAGAGCCAACGATAACGTAATTCGTAGGATATGTAGCATAAGTGCCGTTACCGTTCGATAGCAGCACTCTTGACGTGGTATCAAATCCATCCTTAAAGGGAATTGAAAGAGTATTTTGAACGTCTGTCCATTCCGGCACTAAACTATCAGCACTTGCTGTAATGGTAAGCGTGCATATCATTATGACGAATAATGATAAAATCAATAACGATTTTTTCATATTTACCTCTTAAACTTTATTTGTATGGATTATACTCTTTTAGTAGTTCCTGTCTTGCCTTCTCTCTTTTGCGCGCTGTCAATTTACTTGGAAGATAAACTACAAGCAAAGTTAACGCCTCGATTAAAATGAAAATTACGGTATAAAATATAGCCGGCACATCCTGCATAGTTGTAATCGTTTCATCAATAAGCACACGTCCTAACAGCGTACCGAGCAATGTAATTGACATTCCTGCAGAAAATACAGCAAAGCTTGTAAACAACGAAAAAACGTATCTTATGATAAAGGTTACTATATAGTTCGTGCAAAACTGCTTATAAGTAAGATTTCGGCTGTTTTTGAAAAGTCCGTAGAAAATTACAAATCTTACAAGTAATTCAAATAATAAAAATACAAAAAACTCTACCGTTTCTCTCATCATTCCCGGTTCTTTTATGATAAAACGAACGGGCATAACCATAAAGCCTGCCAAAAAAAGTGAAACAACAAGTATTTGACATTCAATAAGTACAAAATATAAAAGTCCGCTTTTTAAATCAATTTTCTTTAAAAACTCATTCATATATGATCTCCCTTGCGTTTGTTTTTGAAAAAGGTTGAAAGTATTTTGGAGCAGTCCTCGGACAAAACTCCACTTGTAATTTGAGGCTTGAACAGTGGATAATCGGTAAGATTCAGCATTGTACCGAAGGCGCCTGCCTTATGGTCGGGGGCACCGTAAACCACTCGTTCCACTCTGGAATTGATTATTGCGCCTGCGCACATAGGACAAGGCTCTAACGTTACGTACAACGTACATCCCACAAGTCGCCACCCTCCAAGAAGTCTGCAGGCTTCATTTATTGCCTTAATTTCAGCATGATAGAGGGCGTTTTTGTCCTTTTCTCTTGTGTTATGGGCTTTTACAAGGATTTCACCATTGCGCACAATTACGGCGCCTACGGGAACCTCATCCTCACTTGAGGCAACTTGCGCTTCCTTTAGCGCTTCAAGCATAAATAATTCGTCTTGATTCATCATATATCGGCAAGGTCCATATATTTTGGTCCGTTTTCGGCAATAAATGCTTTTCTTGCCATTATGTCGTCACCAAGCAAGGTTTCGAAAATCCTTTGTGTTTCGTATTCATCGGAAGGACTAACCTGGATAAGCCTTCTTGTTTCAGGATTCATAGTAGTTTGCCACATCATATCAGGCTCGTTTTCACCAAGACCCTTTGAACGCTGAATGGTATATTTTTTGCCCTCCAACTTTGACAGAATTTCCGCTTTTTCAACTTCATTATATGCAAACTGAATTTCATCCTTGCCGCTGGTAATCTCATAAAGAGGAGATTCAGCAATAAAGATTTTACCCTCCTGTATAAGCGTAGGCAACAGTCTGTAAAACATTGTTAAAATAAGGGTTCTTATTTGGAAGCCGTCCTCATCAGCATCAGTACAGATAACTATTCTGCGCCATTTGAGATTTTTAAGATTAAACGGCATCATATCGTCCTTTGATTTCGTTTTAACCTCAACACCACAGCCGATTACCTTAAGCAAATCAACAATGATGTCGCTTTTAAAAATCTTTTCATAAGAGCTTTTCAGACAGTTAAGGGTTTTTCCTCTTACTGGAATAATTGCCTGAAACTCCGCATCTCTGCCCAATTTACATGACGTCAACGCAGAATCACCCTCAACTATATAAAGCTCACGCTTATTTTCATCCTTACTGCGGCAAGAAACAAATTTTTCAACTCTTGCTGTAAAGTCGTTTGAGGTTGCAAGCTTTTTCTTAATATCCAGCTTGGTAATTTCAGCTTTTTCTCTCGCTCTTTTATTTATAAGAACTTGATTTGCAAAAAGCTCTGCCTCCGTGCTGTTTTCAATAAAATAAATTTCCAGCTTACTCCTTATAAACTCACAAAGCGCATCCTCGATAAATTTATTGGTAATTGATTTTTTCGTTTGGTTTTCGTAGGAGGTTTGAGTGGAAAAGCTGTTTATTACTATGACTAAGCAATCTTGAATATCATTGAAGCCTATTTTGGTTTCTTTACTTTGATATTTTTTATTTGCCTTCAGGTATTTATCAAGCTCATTTACAAACGCTCTTCTCACCGCCTTATCAGGAGAACCACCGTGTTCCAAAAAGCTGGAGTTGTGGTAGTATTCGGTCATATTTACCGCATTTGATACACAGAAGCTGATTTGAGCATTAAGCTCGTAATCATCCTTATCCTCTCTGTCTCTGCCTTTAGCCTCCATTTCCCAATATACAGGGGCAGTCATTGTGTTTCCGCTTGTAAGCTCGTTAATGTAATCGCTAATACCGTTTTCATATAGAAATTCTGTTTTTTCAAATTTGCCGTTTGGCATTTGATAATTAAGAATAAGCTTCAAGCCTTTATTCACTACCGCTTGCTTATGCAAAACGTCCAAATAATGCTCTCTGGGAATAGCGGTATCAGTAAACACCTCAAGGTCGGGACGCCATCTTGTAAGGGTGCCTGTTCTTCTATCCTTACCCTCTAAAGCGGTAGTTTTAAGGGTTGACACCGGCTCGCCCTTTTCAAAATGAATTTCGTACATTACGTCTTTTTTATAGGAATAAACGTCCATAAATTCAGACGAATACTGTGTAGCGCAAGCACCAAGACCGTTCAATCCAAGGGAATACTTATATGCTCCGCCGTCGTTGTTTTCATATTTACCGCCCGCATAAAGCTCACAATAAACAAGCTCCCAGTTATAGCGGTTTTCTTTTTTATTAAAATCGAGAGGCACGCCTCTACCCTTATCGTCAACCTCTATGGTTCTATCCTGATACACCGTTACGGTAATTTCCTTACCGTAGCCCTCACGTGCTTCGTCAATGGAGTTCGAAAGGATTTCAAAAAATGAATGTTGACAGCCCTCAAGTCCCTCCGAGCCGAAAATTACGGCAGGTCTTTTACGCACGCGGTCAGCACCCTTTAGGGCATATATGCTTTGTCCGTTATAGTCCTTGCTTGACATTTTGTCCTCCCATACAGTTTAAAATCGTAATATATTTTATTGTAACATATATAAAATTATATTTCAAGTATGATTTATCCATTTTTTAGATAATGTACTTTTCTCAAGACAGTAAAACTTGACATTACATCAAAATAGGTCTATAATAAAAATATAACAGATGCAGGGGGAAGCAAAATGAAGGATTTTTTCAAAAATCAAGGTATTGAATTTTACTCGCTTATACCACTTAAAAGATGCAAGATTCTAAAGAGCTATCTTTTAGAAAAAAACGGTTTTGACGAAAATGACAACGCCATTCTGTTTTTAATACCTTACAGAAGTGAAAAAAAGCCTGTGAATCTAACCGTTTATGCGTCTGTACTTGATTATCACAGATACGTTGAGCAGCTTTCCTTCGAGCTTGAAGCTTACGTAAAAAGCAAGTATCCCAATGGTAAATTTAAAATTTTTACTGACCACTCTCCAATTGACGAGGTTCACGCCGCCTGCATAAGCGGTCTTGGATTTATCGGAGATAACGGACTTTTAATAAACGAAAAATATTCATCGTTTGTTTTTTTGGCAGAATGCGTAACAAATTTGACGGAAAAGGATTTGGGTATAGATTACCCTTTGGAAATTTCGGTAAAGGAATGCTTACACTGTGGGGCGTGCCACGAAAAATGTCCCGCTGAATGCATTGGCGCTAATAGAAAGCCGAAAAGCGAATGCTTATCCGCAATAACCCAAAAAAAGGGAGAGCTTTGCGAAAATGAAATTCAAATGATGCTCGATAACGGAAGCATTTGGGGCTGTGATGTATGTCAAAACGCATGTCCTTTCACAAAAAAAGCATCATTTACACCTATTGAATTTTTCAAAAACGACATTATTACGCTTCTTGACAAAAAAGCACTTGACAGCTTGACGGACGAAGAATTTAACAAACGTCCCTTTGCTTGGCGCGGCAGAAGCGTGATTGCAAGAAACGTTGATATTTACGAAAAACATTTTTCAGATAAATAAAAGGAGGATAGAATGATTAGTTTTCTTTTCGGCGACGAGGGCCACGGAAAAAGCACTTATATTATTGAGAAAATTAAAGATGATACGAAAAAAGGCATTCGCTCATTTTTAGTCGTTCCTGAACAACAAACCGTCATTTCAGAAAAGGAAATTGCGACACTCCTCCCCCCTTCTGCTCAATTGTACTGTGAAGCCACAAACTTCACCCGTCTTGCCAACAAGGTTTTCAGAGAGGTAGGCGGACTCAAATACAATTACATATCAAAAAGCGGAAAAAGCCTTGCTATGTATCGTACTATTTGTGAATGCCGCGATGCTCTTAAGGAATATAGAATTCTCAAGGGACACGAAAAAAGCTGTGTTTCTCTGTTTTTGGGGGCAATTGGCGAGTTGAAGTCATACAGCGTTGACTATGAAAAATTAAAAAATGCCGCGCTAAACACGGAAAACCAGCAATTTAAAAACAAGCTTGAGGATATTTTACTTATTTGGACTACCTTTGAAGGAATCGTCAGTGAAAGCTATAGCGATCCGTTAGACGATATACTTATGCTTGCAAGAAAGCTTGATGAATACGATTATTTTAAGAATACAAGCGTGTATATTGATGGATTTTACAGCTTTACAAAGGCTCAGCTTGACGTAATTTATCACATTTTCAAACAAGCAAGCTCTGTCACCGTGGCGTTTGATTGTCCTGCATATTGCGAAAACGGAGCTATGCAATATGCTAAAATTACCGACGCCAGGGACAGGCTTTTTTCTCTTTGCAAAAAATTAAACAAGAAATACGAAATCATTGAATTTCCTGATGATTATAAGCATAAAAGCGAAGGAATTGCCTGCTTATGCAAGCAGATTTGGAATTTTTCCTGCGATTCAATCTCTGCAAAGGACGGAGTTTATCTTGTAAAGGCAGATAACGAATTTTCAGAATGTGAATACGTTGCTTCTAAAATTAAGGAGCTGATTTTCACAGGAGAAAAATATTCCGATATTGCAGTTATAATGCGAAATTCTGCCACATATAGGGGAATAATTGACTATTCCTTTGACAAATTTGAAATTCCGTACTTTTATTCCTCCCCTACCGACATTCTTTCTATGCCGGTTATTAAAACGGTTTTTTCTGCCCTTAACGCCTCATCCTCCTACAGACTTGACGACATCATATCTTATGTAAAGTGTGGCTACACCGATATTTCCGAGGACGATTTAAACGACCTTGAGGGGTATATGTTCAGATGGAATATTTACGGCAAAAAATTTTCAAATGACGACTACTGGGCTTCAAATCCCGACGGATATATTGAAAAGGCTACGCCGTTTCAGCAAGAAACACTTGCAAGAATAAATAAAACAAAAAATCAAATCATTTCAAAGCTATCAATACTTAACGACTGCTTTGCAAAAAAATGCACCGTGCGCCAAGCTTCTCAGGCTGTATTTGAATTTTTAAACGCACACAACCTTGCTGACCAATTAAAAAATGAAATCGACAATTGTTCGTCAAGGCAGGAGGCATACGAGCTTTCACAAATATGGAACTCTCTAATCTCTGCCCTTGAAACACTTGTTGCTGTTTGCGGTGATGTTTATGTTTTATGCGAGGATTACGTTTCACTACTAAAATATGCTTTAAGCGATTGTGAAATCGGTGCTATTCCGTCAGGAGTTGACAACGTTACTATCGGTGACGCTCCTACTATAAGAGCAAAAAGCATCAAGCACGTGTTTGTTTTAGGGGTTAACGAGGGAGTTTTCCCCGGTGACACTTCAGATAACGTCTTCTTTACAGACGTTGATAAAATCGCTCTTGAAACTATGGGCATTGATTTATCATCAAAAAATGACGTAAGAGCTGACGATGAGCTTTTAGCGTTTAAGCATGCGATTTCCTTGGCTTCTCATAGCGTAACCGTTTCTTGCCTCAAGGGTAACATAAGAGGTGCAGAAATGCAGCCCTCCATTGCGTTTACCAGAGTTAACGAGCTTTTGGGAAAGGATTTTGAAATTATCGACACGTCATCTACTTTATCAATTGATAAAATATATACAAAGGAAACTGCTCTTGAGCAAATTTCATCATATAATATGGAGCTTGGACAAGCTATCAGAGAATACTACGGTCTTGAAAGCTATAAACAGGATAGCTTTACAAATGACAATTTGTCAATTGACAAAAATACGGTAGATGACATTTTCGGTAATCATATTTCTCTTTCGAAGTCAAGCATTGAAACGTTTGCACTCTGTAAGCTGAAATATTACTGTGATTACGTTCTCAAGCTGAAGCCCAGTAACCGCATTACGTTTGCCGCTAACAATATCGGCACGCTAAATCATTTAATTATTGAAAAATTCTTTAATATGCAAAAGAACGAGAGCTTTGATGCTTCTTCTCTTACCGATAAGGATTTTGAAAAAATAATTGACGATATTATAAACAGCTACGCTTTTTCGGTGTGCGGCTCTCTACGCATTTCCAACAAACTGAAATATTTATTTGAAAAGCTGAAAAAAAATCTAATTATTTATTTATCAGAGCTTAACGAGGAGCTTTCACAAAGCAGGTTTTCTCCTGAATATATGGAGCTTTCCCTAAGCGGTAACGGTAAAAACGCACCAAAATCTTTAAAATTCAAAATAGGTGAAAACGCCACTGCTTCTCTATCAGGTACTGCAGACAGAGTTGACATTTACAGAAAAGACGGAGTGACATACGTTAAAATCATTGACTACAAGTCCGGAGAGGAAAAAATTTCCCGTGAATTTATAAGCCAAGGCTTCGGCATTCAGCTTTTTATCTATCTGTTTACCCTTTGCAAAATGAGTGATAGTGAATTTAAAAGCTCCTTCTTGGCAGGCACCAATGAAATCAAGCCCGCGGGAATTATGTATTTCCCTATGAACATATCAAAAAAGGATATTGATTACGACGTTGATTTGGAGTCAGAGGAATTAAAGATTATTGAAAGGAATACTGTAACTGAAAGAATCAAGCGTTCGGGCTTTTTCCTTAACAACATTGACGTTTTAACCGCTCAAGACAGAGATTTATCGGGAAAATATTTGCCAAATATGAATACTGATTCCGAGTGTTTTTTACAGCTTACTGATTTTGAGGACATATACAAGGAGCTTGAAAGCACCATTAGCTTAATCGGCTCTGAAATTTTAAGCGGTGACGCCCAAGCTATACCTAAAAAAATAACGAAGGATCCCTGCAAATACTGTGAGCATGCTTTTATATGCAGAAGGAGGAAATAATGAGTGACGTAAAATGGACAAAGGCTCAAGAGCTTTCAATTGAGCATACCGGCAGCGACCTTATTATTTCTGCCGCAGCGGGAAGCGGAAAATCAGCCACCCTTACGGAAAGAATCATCAGAAAAATCAAGGGCGGTGGAGACATATCAAAAATGCTCATCGTTACATTTACAAAGGCGGCAACCGGAGAGTTAAAAAGCAAAATAAGCTCCAGCCTTGGCAAATCCTTAAAGGAAAATCCGTCTGATGCTCATATACAAAAGCAGCTTGTCAGAGTTGGTTCTGCTGAAATTTGCACTATTGATAGCTTTTGTATGCGTCTTGTAAAGCCTAATTTTGATAAGCTGATGATTGATGCGGATTTCAGAATAGGCGACACCTCTGAAATTACTATTCTTGAACGTGAAACAATGAATGAAATCATTGACGAACTTTATGAATGTGAGGAAAGAGATAAGGATTTTTTACTTGTCGTTGACTGTTATTCCAATATTTGGAACGAGGATTTACTTGGAAAATCACTTTTAGATTTAAGAAAAAAGCTTCTTTCTACCTCAAACGGTCTTGAAACGCTTTTGAAATTTGACAGCTGTCCTAAAAACTTCCTTGAATCCGATTACGGAGCAGTATTAAAAAGATACATTCAAGAGGGAACATATTATTTTCTGCCAATCTATGAAGATGCATTAAAGGACATAAAGGGCGATAGCAAGGGAAAAGCTTATATTGATATTTTTGCAAAAGAAAACGACTATCTTATAAGGCTGAAAAAAGCTCTTGATAACAACAAGAGCTACGATGAGCTTAAAGAAATTGTAAGTGATATTGATTTTTTGCGTATGCCTTCCTCAAGGCTTGCTAACCAAGAAATTCCTCTTGCCTTTTACAAGGATGCAAGAGCGCACTTTAAGGACTTTGCCACGAAGCTAAAGGACGAGCTTTTTACCTCTACCGAAGGAGCAATCAAAAGCACGCTTAAGCAAAACGTTGTTATTTGCAAGGCAATTTACAATATTTTAAAGAAATTTGAAGAAGCTTTATTTAAGAAAAAGAAGCTGTTTTCTGTATATTCCTTTGATGATATTTCTAATTTCGCTTTATCTCTTTTATATGACAAGGACGGAAATATATCAGAGCTTGCCAAAAATATTGCTTCAAAATATGATGAAATTTATATTGACGAATACCAAGACACCAACTCTGTTCAAGATAAAATTTTTAAAGCGATTTCGAAAAACAACCGCTTTATGGTAGGCGATATAAAGCAAAGCATTTACCGCTTTCGTTCTGCCGAGCCTGAAATTTTCTCTTATTACAGAACACATTTTGACAAAAAAGATTGCTATACAAAAAAAAGCCTTGGCTTATCCGTTTTTATGTCAAACAATTTCAGATGTGACAAAAGCATAATTGATTTTTCCAATCTTATTTCGAATTATATGTTTTTGAATTCCACAGGTATTCCATACGAAAGCTCCGACCAGCTTATTTATTCTAAAAATTTACCCGATGAATATAAGCACTCTGTATGCGAGATAAGTCTTATAAATTCCGATGGATTGGGCAGAAATAACGGGCCGAAATACGAGGCGGAATACGTAGCAAAGCGAATCAAATCTATGATTGAAAACGAATATTTGCCAAACGGTAAAAAAATCAAGCCCTCTCACATCGCTATTCTATTAAGAAACTATTCATCAAATCACGAATTATACAAAGACGCTCTTGAAAGATATGGGATAAATTCAAGATATGAAACCGCCGAGGACTTTTTTGAAAAGCCTCACGTTATGCTTTTTAACTGCATTTTAAATTCGATTGACAACCCGTCAAGAGATATTTATTTAGCGGGAGCTATGAGATCTTACGTATTTGGATTTACCCTTGACGAGCTTGTGAAAATAAAAAAAGAGGCTTCTTCCTCATCTTCTCTGTATTCTGCGCTTAAAAGCTATGATAAAGACGCTTCTTTAAAGGAAAAGATTGGAGAGTTTCTAAACAGGCTCAAGGAAATAAAGTCCGCTATCAAAAAAATGACTGCTTACGAAGCGATTTCCTATATTTTCGGCAGATGCGGCATTATTTCAATGTGCAACAGCGAGGAAAAAGAGGACTTAACTCGCTTATATAATCTTGCAAGAGAATATGAATCCTCCTCTTATAAGGGGCTTTATAGCTTTTTGAAGCATATTGAAAGAATTTCCGACAGTAAGGGGGATAAGAGCTTCAAGGGTGATAGCTCCAAAGAAAACGTTCGCATAATGACAATACACTCCTCGAAGGGACTTGAATTTGAGATTTGCTTTATTTGTAATTTAGCAGACACGTTTAACAATTCGGATACAGGTGGCCCTATTTTATTCCAAAGGCAGTTGGGAATAGCAGGCTACGTAGGCAAAGAAGACGGTCTTACTAAATTTAAAACAATGGCAAGAAAATGTATTGCTTTGCAGCTATCAAGAGATATGCGTGATGAAGAAATGCGTATTCTATACGTTGCTATGACAAGAGCCAGAAGCAAGCTGATTCTTACAGCCTCTACCTCATCGCCGAAAAAGCATCTTGATATTATGCGCGACGGCAAGAAATACGTAACCCCTTATGTGCTATATACTGCTTCTTCTCTATATAAGTTTGTTTTTGGTGGAATTTGCGAGCCTCACACCTCCTTCGATATTAACTATATTGATGCTAATAATCTTCTTGGAGATACAAAGGTAAGCGAAACAACAACAAGCTATGACAGCAATAAAGTTAAGGAATATAAAGAAATTCTGGATAAGCGTATCAGCTTTAAATACCGGCATAGCTATCTTGAAAAGCTGCCTTCCAAAATGAGTATTTCAAAGCTTTATCCCCAAATACTCGATGGGGAGCACAACGACGACATAGATATCAAGCCTTTAAAAGAAATACCGAGTTTCTTATCCTATGAGGATGAAAACGTAAAATCCAACGAAAGAGGTACTGCCACCCACGTATTTATGCAATTTTGCGATTTTAACAAGCTCATAGAAAACGGAGTTGACATGGAGCTTCAGCGCCTTAAGAATTGCTCCTTTATTTCCGAAAAGGACGCTAAAATTGTAAATACCGAGCATCTTAATATGTTTTTGAGGTCGGATTTATTAAAGGAATTTTTAAAGTCTAAAAAGATTATTCGTGAATTCAGATTTAACGTAATGCTTGACGCAAGTGAATTTACAGAAAATGAAGATTTAAAAAACGAGAAGGTGCTTGTTCAGGGAGTTACTGACTGTATTTATGAAAATCAGCATGGCGAGCTTATATTGGTTGATTATAAAACGGATAACGTAAGCCTTGAAAATTATCAAAAGATTTTAACGGAGCGACACTCAACGCAGCTATTATACTACAAAAAGGCTTGCGAGCTTATGTTTGAAAAGCCGGTATCAAAGGTACTTATTTACTCGGTACCTCTTGCCAAAACGGTAGAAATACAGTAATCGCATAGTGACAAATATAAAAAAGCAGAAATTTTAAAATTTCTGCTTTTTATTTATAATTTTGCTGAATTTCATTATTCACTTGCAAAAAGCTGCACGATAACGACCTCGGGAGGGTTATTGAAGCGAACAGGACATAGACTATTGCCAAGCCCGCGACTTACGACCATGCTGGTGTTATCTTTCTTATACACACCCTTTACGTATTTTGGGAAAAAGCCTTGATTAGGTGCAATAACTCCACCGATGAAAGGTAAATTTGCCTGTCCTCCGTGTGCGTGACCCGTAAGAGCTACGTCTATTCCTGCGCTAACGTATTCATTAAAGACCTCGGGACGGTGACACATAACGATTACGTAACCCTCTCTTTCGACCGTGGAAAGCTCCTCTCTTACGACCTCGCTTGCATATTCAATACCTTTTGTGTTGCTCCTTAATCTTGGGTCATCAAGACCAATCAATGTGATTTTTGCTCCGTTTTTCTCTAACTCTGCTTTTTCGTTTCGCAAAACACAGACGCCTATTTCCTTTAAGGCTGCTTCAAAATCAGGATACACATTTGTTAATCTTGACTCGTGATTTCCCATAACGTAATAACAGGGAGCAATTTTTACAAGCTCCTTCGCGAAGCTTAATGAAATATCTGTATTTGTTTTGCGGGAGTCGATAAAATCTCCCGTTATGCAAATTATATCAGGACTTTCTTCTCTAACCTTTTCAAGGATACTGTCGTACTTTTTTCTGTTATGAAAATCAGATATTTGTGCGATTTTGTAGCCGTTAAATTCGTCAGATAAATTTTTGCCTGTTATTTTATAGCTATTTACTTCTATCATACTGTTCCATAAGATTACTATTGCCGTAAATAATAGTATAATTATTACGGCAATAGAAATTTTTATAAATGTTTTTCTTTTTATCATATTAAGAATTTAACACTCTTAATTGAAACGTCCGCCTTTGATGAGAAAATAAGCTTCTTATTCCAGTTCATAATTGATACGTGAGATTTCATAACTCCAATACCGCCATCAGTTCCCTTAGCAACAAAAGTGAACGCTCCTGCGTGGTCGATATTCAGATTAACAGAAATTTGAGCAAGGGACGTTAAAGGTGACGTAAACTCTATTTCAACCACGTACTTTCCTGATTTTTCAAGCTGAATATCTATCTCATTGCCAAGAGCTACATCATTAAAAGCTGCTGCCACATTCATATTAGATGTGTCAAGATCAGAAACGTCATATTTGAAGCCGTTTTCCTTAAAGCGCTCATAAGCGTGAGTATTCATAGCAAATTTGCAAAGATTTTTAGCGCAGAACTGAAGCTCTCCTCTTGTAAGATAGCCGTTTTCAAGACTTGCTTCCAGGTTATCCTTGTTAGTCTTTGCATTTTCCATAACCATATATATGTCATTTTGCGCTTTAATCATGCTTGCAAAATCATTTGTGCTTGTTGTACCGTCAAGATTTGTAATGTGAGCCCACCAGTCAGTCATAACAAAGCCGTCATAATTCCATTCGTCGCGAAGGATTGTTTTAGTAAGGTCGTAGTTAGATGCGGCATGGTAGCCGTTAATAGCGTTATAGGCAGTCATTATAGCCTTAACTCCGCCGTCCTTAACTGCTATTTCAAAGGGACGCGCATAAATCTCACGGATAGCTCGTTCTGAAATTATAGAATCGTTTGTATGTCTGTACCATTCTTGACTGTTTGCCATAAAGTGCTTGATTGTAGGATATACGCCTACTCTGTTAAGCCCTTTAGAAATAGATGCAGCCATTGTTCCTGTAAGATATGGGTCCTCTGAAAAATACTCGAAGTTTCTACCGTTTAGCGGGCTTCTGTGAATGTTTATTCCGGGGCCTAAAATCACGTCGATTTCGTACGCTGTCATTTCAACGCCCTCTAATGCGTAGAGGTCAGAGATAAGCTCTTTATTAAACGTACAAGCAAGGCAGGTGCCGTTTGGCATACTCGTTGCCTGCAAGCCGCTGTCCATTCTTATACCTGACGGACCGTCTGTTGTGCAAACGATAGGAATACCGAAGGATATAAGCTCTTCCGTAACACCGCCGAAGCAGGAGCCTGTACCTGGAGTAACCTTGGGACTGTTCATGCCCTCACCACGCACAAGGCAACAAAGCTCGGTGTCATTAAGCTGAGCAATAAATTCGTCCATTGTGTTTTTACCTGTTCTTACATCCTCTAATTTGATCCCCTTATTTCCTGTATAAGGAACCTCCTTCGGAAGATTTGCATTAACTCTATCAACAACAGAATAAGTGCGATTTGGCACGTTTTCATACACGAGGTCGCCATTTTCCGATTTTTTAAATCTCTCAAACTCTTTTGTTGGAGCCAGCGCCTCGGTGCATTTTTCAACTACGCGGGTTTCGTTTTCTATATGCGCATAAATTGCTTCGGCACTACGCACGCTATTGCCTGCGTAAATTATATACTGACCTGCTTCAAGAACGTAAGAGGACTTGTTTCCTGTTGCCCCACTATCATCATAAGCGCGCATAGCGTCAACGTCAAACGTAATATAGAGTGTTTCTTCTTCTCCTTTTTCAAGAAGTTTTGTCTTTGCATAAGCTACAAGCTCCTTGTTGGCCTTACCCAATTTACCGTTAGGCGCACCAAAATATATCTGCACAACCTCCTTGCCTGCAACGTCTCCTTCGTTTTTAACGGTGGCACTTACTGTAATTTTTCCGTTTTCCTCGCTTGCTGTGGCTGAAATTTCAAAGCTTGTATAGGAAAGACCATAACCGAAAGGATATAAAACAGCCTCGGGCTTGAAGGTTTCAAAATAACGGTAGCCTACGTAAATATCTTCCTTATAAAGATTATATTCCTTTGCACCAAAGTTGGCAGTTGACGGATAATTTTCAATATCATACGCAATAGTGTCGGCTAATTTACCGCTTGGATTAACCTTACCTGTTAAAATATCAGCACAGGCAAGACCGCCACACATACCGCCCTGCCATAGATAAATAACGGATTTTATATCGTATTCTTTAACCCATTTCATATCAATAACAGCGCCTACGTTAAGTAAAACTACCGTCTTTTCAAACACAGATGAAACCTTTTTAATAAGCTCCTCTTCCTTTGGAGCTAAAAGATAGCTTCCCTCACTTGCGGAATTATCTCTATCCTCACCTGCAGTTCTGCCTATTACTATAATGGCTACATCGCCGAATTTTCTTGCATTTTCAACGGTTTCGAGGGATATTTCCATTTCCTCTTGGCACCAAGGCTCTTGTCCCCAGCCCTTGCCTGCGTCAAAGGGATGGTCTTTCTTCCACTCCTCATAAATATTTAAAAGCTCTTCGTTTACTTCTACGTCGCCCGTAGCTTTCAAGCTATCAACGATATTAGTTACGTATTTAACGTTTACAAGGCCGCCTGAGCCTGTTCCGCTCTTATAATATTCTCTTTGTATTCTGCCAAATACAGACACCCTCTCGCCTTTTTTTAATGGAAGAAGGTTGTTTTTATTTTCAAGAAGGACTGCTCCCTCACTTGCGGATATGCGTGAATAATCCTCAAGTTCCTTTATAGAATCCTTTGGCAAGCTACCTAATTCATAATTTTTATAGGTGTTGTTTTCGTATTTCATTTTATACGCCTCCAAGAGTGTTTTTCTTAATTTTACCATACATTTACATAAAAAACAATATTTAACATATATTTAAAAATAAAAAGCATCGCAAAAATTTGCGATGCTTTTAAAATTATTCCTCGTCAGAATCGTTTTGAATGTTATCAAGGAGGCGGTTATATTCTGCGAATACAGCCTCTATTATTTCGTCGTTAAGCTCTATTTCAAATTTATCCTCGCCGTTTTCATTTCTTGACACCTTGAAAACAAGAGCCTCGTCATCAGCCATACCCTCTATAAGCTCAACCGGCTGAAGAATAGCATAAAAATTTCCCTTGTGTGCAATTCCTGCAATTTCAACGAAATCAATTTCCTCTCCATCTGCAGAAAGTAGCGTTACTATATCGTCATCTGCAAATTCATCGGGGGAAATTTCATTTTCAAAATCTTTTTCGAAGTCTTCCATAAATTTCTCCTTTATATTACGCCAAAGCGCTTATTATATCGTAACCTTTTTGTAAGCTTTTTTACCGCGACGAACTACTAAGCCCTCGGATAACTCTTCCTTGGTATAGAGAGTTTTTATATCTGTTACCTTGTCGTTGTTTACAGTTACACCGCCCTGTTCAACAGCGCGTCTTGCCTCGCTACGGCTTGGCACAAGTCCTGCCTTTACAAGAATTGAAAGAATATCTATTTTGTTATCAATCAAATCGCTGTCAGCAAGTGACGTTGTTGGCATATCTGCATCTCCACCTGCACCAAAAATGCTCTTTGCGGCATTTTGCGCCTTAGTCGCCTCTTCATCACCGTGAACAAGCTTGGTAAGCTCGTAAGCAAGAATTTCCTTTGCGGTGTTAAGCTGAGCGCCTTCCCAAGCATCCATTTTGTCAATTTCCTCAAGAGGCAAGAAGGTGAGCATTCTTATGCACTTAAGCACGTCAGCATCTCCAACGTTTCTCCAGTATTGATAGAAATCGTACGGTGAAGTTTTTGCAGGGTCAAGCCATACTGCACCGGACTGAGTTTTGCCCATCTTTTTGCCCTCAGAGTTCAAAAGAAGGGTTATTGTCATAGCGTGTGCGTCCTTGCCAAGCTTCTTTCTTATAAGCTCTGTTCCGCCAAGCATATTTGACCATTGGTCATCGCCGCCGAACTGCATATTACAGCCATAACGGTTGTAAAGCTCCAAAAAGTCATAGGACTGCATAAGCATATAGTTGAATTCAAGGAATGAAAGTCCCTTTTCAAGTCTTTGCTCGTAGCATTTTGCTCTTAACATATTATTAACTGAAAAATGACAGCCAACGTCACGTATAAACTCAACATAGTTCAAGTCAAGAAGCCAATCGGCATTATTTACCATCATAGCCTTGTCCTCGCCAAACTCAATAAAGCGTGACATTTGCTTTTTAAAACATTCGCAGTTATGCTGAATAGTTTCCTTTGTCATCATTGAACGCATATCTGTTCTTCCTGATGGGTCACCGATATACGCTGTGCCGCCGCCGATAAGGGCGATTGGCTTATTGCCTGCCATCTGAAGTCTCTTCATTAAGCAAAGCGCCATAAAGTGACCAACGTGTAAGCTATCTGCCGTTGGGTCAAAGCCGATATAAAAAACAGCCTTGCCGTTATCTACCATTTCCTTTATTTCTGCCTCATTGGTTACCTGTGCGATAAGTCCACGGGCTACTAATTCGTCATAAATCTTCATTTTATCGTCCTCATGCAATTCAAAATAAATATAATGTAATTTTATCAAATTAAAGGGAGTTTGTCAACCATTTATTAAATTTATGGTAGTTTTTTATTTATTTTTTCTGCCTTTTATGATATAATTAAGAAAATAGTATTTTGAGAGGTATTTATGACAACTTTAAATCCAATTTTTTGCGATAATATGATTATGCAGGCAAATAAGCCTTTAAGAATTTTCGGTAAGGGTGAGGGGCTTGCTTGCGTTGAATTTATGGGCAAAAGGAAAACAATTCACTCCAAGGGAACAGATTGGATGATTGAGCTTGACGCAGTTGACTACGGCGGACCTTATGAAATTAAGGTTTTGCTTACGAACGAGTGCGTTATATTAAAAAACGTATATTTTGGTGACGTGTATTTACTTGGCGGTCAGTCTAATATGCAATTTAAGCTACACGAAAGCTCTGAGCCGAAGGAAAATTACAGAGGAAATAAAAACGTTCGTCTTTTCACAGTTGACAGAATGGAGGAGGGAGAGCGTTTTAAAACCGCTGACGGATGGGTTGAATTGACCGAAGAAACAGCACCTGACTTCTCCGCTATCGGCTATTACGTGGCGCAGGCTCTTGCAAAGGATGACAGAAAAATCGGACTTATTGCTTGCTATCAAGGCGCTTCCGTTATTCAAAGCTGGATGAGCAAGGAATACGCTCTTGTTCCGGAATTTAAAATTGAAAATCGCTTTGCTGACCACGTTTGGTTCCCTATTTGGAACGATGACGGTGTACTTTATGAAAATATGCTTGTAAAAATTATTCCTTATTCTATGGCGAGCGTGCTTTGGTACCAGGGCGAAAGTAATGCGAGCGTTGATGAGTCAAATATTTATCTTGAATTTTTGCGCGCTTTGATTACGAATTGGCGTAAGGATTTTTCTGACGACAAGCTTGAATTTATAATTATACAGCTTGCAGACCATCTTGACAGGGCAGGCTATGCTTGGAGTAAGATTCAAGAGCAACAGCTTCTTGCTCAAGAGAAAATTCCTTACGTAAAAACCGTTGTTTGCCGCGACGTTTGCGACAATATTGACATTCACCCGAAGGAAAAGGATATTTTATCAAAAAGAATTGCCGATTTACTATAAAAAGTGTAAAAAAGATATTGCAACAGATATGCTTTTATGGTATAATACAATAGATAAAATTTGGCATTAAATTTTATAAATATTTTGAAAGAGGTATAGATTATGTTAAAGTTTGAAAACAAGGCATTAACAGACTCAAAGCTTATCCTTGATTGGATTGAGGAAATGGCTGAAATGGTAAATCCAGACAAGATTGTTTGGATTGACGGAAGCGAGGAGCAAACACAAGCACTTCGTGACGAGGCTTGCGCTATCGGTGAGCTTGAAAAGCTCAATGAGGAAATTCTTCCTAACTGCTACTTACATAGAACTGCAATCAATGACGTTGCTCGTGTAGAGGGCAGAACATTTATCTGCACAAGAACAAAAGAGGATGCAGGAAATATCAACAACTGGATGGACCCACAGGAATGCTATGCAAAGCTTTCCAAGCTTTACAAAAACTCCTACAAGGGCAGAACTATGTACGTTATCCCTTATGCTATGGGACAGGTTGGCTCTGACTTTGCTAAATACGGTATTGAGCTTACTGACTCAATCTACGTTGTACTTAACATGCTCATTATGACAAGAGCAGGCAAGCACGTTGCTGAGGCTATGGGCGACGGCGAGGGCTTTATCAAGGGTCTTCACGCAAGATGTGGCATCGTAGAAGAAGATAGATATATCTGCCACTTCCCAGAAGATAACACAATTTGGAGCGTTAACTCCGGTTACGGCGGAAACGTTCTTCTCGGTAAGAAGTGCTTCGCTTTAAGAATTGCTTCATATCTTGGTCGTAAAGAGGGCTGGATGGCTGAGCACATGCTCATTCACGGCGTTGAATATCCAAACGGCGATACAAAATATATTTCTGCTGCATTCCCATCTGCTTGCGGTAAGACAAACCTTGCTATGCTTATTCCACCTAAGGCTTACACAGAAAAGGGCTACAAGGTATGGTGCGTAGGTGACGATATTGCTTGGTTAAGAGTTGGTAAGGACGGCAGACTTTGGGCTATTAACCCTGAAAACGGCTTCTTTGGCGTTGCTCCGGGTACTAACGACAAGTCCAATCCTAATGCTCTTGCAACAACTATGAGAGATACAATCTTTACAAACGTTGGTCACGTTCTTGATAACAATACAGTATGGTGGGAAGGTCTTAACGACAACGCTCCTGACAACTGCATCAACTGGAAGGGCGAGAAATGGGATAAGGCAAAGTATGACAAGAAGGATAAGGTTAATACTTCTGCTGCTCATCCTAACTCAAGATTTACTGCTCTTGCAAAGAACTGTCCTTGCATTTCCAAGGAATTCGACAATCCTGCAGGCGTTCCAATTTCTGCTATCGTATTCGGTGGCCGTCGTGCGAAGACTGCTCCACTTGTATATCAATCATTCAACTGGCAGCACGGTTCATTCGTAGGCTCAATCATGGCTTCTGAAACAACAGCTGCTGCTGCAGGTGCTGTTGGTGTTGTTCGTCGTGACCCAATGGCTATGAGACCTTTCGTAGGTTACAACATGGGTGACTACTTTGCACATTGGCTTGATATGGGACACAAGATTCCTAACGCTCCAAAGATTTTCCACGTTAACTGGTTCAGAACTGACGATGAAGGTCACTTCATTTGGCCGGGCTTTGGCGACAATATGAGAGTTCTTGACTGGATTCTTGCAAGATGCGAGGATAAGGTTGACGCAAAAGAAACAGCTATCGGTTACGTTCCTTATGCTAAAGACATCAACATTGAAGGACTTGACGATATTACAATTGACACAGTTGAGGGTCTTCTTTCAGTTGACAAGGCTTCATGGCTTGAGGACGTTGAAAACATCAAAGCTTTCTATGCTCAGGTTGGCGATAGAGTTCCTGCTATTATGTACGAAGAATTAGCTGCTCTTGAAAACAGACTTAACAAATAATTTGTATTAAATGAAAAATCACGCTCAATGAGCGTGATTTTTTTACTTGATTTATTGATTATATTGTGTTATACTCTTTATGAGGTGATTACAGTATGAAAAAGCTACTAATTTTGATTTTAACGACACTCTGTCTTGCTTTTTCGTTTTTTAGTTGTGGTAGCGGCAATACAATTCAGGCTACGATTGACGTAGCAAGCTCAAAGAATTTCAGGTGCGACGTTGAAGCGTCAACGCTATCCTTAAGCGAAAGCTTTACTTTGGGTGAAAAGGATGCTAAATATTTGTTTGAAAATTGTTTTAGTAATAAAGAAAAAGCGCAAAGGTTGAAGGCAAATCAAGTTGCAGTAGGTTCAGAATTTATAAAAATCTATTTTGTCGGAGACTGTGTAGATAATGCGCCGGTTAAGAACGACAAGGCAGATTACGGCGGTTTTGTAATTTTTTCAAACGATATAGTTAGATTTGAGTATGACACAGCAAGTGAATACTATCTTTTTGAAAGCGGATTTTATAATTTTATAAATACTTATATGATACTTTTTGCAGATAGATGATAATAGAATATAAATGCGTGTTATTTTTTGATAACACGCATTTTTGTTTTCGGTTCCAGACAAGCCTCTGTTTGCTGTCTGTCCCCTGTCTATTTATAATAAAGGAAAACGCTCCAAGCCCGAAGGCCTGGAGCGCTTTTTAGTTAATTAGTTTTGCTAATTTTGCGACTCGAGGTCGCCACCCCCGAAGGGGGTGGATAATGATGGACGAATTAGTCTAATTCTTCATCTTCGAACTCGCCCTTGTTGCTAGCTGATTCAGTGATAACGTCAGCAGCGAGAAGAACCATCTTTTCCATTTCTGGAGCTACATACTTCATTGAACAATACCTCCTTTGTAAATTCAAAAATATGTAATTATATTTCTGTTATATTAATTAAGCAAAATACTTAGCAATTGATTCGCCGTAGATATAGATTGCCTTCATAAGGTCTCTAGCTTCTGCTGAATACGTTGCTTTTTCGTAGTTTCTTAATAAGAAAGTATTGATAGAATAAGTCAATGTATTACCTACTTGAACGCCATCTCTTTCGAATGTTGCTGTAATTGTTTCTTCGTACTCGTATGATCTTACGCCTGGGAAGTAAACAACATATCTATTGCCATCTTTTGTTAACTCAGATGCCTTATAGAATGTATCTTGACCAGCAACAGATACCTTAACATATAAGCCTTCAAGGTTGTCTGTTTCAAACTTGAATACGCACTCTGTTGAAGCACCGAATGCAAGTGAAACTGCCTTCCATGCTGTACCGTCAGTTGATTTTGTTGTGGCTTGTTGATCTACTGCGTCAATAGTTGTAAATGCTGTTGGTGTTAATGTGTAGCCTTCAGCTGCTGCAAGGTCTGTTACAAGAGCATTTGTGTTAACGCCCATGTAAAGCTGTGTCTTTGCACCCATTACGAGGATGTCAGACATTACAGTTGTTAATGCAGTATTATTAGCAGCCTTAGCATTCTTTAACTGACCAAGGATGTATTGAAGTACGCTATATGTTTCATACTTAACTAATGTGTATTCACCATCTGCTGTTTCACCGTAGAGGTATGCAGCAATGTTAGAAGCCATAAGTTGTGGTCTTGTTTCTGCAAAGTTGAATACATATCTACCGGATGAAGCTTCAATTGTATATTCATCAACAATATATTCCTTGCCGTCAAATACAAATACTACGTATGGGTTATTGTAACCTGCTGTTACATGTACTTTGTAGTTAACAGAAATATTTTCTTGTGCAGAAAGGTTGATAGCTGCAAATCTGAATACTTTATTTACTGATGAAGAATTTTCCAATTCAGTAATGTTAACTTCTACCGGAGCTTTTGTAACTGTGCTACAAGCTGAACACTCGGTTCCTGCAGTATAGCCTACCGTTGAAGGTGTTGGAAGAACTGCTGGGATTTCAACTTCTGTATGGCCTGTTGCAGGAACAACAACGCTCTTTTGGTTTGTTACTTGTGTGCAATCTGCGTCTGTCCAAACATAACCACAATCAGAGCAGTACCAGTATTCGATGTTACCGTTTGCTATACATGTTGCTGCAACTGCGTCAACGTGTGTGAGTGTATGTTTAGCGTCTTCTCTTGTTGTTTCGTGGCAAACTGCACAATTCTTATCGCAATCGTAAGCGTAAGCGTGGCCTGCTGCAGGAACAATAACGCTCTTTTGGTTTGTTACTTTTGTAAGTTCTGCGTCTTCCCAAGCATAACCACAATCAGAGCAGTACCAGTATTCGATGTTACCGTCTGCTGTACATGTTGCTGCTACTGCATCAACGTGAACGAGTGCATGCTTTGCATCAGTGTTTGTTTCCTGGAAGCAAACTTGGCATACTACATCACATGGATAGAAGTAGCTGTGGCCTGTTGCAGGAACAACAACGCTCTTTTGGTTTGTTACTTTTGTAAGTTCTGCGTCTTCCCAAGCATAACCACAATCAGAGCAGTACCAGTATTCGATGTTACCGTTTGCTGTACATGTAGCTGCCTTTGCGTCAACGTGTTCGATTGTGTGTGCTGCGTCAGGATTGGTTGTTTCGCCACAAAGCGCACAAACCTTATCACAAGCATATGTGTATTCGTGTTCGCAAACAACTACGTCTGCAAACTCAGCGATAAGAGCTGTGAATGGTCCGTCACCGTCAACGATAGCCTTAACTACTACTTCGTCGCCAGCTACTACGTCGATAGAAACTGCTTCAGCAAAAGCAACTTCGTCACCGCCGTTTACGCTGTAAACGAGTGTGCAAGTACCAAATACTACGTCAGGTGTAAGTGTTAATGTGCCGTTAGCTGTTGCAATGTATGTGAACATTGTGTTTGCTTCGATATAGTTGTCGCCGATTACGAGGTCAGCTTCAGCCATTTCGATGTAGTACCAAACTTCAACTTCCCATGTAGCTTTTTCTGTTGCTGTGATGTAGAATTCGATTGTTTCGCCTGCTTCGAGGTTAACAACTGCGAATGCACCTTCAGTGTTGCTCTGATAGTTAATAGGATCAAAGATTGGTTCTGCAAATTCATCAACATACGCCTTATCAGCTGCGCCTAAGCCTGCTGGGAAGAAGAATGAATACTGACCTGCAACTGCTGCTGTGTATGAATAGAGGTCAATAGCTGTGTATGTGTCTGTTGTTTCAGCATCAATTGTGCCGATCTTGTCACCGTAGTTGATTTCGATTTCAGGAATGAAGATTTCTTCACCTGTAGGAATCAATGTGATCATTGGACCAGCTTGGATGTTGCCTGTTGTTACGTCGAATGTTAAGAATGCAGGGAAATCAGATGAGAACATACCTGTCATTGGGTTGTACTCATAAGCATAAGTTGCATTCAAAGGATTGCCTGTTGTGTTTTCTGCGATATACATTACGCCGTTATAGAAAACAACCTTAAGTGCGCCGTCTTCTGTTGCGTAAACGCCGTCAACAGTAACTACTTTTTCAACTACGTTGTCAAATTCATATACTGTTTCATAAGTTTCTTCGTCTTCAACGAATGATACTACTGCTGTGAAGTAAGCGTTTTCTTCTGTAAGTGTTACAGTAGCTGCGCAACCTGCAAGAGCCCAGATATCTTCGCCATCAGTTGTTAAAGCAAGTGTATAAACACCGTCTTCAACAGATTCAATTGTGTATGAGTAATATACGTCTAATACTTCGTAATCATCTGTGTAATAGAGGTTGATTGTGTTTCCGTTGAACATTACGCTATATCCGTCAGCGTCGCCCTTACCTGTGAGTGTGCCATAGAAGTATTCGTCTTGACATGCTTCACAAACTTGAAGTAAGCCGTTACCGGTTAGTTTATAATCATGTAACCATGCGCTAGCAGGTGTGGTTTCTTCATAGTAATCTTCACATACTGTACATACATAGTAAGCATAACCGTCAACGATACATGTAGCTTCAACGTAGGATTCTTCATCAGCTACGTAGTCGTGGTACATTTCGTTCTTTTCGAGAACTGTTTCCTTGTAATCCTCACAAAGTAAGCAGGTTTGTTCCATGTAACCGTCGGAAATACATGTAGGCTCTACATAAGTTTCCATATCGGTTTCATAAGAGTGACCGTTTTCTTTGTCAACAGGATAGATCATTTCTTTTTCTACTTGACAGTAATCACAGATGAGCTTTTCGTAGCCTTCGCTGATACATGTTGCGTAAACTACTGTAGCCCATTCAGGCCAGTATGAGTGACCATTATCTGTTTCGTCAATTGGGAGAGATGCTTCGTAGCTGTCGCCACAAACTGTACATGTGTATTCAGCTGTACCTTCTGCTACGCAAGTAGGAGCGAGAGTAATGAACTCTTCGTAGTTGTGGCCGAGAGGCTCACCGTAGTATTCGTTACATACTGAGCAGAGTGCTTGCTCTGTACATGTAGCTTCAACTGCAGCAAAGTGACCGTTAGGTTCGCCGTAGGATTCTTCACATACTGAGCAGATAGCGCTCTCTGTACATGTAGCTGCAACGCCTTCCTTATGGCCTAATGCAGGGATTTCAGCGTAAGATTCAAGACCGCAAGTCTCACAGTATTCCATATATGAACCTGTGTAGATACAGTCAGGAGCAACATAGTCGTACTTTTCGCCGTCAGTAACGTGGTCGTGAACTGTAATCCAGAATTCCTGGAATGCACAGCACTGTCCCCAGTCGCCCTTAGCGTAAGTAACTTCGATTAACATTGACTTAGCCTTTGTAATACCTGCCAAGCCTGTTGCTTCTTGACGCTCTGAACCAGTTGTTTGGATAGTAAAGGACTGTGAACCAGTCTTATTACCTTCAGCGTCAAAGTATGAGATTGTTGCATTGTTCCAGTTAGCCCAGCAAGAGAACTCTGTTGTGATTACATAGTACTCTTTGTCAAATGTAATTCTGAGCCAGCTTCCTGTAGGACCAAACCAACCGTTACCAGTTTGCTGTGTCCAAGTGGAGTCAACAACACCGTTGAAGAGCTTGTTAGGGTCAGAGTTATTATGCTTCTTATCGTTTGCATAGTACTCCTCAAAGTTGATGATATTGCTTGGACCGATAACAGTCATAGTTTCGCCCCAAGAGAGTTTAGCAGTTGTTTCTTCGTAGTAGTCACCACAGTTAGCACAGGTGTATCCGATAAGACCTGTGTTAAGAGCGGTTGCCTTAATGATAACTTCGCTTTCGTAATTGTGACCTAAAGCAGGAATTACGTTAACCATATCGGTGTAAGTCTTGTCACAGTCTTCAACGCCGCAAGAGCCGTCACAAGCATAAGTTATGTAACCGATTTCTTCACAAGTTGCATCAACAACCTCGTATTCTACTACGTAGTTATGCTGAATAGCTGTGATTGTTTCTTCACGTGTTAAGCCACAAACTGTACAAGTGAAGATCTTAATGCCGTCTTCTTCCTCAGTAGCGTCCTTGGTAACTACGCCCTCGTCCCAAGTATGTAAGCCAGTTGCAGCAATAGGAGTTTCCTTTGTATCGCCACATTTTGTACAAGTGTAAACGATCTTACCGTCTTCGCCACAGGTAGCAGGTGTTACAACACCCTCATTCCATGTACAGCTAATACGTTCGCTTCCCTTAATGTCAATTTCAGTAAAGGTTACTTGGAATGTGTGGTATCCATTTAACCATCTTAAACGGTAAGCATTAGCTTCCATACCGGCGCCATTGTTGATTTGGAATACTGTCTTAATTTCCAAGCCAACATCTGAACCAGGAGCCTCATATCTGCCAACCTCTGTCCAAGTTACACCGCCGTCGTTACTGAGTTCAACAGCGTAGCCATGACCTTCTGCACGAGCAACGTACCAGATAGTTGTTTCTCTGATTAAGTGTAAATCAGCATAGAAAAGTGTGATATTGTAATTGGTGCTCCAGTATCTTGGAGCAGGACCGCCGCCCCAGCCTGTGTTACCTGTCTTGTTATCGAAAGCAGCACTAAATGAGTTGTTACCACCCGGGTTGTAACCACCGATAACTTTACCGTTTTCGTCTTTTACTTCTGCTTCGCCATAGTAGCTTTCTGTTTTGTTGAGGTCACCGAGTTCATAATCCTCAAAGCAACCGCCTACAAAAACGAACTCACAACCGGCATTCTTACATACCTTTGTGGTTTTATCAAAGTCGTGAAGCTTTGCTTCGCGAACTACCTCGCCACAAGCGTTACAGCTAACTGCTGTTGTGCAGTTGCCGTCGTCAGCGAAAGCATGTTCACCGTTTTCGCAAACGTGCTCATACATTTCAACTTCCCAGAGGCAGTTTGCTAAATTCTTGTTATGCATAGTAGCAACTTCTACCTTGTAAACGTCAGCCACTGTTGTCTCAAATTCAAACGTGAATGCTGTGTAAAGAACGTTACCGTCTGCGTCCTTAATCTGTTCAGCACCGCTTATAGCAAAGTCGTTCTTTTGCCAAATTGCCTTATCATTCACGTCATAAAGACGGAAATAAAGCTTATAGTTGTTTGTTGTCAAGGTGTCATAGATAGCTGCGTTGAAAGTGCCGTCATCGTTTTTAGAAACGTTGTAGTTTGCACCGGTACTGTTTACAACTATTACTACCTTTGAAATGTCTTTTCCTTCTTGGAAATGGAAGTGGTAGTTAGTCCAGTTTTGACCGCTATTACCGCCTGTACAAGCAGTATGATAGTCACCGTCAACTAACTTACTTAAGTCGAGAAGATCACTGGTGCTGTCTGTTTGCTTAACAGTGATGTCTTCTGTTGGTATTTTGTTATAGTTTGTTGCAAATGCGTTAAATGCAAGCACTAATGCGAACAACATAACAAATACGAACACTAATGAAAGTTTTCTCATTTTTCTCTTTCTCCTTTAAAATTTTTTGTATTTTCGTATAATACAATTCGCTCCAAATTGGGCGTTTTTGGAGCAAACAATATTTTACTCTTATAATATAGCACAGGAAATATTTTTTGTCAAGGGGGATAAATGTAAAATATATACAGTGGTTTGTATGTCGACAACAATTTTTCTAAATTACAATGAGATTTTTATGCAATTTGAATGTATATACACTTCTTTTTTTGAACAAAATATCATTTTTTTGTGCATTATTGCCATATATGAACTTTTTGTAAACATTTTGCTTAAAAAAGGAATTTTTTCGTCAGCTTACATTATATTACGTGTCGTCTGTATAAAGTGAGGACAAAGAACAATTCTTTCACCGCATGCGGTTTACAAAACAAGCTTCCGCAGATTAAACAATCCGCAGAAGCTTTCGGTCGGTTCATTATAGAGATTTTTTGATAAAGCGAAGCTGTTCCATCGTTGCTTCGGAAAATTTACCGCTACGGTAAGGAGCAACGTTGTAAGCAAAAACTCCATCGTTTTTCAAAACGTTTTTAATATAGGTAATAACTTTTTCGTTTGAATGAGCAGGAGTAGGCGTACCTAATTTTTCGTGAACCCAAAAATCATCCATCCAACAAAGAGCAAACCATTGTAGTCCACTCTCTCCGGAAAAACGATGTTCAGGCAGGAAGGCAAGATCGTTTTCTTCGCCTGCTTGAAAATCGGCAATTTCTCTGCCCCACTCACTTCCCCAATTTTCCGTTCCTCTGAAATTAAAGGCAACTATTGAATCAGGATTTCCGGCACGCAACGCCTCGGCATAGCGTTTATAGTCGTAACGGAGTCCTCTGCCTTCACAAATCCACGCTTCATAGCAGCAGTCTATCCACCAGCCAGCAATTTTGTCACCGTACTTTTTAGAAATTGCTTCCGTTATTTTATAGCAATATTCAGCGTGTTCTTTCGGGTCTTCATAAAACTTTACCGTTTTATGATAGTCGGGGTCTGTGGAGCCTTCGCCATTGAAATATATCAATAATTTTATACCGTATTTTGCCAACTCGTCGGAAATTTCGCCAATCAAATCACGCTTTGCGGTATGATTGGGAACTATTTCATCAAGCTCCTTCAATGGAAATGGAAGGTGTAAATCCGCGTGAGAGGTTGTGATAAACAAGAATTTTGCGCCTGCCTCTTGTACCTGCTTACAAAATGCCTGCACGTCAAATTCTTCTACTGCTTGAAAATAGTCTTGTAGTCTTTTATGATACGGCTTATTCAAATCCTCTTCGGTTGCGTTTTCCGGTAATGAAAACGAAGTCCAATGGACGAACAGTCCATAGCCCGCCTCTTTAAACCATAACGTTCTATCGTTCATATTTACTCCTCTTAGTTTAGTTTTATGAGTATATGATACTATTTATGAGAATATTTGTCAATGATTTATTCAAAATATGAACTACTTTTTAATCCTATGTGATGATTAAATGATTTTTTTACTTTTTCGACTTTTTTTATTGACAGTATTTTTTTAGAATTGTATAATGTTTTTATAGATAATTATGGAGGGTAATATGCTTAAATTAAATAACATTACCAAAAGATACATTACGGGTGACACCTCCGTCAATGCGCTCCGCGGTGTTTCTTTGGAATTTCGCAAAAGCGAATTCGTTTCTATTTTAGGTCAATCAGGTTGCGGTAAGACAACGCTGCTTAACATCATAGGCGGTCTTGACAAATACACAAGCGGAGATCTTATTATCAACGGAGTTTCCACCAAGGAATACGAGGATGGCGACTGGGACTCTTACAGAAACCATTCTATCGGCTTCGTATTTCAAAGCTACAATTTAATTCCACATCAAACCGTTCTTTCCAACGTAGAATTGGCTCTTACTCTTTCGGGAGTTTCCAAGACGGAAAGAAGAAATCGCGCTATACAGGCTCTTGAACGCGTAGGACTTGGAGATCAGCTAAACAAAAAGCCTAACCAAATGTCGGGCGGTCAGATGCAAAGAGTTGCTATTGCAAGAGCTTTAGTAAACAATCCCGATATTCTTTTGGCTGACGAGCCAACGGGTGCTCTTGACAGCGAAACCAGCGTACAGATTATGGAAATTCTTAAGGAAATTTCCAAGGATAAGTTAGTTATTATGGTAACTCACAATCCAGATTTGGCAAAGGAATATTCCACGAGAATTATCAATCTTTTAGACGGTCTTGTAATTTCCGATTCCGACCCTTATACGTCGGACACTGACTCCGTTAAAGGCGAGGAGGTTTTAAGCAAGAAGGAGACGAAAAAAGGCAAGAAGAAAAAATCAATGTCCTTCTTTACTGCTCTTTCACTTTCCTTGAACAATCTTTTAACAAAGAAAAGCAGAACGTTTTTAACGTCCTTTGCAGGCTCTATCGGTATTATCGGTATCGCTCTTATTCTTTCGGTATCAACGGGTGTAAACGCATATATTACCAGCGTTGAGGAAAGTACTATGTCCTCTTATCCGCTTACATTCCAAGAAAGCACGATGGATTCCAGCGCACTTTTAGCGTCCTTCCTTTCCAACGTCAACAACACTACAGAGCAGGACCCCGATAAAATTTACTCAAACGACATTATGGCTTCCGTAATTGACGGTATTAACGCCGGTATTACCACAAACAACTTGAAGCTTTTCAAGGAATACGTTGAAACATCAGGTATAAAGGATTACAGCGTTGATATTAAGTACAATTATTCGGCACATTTGAATACCTACTACATTACTCAAAACGGAAATTCAACAGAGTACAATAAAACGTACGACAATCTTGGCGAGTTAATGCTTGATGCAGAAATTTTAGACGAGTCAGTTATGAATTCTTCCGCTATGATGGGCGCTTCTCCTTGGATTGAGCTTATCGGCGACAACACCTACATTGAGTCTCAATACGATTTAATTGACGGTCACTTCCCTATGAAGGACAATCAAATTGTGCTTATTGTAGATGCAAACAAGCAAATTACCGACTACGTTCTTTATTCCCTTGGAATTAAGGACATTAAGGTGTTGAAGGACTACGTTGACAAATTAAAGGAAGCAAAAGAAAAGGGTGAGGTTCTTACCGAAAAGCTTCCGCAAAGCTCATACACTTTCGATGAGATTTACGGCTATAAATTCAAGGTGCTTCTCGATTCTGATTTCTACGAATACGTAGAGGTTAAGGACGCTGACGGAAACGTAGTAAGCCAAACTATTATTGATAGAACAAATCAAGAAATTGCCGAAAACAAAGCATTTATTGATGCAAAGATGGAAAATGCGCGCGAGCTTGAAATCGTTGGCATTATTTGCGCAAAGGAAAGCTCCGTAACAGCCTCAAGCGTTGGCTCTATCGGTTACACAACCGCGCTTATGACCTCTATTATCAATGATATTAACGGCAGCGATGTAGTTAAGGCTCAATTGGAAAATGAAAAAACAAATCTCTTTACCGGCTTTGAGTTCAAGGGCTATACTCTTGAAATGGCAGGTGCTTTAAGAGAGGAGCTTCAAAAGAACCCTGTGTATGCGCCTTACCTTGGATTCATCACTGACGAGCAGTTAATTGATATGGTAAACGAGCAAATCGGCTCCTACAAGGGCAACCTTAAGAAGCTTGGCTACGTTGATTTTGATTCTCCTTCATCTATTTTAGTTTATCCAAAGGATTTTGAAGCTAAAGACGCTATTACGGATTTAGTTTCAGAATACAATAAAAATGCAACCAAGGAAAATAAAATCACCTATACGGACACGGTTGCTTTGCTTATGAGTTCCGTTACAACTATCATTAACGCTATTTCCTACGTGCTTATTGCTTTCGTTGCAATTTCACTTATTGTTTCTTCTATTATGATTGGAGTAATCACCTTGATTTCGGTTCAAGAAAGAACGAAGGAAATCGGCGTGCTTCGTTCCATTGGTGCTTCAAAACGGGACGTATCGAGAGTATTTAATGCAGAAACGCTGATTGTGGGATTCGGAGCGGGAATACTTGGTATTTTAGTCTCACTTATTCTTATTGTGTTTATCAATATTATTCTCTACTCTCTTACCCAGCTTGCAACGTTGAAGGCTGTTTTACCGTTCGGTGCGGCGGTGATTTTGGTGGCTATAAGTATGGTATTAACTCTTATTTCAGGAATTATTCCTTCACGAGCTGCGGCTAAAAAGGACCCTGTAATTGCATTGCGTACGGAGTAATAATTAGCAGTTAGCCGTTAGCGGTTAGCAGACAACAAAAAACGCTATCATCTGATAGCGTTTTTTTGTTGCTTTTTCAGTGAAAATGTTGTATAGTATAGTTGTAATACATTTTAAGGAGATTATTATGACGCAAGCAAAATGGATTTGGTATCCCGGTAGCCTTGAATTATATCACGGAATGCTTTTAACAAACAGGCGTACGGAGGCACGGACGCTTCAAGACGGAACACGAAAAAGCGTTTATTACTATCCTATGTGGAGAGTTGATGGTCCGAAAAAAAACGCTACCTTATACAAGGAGGCGGACATTACAGAGGAGGAAACCATTGAGTTTTACGCAAATTGGAACACCGTGCGAATCAACGTTGACGGCGTTTCTTACCCCGTTTGCTCCAAAATCTTATTAAAGCCCGGGCATCACACGGTAACAGTTAGCGGATTTCACCCACACAGCTTTCCTGCCTTTTACATAAAGGGCAACGTATTTGCCAGTGACAGAACGTATTTGGTTGGTCCTGATGACGAATATGCGGGCAGGCATGCGGGATGCAGTGATTTATACGTATATTTAGACGATTCCGTTGAGGAGTTTCCTTTTGAGTACGAGAATATCGACCCCGTATCGACAAAGCACATAAACGGCGGTATTCTTTTTGATTTCGGCAAGGAAATTTTCGGTGAGATTTGCGTAGATGAGGAATCCGATGAGGACGCGCGGGAATTTGACGTATATCTTGGCGAATCCTACGAGGAAGCGCTCGACACCGAGCATTCGCACCTTATGGCGCATCTTGTTTATGACGACAGTCCAATGTGTACTAAGCCGATGGCATTCAGATACGTATTTATTCCAAATATGGATTTAGACGTTAAGCTTTTTGCGGAACTACAGTATTTACCTCTTGAAAACCGTGGCTCTTTCAGATGCGACAACGAATTTATAAATAAAATTTGGGACACCTGCGCTTACACTATGCTTTTAAATTCACGCGAGGGATTTTTTGACGGAATCAAGCGCGACAGATGGGTGTGGAGCGGCGACGCTTATCAAAGCTATCTTGTAAATTACTATCTTGCTTGCGACAAGGATATTGTAAGACGTACCGTAAGAATGCTTCGCGGCGCTGACCCTATCAAAAAGCACATAAACACTATTTGCGATTACACGTTTTTATGGCTTTGCAGTATTTGGGACTACTATTTTTACACGGGAGATAAGGATTTTCTTTGTGACATTTACCCCGATATGCTTGATATTCTTACATTTATCGAGGGACGACTCGGAAAGAACAAAATGTATGAAAGAAAACCTGACGACTGGGTGTTTATCGACTGGTCAACCTTTGATTCCAACGGCCCTATGTGCGCTGAACAAATGGTGCTTTGCCGTGCTTATGAAAGTCTTGGAAAGTGCGCCTCTGTGGTTGGCGACAAGACAATGGCGGCGAAATGCAAAAAGCGCTTTGAATATTTGAAGGAGCAGATAAATCTCCTTTACTGGAATGATGATAAAGGTGCATTTATTGACGATTACGCTTCCGGCAAAAACAACGTAACAAGACACGCTAACATTTTTGCTTTACTTTTCGACTACACTACTGATGAAAGAAAAGAAAAAATCACTAAAAACGTAATTTTCAACAAGGAAATTACGCCGATTACTACTCCTTACTTTGAATTTTATGAGCTTGACGCTATGTGTCAGCTTGGCAATTTCAAATACTTTACCGATATGCTTGACAGCTATTGGGGCGGTATGCTTCGCCTTGGTGCTACTACTATTTGGGAAGAGTTCGACCCTAAAAAGAGTGGAATCGAGCATTACGAAATGTACGGCGGAAAGTATGAAAAGAGCCTTTGCCACGCTTGGGGCGCTTCACCTATTTATCTTCTCGGAAAATACGCTTTAGGCGTTGTACCAACAAAAGCAGGATTCGAAAGCTATACGGTTAGTCCCAACTTGATGGCGTTTAATGAAATTGAGGGAAAGGTGCCTACCCCTTTTGGTGAAATTTACGTTAAGGCAAACAAAAACGAAATATCCGTTCTTTCACCTATTGACGGCGGTACGCTTGTTTACAAGGGTAAGGAATACAAAATCATTAAGAATGAAGCCTTGACAATTAAAGCATAAAAAATCCCGTTGCGAACAGTATTCGCAACGGGATTTTATTTTACTTTAATTTAGCAACAAGGTCAAGGATTTCAAGCTCTTTTTGGAGATTGTAAAGGTCTGTATTATCATCAATTACAACAAGCTCTGTGTCTGTTAATTTAGCAAAAAGCTTCACATCCTCAACTGTAAGAGCAGTTGAAACAACAGTATGGTGAGCGCCGCCTGCATATATCCAAGCAGCAGCACCGTCAGCATGATTTGGCTTTAGCTTCCACATAATTCTTGCAACAGGAAGCTTTGGCATTGGCTTCGGTTGCTTTACAAGCTCAATTGATGCACAGATAAGTCTGAAGCGGTCGCCCATATCAATCATACATACTGCAACGCCGTCGCCTTCAACTCCGTCAAATACAAGTCTTGCCGGTGGCTCTTTTCCGCCGATGCCGAGCTGATGAACCTCGATTTTTGGTTGAGTTGAAGCAAAGTCCGGAGAAACCTCAAGCATGTGTGAGCCGAGAACCATTTCATCACCCTTTGTGAAATCGTACGTATAATCCTCCATAAAGCCTGTTGAACCTTTTCTGCCTTTAGCCATTTCGCAGAAAATTGCATTAAGAGCTGCTGTCTTATAGTCACCCTCTGCGCCAAAGCCGATGCCCTTAGCCATCATTCTTTGAGTTGCAAGTCCGGGGAGTTGCTTCATGCCGTGTAAATCCTGGAAAGTATCAGTATATGCGCCGAAGTTGCCTTCCTTTAAAAACTTATCGAGAGCGATTTCGTACTTTGCCTGCTCCTTAACTGCGTCAAGGTTATCCGTATTCATTACGTAGAGGTCATTATACTCAGCCATTTTTGCATTTAATTCATCCTCTGTAACTGCATTTACAAGTGCAACAAGGTCGCCGATTCCGTAATAATTTACGTTCCAGCCATACTTGATTTGGCTTTCTACTCTATCACCGTCAGTTACTGAAACCTCTCTCATATTGCTACCGAACATAGCAACGTTCAAGTTCTTTGAAAAATCAACTGCTCTTGCAACGTCAAGGAACTTCTTAATCTTTTCGATAACGTCATCGTGCTTATAGTATCCAACAACCACCTCACGCTTTACGCCAAGACGTGTACACATAAAGCCGTATTCACGTCCGCCGTGTGCGGTTTGGTTAAGGTTCATAAAGTCCATATCAATTTCATCATAAGGAAGCTTTTCGTTAGCCTGTGTATGGAAGTGTAAAAGAGGCTTCTTTAAAAGTTGAAGACCTTTGATCCACATTTTTGCAGGGCTAAAGGTGTGCATCCATGTAATGACTGCGATACAGTCGTTGTCGTTTGTAGCTTTTTTGCAAAGCTCAACACAGCTTGCTTCATCTCTTACTATACCGATATACTCAATTTTTACATCCTCAATCTTCTTATCAAGGTACTTTGCAATTACCTTTGAGTCCTTTGCAACGTTAAGTAAGCATTCCTCTCCGTAGAGGTCCTGGCTACCTGTTATAAAATAAACCTTTTTCATTTTTATATCTCCTTTAAATAATTAGCGTTTATTTTCAAGCGCCATCACCATATCAACTCTGGTTTGGTGTCTGCCGCCTTCAAAATCGGTATTTATAAATATATCGGCAATATCGCAAGCAAGTCCTGCGCCTATTACTCTTGCGCCCATACAAAGCACGTTTGCATCGTTATGGAGTCTTGTAAAGCGGGCCGAAAAGGTATCTGTACAGCAAGCGGCACGAATGCCCTTGCATTTGTTTGCTGCCATACTCATTCCAATGCCTGTGCCGCAAACTAAAATACCAAGCTCCTCCTTACCCTCTCTTACTGCTGTGCATACCTTTTCCGCATAATCGGGATAATTACAGCTATCAGGTGTATAGGTGCCATAATCCACAACCGCCACTCCCTGCGCTTCCAGGTGCTTTTTGATTTCTTCCTTTAAATCAAGGGCTGCATGGTCGCATGCTATTGCAATTTTTCTTTTCATTAATTATTTTCCTCTTTTAGTTTTTCTTCTCTTTCACGCTCTGCCTGTGGCTTACGCAAATATTCCACACTTAATTCTCTATCGCTGACGCTTTCGTTGTTTTGTAGCTTTTTATATGCAATTTTACCAACGGAAAAGGCGTTCTGATAGCGAAGCATTTCAGGGGTGGATTTTAAATTTTTGATGGCTTGGTTTTCTATAAGTGAGTATCCGTCTCCTACGAAATATATACTTTCACCGTATTCCTCCAACCTTGGAATAAGGTCGGATAGCATCATACAAGTATCGTCAATTATACGCTTACCGTTTAAGAATGCACCCGTATAAACCTGCCCGCGTCTTGCATTCATTATAGGACAAACTATTCCGCTAAAGCATTCTAAATTTTGAGCTAACGCCTCAATTGTGCTTACCTCAACACATTTTTTGTCCTTACCGAAGGCAAGTCCTTTAACTGTTGCAACACCTATGCGCACACCGGTGAACGAGCCGGGGCCGTTAGATACTGCATAAGCGTCAATTTCATCATTTGAAACATTCAAGGTGGTTAAAAGGTGCTTTACCATAGGCAAAAGAGTTTCGCTGTGAGTGTTTTTTGTGTTGGCGGTATATATGCCCAGTAGCGTTTCGTTTTCAAGTAAAGCTACGGTGGATGTATTTGCAGTAGAGTCTATTGCTAAAATTTTCATTTTCCCACCTCACCTTTCTCTATGGTGATTTTGCGCGCATTTTCGTTGTCGCTTACTCTTTCGATAGTTACCTTGTATGCATCGGTTGGGATAGAATCGGGAATATTCTCGCTCCATTCCACAACGCAAATACCCTTTTGTACGTAATCGTCAAATCCCATAGCATAAAGCTCATCATCATCTTCTATTCTGTAAACGTCAAAGTGATAGAATGGAATTTTTCCACCCTTGTATTCGTTTACAATAGTAAAGGTGGGGCTTTTCACTCTTGCACCCGGAGATAAAACAGAGGCAAGACCTCGCACAAATGCTGTTTTGCCAACTCCAAGATCGCCATACATAGCTATAAATTCACTCTTCCCATTATTTACAGTTAGCGCAAATTCGGCGGCTATTTTTTCTGTTTCTTCCGAAGAATAGGTATAAATTTCTCTTTTCATATTAGAAAAGCCCAGTAATTTTTCCGTTATCGTCAACGTCAATTTTCAATGCGGCAGGAGCCTTTGGAAGTCCCGGCATTGTCATAATTGCGCCGGTAAGAGCCACAATAAATCCTGCGCCTGCAGAAAGCTTAACCTCTCTTACAGTTAACGTAAAGTCAGTTGGTCTGCCAAGCTTTGTCGGGTCATCGGAAAGTGAATACTGTGTTTTTGCCATACATACAGGGAAACGCGCATACTCCGGATTTAGTGCTTCAAATTCAGCTATTGCCTTGGAGGCAACGGCATCAAATTTTACATCCTTTGCTCCGTAAATTTCCTTAGCAACAGTTGTGATTTTATCTTTGATTGACATTTCGTCGGGATACAATACGTGGAAATTACTTTCTGTATCGCACGCCTTTACAACCTTACGCGCAAGCTCAATTCCGCCGTCACCGCCCTTGGCAAATACGTCAGAAAGGGCAAATTCTGCGCCCTTGGCAATACACATTTCCTCTACTGCCTTAAGCTCTGCGTCGGTATCGGTACCAAAACGGTTAATTGCAACTACAACAGGTACACCGTATTTTTGAAGATTATCAATATGAGCCTCAAGATTAACCGCTCCGTTTTTAAGTGCTTCAAGGTTTTCATTTGCTAAATCAGCTTTTGCAACTCCGCCGTTATACTTTAATGCTCTTACAGTAGCCACAAGAACAACGCAAGCGGGCTTAAGGTTAGCAAAACGACATTTAATATCAAAGAATTTTTCAGCTCCGAGGTCAGCACCGAAGCCTGCTTCGGTAATAGCGTAATCACTTAACTTAAGAGCTAACTTGGTTGCTCTTACAGAGTTACAGCCGTGAGCGATATTAGCAAACGGACCTCCGTGGATAAGAGCAGGTGTATTTTCAAGGGTTTGAACAAGGTTTGGCTTTAATGCATCCTTTAATACTGCCGCCATAGCGCCGTTTACGCCAAGGTCGCTGCAATATACGGGGCTACCGTCATATTTATACGCCACAAGAATCTTACCAAGTCTGTTCTTAAGGTCTGAAATTGATTCACTAAGGCAAAGAATAGCCATAATTTCGCTTGCAACAGTAATCATAAAGTGATCCTCTCTCGGAACACCGTCAACCTTTGCGCCAAGACCGATAACCACGTTACGAAGCGCTCTGTCATTCATATCAAGAACTCTTGGAAACAGCACTCGTCTTTGATCAATACCGAGAGCGTTTCCTTGTTGAATATGATTATCGATAACAGCACTCAAAAGATTGTTTGCAGTTGTAATAGCGTGAAAATCGCCTGTAAAGTGAAGGTTGATGTCCTCCATTGGAAGAACCTGAGAGTATCCGCCACCTGCTGCTCCGCCCTTAACGCCGAACACAGGACCCAAAGACGGCTCACGAAGAGCGATAATCGCGTTTTTACCCAGTTTACTCATTGCCATACCAAGACCAACTGTCGTGGTAGTCTTGCCTTCTCCTGCCGGAGTTGGATTGATGGCTGTTACTAAAATAAGCTTTCCGTCAGGCTTATTCTCCATTCTTGTTAAAAATTCATCTGTAATCTTCGCCTTGTACTTGCCATAAGGCTCGTATTCTTCCTCTAAAAGTCCGATTTTTTCTGCAATTTTGGAAATAGGCTCTAATTTTGCGCTTTGTGCAATTTCAATGTCAGTTAACATTTTTCTTCTCCTCACTGTAAGAATATAATCTCTTGGCTATATTGTAGCATATAATATATATAAAATCAAATATTTTTTTAATATTATTTACTTTTTTTTGCTTTTGTGATATACTATTTGAGTACCAACCGCACATCTGCCTGTAGCATAGTTGGATAACGCACAAGACTCCGACTCTTGAGAACGCAGGTTCGAATCCTGTCAGGCAGGCCAAATCAACGACAAATTCCCGAAAGAATTTGTCGTTTTTTAATTGTTTACCTACAAAAACAAAATTGTTTTCTAAATGCTGAAAGAAAAATAAGAGCCGATACAGGCTGTTCCATATCGGCTTTTTTATTATTCTGCATTCTCAGTGAACAAGTGCGCTCGTTTCGATATTTTGCGGTGAACGCATAAATTATCAACAAATTTCTTGTAACGACAAATAGCCGATGGCTACATCGGCTTTAAAATTTTATTTGATTTAGAACAAGTTTTTACTTGACAGAGAGTACACTGTTACCTCGTAGGTCTCGTTAGTTTCAGGATCAACACGAGTATCAGTTGTTTGAATAACGCCGTTACCAACCGAAACTGTTATTAAATCCTTTGATTCAAGTACCTCGTTTGCGTACTCTGGTACAATATATTTTTTCATAGTACCTCCAAACAACGTACACGCATTTGCATAATCATTTTAACACATCATTTCATATTTGTCAAGTGTATATCACAAAAAATACGCAAAAGTCGCTAAATATTCATCACTCAGTATATGCTCGATTTCACCTAAGGTTTTGCTCAATCTTTTATTTTTTATTTCCTCATACATAGCATCGAAAATTCTTACTCTTATAGCTGAAATTATAGATTTTTCAATCCAATATGAAAATTTAGTATTCTTCAAGCTTTTTTCGTACTTTTTCATTTTTACATAACATTCCACACCGTCAGATACATCGTGCCACAAATCAGCAAAGACAAAATCGTATCCACCCTTGCTCATTTGATTTTTGGCAAAATCATAAGCATCGTTTTTTACTATTTTTATCTTATTTTTGTTATCAAATTGAGGTAAAATATGATTTTCAAAAAGAGAAATTACCTCCTCATCCCTCTCAACCACAGTTACGGAAGAAACGTTATCCTTAAGACTTATCATATACGCATAATAACCAAGTCCCAAACCATAGACAAGAACATTTCCAAACGCATCGTCTATCGGTTTTTTCATAGTTTCTATTTCATTTGGCTTTATTGCCATCCATTCCACACCGTTTTCGAATACTGTCGGGAAAGAAAACTCCTCGTCAAAAAAGCCTATTTTGGGTATTTCAGTATACTTATCACGTATTATGTCATTGTATATAAACGCTTCATAAGGCTTGTAGCTTTGATAACCCAAATTCCATTTACCTATTTGCTGTTTGGGAATCTTTATTTTTTGGAAATACGGATTTTGCTTATATTCGTTTGTATTAAGTTTTTTGACTGATTTTAAGTAATATTCCTTCAAAAGCTCGTTTGACAGCTTTTGGTCTTCAGTAAAAGCGTTAGACAAAAACACCGCGTAGGAATATTCCTCCAATGAATTATCTCCATTAGTTATTTCATCCATAATTTTCTTCGTCATAGCACAGGGCGCATTATTCAAATAAGCAGCCACTTGAGAAAAAACAAGGAGATTTTTTTCTTGTCTTAAATATATTTCATCTATTTTTTTCAATTCTTCATTATTCAAAATAAGACACTCTCCTTTATGTAAATTATGAGGTAACGGTGTTACCTCATAATTTTATCGTTCAAATGATGATAAAGCAGCACCTATTACCGTACTGAATTGCGCATTCTCGGGAATCATAAACCTCATATCAAACATCTGATTCAACGTATCAAAGATTGGCTTTGCCTGCGACATTTGCGTAAGGTTTCCCGTTAATACAACGTCCTTAATATCAAATTGCTTTGCCCCGAAATACGCTATCATACCGATGGTTTCAAAAACCATATTTATAATTCCTGCGGCAAGGTCGCCCTGAGTTGCAATATCGCTGAGCTTGCCGAAATTGGAAGCAGTCAAATGTCCGCTTAATCCTATGTCCTTTTGAGAAATATCTCGCACCTTTAAATCTATGTTATCTATATTTCCCGTTCTTGCAATCTCGTCTATATGCTCAACCGTGTTAAGTCCCAAAAGCTTTCGCGAAAGTCCCATAAGAGTTCCGCCTCCAACACCTGTACCGCCCATATAAACAGGCTCCTTGCCTTCTTCTGCGTGAACAAGAGCAGTTCCTGTTCCAAGGCTGACAATTATCGCTTCCTTGAGTCCGGAAAGATAAAGACCTCCCAATCCTATGCTTTTAAATTCAGGAGTTATCTGACATTCCAATCCGTAAATAGGCTTATTAACGTACGATGAGCCTGCGCCTGTAAGCATAACCTTATCTATATCGGATAATCCTAAATTGTTTTTATCTGTAAATTTACCAAAAGCGCCATAAATCGAGGTTATCGGGTCGTTTGCGGTCACAAACATGGGCTCAATAAGATTTTTCTTATTATCAAAGCCTACTATCTTCGTAGTGCTTCCGCCGATGTCAATTCCTATTACTACTCCCATATTTATCCCCCCCTTTGTTTTTTATTATTTTATCACAATTCACAAAAAAAATCAACACGTATATAAAAAATACCGACTTCCGTCGGTATTTTCATTATTTAGCTAATTTTTATTCAAGGGTTATTTCGCAACCGAGCTGAGCAGATTTGTAAAGCGCTTCGAGAATTTTAACCATATTAACACCTTGAACAGGTACGAAATCAGGCTCGCACTTACCCTCAATTACATCTATAAAATGACGGATATTACCTTCGTGGTGGTTAAGACCTCGATAGTCGTCCGTTGCAGGACGAAGGGTAGCGAGTGTACCGCATTCTTCGGTATAAATTTCAAACTTATTCTCAATGCCAAGAAGCTTTGAACCCGCCTTTTCTCCGCGAAGCTCAAGGAAAATTTGGTCATTTTCGATATTAGACGCCCAAGAAAATTCGATTTGCAAGCATGCTCCGTTATCAAAGCGAATAAAGCCCATTGCCAAATCCTCAACGTTGTTTTTTGAGTTTGTCGTATGCGCAAATTTTGAATAAGTGCATCCGCTTACAGTTACAGGCTTTACATTACCCATAAGATACATAGCAAGATCGATAATGTGAACGCCAAGGTCAATAAGCGGTCCTCCGCCACTCTGCTCCTTATCGGTAAACCAGCCGCCCCATCCCGGAATTCCGCGGCGCCTTATCCAACCGCATCTTGCTGCATAAATTTCACCCATTTTGCCCTCAGCTATATATTTCTTTAAAAACTGAGTTGATTGACGATAACGGTTGTTTCTTATAGTCATTAGGGTTTTGCCACTTTTTTCAGCAGCCTTTTGCATTTTTACAGCTTCACTTGCGTTAATTGCATCGGGTTTTTCGCAAAGGACGTTCAAGCCGTGCTCCAACGCATAAATTGCCACTATAGAATGGAAATTATTAGGCGTGCAGATGTCAACGGCATCAAGCGTTTCCTTTTCAATCATTTCCTTATAATCCTTATAGAGCGTAGCGTTAGGATAGCGCTTTTTTACTTCCTCAAGTCTTTCGTCCACAATATCGCAAACCGCAACAATTTCTACGTTGTCGATTTTATCGTAAGCCCCTAAATGAGGTCCTTGACATATTTTGCCTGCTCCGACAATGCCGATTCTTACCATTTATTTTTCCTCTAATCTTGCAACCCAAGGACATTCAAGAGGTCTCTTTGGACACACAGGAGCCGCCCATCTTACCGCATTGGTAATAATTGTTTGCACATTTTTATTATAGAAGGTTGGGTAGGATTCATGTCCGGGTTGGAAATAGAATACCTTTCCGTTTTCTCTATGCCATACACAAGCGGAACGGAATACTTCTCCGCCATTGTACCAACCAATCATAAGGAGCTTATCAGGGTCCGGAATGCCGAATGGCTCTGTATAAGTTTCTTCCGCTTCAAGTTCAATAAATCTATCGTTCAAGCCAGCCATAATAGGATGGTTATGGTCTAAAATCCAAAGTCTTTCCTTATCGTCGCTTTCTCTCCAGCCAAGATTACATGTTGTTCCCATTAAAAGCTTGAACGGCTTGGAGTGGTGAGCAGAATGAAGGAAAATCATACCCATTCCGCCTAAAACAGCTTCTTTAACCTTTACTGCAATTTCATCAGGAACCTCGCCGTGTCTTACGTGTCCCCACCAAAGCATAACGTCTGTATTGGCAAGCAACTCATCAGTAATGCCTGCGTTTTCTACTAAATTTTTGTTTTCATCATAAAGCGATACGGTTGTAATCTCCATATCCTCATTAGTACCGAGAAATTCAGCAATAGCTCCGTGTATTCCGTTAGGATACACGTTTCTTATTCTTTCCTCCTCTTGCTCGTGGCAATATTCATTCCAAACTGTTACTTTTATCATTGTTGTTCCTTCCTTTTGTATAAAAGAATTTTTTATAAGTATATCATATTACAGGCTATATTTCAAGCAAGTAGTTAAAATTTATTGACAAAAAAATCTTAAAATGGTAACATATAATAAATATATGACAAGAGGTGTAACATGGTCAATTTAGGAAACGATTGGAACGAAATTTTAAAAGACGAATTCAACAAGGAATACTATTTAAAAATCAGACAATTTTTAAAGAACGAATATTCTCGTTATACAGTTTTTCCTTCAATGTATGATATTTTTAATGCTCTGAAATACACCTCTTATAGAGATACAAAGGTGGTTATATTAGGTCAGGACCCATATCATGAAACAGGTCAAGCCCACGGTCTTTCCTTTTCTGTCAAGCAAGGGGTAAAGACACCGCCTTCTTTAGTTAACATTTACAAGGAATTAAAAAGTGACATAGGAATGGCTGCTCCATGTCACGGAGAGCTTACCTCTTGGGCAAAGCAAGGCGTACTACTCTTAAATGCAACTCTTACTGTAAGAGAAGGACAAGCAAACAGCCACAAGGATATTGGTTGGGCCGTCTTTACTGACGAAATAATAAAAAAATTGGATTCCAATAACAACCCGATAGTATTCATTTTATGGGGAGCTAACGCTCGCAGCAAAAAGAAATATATAACCAACAAAAATCATTTGGTTATCGAATCCGCTCATCCGTCTCCTCTTTCGGCACATAACGGTTTCTTTGGTTCAAGACCGTTTTCGAAAGCCAATGATTTTTTAGTACGGCACGGAGTGTCTCCAATCAACTGGAATAGTGTTAATGAATAAAAAAACAGACTGCCTATGCCTTAAGCGGCTCGTTGGCAGTCTATTTTCATTGTTTCATTTCAAGCAAAAAAATAATAGCAGCAACACTTGTCAAAGCTTTTATATGTTTTGGGGTTATTAGTTACTTAATTTTTCTCCGCATCTTCTTACTCTTGCTTCTCCGGAATTAAAGACACACATTGTGCCATTTTCTTTTTTCACTACCAGTTCAGCGTTATCGTTTATATCCAAAGCAACTCCTGAAATAACCTCACTGCCTCTGTACACATTTACGTTTTTGCCGATTATGCTCGATTTTGATTTGTACTTTTCCATATAGGCTTTTTGAGGCAATTTCTTATAATACGTTATAAAGGAATCTATTATATTGGCACATAGTTTTTCCTTATACTCACTTGGAGCTTCATTTTCAAAAATTGCTCCTGCGATGTTTTTGATTTCATCATCAAAACCGTTTTGCGGCGGTAATATATTGACGCCTATACCGCAAATTACATAATCAAGGCTCTTTCCGTCGCCGCTAAAGGATGCTTCCGTCAGAATGCCGCTTACCTTTTTTTCTTCTATATATATATCATTTATCCATTTTATTTGCGTCTCTTTTTGAGAGGTGCTTTCAATTGCATCCGAAACCGCTACCGCAGCCAACGCCGTAACGTCAACACACTTATTTGCTTCCATTTCAGGTCTGAGAATTATAGACATATAAAGACCGTTCTCACTGTTTGAAATAAAGCTTCTTCCAAGTCTTCCTCTTCCGTTTGTTTGTTTAAGAGCTACTACAGTTGTAAATTCATTTTCTCCGTTTTTTGCCAACTCTTTAGCTGTAATATTAGAGGATACCAATTCATCATAAACAATAAGCTTTACATCGTTAAAAAGATGTTTTTTTATAGTTTTTTCCACTAAATCCACTTTCATATTGTCCTCTCTCTGCTAAAAAACAAACGCTAGAAAATTCTAGCGTTTGTAAGCATTTTATTTGTTTTCAGAACTTCCGTAGATAGTTTCGATAAGCTTTGCTCTTTCAGCTTCACCACTAATTACATAAGCATAATTGCCCTTGTGATACAAGCTAACCTTGCTCTCGTCACCAATATCAATTGCATTTAATTCTGCTTCCTTAAGCATAAAGAGTGACATTTTTGCCAAGGTAGTAAGGTCCTCTCTTACCATAGAGATCTTTGTGCCGCCAATTATCAAATCGAATGCATTTCTCATACCACCAATACCGCTTGTAAAGAGTGAAACGCCAAGTGATTTCATAACCTTGCCTGCGTTTGCATTGCTGGCTCTTAAGAATGCAATAGCCTGCATACCGTCAAGATGCGCCTTGCCGTTTGAATCAGTCGGAACTTCAACAGTTGTGCCAAACTTTTCATTATAACTATCAATTGCAGTCTTTAGTTCAATCGCCGTCGTATCCTTAACATTAACGCCACCAACGCTGTCAATAAGTTTTGCGGCAGCAGTCATATCCGTTTCAATATAGCCTTCGATTTGGAAACCAAAGTTGTGCTTAAGCGTTTTTGTAAGCAACGCTGCACCGCCAAACTCATAAGAGTCACGGAGTCTGCCTATACCAACCATTGGAATATAAACGAGAGCTGTTTCTGTAAAGGTTAAGTAAGTAACCTTTTTAGTTTCCTTGTTAAAGGAAGCTATTAAAATAAACGTTGCAACACCTTTGTCTGAATCAGCAAATTTGTTAATGCCGTAAATTGCATAGTTATAAATGTGGTCAGCATCCTTAATAGAATGTGACGCCTCTGCGTAGTTTAGTAAGATGTCGTTTGCGGCAGCCTTGTATTCGTCGCAGGTTATGTATGGTTCATTGTAAATGCCCATATCAGCAATTTCTTGCGCAGGAATGATTTCAACCTTCTCGTAATGACCTGCGTTTAATTTCATCGCATAGCTATTAACGATAAGATTCACAATCAAAAGCGCTATTGCACAAACAGCTAAAACCATAAGCAAAACTCCAATAATCCTTGCGCCGAAAGTCATTTTGCTTGACTTTGCCACATCAGGAGTTGCATTTGGAGCCTGGTTAGGAGCAATAGTAGCACAATCAACCGCAGATATGTTGTTATTATTAAAGTCTATTCTTTTGCTCATTGTGAGTCCTCCTTAAATCTTAAAACTACCTTTAATATTTATTTTATTATATATCAATTTAGCCGCGTTGTCAACAGTTTTGAAGCAAAAATATATATTTTCTGTCATTAAAATATTTCTTCAGCGACATCATTGGAAAATTCACGCAAAAAATATACGTCTGCCGGGCGAACTGTAAGCGTTTTACCGTTAAGCTCCTTTATTTCATCGTCCTTTGCCTTGAACAAAAGTCTGTAGGAGTATAGTGCTTGATGCTTATAGCCAAATCTTTTATCCAGCTCAATTTTTCCGTATTTTCCGTCTCCCAAAAGCCCGTTACCTATTGATGCCAGATGAGCTCTTATTTGATGTGTTCTTCCCGTTACAAGCTCAATTTCCACAAGAGAAATATCCTTATTCTTGTTATATTCAATTTCGGTATATTTTGTAATAATTTCCTTAGCTCCGTTTATCTGTCTTTTCATAACCTTTACGGTGTTTGAATTTGCGTCTTTTATTAAAAAGTCGCACAGAGTGTCTGTTTTTTTAGGTAATTTTCCATGCACAGCACACAAATACTTCTTGGTTATCTCGTTGTTTTTTATTCTTTCGTTAATAGCTCTTAATGCGGGAGCATTCTTTGCGGCAATGACCATCCCTCCGGTATTTCTGTCTATTCGGTTACATAATGCAGGAGCAAATGAATTTTCCTCACCGGGCTTATACTCTCCCTTTTGCGCAAGGTATGCCTGAACGTGGTAAATCAAGGTGTTTCTGTCCCTTGCATCACCGTCACCGCTTGTTTTACCGTCTCCGTCTCCGCTATGAACCAAAATTCCCGGTGCTTTATTGCAAATAAGAAGGTTTTCATCCTCATAAACTATATCAATTTGCGGCTTTATTGTAAAAAGCTCGTTGTCTGTAATTTTATCAGAAAAAAGATCCTCACTTAAGAACATCTGTACCGTATCGCCTAAATTCAAAATTTGCTTTTGCTCCGCTCTTTTACGGTTCACCTTTATTTTTTTAAGACGAATTGCTTTATACATTAAGGAAACAGGCATTCCCTTAACCGCTTTTAATACAAATTTATCAAGGCGCTGTCCCGCGTCGTTTTTATTTATCGAAAATTCTCTCATTTTTCTTTCCTTGTTTTCGTTTCTGTTTATATTATAAATTTTAATTCAAAATATTTCAAGCATAATTTAAAATTTTATTTACATAAACGCTTTTTTATGATAAAATGTCTTTAACGTTTTCTTTGGGAGGGATGAAAAATGTCCGATATAAAAGCTTCTGTTGTTACGCTCGGGTGCAGAGTTAACCAATATGAAAGCGACGCTATTATGCAAGAGCTTTTAAAAAGCGGCGTTAAAATTTGCTCCCACAATGAAATTTGCGATATTTATATCATAAACACCTGCTCGGTAACCGGAGAGAGCGACAGAAAATCAAAGCAGTTAATAAGACGTTGTATATCAAAAAACAAGGATGCTGTGATTATAGTTACAGGATGTTTTTCGCAAATAAATCCCGAAAAAGCACTAAAAATCGAAGGCGTGGATTTTGTTTGCGGCAACAATGCTAAATCGCTGATTGCAGAAAAGGCTTTAGAGCTTTTAAAGACCAAGACGGAGCCTTTTATGTACGTGCCTGATATTTTCAACTGTCAATTTGACGTTATGAGAGTTGGCGCTCCTCTTACACGTACACGAGCTTTTATTAAAATTCAAGACGGTTGCGAATCAAAGTGCGCTTACTGCATAATCCCTTATGCGAGAGGCAACGTGCGCTCAAATACTCCCGAAAATATAATAAACGAGGTTAAAAACATCGTTAGCGAGGGCTGCTATGAGGTAGTTTTAACCGGCATTGAAACCGCCGCATACGGCAAAGATTTCAAAAACGGATACACTCTTGCCAGCTTATTGACGGAAATAAACAAAATAGAGGGACTGAAGCGCATTCGTTTAGGCTCACTCGATCCCAGCGCTATCACGAAAGATTTCGTAGATAAAATTTGCGTTCTTGACAAGGTGATGCCGCACTTTCACATTTCTATGCAAAGCGGCTGTACGAAAGTCCTTAATTTAATGAAGAGAAAATACAATATGGATATGGCAATTGAAAATATTCATTATTTAAAGGAGTGCTTTCCGCGCCTTATGCTTTCAGCTGACATCATTACAGGATTTCCTCAAGAAAGCGATGAGGATTTTAACGAAACGCTGGATTTCTTCAAAAAAGAAAAGTTTTTGCATCTTCATATTTTCCCATACTCAAAGCGTGAAGGAACTGTTGCCGCCATAATGAGCGGACAAATTCCCGAAAATATAAAAAAGGAAAGACTTCACTCACTTGAAGCGTTACAAAACGACATAAAAAAGGATATACTAAATGAAGTTGTCAACAGTAAGGAGCAATTAGAGGTGCTTTGTGAAACCTTTGACGATGAATTTATTTTAGGTCATACAGATAACTTTTTAGAGGTTAAAATCAAAAGCGATAAAAAAATCTGCAACAAATTCGTAACCGTAAAGCCGTATTTCTCAGACGAAAATTATATTTACGCCGAATTAATAAAATAAAATACGAGGCAAAGAGTATAGCTCTGTGCCTCGTGTTTTTTATTTATCTGATTTAGCAGCTTCGGATATAGTATTTACAAGTCCCACTACATTTTGAAGGTCGCTTGGTATAATAACCTTTGTTGCGTTGCCGTCAGCTACCTTTTCAAAGGATTCAAGCTTTTTAAGCATGAGATACGCTTCCTCGGGCTTTGCCTCGTTAATAAGTCTTATAGACTCAGCTTGAGCCTGGTTGATTCTTAAAATTGCCTCCGCTTCGCCCTCTGCTCTTCTTATTCTGGCTTCCTTTTCCGCTTCTGCCTTAAGAATAGATGATTGCTTTTCTGCCTCTGCTTCAAGAATTTGGCTTTCCTTTTTACCTTGAGCTACGAGAATATTACTTGCCTTTTCGCCTTCGGCACGAAGGATTGCTTCTCTTCTTTGACGCTCCGCCTTCATTTGCTTTTCCATAGCATCTTGAATTTCAGCCGGCGGCTTAATGTTTTTAAGCTCTACTCTGTTTATTTTAATACCCCAAGGGTCTGTTGCTTCGTCAAGAATGGAGCGGATTTTTGCATTGATTGTATCTCTTGACGTAAGAGTATTATCAAGCTCCAAATCACCTATTATATTACGAAGAGTTGTTGCGGTAAGGTTTTCAATAGCAGCTATCGGATGCTCAACACCGTAAGCATAAAGCTTTGGGTCTGTAATTTGGAAGAACACTACCGTATCAATTTGCATAGTTACGTTATCCTTTGTAATTACCGGTTGAGGCGGGAAGTCTGCCACCTGCTCCTTTAATGACACTTGCTTTGATATTCTGTCAATAACAGGAACAAGAATGTGCAAGCCTGTTTGCCACGTTTCCTTATAAGCGCCCAGCCTTTCTACTACATAAGCTCTTGATTGAGGTACAATTTTGATGTTAGCGATAAGTACAACTACAATTAACGCAACCAACGTTAAAATTATCCATACCCACATGATTTTTTCTCCTTTATTATATTACTTTTTTATTACAAAGGCTTTGTTGCCTCTGATTTCTTTAAAAATCACCAATTCGTCCTTCTCTATAACAACGTCATCGAGGCTTCTTGCCGTCCATACAAGACCGTTTAGCTTTATAGCGCCCTCTTCCTTAACGTTATCTATTTTCTCTGTAACTATTGCAACCTTATCAATATTCAGCTCGAGATTAGTTTCTTGATTGGGATTTTTCTTGACAAGCTTTTTCACAAACTTTCTCGTTGAAGCTAAAAGCACTGACGCTGTTACTATAAAGATAACAAACTGCCACACTACCGGTATTTTCCCGTCACAGCTTTTTATAATGCCTGTAACGATTGCAGTTACGGCTGCGCCTAAGCCAAACCAAATTGAAACCAATTGAGTTGTAGATAATTCAACAACTATAAGCGCAATTGCCAATGATAGCCAAAACCAAACCATATAATTTCCTCCGGTTGTATATTTTATTCATTTCCCCTTGGTTTGTATAACAATTATATCATACAGAATTTGAAAAATAAACAACAAAAACTGCAAAATAACAGCGTTTAATTTTCACTTTTTGAAAAATAAATTTTTATATTTTCCTCCAAAACCTTTTTAAGCTGATATTTCTCTAAGCTATACTGTCTTTTGTCGGTGCTTGTGCTTTTTACAAGGCTTACAAATTGCTCCTCGTTATTTAATTCATAAAGAACTTCCTTACTTAAAAGGTCACGGTTTCCCTTAATATCACTTGCTACAATAGGTAAACCCGCGTGCATAGCCTCCATAACGTTAAAGGGCAAGCCCTCAATAGTTGAAGCGCACACATATATATCGCTACTTAAAAGCTCACCGTATACGTTTTTGGTAAAGCCTGTCACAGTAAGTCTATTATCTACCTTCAGCTTTCTTGCAAGCCTTTCAATATTTTTTCTTTCCTCACCGTCACCTACAAGTGTAAGTGTATAACCCGGTAATTTTTCCAAAGCCTTTACCAAAAACGCCTGATTCTTTCGTTTGCTGATTTCGCCTACGAATACAAGCCTTATTTTGTCGGACTCTTGCTTTTGCACCTTTGGCAAATTGGGAAGAACAATTCCCATTCCATGACAAAAATAGACGTTATTCAAGCAAAGCTTATTTTTGGTCGCGATTTCATAATCCTCGCTATTCATAACGGCTATATCATCGGTTTGCTTTTTTACCATTTTTTCGCAAAAAAGATACGTTTTTCTTTTTAAAAATGAAGAATTATCTGAAAACAGGTATCCGTGAACGGTATTTATTACGTACGGACGCTTTTTAAAGCACTTCATCGCAAGTCGAACAAAAAATGCGCACAGCGTGGTATGCAAATAAATTACGTCGAAGCGCTCTTTTTTTAAAATTCTCCTTATTTTCGGAATAAGAAAAAGATTTTTCAATGAGAAAACGCGTTTTTTGAACGAAACGTTAAAATCCGCTCCCTCTCCATTTGATAAAACGTACACCTGATTGCCCATTTCCTTAAGCTTTTCAATATAGGGGGCGTGAAAGTTTTTTATATGCACCATATTTGATGCAGCAATAAGAATTTTCATTTTATGTATTTTTCATTTCTGTTAAACATTTTAAAGGGGGTGGATATCAGAATCTTGATGTCGTTGAATATAGACCAATTTTCTATGTATTTAATATCCATTTCAATGCGTTTTTCAATTGACGTATTGCCTCGGTAGCCGTAAATTTGTGCAAGTCCCGTTATCCCCGGTTTCACCTGGTGTTTGACCATGTAAAGCGGTATTTTTTTAGAATATTCCTCAACGTATTTAGGAATTTCAGGGCGGGGCCCTATTATTGACATTGAGCCTAAAAGCACGTTAAACAGTTGAGGAAGCTCATCAATTCCCGTCTTTCTCATAAACGTGCCGAAGCGTGTTTTTCTCGGATCGTCATCAGTTGTCCAAGCAGTATCGGATTCGTCATTCTCACGCATTGAACGGAATTTATACATTTTAAATATTACGTTATTTTTGCCAACTCTTTTTTGAGAAAATATTACTCTGCCTTTAGAGGATAGCTTAACGCCTATAATTGCAAAAACCATAATAGGGGACGTTAAAATTATCATTATCGACGAAATAACTATATCCATTATACGCTTCATCAGCGCGTTTGCTATATTATCAAGAGGAATTGCTCTTGTGTTAATTATAGGCAAATCACCTATCATATCAATCTGACATTTGGACTTAAAGTATTTATGGGTAACAGGAACGATCAGCACTCTTGTTCCGTGATTTTCGCATATACTGATAAATTTCTGAATGTCAATTTTTTCGCCCTTATCAAGCGCGATTACCACCTCGAATGGGTTTTCGTTTTTTATTATCTGCGCAAGGTCGTCATAGCCGCCCAGCCTTTCAATATCAGTTTTTGCTTTGTCCGTTACGCAGCCAACAACGTCATATCCAAAATGAGCGTTTTCCTCAACCTGCTCTGCAAACGTGCGAGCAGCCAAGCCTCCTCCCACAAGAATAACCTTTCTTTGAAATTTGGGCTTTGTACGCATATTGTGAATCAGCTTGGTTGTAATTGCTCTCTTAATGCAAATAGCCACCATTGAAATGCCGAAGCTTACCGCTGCAAAAAGCAAAAAGCTTTTTTTAGGTGACACTATAAAAATAAAAGTTATCGTTATAAAAAAGGAGATTAGTTCCGCACCGACCGTTCTTAATAAAGCTTTATGCAGCTTTTCAAAACGCTTGATGGAATAAATATTAAACAAAAAATACACAAAAGAGGTAATCGCAGCCATAGCCAAAGCACCTGTCATTGCACGCTTACCAAAATCCGCCGATATATAACCGTTTAGCAAAACAAGTGATACGTAAATGGCTGAAAGGTTTATACAAGCATCTGAAAAAAAGCTTATAAGCAAAAGCACATTTCTGTTTTTTTGTCCCATATTTTCCTCCTTTACCAAAAAATGCACAAAGCACTAATCGCCGAGGATTAGTGCTTCAAAGAATTACAATATTGAATATATTTATCGCAAACCTCTTTTGAATCGCCACAAGCACGCATATGTGAATCCTCAATCCATACCGCTTTTTGGCAAAGAGATTTAACCTGTGCCATATTATGAGATACTATTACGAAGGTAACGCCCTTATTTCTTAACTCGTTAATTTTATCGGCGCATTTTTTACGGAAATTTTCATCTCCTACCGAAAGTATTTCATCTACCAATAACACATCGGGATTTACGTCAATAGCGATAGCAAAGCCAAGGCGCGCCACCATACCTGACGAAAAATTTTTAAGAGGCATATTCATATAGTCGTGAAGCTCGGCAAAATCAACTATTTCCTTGTATTTATGCTCGATTTCTCTTTTTGAATAGCCCAAAATTGCTCCGTTAAGATATACGTTTTCCTTTGCGGAGGCTTCATAGTCAAAGCCGGCGCCGAGATTTAGGAGCGGAGCGACCTTGCCTCTAACCAGTACACTTCCATCAGTTGGACGCATAATGCCTGTAAGAATTTTTAAAAGTGTGCTTTTTCCTGCTCCGTTATGTCCGATGAGTCCGATTGATTCGCCTCTTTTTACGGAAAACGAAACATTATCAAGCACCTTATGCTTTTTCTTTTCCATTTTCCCTTTCAAAAAGCGAATTACAAACTCCTTAAGGTTATCAACCTTTTCTTCGGGAAGAAAGAACTCCATACTTACGTTGCTTACTTCAATTATGTTATCGCAATCGCTTTCAGAAATTACTTCTGCCTTTTCTGCTTCGGTAGCTTCAGAATTCACAGTCAAGGGAGCTTCCTTTTGTAAGATTTCTTTATTTTCCATTAAATTCACCATTAAATGTAGAATATATATTTGCGTTTCGTAAGGTTGTAAATAGTAACGCCTATGGCAAAAAATACACCGCCGATAAAATAAAGCTTAGCCAAAGCGCTAAAGTCCGGTAATGCGTAAGAGTTTGCAGAACAACGGTATATTACGTCTCTGAAATATTCAACAAAATGATACATTGGATTCAACTCTATAACTCCGATTATAAGCTTACCTGAAAGATGAGTTTGGTTTATTCTGTCAGTCTTATAAAATATCGGTGTAAGGTATGTCCAAAGTGTCAAAAATACAGAATAAAAATGCTGAATATCTCTAAAGAACACATATAACGTAGCCAAAATTACAGACATTCCGTAATTGAATATAAACAGCGCCGGAAGCATTAAAAACGCCATTAAAATATTCCAGCTGAATACCGTTTCACCCCTTATCCATACAAAAAGCATAACGCCCAAAAGAGCAACGCATGAAAACAAGAAATTAACAAGCGCGCTCAAATTATTGGACAGCGGAAAAACGTAATATGAAATTTTGTTTTTAGTTAAAAGTCCTCTGTTTTGCACAAGAGAAGTAAGAGATTGGCTTGTTGCGCCTCTCATCATATTGAAAATAATATTACCGCAAAGAAGATATAGCGCGTACGTTTTATCAGTCTCGCTGTAATTAAGAATACTACCAAATACAAAAAACATTACAAGCATATTCAAGAACGGATTTAAAATCGTCCAAAATACACCGATGGCGGAATTTCTGTACTGAATTTTAACGTTCTTTTTCACAAGCTCGCGAGTAATATTGGCGTTTTTCTTGATGTCGAACCATTTTTTCGAGGCTCTTTCCTTAAAAGTTTCCTTATACACAGGAATTTTTTCTTTAATACTCATTTCTTTTCCCAGTTTTAATTTCTTTAAGTTTACAAATCCGAATAACCCATATTGTTAATTTAATATATTATAGCACTACAATTGTTGTTTGTCAAGAGATAGAGCCAACAACCTCACTATACATATACAGAGAACCGAGGCAAAGAATGGCTTTGCCTTCATTTATTGCATCTTTGAATGATGCTTTCATAGCTTGAGGTACTGTTTCGTAGTGGGTAGCTTTGATGCCGAGAGAGTTAAATTCGTATGCATAATCCTTTGCATTCAATGCCCTTTTATTGTCAGGAGTTATGCAATACACTTGACTTGCAATTTCACAAATTTTTTTCGCTATGAATTTATAGTCCTTATCCGCCATTACGCCGGTTATTACATTAACCTTTTCGCTTCCGAAATATTTTTTGACGCTCTTTACAGCCTCACATACGCCCTGCGGATTGTGCCCGCCGTCAAAAATAACGAGGGGAGTGTGTGATATTATTTCAAAGCGCGCGTGCCATTTTGCTTTTTCGAGTCCTTCTTTTACAGCGGTATCACTTATTGTGAAGCCTTGCTTTTTCAAAATTTCAACTGCGTTCAATACGTTTACGGCGTTTTTCGTTTGATAGGTACCTAAAAGCTTTATTTTTAGGTCTTTAAATTCGCCAAAATCAAAAAAAGTACCGTCAAGTGTTTGTTTTTTCACATTCAAGGTGCTTCTTTCTGCCACGTAAAATGGAGCACTTTTGCCCAACGCTTCTGTTAAAATCACACTTTGCGCTTCTTTGTCGTTGCCGCACCATAGCACCGGCGTATTTTCCTTTATTATGCCCGCTTTTTCTTTTGCTATTTTTGGAATTGTGTCTCCTAAAATGGCGGTATGGTCAAAATCAATTCCCGTAATAACAGATAAAATTGAATTTTCAATAACATTCGTTGAGTCAAGGCGACCGCCTAAGCCACATTCAAGGACTACAACGTCGCAATTTTGATTTTTAAAGTATTCAAAACCGATTGCTGTTATAAGCTCAAATTCGGTAGGCTTGTCTTTCATAGCATCTGCTATCGGCTTAATTTGCGAGGTTAACTCTGCCAAATCATTTTCTGAAATCGGCTCATTGTTTATTGCTATTCTTTCGTTAAAGAATTTAATATAAGGAGAGGTGAAAAGTCCTACTCTGTATCCCTGCTCCTTTAAAATTGATGATAACATTGAGCAAAAGGAGCCTTTGCCGTTTGTACCTGCCACGTGTATAAATTTCAAGCTGTTTTGAGGCTTGCCCAGCTTATCTGTAAGCTCTTTTATTCTATCAAGACCGGGCTTACAAAACGTCCAAGAAACCGAGTGGATATACTCCAGTGCTTCATTGTAATTCATTTTAATTCCTCCTCATATCCAATCGTCATTGCAAAGCCTTTGCTTTTCAAAAGCAAGCACAGAAGCAAAATTTCCAAAGGCGCTATCACAAGATAAAGAGGTATGCGCCACAGAACCAAAACGTTGTAAAACTGATAAAGTCCAATTGGCTTTATTATCATTGAACCTACCACGTGAGCTAAAGTTCCGGATAATATTATTTGCATTTTTCCTTTTTTTCTTACAAAATATTTTGATACAACACCTGACAAAACACCCACGGACGTTGCACCTAAGGTAACTATTAAATTCGGTGGGTATATTTGTGGAGACAGCATATAGCTTACAAGGTCAGATGCCAGTCCAACCACGCCTCCTGCTATTGGCCCTAAAACAATGCCCGACAAAATAATCGGAATGTTTTCAAAGGTAATGCGAAAAAGTCCGCCGCCAAAATTAAGCACGCTTTTACAAAACATACCTATCACTATGCTTAATGATGTCATCATCGCCATATTAGTGAGCAGCTTTATTGTTTTTTTAGATTTTTGTATAAAAAAACACCTCCTAAAATGAAATACAGATTTTGCAACCATTTTGGAGATGAGTCCAGCGGGATGCAACATACGCACCGCAGCCTTTTGGCTTTCGTTCAAGGGCAACTCCCCGTCCCTTTGACACTTGACGCACGTATATTTACTCTGTAAAATCTATGAGTATATATTAGCACACGTTATTATTTTTTTCAAGTGATTTTATTAAATTTCAGTTTTTTAACCTCTATTATTGACAAAAAACGCTATTTGATGTATAATAAACATCACTTAACTAAAATAAAGGATATTATATAAATGGAAGAAATTTTACACGGTGTTAGCCATGCATTTATACATTCCTTAAAAGAGCTACTATTTACTGTTCCCCTTTTGTTTTTAGCGTATCTTTTAATGGAATATATTGAGCATAAGGCTTCTACCAAGATGGAATATTCTATATCTAAAATCGGCAAATTCGGTCCGTTTTTAGGCACGGGGCTTGGCTTGATTCCTCAATGCGGGTTTTCTGCTTCTTGCAGTAATCTATACGCCACGGGACTGCTTACTGAGGGCACGCTTATTGCAGTATTTATCGCTACCTCCGACGAGGCTATTCCGCTTTTGCTTGCAAGCAGTGACGGTGTACGCGGCGATATTTGGAAATTTATTGTTGTTAAAATTGTTTTTGGTATTTTAATTGGCTTTATGGTTGATTTAATGCTGAAGATATTGAAGGTTCAAAAGCAGCATATTGAGCTTTGCGAGGATTGCGGCTGTGAGGAGGAGGGCGGAATTGTAAAGCCCGCCCTTAAGCACACGCTTAAAACCGCTTTATTTATTCTTGCAGTAAGCTTTGTGCTTGGAATTGTAATGGAGTTTGTTGGCGAGGATATTTTACATAAGATACTTTTAACAAATAGCTATGCGCAGCCGTTTGTTGCAAGCTTGCTTGGTTTAATTCCTAACTGCTCCGTTTCCGTCGCTATGATTGAATTATACTCTGAGGGAGTTTTATCATTCGGAGCCGCTTGTGCGGGTCTTTGCTCAGGAGCCGGAATCGGTCTTGCGGTATTATTTAAGACTAACAAGTGCTTCAAGGAAAATATGCGAATTGTAGGCGTTTTATATGCTACGTCTGCTATGATTGGATTTTTCCTTATGCTATTTAACGTTCAATAACAGAAAATGCTAACCTTGGTGGTTAGCATTTTATTTTTTTGTATTTATTAGCGAAAATTAAAGTGACTACCAATGACGCAACTGTTAATATAGGCATTGAAACAAGTCCAATTAAAGCATCACGCTTGTTTTGTTCGTTACAGAAATCTAACGAAAATACCATTTCATCGCCTTTCAATTCAAATACGGTATATGAAAATTTTCCGCCGTTTGGTTTCACATAACAGGATATTTTACTGCCGTTTTCAATATTATTTACCTTTTCAAACAAGGAATAATACGAGATTTTTGGAAGCTGAAAAATCAATGGTTGCTCTTCTTCTTTTACGTAAATCCAAAACTCTCTTGTTTTACTTCCGCGAGTTTCAAAGCTTTCAAAGATAAATTCCTTATACTCAACATCATCGTAAGTCAGCGGTTTTTGATTATATTCGTATAGCGAAACAACAGATAGTATTATAAACAGTACAAAAAGCACTATACCGCAAATCATATCGGTAAAATATCTTTTTCTCTTTTCTATAAGCTCCTGTTGCTTTTTTCTTGTTGTTCTGCGTTTCATATTATCTCTTTTCTAAAATTCATTTACTGTATATCGAATTCGCATACTCAACGTACTGAAAATCGACGTTTCCTAAATTATCAAGAGAATATTTTGTTTCTTCTTTATTCCACTCAAGGTAATGCTGTAAAAAGTTTTCCGCAAAGTATTCAAACTCCTCTTCACCGTATAGCGTTTTTGTTTCGTAATCGTATAAAAACTTAACGAGTATTCTTTCGTCATCTGTGAAAAAATCAAAAGCAAGTGTACGGGATTCCCAGCTTATTATCATACTATAATCAGGAATTCTGATATACATAAACTGTCCAAATTCGTACTGAGCCTCGGAGTTCTCTTTTGAGGTAGTTAACACAGTGTCTCCGCCAAATTGTTCTTTAACATACAAATTCCAAATTTCCTCGTACACGTTATCGGGGCGGTATATTTTGCGTGTGAGCTTGCTTTTTGTAAAGCAATTTGTCAGCCATAACGTTGGGAGTATTATAAGAAGTGCTACTATCACTAATGCGACGGTTATTTTGATTTTTCTTTTCATTTTTACTCACTCCTTTTTTATAGTGTATCACAGTTTCATATAAAAATCAAGCAACCCACGGTTAACATTTGTAAACCGTGGGTTAGCATTTATTTTATTTCCTTTATGTAAAGTTTCTTTAAGAGCCTTTTTGTTCTGTGAGTTTTTGTAATATCACCTGTTACAAAGAAACGGCGTTTTTTCTTTTTGGGATAGTTAATATGATAATGAGGCAAGCTGTTTCCGCTAAACCAACGTCCTTTTTCTACTATACTTTTTGTTTCCCACCACTCAATCTCTTCTTTAATACCAAAGAAATAAACTATTGTTACGCCCTTTTTAGTAAACACGTAATAGATTGGTGCAAAAGCCATCGGGGATAAGCTAATTATGGCAAAAGCGAAAAATACCGCCGCCAAGCGTGCTTCTTTTCCAAAAAAGGAAAACACGGCAAAAGCACCCAACAAAGCGCTCATAGAAATCCACAAAAAAATGTGCGTATTCAATGCGCGATATTTTCTTATTTTCTGTTCTTTTTCTTCGTTGCGCTTTTTCATTCAATCCTCCAGTTTCATAAGCTTTATTGAGCAATATGAAATCACAATGAAGGATAATGCACAAAGAGAAAAGAACAAATATGATCCTGCGCTTATGAACATCGCTCCTAAAATAGCAGAAGAAAATCCAAACAAAAATGAAATCCCCACACTTCTTCTGTCAGGAGTTTTGACGCTTATGTAATAAATAGCATTGGCAACTCCCAGTAGCTCAATCAGTAAGAATGCAACGAGCAATACACTTATATAGAAGTATTGATTTTGATTTATGTATTGGAATATATTAAAAAGCTCCGTGCTTTTTGACGTTTCTGATGTTTGAAGCACAGGAAACAGCAAAGAAAGCGGTACTATCAAGTGAAAAATCAAAATTATGACCGAAAATTTTTTACCCATTTTCTTCTCCTTTCTTGATGCAATAAATATAGATTTGAGCGTTATTTTTACAATATTTTATCATATATGAATTTTTATGTCAAGTTTGCATAATATATATTTTAAAAAAGTGTTGATTTTTCTTTTTGATTATGTTAAAATGTGTGTGAATTAAATTAAAGGCTGTGAAAAAGACAGTAGCATATTACGTAGGTTTCAGAGAGAGGATGGCGGTGCGATTTCCTTACCGAATTTTATGCGAATACCACTTTTGAGCCGTGTGGCGGTAAAAAGCCATACCGTATTTCTGCGTTAAAGAACAAACAAGTTAAACTTAAGGTGGAACCGTGCTATGCACCCTTAACGCGCTTTGCGTTAAAGGTGTTTTTTTATTTGAATTGTTTTGTTAATTATTAAAAGGAGTATATATACTATGAAAATCATGTTAAACAACGGTACTGTATCAGAGTGTACCGACAAAAATGAGGAGCTTCACATTATAAGACATACTGCTGCTCACATTTTGGCTCAAGCTATCTTGCGTCTTTATCCACACGCAAAGTTTGCTTATGGTCCTGCAAATGAAAAGGGCTTTTACTACGACGTTGATTTAGGTGACACAAAGTTAACAGACAGCGACCTTGCAACTATCGAAAAGGAAATGAAGAAAATCACAAAGGAAAATCTTCCTATTAAGGCTTTCACTTTACCTCGTGATGAAGCTATTAAGCTTATGGAGGAAAGAGGAGAGATTTACAAGGTTGAGCATATTGGCGATTTAGATGCTGATGCGACAATTACGTTCTATCAGCAGGGCGAGTACATTGATATGTGCGTTGGTCCTCACCTTTGCTACACAAAGGCACTTAAAGCGTTTAAGCTCACAAAGCTTTCCGGCGCTTACTGGAAAAACGATAAGAACAACAAGATGTTAACCCGTGTAAACGGCACTGCATTTGCTACACAGGATGAGCTTGACGAATATTTAAAGATGGTTGAGGAGGCTGAAAAGCGTGACCACAATAAGATTGGTCGTGAGCTTGAATTCTTTACAACAGTTGATTCAATCGGTCAAGGCTTACCTATTCTTTTGCCAAAGGGCTCAAGAGTTATTCAGCTTTTACAAAGATGGGTTGAGGATACAGAGCAAAAAAGGGGCTATCTCTTAACAAAGACACCTCTTATGGCAAAGAGAGAGCTATTCAAGATCTCAGGTCACTGGGACCACTATCTTGACGGTATGTTCGTTATGGGTGACCCGGACGATTACACAAAAGAATGCTTCGCGCTCCGTCCTATGACATGTCCATTCCAATATCAAGTATTCTTAAACAAGAAGCGTTCATACAGAGATCTTCCTATGCGTCTTGGCGAAACCTCTACTCTCTTTAGAAACGAGGACAGTGGCGAAATGCACGGTCTTATTCGTGTTCGTCAATTTACAATTTCAGAGGGACACCTTGTTCTCCGTCCCGATCAGCTTGCAGAGGAATTCAAGGGCTGTCTTGACCTTGCTAAGTACTGCCTTGAAACTGTTGGTCTTTGGGAGGACTGCACATTCAGATTCTCACAGTGGGATCCTAATCGTACTGACAAGTATGAGGGCACACCTGAGCAATGGAATGAGGCTCAAGAAATCATGGGCAAGCTTCTTGATGAAATTGGTCTTGAATATGAGGTTGGTATTGACGAGGCTGCATTCTACGGTCCTAAGCTTGACATTCAATGTAAGAACGTATTCGGTAAAGAGGATACAATTGTTACTATTCAAATTGATATGCTTCTTGCTAAAAAGTTCGGCATGGAATACGTTGATTCAAACAATCAGCTTGCAACGCCATATATCATTCACAGAACATCACTTGGCTGTTATGAAAGAACACTTGCTTTAATTCTTGAAAAATATGCAGGCGCGCTTCCACTTTGGTTATCTCCTGTTCAAGCGGTTATTGTTCCTATTAACTCCGAGTTTGACGGCTATGCAAAAGAGGTTCAGGCTAAAATGCTTGAGCGCGGTATGAGAGTTGAGGTTGACTGCCGTAATGAAACTATGGGTAAGCGTATTCGCGAGGCTCAGCTTGATAAGGTTAACTATGTGTTAGTAATTGGCGCTAACGAGGTTGAAAGTGGTACTGTTTCATTAAGAGCACGTGGTGGTGTAAATCTTGGCGCTATGACTATTGACGAAATGCTTGATAAGTTAACAAGTGAAATTAACGAAAAGGTTAGATAATTGGCAACAATAGAATAAAAGGAGGATTTAATATGATTGATAACTCTGCTTTATTCAAAATAGGCTACGGTCTTTATGCCATTTCATATAATGACGGCAAAAGAGATAATGCTTTTGTTTGCAACACCGTTATTCAGCTTACCTCGACTCCAATAAAGCTTGCGGTTACGGTAAATAAGCAAAATTATTCTCACGACGTTATTAAGGAAACCAAAAAGCTCAACGTTAACTGCTTGACGGAAAACGTTAAATTTGACGTATTTGAGCGCTTTGGATTCCATAGTGGTCGTGACACAAGCAAATTTGATGGTTTTGATTATTGGAAAAGCCAAAACGGTCTTGCGGTATTTACTGCTGATTATATCAATGCGTTTATGTCCTGTGAGGTAACTGACTATATTGATTTAGGCACACACGGTATGTTCATTTGCGAGGTAACTAACGCTATGAGCTTAACTAATGATGAATCTATGACATACAGCTACTACCACAAAAACGTAAAGCCAAAGCCTAACGCGCAAAAAAAGTCGGGGTACGTGTGCAAGATTTGCGGTTACGTTCACGAGGGTGACACGTTGCCCGATGACTTTGTTTGTCCTATTTGTAAACACGGCGCTGCTGATTTTGAAAAGCTATAAAAAAATTATCACTGCAAGATTTTCTTGCAGTGATTTTTATTATACTAACTGAATTTCGATGCCTACTACGCCAAATTTGTTAATTTCGTCCACGGGGTAGTATTTTTCCATATCCTTGGGGTCTGCGTTTTCATGTTTCGAATAGCCAAGGCGTGATTTATCAAAAGCGTTATAAAGCTCAGAAAAATTATTAAAGAGGTGCTTATTTAACACGATTACTCTTATAGTTTCGTATGACTCTGTGTTTGTAAAAGCTATTATATCCCCTATTTCTATCGTTTGTCTTTTGTCATCGTTAAGGCGCATTTCAATATCCTTGCAGCCTATTTTAATCAAGTCGTAGGGGTGAGGTTTTAATTTCATATAATGTATTTTCATATTATGTTCTTATCTATATAACTCGTCCGCATACGAATAGTAATATTCCTGTATTGTATCATCCATATACTCAAACGCCTTTTCCTGCAAATCATCGGGTATTCCAAAGTACGCTTCTGCTATTGCTCCCGCCATTGCACCGATAGTATCACAGTCGCCGCCTAATGATATTGCATTTCTTACAGCGTCCTCAAAATCTGTAGATTCCAAAAAGCACACTATTGCTTGAGGCACGCTGCCCTTACAGGTAACGTCAAAGGAATACGTAGGTCGTATATCATCAAGGGTGAAATTAAGCGGGTAATAATTATCGCTTATATATTTTCTGATTTCTTCCTTGCTTTTGCCTTCTTTGGCTAAAAATACTGCGGCGGCTATTGCTTGCGCGCCGATTATCCCGTCCGTTGAATTGTGAGTTACCTCGGCGCTCCATTTTGCAAGATTTTCAACCTCTTCAAGATTATTTCCTGCGTATGCCACAGGGGAAACTCTCATTCCGGAGCCGTTGCCAAAGCTATTATATGCTCCTCTTGTATCATCAATAAGCCACTTGTAAAAGTTACCGCCGAAGCCTGCGTCAAGATATTGATTGCCGATAAGTCGCATAAAATAAGCGGCTTTTTCCTTGAAATCATCCTCGTCGCATAAATCTGCATTTACGCAAGCGCAACCTATTGCTACGGTCATCAGACTATCGTCCGTTAAGCGACTGCCACTTGTAAAAAGGGGAAATTCCTTTAATTTATGGGAGTTGAATTCATAAACCGAGCCAATAATATCGCCTAAAATTGCACCTAACATATTATCCCTCTTCCTTTTTTTGGTCACCTACTATTGCGTACAGCTCGTCCAACGTTTGCTTTTCATCATAAGTGATATATCTTATGTGTAAAACGTCACCGTCCAAGAGCGCTTTGCCGCCATATTGGTCAACCTCATTTTCTCTCTTTTCATCCTTTTTAACGGCTAAAACAATCAAGTTGCTGGGCCAGAATATATCTCTTATTTGCTTACCTACCGCAAAAGTTTCTTTGCCGACAGTTACAAAGGTATCTACTGTTTTAGACTGACGTATTCCGTTAATTTCGTGTATTCTGCGTTCTACTACCGAATCATTTATTGATTCCGCCCTGAAGATTTCCGTAATAACATACGCAACCGCTGACACCATTACTACGTATATTATATTTTCATGACAGGATAATGCTTCCACAGCAAACATAATGGCAGTAAGAGGCGTTTTCATCATTGACGATATACAGGCGGTTATGCCCAAAACAAGAATTATTGTATAATAGCTGCTGTCAAGTCCTAATAAAACAAGAATTTTTGCAACTGCAGAGGATAACACTGCGCCAAGCGCCATTATAGGCAAGAATAAGCCTCCGGTTATGCTATTGGAGCTTGCAAAAAGCGTTAGCGTTGAGCGAACCAAGAGAATTAAAACGAGTGCTATTACTGTAATTTCATTATCTATCAAAAGCTCCTCAATCAAATGATGACCTGTGGAAATATAATTTGTTGATATTGCTCCCAAGATAAACGTTAACGTGAATACTGCAAAAATTTTATATGCGTGAGGAACTTTTTTTATAGCAACGTTAAAAAACTCGTAAATTGCCTTATAATAGTACAAAAATAATACTGCAAAGCTTCCTACTATCACGCCCACTAAAAGAGGTATCCACACGTTTTTAATTTCAAGTTTCGGAAGTGTAAGATTTGGAAACAGTCTTGTATCCAATCCAAAAAGAGGCGATATTAACTCCGAGGTGATTCTTGAAAAAAGCACAGACACAGATGCTACTATAATTATCATTGGAGAAATTCTTTGATGCGCTTCTTCAATAGCAAACATAATTCCGGAAACAGGCGCACCTGTGGCAACGGAAAAGCCTGCGCAAGCTCCGCCCGTCATTGAATATCTATCCCAGGCTTTATGTCTTTTTGCAAAGGTGAACACGCTTCCGCGACCGATAGCGGTTCCCATTTGAACAGACGGTCCTTCGTTTCCTAATGGGACTCCTATAAGAAAGCTTGACATAGACAAAACAAACGTTCCTATAATTGTTTTGAGCCATTTAAACGTTATAATTCCCCTCAAAATTCCTATTGAAATCGGTATTCCGCCACCGCGAATTTCAGGAATTTTCTTATATACATAAGCGAACAAAAAGCCAAGAGCAAAAGCAACGGCTATTAAAATCGGCAAGAGATATAAATGCTCTCTAATATACAAATAGCCTTGACCGCTCAAAGAAATAATATGCTTTGCTAAAAATTTGTAAAGAGTGATTATAACTGCTGTTAATATTCCTGTAATTGAGCCAAAAATCAAGGCAGGAAATATTAAATTCAAAAAGAAATTTTTATATATACTAAGCTTTTTCATTTTTCCTCATTAACTTAGCAGAGTGACTAAGTTTAATTGTAAATTTCAGAAAGTGTTCTTCCTATCGGTTCTCTGATAACGTATTCCGCTAGGTTATCATACGGGGTTGGTGATTTGTTTATTATTATGAGATGCTTACCTTGATAGCTGTTAATCAACGATGCGGCAGGTTGAACGGTCAAGGACGTTCCACCAACGATTAGCACGTCAGCATAATAAATTGCTTCCTCGGCATCGTAAAACTTTCTCGTATCAAGTCCCTCACAGTACATAACTACGTCGGGGCGTACAAAACCGTTGCACAATTTACAGTACGGCACAGTATCAGCTTTGATAACGTAATCAAGGTCATATACTTTGCCGCATTTTACGCAATAATTTTTTAGTGATGAGCCGTGTAGCTCTATTACGTTTTGGCTACCAGCCTTTTGGTGCAAGCCGTCTATATTTTGCGTTATAATCGTCGTTAGCTTTCCATCCTTTTCCATTTTAGCAAGCACCTTGTGGGCTTCATTGGGCTTGGCACTTGGGTAAAGCATACTGTTTTTATAATAATTGTAGAATTCTTCAGGCTTATTCAACATATATTGCGGCGTTAAAATTTCCTGGGGGTCTATACCGTTATTTTCGGTATAAAGTCCGCCTGTTCCTCGAAAATCGGGGATTCCACTCTCTGTTGATACTCCTGCGCCGCCAAAGAAAACAACACTATCAGCATTTTTTATTATTTCTTTTATCTTTTCAAAATCAGTCATAGCGTTATTCCTTTCACATTTTGATACCTTCATTATTGATAATGTAACTTCTCGGAGCAAACAAGATAAACATTAACGCACATAAGAATGACAATCCACAGAATACACTTCCATATATATAGTTTTCCACAACAATGAATAAACAACCGAAAAGCATTCCAACAAAAGGCAAAAATAAATATAAGAGCAGTTTTGGAT